>NZ_JBGDOX010000001.1:0-989729 GCF_046558195.1 Salmonella sp. 5800 | reverse complement strand
CGGCTGGCGCTGGGGCTGCGTACCCGCCTGCAGAATGATGCCGGCAATGTTGAGGGCTGGCTCATGCTGGGGCGCATCGGTATGGTACTGGGTAATGCCGGTACCGCCACCGGGGCGTATGCGAACGCTTACCGTCTGGACCCGAAAAACAGCGATGCGGCGCTGGGCTACGCGGAGGCGCTGACGCGCTCGTCCGACCCGGAGGATAACCGCCGCGGCGGGGAGCTGCTGCGCCGGCTGGTGAGCCGCGACCACACGGATATCCGGGTGTTAAGCCTGTATGCGTTCAGCGCCTTTGAGCAGCAGCGCTTTGGCGAGGCGGTGGCGGCCTGGGAGATGATGCTGAAGTTACTGCCGGCGGGTGACGCCCGGCGGGCGGTGATAGAGCGCAGTATCCGGCTGGCGCAGGAGAAATAATTCCCTGACGGCCCGGTGGCGTGGCGCCATCGGGCCTGGCTTGTTACTGCATTCCGCGTGTTTGTAAAAATAGAATGGTCGCCGCGACGCGCGAGCGCACGTTTAGCTTGCGAAGTAGATTACGAATGTGCACCTTAACCGTCTGCTCAGAAATATTCAGTACTGACGCAATCTGTTTGTTAGAAAGCCCCTGCGCCAGCTCATGCAAGACATCTAACTCTCGTTCGGTCAGGATACTAAAGGGATCTTCCTGCGCGCCAAACCGTTCGCGCTCACGCAGATATTCATTGACCCGATCGCTAAAGACTTTACCGCCGTTAGCGCCTTTGCGAATGGCCTCCAGCAGCACTTCCGGATCGCTATCTTTGAGCAGATAACCGTCGGCGCCGGCGTCGATCAGCGCGTAGATGTCGCTGGCGGAATCCGAGACGGTAAGAATAATAATTTGCGCCGTCACACCATCCCGGCGTAGCGCGTTCAGGGTATCTAACCCGCTCAGACCTTTCATATTCAGATCCAGCAGGATCAGATCGGGCTCAATGCGATTCGCCAGATCGATCGCACTCGCCCCGTCACCCGCTTCGGCAACGACATAAAAAGCCGGGTCCAGTTCCAGTAATTGACGAATACCTCGCCGCATAAGTGGATGGTCGTCCACAATAAGCACCTGAAAAGGTGTTACTTCAGGCATGCTATATCTCCTGAGTTTTATTAGAATGATTATTGTTTTCAGCGCGGAAATCGTCCAGATTTGCCACATTGTCAAGCGCGTAAATTTTACCCTAATTAGTGCATGGGTAAGTAGTAAAACCTGTGACAGGCGAGTAATTAGCTGAACGATAGAAAGGATAAAACAACCCGTTGTGAGAGAAAACAGAATACTCCCTGAAGTTGAATACTGGTCTGGACGCTTTTTTCGGACAATGTGACATAACAGAAGTGTGGCATATGTAGCTGCGCCCTTGCCCCCGTAAGTCCAGACTATCTTTCCTGGCAGGAAATTCCTTATTAAAAGTCATAGCGTCTAAAGCTTTTCATTATTAACAAATTATTTTAATTGAATTTATTTATGGTTTTATTAATGCCAATGAAATACATCTGAGCAGAACGAATAAACCGCGACATCTGTTAAATTAAATATTAAGTCAATAGCAGAGGTATTTTTATGCGATAAAGAGATTCTGACGATATTCTTATCATAAATGAAAATGTGGTCAGGAATGAGAGTCATTCACTTATAACTTATCCTGGATGTGCCTGAACAACACTCGCGGCGTTTTGAGCACCCGTTGGGGCGACTCAAGGGGAAAGCGTAGTGTGGATGCTATATCAGCCGTTTCTGTGAGCGTAAGCGTGGCGTAGAAAATTTTAAATATGTTAGCCGGTTAAAAATAACTATTGACATTGAAATGGTGGTGGAGTGTATATGAAGAGAATATTTATATATATATTATTACTTTGTGCATTCGCATGTTCTGCTAATGATAATGTTTTTTTTGGCAAGGGCAACAAGCATCAGATCTCTTTTGCTGCGGGAGAAAGTATAAGAAGAGGAGGGGTTGAGCACTTATATACGGCATTTCTGACATACAGTGAACCCAGCGATTTTTTCTTTTTACAGGCAAGAAATAATCTGGAGTTAGGAGGATTTAAGGCTAAGGGTATCGATGATTGCAGTAAACATTCTGGCAGCGTTCCCTGCAATAAATATAACCAGGGCGTATTGGGTATCTCGAAGGATGTGGCGCTGGTTCATTTCGCTGGTATCTATACCGGTATTGGTCTGGGGGCTTATATAAAATCTAAGTCGCGAGATGATATGCGTGTCAATTCTGCATTTACCTTTGGAGAAAAAGCGTTTCTTGGCTGGAACTTTGGGGCTTTTTCTACAGAAGCTTATATCCGGCATTTCTCGAATGGATCACTCACGGATAAAAATTCAGGGCATAATTTTGTAGGTGCTTCAATTAGTTATAATTTCTGAAGTTGAATAACAATTAGCGAGTTGCTGGCTGAAGGAGTAATTAATCACCGTACGTTGTCTACAAAAACGTGTTGTGACTAGCCGATCATTATCGGCCCTATGGCGACAGGGAGGCTAATTGTTAGTGACAAAGAAGTGGTAGGCCGTTTACCTTACCAGAACGTTTTATTATTGCTGCGACAGATTGCTTACTCATTTACCTGCCACTGCAAACATTTCTTCCAGCATAGGGTATAGATGCGCTTTTTCTGTTTTAGTACAAAAATGGTTTACGTTATTTGCCTGCATTGACTTTACGTTGACCACTGCACGGGAAAGGTGTCCGATCAGTTCATGCTAAATCAGTTCATGCAAAATAACGTCTCTGGCATCAGCTAACTTTTTAATTGTAGGCATAAAAAAACCAGCCCTGAGAGGCTGGTTTTTAAGGGGAATTTTGGTCGGCACGAGAGGATTTGAACCTCCGACCCCCGACACCCCATGACGGTGCGCTACCAGGCTGCGCTACGTGCCGACTTGTGGGTGCTAATACTACCTCTTTCCAACGCGAATGCAAGGGGAAACGGTGCTAACTGATTTATAATTAATCAGTTAGCGATAAAACGTTTCTCTTCTGTTAGCACTTGCAGCAGCAGACTGAGCTGCGGCTTCTGATCTTTGATCTTCTCGCCGTGTAAGTCATAGGTCTGATAATGACCGTTATTATTGAGCACCAGAGTCATTTGCGGCGTCGTGATTGCCAGCGTACTGCCGTCTGCCGCCGTTACCCAGTTATGACGACGTGGAACGGTAAAGATGTCCTGGCCCTGTGAATATTCGTTCGCTGGCGTGCTGACATGTAACAGGCGTTGCATCAACGTGGTCATCACATCGGTATGATCGGTAAGCACATTAATACGCTGCGCAGGCGTCCCCGGCCAGTGGATCACCAGCGGTACTTGCAGATGACCTTGCGACCAGTCGAAGCGATTTTCTTCCGGCGTCAACGGTATGCCGCGTCCTGCGGTAATGATCACGACGGTATTGTCGAATTTACCGGCCTCTCGCAGCGCGTTCAGAACCCGATTGATTTGCGCATCCACGTCGCTGGCGGCGCTGGCGTAACGCTTAACAAAATTCTTCTGATTACTGTCATCAATGTTAGTACCGTTAAACGATACCCATGAGAACCAGCGGTTATCTTCCTGTGCGTAGCGCCCAAGCCAGTCTATCCACTGGCTGGCCGTTTGCGCATCAGACTGCGTCTGCGCTGTCGGCATCGAGAAATCGGACAGTAATGCCTGACGGTAAAGCGGGCTGGCGAAGCCATCCGAAGAAAACAGTCCCAGTTGGTAGCCTTGCTGATTCAACGCGGTAATGAGCGCCGCAGGCGTTCTGGTGGATAACACGCCATCCATATAGCCTGGCGATATGCCATAGAACAGGCCGAAAATACCGTTATCAGTGGTATTCCCTGAACTCATATGACGGGTGAAGTCGATGTTTTGCTCGGCAAATGTAGCCAGCTCCGGCATCTGCTTCTCAAAGCGGGAATAGTTCAGGCCGTCTACGGTAATGAGCAGCACATTCTGACCGGTGCCCATATCGCGATAGTGCAAATTGCTGAGCGGGTACTGTACGGAGACCGCTTCCGGATTGCCTTGCTCTACCAGACGGCGCTGATATTCCTGCGCATCCAACAGACCGTGTTTTTCAAGAAAACGTCGCGCCGTCATCGGATAAGAGAGCGGCAGGTTTGCCCGCTGCATGGTAATCGGCCGGTAAAAATTAGCGTCTGCCCAGATGTAGATAAGATGCGATGCGATAAAGGAGACGAAAAAGAATGCCGCAAGCGGCCTTGCGAAATGGCGGCGGCGCGTGAGACTGCGCAGCTTTTGCCAACTCCATGTCGCAAATAGCATCTCAATCAATAAGATAACCGGCACGCTAATAAACATAAGCTGCCAGTCGCGCGCCATTTCGTTCTGGTCAGGGTTGATGACCAGCTCCCAGACAATGGGGTTAAGATGCAGGTGAAAACGGGTAAAGACTTCGCTGTCGATAAGCAACAACGTCATACCTGCGGTCGCCAGAATGGCTGATAAAAACCGCATCAGCCGCTGGGACATCACGATAAACGTGAGCGGAAAAAGAATAAGCAAATAGGTGGCGAACACCAGAAAGCTAAAGTGCCCGACAATGCTCAGGTAGGAGTATATGCGACCCGCAAGCGTTGTCGGCCAGTCGGCGACAAACAGGTAACGGCTGCCGAGCAACGTAGCCAACAGTATATTGAACAGAGCGAACCAGTGCCCCCAGCTAACCATCTGGGAGACTTTTTCACGGTAGCGCTGACGATGAGTTACCATACCTGTCGCTTGTTTCTCCGGAGTCGGGCTTTTTAGTGCGCGTTGTCTTCGCTAATCGAAGACTGCAAGGCGCGGGCAAAAGAGTTCGCAATCGCCTGGCGTTGAGCCGGCGCAACGCTGGTGTTGATAAGGTTGGTGACCATATTTCCCAGCACCATCAGGGAAAGATCGGTCGGCGCCTTATGTTTTTCCAGTACACTGAGCAGTTCGCTCAGCAGTTGTTCAACATGTTCATCACTATAGCGGGAGAGTTGTGGCATAAATCAAAATCTGTTTGTTCATGAAAGGGCAACATATTACCGTAGCAACAGTTTTTTTTCTGCATTTTTATCCCCTAAATCATTCGCGTTACGGATAACGCCTGAAATGACAGGGCGATTGCTTGCGTCTTCCGGCAGGCGGTGGTTGAATACCGCCCGGTCTTAAAGGAGAGTTTATCATGAGTCTGGATATCAACCAGATTGCCCTGCACCAGCTTATCAAGCGCGATGAGCAAAATCTTGAGCTGGTCTTGCGCGATTCATTGCTGGAGCCGACAACCACCGTTGTCGAGATGGTGGCTGAACTGCATCGGGTCTATAGCGCCAAGAATAAGGCGTATGGCCTGTTTAATGAAGAGAGTGAACTGGCGCAAGCGCTGCGGTTGCAACGTCAGGGGGAAGAAGATTTTCTTGCCTTTAGCCGGGCGGCGACCGGACGCCTGCGTGACGAACTGGCGAAATATCCCTTTGCGGACGGCGGCATTGTATTGTTCTGCCATTATCGCTACCTGGCGGTGGAGTATCTGCTGGTTACGGTACTGAACAACCTGAGCAGTATGCGGGTCAATGAAAATCTGGACATTAACCCGACGCATTATCTTGATATCAACCATGCGGATATCGTGGCGCGTATCGATCTTACCGAGTGGGAAACTAATCCGCAATCGACCCGCTATCTGACGTTTCTCAAAGGTCGGGTAGGGCGCAAGGTCGCTGACTTCTTTATGGATTTCCTCGGTGCCAGCGAAGGGTTGAACGCCAAAGCGCAGAATCGCGGCCTGTTGCAGGCAGTGGATGATTTCACCGCAGAAGCGCAGTTGGATAAAGCGGAACGTCAGAACGTGCGTCAGCAGGTGTACAGCTACTGCAACGAGCAGTTACAAGCCGGGGAAGAGATTGAGCTGGAATCGCTGTCTAAAGAGCTTTCCGGCGTCAGTGAAGTCAGCTTCAGCGAATTTACCGCCGAAAAAGGCTATGAGCTGGAAGAGAGCTTTCCGGCGGATCGCAGTACGCTGCGCCAGCTAACCAAATATGCCGGCAGCGGCGGCGGGTTAACGATTAACTTTGATGCGATGCTGCTGGGCGAGCGGATTTTCTGGGACCCGGCGACCGATACCCTGACTATCAAAGGGACGCCGCCGAATCTGCGCGACCAGTTGCAGCGACGCTCGTCGGGCGGGAAATAAAGGCATACGACATAAAAGGACGCCGTAGTGAGTAAAGGAATACGTCAGAAGCCGCCTGTTAATTTCAGTTTATTTCGGCAGGTTTTGTATGCGCACATTGTCGCATTTTTGATGATGTTGGTGCTCGGCATGGTGTTCACCGTTCTCTCGTTGGTACTGTTTTATACTTATGGCGCCAACTGGTTACTGAGCTTGTTCATATGCCCGCTGTTCTTGTTAAGTGGTTTATTCATTACTGGATTTGCTTTTAAATCAACCTGGTCCAGCATACGTTACTATTACGACAAGGGGCAGTTGAAACGGTATGGACTCAATCTTGATGCAACTTTGACGCATAAAGAGAAGGTGGAAATATGCATCGATAATGCAAAGCGTCAAGTGCGTGTAGATGAACTGGAGCTCCATGTCTTATTTGATTTTCAGTTTGATAGCAAGACATGGAGCTGCGGCGACTTACTGACCAATGAAAAGGTATTTGATGCGTTGAATGACGGGCAAACGATACCAATACGAATTTTGCCATGGAAACCAGAAAGTGCCAGCGTTCGTCAACGGGCATTATTCAATCGGCTTAAAGGTATGAATACCGCGGCGGAAACTACAGATCCTCGATTAGGGGAGGCGCTAATTGAATATGGCGAGGTGTAAGAAAGCAGAAAAGCAAAGTGGGTTCTCGTTGCTCTGCATGTCGTCAAATTCAATTAAACGCATAAAAAAACCCCGCCGGGGCGGGGTTTTTCTTCAACTTCCAGGCGATTACGCGCGAACGAAGTCGATGTGAGTCAGCTTCGGTTTGTAAGCGTGACGCTGTACAGCCTGAGCTTTAACTTTTACTTCTTTACCGTCAACAACGAGGGTCAGAACTTCGCTGTAGAATTCAGCTTTAGCTTGCATGTTCATCACCTGGTCGTGGTCCAGTTCGATAGCAATCGGGGCTTCAGAACCGCCGTAGATGATTGCCGGGAACTTGTTAGCGGCGCGCAGGCGGCGGCTCGCACCCTTACCCTGCTCTTTACGTACTTCTGCGTTGATAGTAAACATTTAAATCTCTCTTTAATAATTCCTGCTACAGGCGACCCAGCAACAGGTAAGTGATCTGCTTTGCGTATGCAAAGGCGGGCGGGATTCTATACTCAAATCGCCGTTACATCAATGAAAAGTACAATTAACCACGTAATTCGTGCGCCCGGCGGAAGCGGCCTTCATAGTCGAACACTTTTTCACGCACCTGCCAGTACTGGCCTTTCATCCGCGCGACCACAAAATCGGGATGCCGCAACAGCGCCTGCTGCGCGACAATATCCGCCGCCGTGATCCAGCGTAAAGGAACGCCAGGCGTGCGCGTATGCGGGCGAATAAATAGCTGTTCGAAAGCGGTACGCTGGGCGGGCGTGTGCAAGCGGAAGCGCTCACTGACATCCGCGCCGTCCTCGTCATAGTAAGTGGTTTTCAGCCATTCGCCTTTCTCATCCTGCCCATGCTGCATCGTCATTCCGCTACAGCGCAGGACTAACGCATCCTTGAGCCTGAGCGCCGCTTTTAACATATCGTCCGGGTCGACCAGAATAGCGTCACATTCCCGGCAGCGTCGGGCGGCAATATCGTTTTCGGCATTACACTGCGGGCAGTTTTTGAAGCGAAAGCGAAAATCGCACTGCTCGCGATGGCCGTCGTCATCCTCAAACCAGCCCTGGCAGCGACGGCCAAAGTGTTCAATCAGCGTGCCGTCGGCAGTGGTTTTCCCCCAGAAGGTGTTGGCAAAGCCGCAGGCCGGGCAAAATACCTGGACAGGGACGTTATCGCTTTTTCCCTTCGGGCTACCGACCTCCGGGGCATACAGGTCGTGCGGGTTGCCAGCGTAATCAAGAATCAGGCAATCGGTCTTTCCCGGCGCAAGGCGCAGACCACGCCCGACAATTTGTTGGTAAAGACTAACTGACTCGGTGGGACGTAGAATCGCGATGAGATCAACGAGTGGGGCGTCAAAGCCGGTGGTCAGCACCGAGACGTTAACCAGATAGCGAAAACGCTGCGCCTTGAAATTATCAATCAGCGCGTCGCGCTCGGGCCCTGGCGTATCGCCGGTAATCAGCGCCGCGTCGTCCGCCGGAAGAAGACCGACAATCTCTTTCGCATGTTCGACCGTGGCGGCGAAAATCATCACGCCTTTGCGCGTTTGCGCAAATTCCATAATCTGGCTGATGATGTGCGGCGTAATCCGCTGCTGCTTTTTCAGCTCGCGGTTCAGGTCGGCTTCGCTGAACAGCCCATTGCTTTGGGCCTGCAGGCGGCTGAAATCGTATTGGACCACTGGCATATCAAGCCGCTCAGGCGGCGTCAGATAGCCGTGTTTAATCATATAGCGCAGCGGCAGTTCATAAATACAGTCGCGAAACAGAGCGTTGTCGTTGCCGCGCACCATACCGTGATAATGAAATTGATAAATCCAGCCTTTTCCGAGGCGGAAGGGCGTGGCGGTGAGCCCAAGCAGACGTAAGTGAGGATTAACTTTACTCAGGTGAGTGAGGATTTGCTGATACTGACTATCTTCATCGTCACCGATGCGGTGGCATTCATCGACAATCAACAGCGAAAACTCCTCCTGGAAGGCGTCAAGATTACGCGCCACCGACTGTACGCTGCCGAACACGACTTTGCCCTGACTCTCTTTACGTTTGAGTCCGGCGGCGAAAATATCCGCTTCCAGCCCCAGCGCGCAATATTTGGCGTGGTTCTGCGCGACCAGCTCTTTCACATGCGCCAGCACCAGTACCCGTCCGCGGGCGACGCGCGCCAGTTCGGCGATCACCAGGCTTTTACCTGCGCCGGTCGGCAGAACAATCACGGCGGGCGTACGGTGGCGGCGAAAGTGGCTGAGCGTGGCGTCTACGGCTTCTTGCTGGTAGGGGCGGAGTGTAAAAATCATGGTCTCACTACGTTAAACGGTTCCGGGAATAGTATGCCATGAATCATTTCCCTTGAGGGATATAGTTAGCCCGCTATACTGAGCGGATAGCAATTCCCTTTTTTCGGGTAGAATGCCCGATTTCCGTATTATTACAGGCTAAATCACACACATGCGACTTGATAAATTTATCGCTCAGCAGCTTGGCGTCAGCCGCGCTATTGCCGGGCGTGAAATTCGTGGTAACCGCGTTACCGTCGATGGCGACATCATTAAAAATGCGGCCTTCAAACTGCTCCCGGAACATGCGGTTGCGTATGACGGCAATCCCTTAGCGCAGCAACACGGGCCACGCTATTTTATGCTTAACAAGCCGCAGGGATACGTTTGTTCAACCGATGATCCCGATCATCCAACGGTACTGTATTTCCTGGATGAGCCGGTGGCGTATAAGCTGCATGCCGCAGGACGTCTGGATATCGATACTACCGGTCTGGTGTTAATGACAGATGACGGTCAGTGGTCGCACCGCATTACGTCGCCGCGCCATCACTGTGAAAAAACCTATCTGGTGACCCTGGAGTCGCCGGTGGCCGACGATACGGCAGCGCAATTTGCGAAAGGCGTGCAGTTGCATAATGAAAAAGATCTCACTAAACCCGCTACGCTGGAGGTGATAACGCCTGTGCAGGTCCGTCTGACCATCAGCGAAGGCCGTTATCATCAGGTGAAGCGGATGTTTGCCGCAGTAGGCAATCGCGTTGTGGAACTGCACCGCGAACGGATTGGCGCCATTACGCTGGATGAGAATCTGGCTCCCGGCGAGTATCGCCCGTTGACTGAAGAAGAAATCGCCAGCGTCGGCTAACTATCTCGTTAAATTCAGGAGTTCGATGTGACCACCCGGCAGCACTCTTCCTTTGCCATTGTCTTTATCCTTGGCCTGTTGGCCATGTTAATGCCGCTGTCGATTGATATGTATCTTCCAGCGCTGCCGGTGATTTCTGCGCAATTCGGCGTGCCTGCCGGTAGCGCGCAGATGACGCTCAGCACCTATATTCTGGGGTTTGCGCTGGGTCAGCTTATCTATGGACCGATGGCGGATAGCCTCGGGCGTAAGCCGGTCATCCTGGGCGGGACGCTGGTATTTGCTGCTGCGGCGGTCGCCTGTGCGTTGGCGCAGACTATCGATCAACTGATCGTGATGCGTTTCTTTCACGGTTTGGCGGCCGCGGCGGCAAGCGTCGTCATCAATGCGCTGATGCGGGATATTTATCCAAAGGAAGAGTTTTCGCGCATGATGTCATTTGTCATGCTGGTCACTACGATAGCGCCGTTAATGGCGCCCATTGTCGGCGGCTGGGTGTTGGTATGGTTAAGCTGGCACTATATCTTCTGGATACTGGCCATTGCGGCGATTCTGGCGTCAGTCATGATCTTTGCTCTGATTAAAGAGACGCTGCCCGTTGAGCGGCGTCAGCCTTTCCATATTCGTACCACAATAGGTAACTTTGCGGCGTTGTTTCGCCACAAACGCGTACTGAGCTATATGCTGGCGAGCGGGTTTAGTTTTGCCGGTATGTTCTCTTTTTTGAGCGCGGGGCCGTTTGTCTATATCGAAATTAATCATGTTCCGCCGCAGGATTTCGGCTACTACTTCGCGTTGAACATCGTATTTCTGTTTGTGATGACGATTATCAACAGCCGTTTTGTCAGACGGGTAGGGGCGCTAAACATGTTTCGGGCCGGGCTATGGATTCAGTTTGCGATGGCGGTGTGGATGGTTTTCAGCGCGCTGATGGGCATTGGATTCTGGGCGCTGGTGGTCGGCGTTGCGGCGTTTGTCGGCTGTGTGTCGATGGTTTCGTCCAATGCGATGGCGGTCATTTTGGATGAGTTTCCGCATATGGCCGGAACGGCGTCTTCGTTGGCGGGCACTTTCCGCTTTGGTATTGGCGCTATCGTCGGCGCGTTGCTGTCGCTGGCTACCTTTACCAGTGCGTGGCCGATGATTTGGTCGATTGCGCTTTGCGCCGCCTGTTCCATTCTGTTTTATCTCTACGCCAGCCGTCCCAAAAAACGGTGACGGGCGCGGTGTCCCTCAATGGCGCCGAAGAATGCGCAGGCGGCGTTGGGGGACGCTATCCGCTACACGATGGCAAAGCCAAACGGCTTTCATAGTTGATGTATATCAATTACCAATTCATCATTTTCCTCCTTTATGTTTATTTTATGTAAAATCCATTTATGTAAAAAGTCACATCATTGTAGTTAAAAAGGTTGAGTTAGATCGCAGAAACGGGTACATATAGCCCGCCGCTATCTCCGCGTCGGTAAAACTATTTTAACTCCCGCTTGCTGTAGAGCCACTGACGGAGAGAAGGGCGTTAGCAATCTGTTTAAGGACGGGTTGTCAATGATGTGTTAATATAAATGTAAGTAAATTGTGAAGTAATTGTGCTTCCGGGGAAAGAAAGTGAATACATTACAGCTCTCAATTGTTCACCGCCTGCCGCAAAACTATCGCTGGTCGGCGGGTTTTGCGGGGTCAAAGGTTGAACCGATTCCGCAAAACGGGCAGAGCACCGAGAATAGTCTGGTGGCGCTTAAACTGTTGAGTCCGGCAGGCGATAGCGCGTGGTCAGTGATGCATAAGCTCAGCCAGGCGCTAAGCGATATTGAAGTTCCTTGCTCCGTGCTGGAATGCGAAGGGGAACCGTGCCTGTTCGTTAATCGTCAGGATGAGTTTGCCGCCACCTGTCGGCTGAAAAATTTCGGCGTGGCGATAGCGGAACCTTTTTCTAACAATAATCCTTTTTAGGCGTCAGCTTAACGCGAGTAGCTGACGCGTATAGGCCTGTTGCGGTGCGGTAAACACGCGCTCGCATTGCCCCTGTTCAACCACCTCCCCCTGCCGCAGCACGATAACCTGATGGCACAGCGCGCGTACTACATGCAGATCGTGGCTAATGAAGATATAGGCCAGACGGTGCTTTTGCTGGAGCGATTTCAGGAGGGCAAGAATCTGCGCCTGAACGGTTTTATCCAGCGATGAGGTCGGTTCATCCAGAATAATAAGCGACGGTTTTAAAATCAGCGCCCTGGCGACGGCGATACGTTGACGCTGGCCGCCGGAAAACTCAGCGGGGTAACGATGCCGTGTTTCCGGGTCCAGGCCGACTTCCATCATGACCGCTTTCACCTGCTGTTCGCGCTGCGCGCCTGAAAGCGTAGGCTGGTGGACGCGCAGGCCTTCTTCGATAATTTGCAACACGTTTAAACGCGGGTTTAGCGATGAGTTCGGGTCCTGGAATACGACCTGGATACGGTGGCGAACAGGTAAAAGCTGGCGGCGGTTTAACGTATCCAGCGATTGACCGTCAAACACGATGCGGCCTTCGGAGCGGATAAGCCGTAACAGCGCCAGACCGGTGGTGCTTTTTCCCGATCCTGACTCGCCGACCAGACCCAGCGTTTCGCCTGGATGCAGGGTGAAACTGATATTGTTAACCACCACATTATGATCCACGACGCGCTTCAGAATGCCTGTGCGGATCGGGAAGGCGACGCGCAGCCTGTCCACTTCCAGCAACGGCGTCTGCCCGGTGGGGAGCGGAACCGGATCGCCTGTGGGTTCGCTGTTGAGTAGTTTTTGCGTGTACGGATGGGTCGGCGCGGAGAGCAGCGTGTCGGCGTGTTGGTTCTCTACGCACTTGCCGTGTTGCATTACCGCCACTGAATCCGCCAGTTTTTTTACAATGCTGAGGTTATGGGTGATAAACAGCAATCCCATATTGAGCTCGCGCTGGAGTTCCCGCAGTAGAGATAAAATCTGCGCCTGTACGGAGACGTCGAGGGCGGTGGTCGGCTCATCGGCGATCAGTAATTCCGGCCGTGTTAACAGCGCCATGGCTATCATGACGCGCTGGCGTTCGCCGCCGGAAAGCTGATGCGGATAATCGCGTAGACGCTGGCTCGCCTGGCGGATACCGACCCGATCCAGACAACCGATCATCTCCGCCCTTGCCGCCTCCCGACGCATTCCCCGATGGAGCGACAGCACTTCATAGAGCTGTTTTTCCAGCGTATGCAGTGGGTTAAGTGAAACCATCGGTTCCTGAAAAATCATGGCGATTTTATTGCCGCGCACGCCGCGTAGCGTCTGCTCGCTGGCATGAAGCAATGATTCGCCGTGAAAGCGAATATCGCCGGAGAGGTAGACGGCGGGAGGGGTAGGCAAAAGACGCAGAATGGAAAGCGCCGTCACGCTTTTTCCTGACCCGGACTCGCCGACCAGCGCCAGCGTTTCCCCGGCGTTCACCTGTAACGAAATGGCGTTAACGACAGGGCGCACGTGCTGTTGCTGACGGAAACCTACCGATAAATTTTCAATCGCAAGCAATGGAGATGTCATCTTATACCGCCTTAGCAGGATCAAAGGCGTCGCGTACCGCTTCGCCGATAAAAATCAGCAGCGATAGCAGAATGGCGACAGACAGAAAGGCGGCGATCCCCAGCCAGGGAGCCTGTAAGTTGTTTTTCCCCTGTAAAAGAAGTTCGCCGAGAGAAGGGGAGCCAAGCGGCAGACCAAATCCCAGAAAATCCAGCGACGTCAGGGTGGTGATGGAGCTACATAAAATGAACGGTAAAAATGTCAGGGTAGCGACCATCGCATTAGGCAACATATGGCGCAGGATAATGTCACGATCGCTGACGCCAAGCGCCTGCGCGGCGCGGATATAGTCAAAATTGCGGGTCCGTAAAAATTCGGCGCGCACCACGCCCACCAGACTCATCCAGCCAAACAGTACGGTTATGGCCAGCAGCCACCAGAAGTTAGGCTGCACTACGCTGGAAAGTAAAATAATCAGAAACAGGGTCGGCATCCCCGACCAGACTTCGATGAGACGTTGTCCCCATAAATCGACTTTGCCGCCATAATAGCCCTGTAGCGCGCCCGCCAGTACGCCCATGACGCTGGAGCAAATCGTTAACATCAGGCCGAATAAAATAGAAATGCGGGTGCCGTACAGGATGCGGGCGAAAACGTCGCCGCCATTCGCATCGGTGCCCAGCCAGTTTTTCGCCGAAGGCGGGGAGGGGAAAGGCTGCGTGGTGGCAAAATTAATGGTATTGGCGCCAAAGCGTACGGGAGCCCACAACACCCAGCCCCGATTCTCAAGCTGCCGTTGTAGCCAGGGGTCCTGATAATCTGCCGTTGTCGCCAGCGGGCCGCCGAAATCGCGCTCGCTGTAATTTTTTACCAGCGGAAAATACCACTGGCCTTCATAGCGCACCAGCAATGGCTTATCGTTAGCAATCAGTTCCGCGCATAAGCTCAGGCTGAACACTACCAGGAAAATCCATAGTGACCAGTAGCCCCGGCGATTATGGCGGAAACGCGCCCAGCGGGCCTGATTGACCGGGCTTAATCGCGGCATTATCGTCCCTCAAAATCAATGCGTGGATCGACCAGCGTATAGCTGATATCGCTCAGGATATTCAGTAATAAGCCAATCAGGGTAAAGATATAAAGCGTACCGAACATCACCGGATAGTCGCGCGAAACGGTTGCTTCATAACCCAGCAGCCCCAGGCCGTTGAGCGAGAACATGACTTCAATTAGCAACGAGCCGGTGAAAAACATACTGATAAAAGTGGCGGGAAACCCGGCGATCACCAGCAGCATGGCGTTACGAAAAACATGTTTCCAGAGAATGTTTTTTTCACTCACGCCTTTAGCGCGAGCGGTAACGACATACTGTTTACGCACCTCGTCGAGAAACGAATTTTTCGTCAGCATCGTCAGGGCAGCAAAACCGCCGATGACGGTCGCCAACACCGGTAGCGTAATATGCCACAAATAATCGGTGATTTTTTGGTACCACGGTAATGTGTCAAAGTTGGCGGAGACCAGGCCACGTAGCGGAAAGATATCGTAGTAGCTGCCGCCGGCAAAAAAGACGATTAATAAAATAGCGAACAGAAAGGCGGGGATCGCATAACCGATAATGATAAACGCGCTGCTCCACACATCAAAGCGACTGCCGTTATGGACGGCTTTGCGGATCCCCAGCGGGATAGACACCAGATAAATAATCAGCGTGCTCCATAATCCCAGGGTAATGGAGACGGGAAGGCTATCTTTGATCAGCGTTAGTACGGATGCGCTGCGAAACAGACTGTCGCCGAAGTCAAAAGAGAGATAGTCCCGTAGCATCTTGAAATAACGCTCATGCAGCGGTTTGTCGAAGCCGTAGCGATGGGTGATCTCCGCGATCACCTCCGGATCGAGTCCCCGGCCGCCGCGATAATGGCTGTCGCTGATATTGCCGACGCCGGTTTGCGCATGACTGGCGCGAACGCCTTCGCCGCTGGCGCCGGGCAACGCGCCGCCCTGGCCAAATTCAATCGCGGCAATAGCCTGATCGACAGGGCCGCCGGGAGCGATCTGCACGATAAAAAAGTTAATGGTAATAATGGCCCATAGCGTGGGGATCACCAGTAACAGACGGCGGATAAGATAGGCGCCCATTGATTCTTACTACCTCCTGGCTGCCGGTAGTTTGGCGGCTTTGTTGACATCATACCACCAGGTATCTAACCCGATGGTATATACCGGGCGAATCGCCGGATGGGAGAATTTATCCCACCAGGCGAGCCTGTCTTGCGCCATATACCACATCGGCAGCATGTAATAGTTCCAGGTCAGCACGCGATCCAGCGCCCGTCCCAGCGGCACCAGTTTCGCTTTATCACCCTGCGCTGCGATAATTTGCGCGATCAGTTTATCCACCACCGGGCTTTGTACGCCGGGAGCGTTATAACTGGAGTTAATGTATTCCGACGCCCATGAGATTTGTAGATCGGAGCTGGGCCAGGGCATCGCCCGCCATAGCCTCGGCATCATGTCATAGTCGCGGCTGCGCATCCGGTTGGTGAGCTGAGAATTATCAACCTGACGGATAGTCATCGTAATGCCCAGACGCTGAAGATTATGCTGGAAGGGTAGAACCCACTGGCTATTACTGCTGGCAGGAAGGAGAAGTTCAAACGTCAGAGGCTTACCGGTGACGCTATTGACCCGTTGCTGTCCGTTGAGCACCCATCCGGCCTGCGTCAACAAGGCGTCAGCTTTAAGAAGATTTTCGCGATCGTAGCCGTCGCCGTTAGAGACCGGCGGCTGATAGATCTGAGTGAAGACTTCAGGAGGAAGATCTTTTTTCATCGGCGCGAGTAATACCAGCTCATCGGCGTCAGGATAATTTCTGGCGGCGTACTCGGTATTCTGGAAGTAACTGTTGGTTCGGCTCCAGGCATTATAGAACAACGCTTTATTCATCCACTCAAAATCGAAGGCCAGGGTGACGGCTTCACGTACCCGTCGGTCTTTAAATACCGGGCGCTGAATATTAAAGGCCAGCCAGCGTGTGTCCTGCGCCGACTCGTTTTTCTGCTCTTCTTTAATGATGTAATGATTATCGAAATTTTTACCGATGTAGCGCGTTGCCCAGTTTTTAGCGTCGTTTTCCAGCCGTAGATCAAATGCGCCCGCTTTAAACGCCTCGAAAGCGACATTGTCATCAAGGTAGTAATCGTAGCGGATAGTGTCGAGGTTAAAACGTCCACGATTGACCGGCAGATTAGCCGCCCAGTAGTTTTTGACGCGTGAATAGACAATGTACTGGCCCATTTTCCACTGAGTAATCCGGTATGGCCCGCTGGCTAAGGGCGGCGTTGAAAGCGGATCGCTGAGTTTGTGATTTTTCCAGAATTTTTCGGGCATGATCGGTAGTGAAAACAGACTAAGCATGTCTTCTTTACCAGGCTTCGCCAGCTCAATTCGCACGGTTAAAGGCGCAATCGCCTTCACGGTAGTACCTTTATAGACCAAACGGAACTGCGGTACGCCTTCGGTCATAAACTTATGAAAGGTAAAGGCCACATCGCGGGCGGTAATGGGCGTGCCATCGTGAAAACGAGCGCGGGGATTAATCGAGATTTCCACCCAGGAATAGTCGGCGGCATAGCGGGCATGGTCGGCAATCAGCGGATAATAGCTTCCGGGCTCATCATCCGAGGTGGTAAAAAGCGTATCGTAAAGGGCTTCGGTACGTACGCCGGGATTGCCGCGCAGCGAATAGCGATTGAAATTATCGAACGTACCAATGGCGGAAAGCGTCATCTGACCGCCTTTCGGCGCAGCAGGATTCACATAATCAAAGTGATCAAAGTTAAAAGCATACTTAGGTTCGCCGAGTACGGCGAAAGCGTAGCTTTCTTTGATTTCCTGGGCCTGGGCGCCAGCGCTAACCAGTGCGACAAGCAGAAGCATTACGCGCGCAATCATCTGAAGGCGGTTTCCTTATCGTATTGCCCGCTGCAAACCGGCAGGCGTTTCGCTGAATAATAAGTGACGTTGCGTCTGATGTGAATCCGTTAAAACCGTAAGGGGACTACCATTCAGGCACGGAAGGCGCCGACATCCACAGCACGAAATCTTTTAGGGGTAAAGGACGGCTAATCCAGTACCCCTGCAAGTAATTAACACCGTGATCGCGTAGCCAACGGGCCTGCTCCGGCGTTTCAACGCCCTCGGCCACCGTCAGCATATTCAGGCGTCTGGAGAGCGTCAGCACGGTATCCAGAACCGGAGACGTGACGGTTTCCGTACCGATCGCCTGGATAAAGCCGCGATCGATTTTCAGATAATCTAAAGTAAATCGCTCCAGATAAATCAGGGCGCTATGGCCTGTACCGAAATCATCTATAGCGATTTCAAACCCGGCGGAATGCAGCCATTCGAACAGTTTGGCCGCTTCGTACTGCTGAAGCATATCGCGTTCAGTGATTTCCAGCACGATATGAAAATGGTGCGCGGGCAGGGCGTCCCTGAGCCGGTGCATATCCTCTTTAAAACTGTCGCTGTGCAGATGTTCCGGCGCGATGTTAATGCCAAATTTGGCACCGACGGGCATCACCTTCTGTAGCGTGGGAGCGTCGCGGGCGATCAGCTCGAACAGATGCTGCGTTAACGGTACGATAAGTTGTTGCGCTTCGGCATAGTGGATAAAGGCATCCGGCGGAATCTCGCCTGCCGTAGGGTGACGCCAGCGCAGTAAGACTTCAAGCCCGGTGACGCTTAGCGTACGAGTATCGACGACGGGCTGATAAACCACATAAAACTGCTCGTGTTTGATCGCCGTTAAAATCTCTTTGCCCGGTCGCGTCCGGAGGGCATAGATAAAGTAACAGATAAACCCCGCTACGATGCCGCTAATGCAGCCCAGCATCAACGCATACCACAAGTCATTGTAGGTCCAGCTATCGGCATAAAGCTGTATTTTAAGCGGCAGGCCGTTGATAGTTGCCTGTCGTGATGGCGCGCCCGGCAGCTCCGCGACGGTCAGCAGACGCGAAGAAAAAGTCGACAGCGCGGTATTGCCGACAATCAGCGCGATGCCGTTAAAATCGTCCTGGCGCGTGGTATAGAGTAAGTAGGGCGTCAGGTTAATATTCAGCGATGTGAATACGCCGCTGTCATTTAATAATGGGTTCCGATACCAAATCACCATTGTCGGTTTGTTGGGCATCATTGGCGTGCCGGGCAGAATCGCCATAGCAACGTCTTTGCGGATATCTATATCCGGCACCAGTTGCTGAAGCGGCATATTCATGGCGCCAGTGGCGGAAGAGCAGAACACTTTTTTATCTTTAATCAATAAGAAGGCGCGGACATTAAGGCTAAAAGCGGCTCTTGAGGTGAGTTCTGCGCCAACCTGCTGACAGGTGTTGATCGTCAACGGCTGAAGAATATCGGTGGTGGCTTTCAGGTCGGCGAAATAGCTGGCCAGGTAATGTTGTACATCAGAAAGGAGCGTATTGTATTTAACATCCCGTTTATGCCACGACAGGAAAAATTGCAGGCTACCAATAAGTAATGCTGCTGCCATCCCCGTAATGATACAGGTAAGCAGGATTTTCCGACCGGAAGAGGAGTCGCGTGTAAGCATAATTCCTGATGTGACCTGAAAAGGCGGATGCCGGTTAAACTGGTTGATTTATAAGACTATAGCCTGGATTACCCCGGATAGTCATGCTTTTCTGTGATGCGCAGGAAAGCGTATTGTCGCAGTAGTCGTTGGGGGAAACGACCTGAATGTCTGATGGCGCTATGTTTATCAGGCCTATGTTCGTGTGTTGTAGGCTGGATAAGAGGCGACACGTCGCTATTCGGTAAAACGGGTTCAGAAGGGATAATAAGCAAAAGCACTGCTGAAGCAGTGCTTTTTATGTCGTCTCATCAGGTAAGCCAAGGGAGGTGCTGCCTGATGAAGATTAACTGCGACTCAGAACTCGACGCGCTTCATTGTAGCGTTTTTTCCAGTACGGTTCGTTCATACTGGAGATAATGACGCCGCTACTGGTAGACGCATGGACAAACTGGTTATTGCCGATATAAATACCGACATGACGACCAGTGGAACCGGCGCGGAACAGAACCAGATCGCCCGTACGCAGGTTGTTGCGTGAAACCGCTTTGCCCATTTCCTGCTGTTCATAGGTTGAACGCGGAAGCTCTAAACCAAACTGTTCACGGAAGGTGCGCTGTACAAAGCTGGAACAGTCGACGCCTTTCTTAGTGCTGCCGCCCAGGCGGTAACGCACGCCTTTCCAGTCAGCATACTGATCCATAATCCGCGACTTAACGTCGAGGTTACGCACCATATTTTCAAATTCATCCTGAGAGGCTTGCAGTGAAGAGTTATCGCTATTGCCCACAGCATGCGTCTCAGAATGCATATTCTTTGCGGTATTGGTGGTTGTGCTACAAGCAGAAAGCAGAACCGCAACTGCAATCGCAGGAATCCCGCGCAAAATATATCTCAAAATCGGTTGAGATTTGACCATGTTGTTTGTTTTCCCTTGAAGTCCTTAACGATAAATATCGTTATAAAAATGCCAAACGTGATGAGACTAATTACCTGCACAGCTTGAGACAATTCTTTGTGCACAAATCTGTGGCGGAACGCACAAATTTATTCGCAATGAGAATAATTATCTGGCGAGGCAAAACGAGTTTGAGATTACCCGATTGTTGCTGTCATTGCGAGCGATTTCGCGTGATTTTTTATAAGAATTTATGATACGAAAAGTGAACTATCAGCACGGGTCAAATTAAGCGCAAATCGTTTAAAAATCATGCAACCTGTTCATTTTGCAGAGGAATAATATGACCGAAAAATGATGGGCTGGGGGAATATCATCATAAATTACCTTCAACGATGTAAAACTATCGCTGAAGGTAATGTTAATTGTATGGGTTATTTGTTTGAAATTTGTTTATTTCCGCCCGGGAGATAATTCTCAAAAAGCGCTATCGCCCGGTCGCTGAGCGGGGTCATCAGCCACCAGGGGAGGCCAATCAAAATAACCGTGAGCGAACCGACCACAATATCGGTGAACCAGTGAGCGCCAATCATAACGCGCGGAAACGCGAAAACCACAAATATAATAAGGGCGATAATCCCCGCCGTTTTGCCGAAATAACGCAGCATAAAGGCGGAAAATATCAGCAGCATCATACCGTGATCGCCTGGGAAACTGTCTTTTGACGCGTCTTTTGTCGGGATGTGCAGCAACTCGCTGACGCGATAAATATGCTCAAAAGAGAGCGTTGGGCTGGCGCGCTTGACGGGGATCAGCGCCTGACCGAGTTGGTTAAGCACCACCGCTGTTAGCAGCATGACCAATCCGATTATCACAATGCGCCGCCGGCCCGATGCGTCTTCTTTTAGCCAGAAACTGAGCATCAGTCCGCCCATCGCCAGCAGCGAACAGCCGTCAAACGCCCGATTATTGGTAATAGCGACCCACCAGAGGAACGCGTGGCTTTCCACCAGTTTCTGGTTAAAGAAGTGGAATATGCCGGAATCAATGGTGAACCAGAAACCGTGATTGACGGGAAGATACCATGACAAAAACAGCGCCAGACCGGCGGCATTAAGCAGAATTATCAAGGAATAGCGGGTTTTCATCGTCATTTCGCCATAGTTTTTAAACGGTGGCAACCTTACGCGTGCGTCGCTAAACGAAGCTTCAACAAGGCCGTCTGTAACGTATTCCAGTCGGTTTCTGTGTTTGAGATAAGTTCAACCCGGCTGTCCGGCGGCGCGACACTCTGTGTTTCGATGTGCAGGTCATCGCCCTGGCGATTGATGCGTACCAGCCCCTCTTGTATGCGCATAACGCCTTTCACCCGGCCCACCGGCGCCAGACGAGCCCATTCGAGTAGGCCAATGGTGTCAAACACGGTATCGGCATCGAAAATCCAGCCGCAGGCCTGATGACCCTGTCCGCTATTGAGGCTGCGTCGCCAGCGCTGCTGGGCGGGCAGATTTAGCGCGGCGAGTCCTTTTTTACTGGTATGAGTGTGAGAATGCGCGGCGCTGGCCGGCAGTTCTGCCAGATTTTGTCGCGGTAAATCCAGAAGCTTACCGTCTATCTGTCCATGTTCGGCATGAATCAGTTGACGATCGCCGCCGTACTGTCGCCACCACTGTTGCAGGGCGGCATCGCTCTGTGCCGTGGCGCGATCGGTCTTATTGGCGATGATAATATCGGCTGAGGCGAGCTGATCGCGGAAATTTTCATTGGCGACGCTCTGTTGGTCCAGTAGCAGGCGAGGGTCAAGGATGCAGAGCGTGGCGCGTAAATCAATCCACGGCTCATAAACTGGCGCAGTTAATAAATCCAGAATCTGTTTTGGGTGTCCCAGTCCGGTTGGTTCAATCAGCAACCGGTCAGGTTTGCCCTGGCGTAGCAGCGTGTTGAGCCCCACCTGCATAGGCAATCCATTGACGCAGCACATGCAGCCGCCGGGGATCTCTTTTAGCAGTGCGCCGCTGTCGGCAAGCAGTGCGCCGTCAATACCCACTTCGCCAAATTCATTGACCAGGACGGCCCATTTTTCAGCCGGATCTTTATGAGCTAATAAATGAAGGATAGAGGTGGTTTTTCCGCTACCGAGAAATCCAGTAATAAGATTGGTTTTGGTCACGTCAGCTCCAGAATATTGATACAACATAACAACTTTAATAATCCTGGCGAATAAACGTGAAAAAGAGAAGGGCTGAGTTGACGAAGTCGTGCTTCTGCCATCTTAAGAGCAGAAAATGTTAAATTTTTAACGTTTCTCTTTCCGGGCGCAGAACAGTCAATAAAGAAAAGGGTCAGACTGCGCCCTGGGGCGCAGCCGAAAAATGCGAAACTTAATCCGCGCGCCCCATATAACGGCGCTCTTCGATATGAATGCGGATTTTCTCACCTGCGCTCAGGTATTCGGGAACCTGAATCACCAGACCGGTGCTTAATGTCGCGGGTTTGTTACGTGCGCTGGCGGACGCTCCTTTAATACCCGGCGCGGTTTCGACGATTTCCAGATCCACGGTCTGCGGAAGCTCTAGCGCCAGCAGTTGGCCGTCCCAGGTCAGAACCTGCATATCCGGCATTCCGCCTTCAGGCATAAACAGCAACTCTTCTTCAATCTGATCTTTGGTGAAGGTATACGGCGTATAGTCTTCTTTATCCATGAACACATATTCGTTGCCATCGACATAAGAAAAGTCAACGCCGCGACGGCTCAGGGTGACGGTATCAACGATATCGTCGCCTTTGAAACGTTCTTCCACTTTCAGACCGGTGCGGACATCGGAAAAACGCATTTTATACAGTGTGGCGGCGCCACGGGCGGTAGGCGACTGAATGTCGATATCTTTCACAATCAGCAATTTGCCGTTGTAGTTCAGTACCATACCTTTTTTGATTTCGTTCGCTCTTGGCATCGAGGAGATCCTGTTGTAGAGATTATCTAAAATATCGCGTAAAACTACTCGCGCCGGGCCGTCCAGGCAAGTGGAATTGTCACTTTTGCTGGTGCAAAAAAGGTGATACTGTTCGCCCGCTTTCCGCTCCGCGTTCAACGAGAATACGCGATGGCATGTCGCCCGGAGGGGGGAAGTGTGCTGTGTTGTCCCTTCTGTTTCCAGCCTTGTCTTCGGAATGTCTGAGGGCAGGTCTGATCATGATGACGTCCACATTTTAAATCTGGATTTTTCTTTGGACAAATTCTGTTATCTTTCATTTGGTTATAAATAGAGGGCTGAGCATGGACTGTCGTAGCGGTTGTGGCGCTTGCTGTATTGCGCCTTCAATTTCGTCGCCGATACCCGGAATGCCGAATGGCAAGCCGATGAATACCAGATGCGTGCAGCTTTCGGAAGATAACTTGTGCCTTATCTTTGGCTCGCCTTTACGCCCAAAAGTGTGCTCTGGTTTGCAACCGACAGGGGACATGTGTTTAACGACCCGGGAAGAGGCCATTATTTATTTGCTGGAACTCGAACAGAAAACCTTACCATGAGCTAAGCCGTTTTTGATAAACGTGCAGGGGCTTACGTTATATCCCGAAATAGTCTGCAAAAGCTGCGCCTCAAATTACCTCCTTTTACCATTAAATAGCGTAATACATGCTTCCCTTATTTCGTGGCTTCTGAAGCGGTAGATGTCGCCGCTCAACCCCGTTGGTGCCTGAACGTGTACCGAATAAACCGTCACATAAAACAAAAACGATCAATTTTATTTATATGATAGTTTTTATCTATTAAAAAGAGGAATTTTGATCGATTTTAATTATTTATAACGATCGATATCATGAATTTGATAGTTTATATCTATCATTGATGTATTTACCGATCGATATAACCAGTGTGAATGTGTTGTTATTTTCCTTTAAAATACTCGAATTCTTATGTGTGGGTTTTATCTTATGAAGAAATATACGTTCGCAGCCAGGGCGTTTATTTTTACGCTGGTGTTGCTTTTTGTTATTTCAATATTCGGGTTGACTATTAGCGTTTTAAAAGGGATGTGAAATGCGGGGAGAAAACAGTGAAATTGATTTAGTCGACGTTTCCTTATTCCTTATAAGAAAATGGCTAAGTATCATGATCGCTACCTTTATTTTTGTTGCCATTGGCTATGTTTTTGTGAGCGTGCAGCATGATACAAAGGTTGTGAGTATGACAATCAAACCTAATCTGGATACGCCTGCTACCTATGCGTTATGTGGCTATACTAATGATATTCAATGTAAAACAACGGTTATCCTTAACCAGTTTAGCCGTTTCTTGCCTACGGAATATAAAAATAAAATAAGTTTTGACGCGAAAAAACAGCTTGTCATTTTTAAGGCGCAGGGGAGGGAAGAAAGTGTCAATAATATTATTTCCACCCTGAAAAATAGTGTCGATAAAATGGCAGCATGGTATATCGATGACGGTGACATTAAACGTTATAGCGTGCATAAAAATATGTTACAAACGGAAACATATGCAAAGCTATCATTGTTGTCGGAGGCGGTTAAAAATAATGCTAACATTGAAGTGATAGATGTTGCTGTAACACCAAAATATAAGATGCGGCTGGTGTTGGTCCTTTGCGGGCTGATGGGCGTAATTTTCTCAATAACCGGTCTTTTATGTAAGAGGGCGCTTACAGAATATCGTATTGAGAAAAAGACAATGAATGACCGCGCATGAACATTGCGCAGAGATAAACTCTGCGCTGAAATGTGTCGAAGAGTAAAAGTATCAGGCTTGCAAGTTAAACATCTTTAATACGCGCCAGGCAGAACATGGTGGCGACAATCATAACTAACGCAAACCAGAAGACCGCATGATAATTCCAGATTTCTGCAGCGATTCCCGCCAGCGAACCGGCAATGATCCAGCCGACGCGAATGGTATTGGTATACAGCGTGGTGGCTGAACCCGCCTGGCCTGGCATGAGATCCTGAAAATAGAGCATGCCAATCCCGCCAAGAATGCCGATGTAAATCGCGTTCAGCAACTGCAAGCCGAGCAACGTCGCCGGTGCGTGCGCCAGCAACATACCCGCATAAAAGCACAGTCCGGCGACAACGGCGATGCACATTAACAGGCGTTTTCCCAACCGTTTGGCGAAGTAACCTGCAATCAGCATTGTGGGAATCTCCAGCCCGGCGGCGGTGCCCATCATCACGCCTGCAAGTTTTTCCGGAAGATGCAGCTCATTGATGATAAACAGCGGCATATTAATGATATACAGGCTGTTAGTTCCCCACATTAACGTACAGATGACAAACAACAACAGCGTATCGCGGCGATTACGACGCGGTGCTTCCAGCGTGCCGGTTGCCAGCGGCGCATCTTTGCGCATTGACGGTAAAAAGAACCACACCATGACGCCGCAGACGATAAAAGCTACCGCCGCGCTCAAATACATCACCGTAAAGCTAAAACCCATCGCCAGCGCATAGGCCAGCGGCGGCCCAATGACCCAGGCCAGCGATACCTGGGCGCGGAGGATTGAGCTGAACATCACCGCTTCACGACCTGTACGATCGGCATGTTCTCGGGCCAGCGCAAACATCTGCGGGTTGGCGGTAGAGCCGAAGCTACTGAGAAAGACGCCGATGAACAGCAAAATAAAGTAGTTGCGGTTCCAGGCAAACAACACGCAGGCCAACATGCCCAGCACACAACAGAAAACGATCAGTTTTTTGCGATCGCCTTTTTTATCTGAGCGACCCGCCAGAAACTGGCTCACGATAATGCCGATAACCGCGCTGCCGGTAAAAAAGAATCCCACCATGCCGGGACGGGCGTGAACCTCATCCGTCAGAAAAATACTGAGCGTCGGCGTCTGTAACGCACCGGCAATACCGGTGAGAAAAGCGACGATCAAAAAGGCGGTAGACGTCAGGTCAAACGATTTGGGCGCAGCGGCGGCGGGACTGTTGTGCATGTTTCTATATCAGTGGTGTGAAGAGAGGCGGAGTTTACGCTGCCCGTCAGAAAATAAACAGGCGTCTGAATCAAAATCGACACGAAAAATCAAAATAGCATTCCAATTTGTTATCAGGGGTGCTGACGGAAGCTGAAAGAAAAAAGCTGAAGTCTTTTATGCGTCAGCTATTAATGGTCTGTTGGAGAAAAAATGTGCTTTACCTCAAAAAATTGCTACAAAACCGGTAACTTTTCTTGCGTGCTGAAGCAGAAAGATCCAGACTTCTTGAAACGTTTCAGCGCGATCTGGTTTTTTTGATAACTCAGATTGGCGCTTTTTTTCTCATAGTGGCTGAATCGTTTCAATTCAGCAGGAGAGGAGACACATGTTCCAGTTATCGGTTCAGGACATTCATCCGGGTGAGCAGGCCGGAAATAAAGAAGAGGCCATTCGGCAAATCGCCGCCGCGTTAGCGCAGGCGGGGAATGTGGCGGGCGGCTATGTTGACGGTATGCTGGCGCGCGAACAGCAAACCTCGACCTTTCTTGGCAATGGTATTGCGATTCCCCATGGCACAACAGACACGCGCGATCAGGTGCTGAAAACCGGCGTCCAGGTTTTTCAATTTCCGCAGGGCGTTACTTGGGGAGAAGGCCAGGTCGCCTACGTGGCGATTGGTATTGCCGCCAGTTCGGATGAACACCTCGGCCTGCTGCGTCAGTTGACGCATGTGCTGAGCGATGACTCCGTGGCTGAACAGCTGAAATCCGCGACAACGGCGGAAGAGCTGCGCGCATTGCTGATGGGCGAGAAGCAAAGTGAACAATTAAAACTTGATAACGAGACGATGACGCTGGATGTCATCGCCAGCTCGCTGGTCACATTGCAGGCGCTAAATGCGGCGCGTCTGAAAGAGGCGGGAGCGGTTGATGCGGCGTTCGTCGCAAAAACGATTAACGACAGTCCGATGAATCTGGGGCAAGGCATCTGGCTGAACGACAGCGCGGAAGGCAATTTGCGCAGCGCTGTTGCGGTAAGCCGTGCGACCCAGGCGTTTGACGTAGAGGGTGAAAAAGCAGCCTTATTAGTCACTGTCGCGATGAACGACGAGCAGCCGATTGCCGTGCTAAAACGCCTCGGCGACCTGTTGCTGAACAATAAAGCCGATCGTCTGCTGAGCGCCGACGCCGCGACGCTGCTGGCGTTGCTGACCAGTGATGATGCGCTGACGGATGACGTACTGAGCGCGGAATTTGTAGTGCGTAATGAGCATGGTCTCCATGCCCGCCCGGGCACCATGCTGGTGAATACGATTAAACAATTTAACAGTGAAATTACCGTGACAAACCTTGATGGAACCGGCAAGCCGGCAAACGGACGTAGTCTGATGAAAGTGGTGGCATTAGGCGTGAAGAAAGGCCATCGTCTGCGCTTTACCGCGCAGGGTGAAGATGCTGAACAGGCGCTGAAAGCGATTGGCGATGCGATCGCCGCCGGTCTCGGGGAGGGCGCATAATGAGCAGGCGTGTCGCCACCATTACCCTTAATCCGGCTTACGATCTGGTTGGGTTTTGCCCTGAAATCGAACGCGGCGAAGTGAACCTGGTGAAAACCACGGGTCTGCACGCGGCGGGCAAAGGCATTAACGTTGCCAAGGTGCTGAAAGACTTAGGCATCGACGTCACCGTCGGCGGTTTTCTCGGTAAAGATAACCAGGACGGTTTTCAGCAATTGTTCAGCGAACTGGGTATCGCTAACCGCTTTCAGGTGGTTCAGGGCCGGACCCGCATCAACGTGAAGCTGACGGAAAAAGATGGCGAAGTGACCGACTTCAACTTTTCCGGCTTTGACGTGACCCCCGCAGACTGGGAACGCTTTGTTAACGACTCCCTGAGCTGGCTGGGCCAGTTCGATATGGTCTGCGTCAGCGGTAGCTTACCGGCTGGCGTGAGTCCGGAAGCGTTCACCGACTGGATGACGCGTCTGCGCAGCCAGTGTCCATGCATTATCTTTGATAGTAGCCGTGAAGCGTTAGTCGCCGGTCTTAAAGCTGCGCCGTGGCTGGTGAAACCGAATCGCCGCGAACTGGAAATTTGGGCGGGTCGTAAGCTCCCGGAAATGAAAGATGTGATTGATGCGGCGCACGCGTTACGCGAACAGGGGATCGCCCATGTGGTGATTTCGCTGGGGGCGGAAGGCGCGCTGTGGGTTAACGCCTCAGGAGAATGGATCGCTAAACCACCGGCAGTTGACGTGGTAAGTACCGTCGGCGCAGGCGATTCCATGGTTGGCGGATTGATTTACGGCCTGCTGATGCGCGAGTCCAGCGAACATACGCTGCGTCTGGCGACGGCGGTTGCCGCGCTGGCGGTCAGCCAGAGCAATGTGGGTATTACCGATCGTCCTCAGTTGGCCGCAATGATGGCGCGTGTCGACTTACAACCGTTTAACTGACAGCAGGAGAGGCATAATGAAAACGCTGCTGATAATTGACGCTAATCTCGGCCAGGCTCGCGCTTACATGGCGAAAACCCTGCTTGGAGCGGCGGCGCATAAAGCAAATCTGGAAATTATCGATAATCCGAATGATGCTGAGCTGGCGATCGTGTTGGGCGAATCTCTGCCGAACGACAATGCTCTGAACGGCAAAAAGGTTTGGCTGGGGGATATTGGTCGCGCCGTTGCGCATCCGGAACTGTTTCTGAGTGAAGCCAAAAGCCATGCGACCCCTTACAGCGCCCCTGCTGCTCCTGCGGCGAGCGGCGGTCCGAAACGCGTGGTCGCGGTAACGGCCTGCCCGACCGGCGTCGCCCATACTTTTATGGCGGCTGAAGCCATTGAAACGGAAGCGAAAAAACGCGGCTGGTGGGTAAAAGTCGAAACGCGCGGCTCCGTGGGGGCCGGCAATGCCATCACCCCGGAAGAGGTGGCGGAAGCGGATTTAGTGATTGTGGCGGCGGATATCGAAGTGGATCTGGCGAAGTTTGCCGGTCTCCCGATGTACCGCACGTCGACCGGCCTGGCGCTGAAAAAGACGGCGCAGGAGCTGGATAAAGCCGTAGCGGAAGCAACGCCGTATCAACCGGCGGGTAAGGCATCGCAAGCGGCGACCGAAGGGAAGAAAGAGAGCGCTGGCGCATACCGGCATCTGTTGACGGGCGTTTCTTACATGCTGCCTATGGTGGTTGCCGGGGGACTGTGTATTGCGCTTTCCTTCGCCTTTGGTATTGAAGCCTTTAAGGTGCCGGACACGCTGGCGGCGGCGCTGATGCAGATTGGCGGCGGTTCGGCGTTTGCGCTGATGGTGCCGGTACTGGCGGGTTATATCGCTTTCTCCATCGCGGATCGCCCTGGCCTTACGCCAGGTCTGATTGGCGGTATGCTGGCGGTTAGCACCGGTTCCGGTTTTATCGGCGGGATCATTGCCGGCTTCCTTGCCGGGTATATGGCGAAGCTTATCAGTACCAAACTGAAACTTCCGCAAAGTATGGAAGCGCTGAAGCCAATCCTGATCATCCCGTTAATTTCCAGTCTGGTGGTGGGGCTGGCGATGATTTACCTGATCGGTAAACCGGTTGCCGGGATTCTGGAAGGGCTCACCCACTGGTTGCAAACCATGGGGACGGCAAACGCGGTGCTGCTGGGCGCGATTCTCGGCGGGATGATGTGTACCGATATGGGCGGCCCGGTGAACAAAGCGGCGTATGCGTTTGGCGTTGGTCTGCTGAGTACGCAAACTTACGCGCCGATGGCGGCGATCATGGCCGCAGGTATGGTACCGCCGTTAGCGCTGGGTCTGGCAACGATGGTGGCGCGTCGTAAGTTCGACAAAGCGCAGCAGGAAGGCGGTAAAGCGGCGTTGGTGCTGGGGCTGTGCTTTATCACTGAAGGCGCTATTCCGTTTGCGGCACGCGACCCGATGCGTGTACTGCCGTGCTGTATCGTTGGCGGCGCGTTGACCGGGGCTATTTCTATGGCGGTAGGCGCAAAATTGATGGCGCCGCATGGCGGTCTGTTTGTTCTGCTTATCCCAGGCGCAATTACGCCGGTATTGGGATACCTGCTGGCAATTGTGGCCGGTACGCTGGTGGCAGGGCTGGCTTATGCCGTCCTGAAACGTCCGGAGACGGAAGTCGCGGCAAAAGCGGCGTAAGAGAAACACGCTAAAAAAGGCAGAGCGCGCTCTGCCTTTTTTATTGCCTGAAGAACATTGCGCGTCAGGCCACCGCTTCGGCAATTTGCTGGGCTTTTAACCACGCAATCTCTTCCGCCCAGATATCAGGATTGATGGTCTCCAGTATCAGCGGAATACCGTCAAAACGCCCATCCTGCATAATCCAACGAAACGCATCGTGGCCGATATTGCCTTCACCCAGGCTGTGATGGCGGTCAACGCGGCTACCGAAGGCGCTTTTGGCGTCGTTAAGGTGCATTCCGCGCAAATACTGAAATCCGACAATTTTCCCGAATTCGGCGAACGTTTTTTCGCACGCCTCTGGCGTACGCAGATCGTATCCGGCGGCAAAGGCATGGCAGGTATCGATACAGACGCCAACGCGCGACTTATCTTCCACGCCGTCGATGATGGCGGCTAACTGTTCAAACTCAAATCCCAGATTACTGCCCTGACCGGCTGTATTTTCGATAACCGCCGTAACGCCCTCGGTCTGCGCGAGGGCAATATTGATGGATTCCGCGATCCGCGCCAGGCAATCCTCCTGTGCAATCTGCATCAGATGGCTCCCGGGATGAAAATTAAGCAAGGTTAAGTCGAGTTGTTCACAGCGTTGCATTTCATCGAGAAAGGCATCGCGTGATTTTTCCAGTGCTTCACTGACCGGATGGCCCAGATTAATCAGGTAACTATCGTGGGGAAGGATTTGCGCCGCCGAGAAATGATACTTTTCACAGGCGATTTTAAAGTCATCAATGACCTGGGGAGTTAGGGGGGCGGCACGCCACTGACGCTGGTTTTTTGTGAAAAGCGCAAAGGCCGTTGCGCCAATTTCAGCCGCGCGGGCAGGGGCGTTAGCCAGACCGCCAGCAGCGCTGACGTGCGCTCCGATGTATTTCATAAAAGACTCCTGTTAAACCCGCTAACGGTTCATTACGAACGCTATGATAACGGGTTAACAGGCGTGAAACGTAATAATTTATGCGATAAGGCTATGGATTAGGACGTTAATGGCGCCACCGCCAATAATCAGCCAGGCGAATAATGCCAGCGCCATCAGCAGCGGTTTCGCCCCCGCTTTTTTCAATGCGCTAACGTGAGTGGTCAGACCCAACGCCGCCATTGCCATCGCCAGCAGCACTGTGTCCAGCGTCACCAGCATATCCACCACGGCTTTCGGCAGCAGGTGGAAAGAGTTGAAGATCGCCACTACGATGAAGAAAATAGCAAACCACGGAATGGTAATTTTGCTTTTTTCCGCGCCGGTCGCCGGTGAAAGCTGTTTAACGCGTGCCGCCAGAATGATCAGGAACGGCGCCAGCATCATGACACGCAGCATCTTAGCGATAACCGCCGCATTTTCCGCATCCGGGCTAACGGCATGACCCGCGGCGACCACTTGCGCGACTTCATGCATGGTTGAGCCGATATAGATGCCGTAAGTTTCCGGGCTGAACCAGTGCGCCAGCAGCGGATACATTGCCGGGTAAAGGAAAATAGCGATGGTGCCGAAAATAACGACAGTCGCGACGGCTACAGTAACCTTACTGGCTTCCGCTTTTACCACCGGTTCTGTCGCCAGTACCGCCGCCGCGCCGCAGATACTGCTACCGGCGCCAATCAGCCAGCTGGTATGCCTGTCCAGACCAAAGACTTTTTGGCCTAAGAAGCAGGCCAGCATGAACGTGCTGGAAAGCGTTAATACGTCAATCACAATACCGCTAATGCCCACATCGGCGATTTGTGAAAAGGTAAGGCGGAAGCCGTAAAGGATAATCCCTAAACGCAGCAGATGTTGTTTTGCAAACAGCACGCCGCCGTCGCATTGTTTCCATATTTGTGGATAGACGGTATTCCCGATAACCATACCCAGCAGGATAGCCAGGGTCAGGGCGCTGAACCCCGCGCCTGCAACGGCAGGGATAGCGCCGCCCCACAGGGCGACTCCTGTAATGACGGCGCTCAGAGCGAGCCCCGGTATAAAATGCCACATTGTACGACGATGATTCTGCAAGGTGAGTTCTGTCATAACCTTCTCCTGTATATGGACAATAAGGTTACGGTGATCTGGTTTAAAAATAAAATTGATTATATATTTATAATTAATCTTTATAAGTGGTAAGTGAAACGCTATCGGTGGGATACGACTATGCATATTACGCTACGACAACTTGAAGTGTTTGCTGAAGTACTGAAAAGCGGTTCAACAACCCAGGCGTCGGTCATGCTGTCATTATCGCAGTCCGCCGTTAGCGCCGCGCTCACCGATCTGGAAGGTCAGCTCGGCGTACAGTTGTTTGATCGGGTGGGGAAACGGCTGGTGGTCAACGAACATGGGCGCTTATTATATCCGCGCGCGCTGGCATTGCTGGAGCAAGCGGTAGAAATTGAGCAGCTATTTCGTGAAGATAACGGCGCGATACGGGTTTATGCCAGTAGCACCATCGGCAATTACATTTTACCCGCCATGATTGCCCGCTATCGCCAGCATTATCCGGCCTTGCCGCTGGAACTCAGCGTGGGAAACAGCCAGGACGTGATTAACGCGGTGCTGGATTTTCGGGTTGATATCGGCCTGATTGAAGGACCATGTCACAGTACAGAGATTATCTCTGAGCCGTGGCTGGAAGATGAGCTGGTGGTCTTTGCCGCGCCGTCCTCGCCGCTGACGCAGGGGCCGGTGACGCTGGAACAGCTTGCGGCATCCCCATGGATTTTACGCGAGCGCGGCTCCGGTACGCGGGAAATTGTCGATTATTTGCTGTTGTCGCATTTGCCGCGCTTTCATATGGCGATGGAGTTGGGGAATTCAGAAGCGATCAAACATGCGGTGCGTCATGGACTGGGGATAAGCTGTTTATCGCGCCGGGTGATTGCTGAACAACTCCAGGCGGGAACCCTGGGCGAAGTCGCGGTGCCGTTACCGCGCCTGGTGCGTACGTTGTGGCGTGTTCATCATCGGCAGAAACATCTTTCTAACGCGTTGCAGCGTTTTTTGAGTTACTGTGAATAAAGGTGAAGAGGAGGGCTGCCCGGGCGGCATCGCCATTTTTAGTATCCGCTTACGTATACGTTATTCTCTGCTTTACTTATAATCCGTGGCCGGTCATGAAGGTCTCTTATAACCGCGCATTTGTGTCGGAAGGATAGTATTTCGTCTGTTACAATCGCGCCTCATTTTTTGGATGGATAGCATTTTCACATGGGTTCCAAAACTAAAACCACAGAAGCGCCCGCGCTACGTCGCGAATTAAAGGCGCGTCACCTGACGATGATTGCCATTGGCGGCTCCATCGGGACAGGTCTTTTCGTTGCATCTGGTGCGACAATTTCTCAGGCGGGGCCAGGCGGCGCGCTGTTTTCTTATATTCTGATTGGTTTGATGGTCTACTTCCTGATGACCAGTCTTGGCGAGCTGGCGGCCTATATGCCGGTATCTGGCTCGTTTGCGACATATGGTCAGAACTATGTGGAAGAAGGCTTTGGTTTCGCGCTGGGCTGGAACTACTGGTACAACTGGGCGGTGACTATCGCTGTTGACCTGGTTGCCGCACAATTGGTGATGGGCTGGTGGTTCCCGGACACGCCGGGCTGGATCTGGAGCGCGCTATTCCTCTGCGTCATTTTCTTGCTGAACTACATTTCCGTGCGCGGTTTTGGCGAGGCGGAGTACTGGTTCTCGTTAATTAAAGTCGCGACCGTTATTATCTTCATCATCGTTGGCGTAGCGATGATTATCGGTATCTTTAAAGGTGTTGAGCCGGTCGGCTGGAGCAACTGGACGACGGGCGATGCGCCTTTTGCTGGCGGTTTTGCGGCAATGATTGGCGTCGCGATGATCGTGGGCTTCTCTTTCCAGGGAACTGAGCTGATTGGTATTGCCGCCGGGGAATCTGAAAACCCGGAGAAGAATATTCCGCGCGCGGTGCGTCAGGTGTTCTGGCGTATTCTGCTGTTTTATGTTTTCGCGATTTTGATTATCAGCCTGATCATTCCTTATACCGATCCAAACCTGCTGCGTAACGACGTCAAAGACATTAGCGTCAGTCCGTTTACCTTAGTGTTCCAGCATGCGGGCTTGTTGTCTGCGGCGGCGATAATGAATGCGGTTATCCTGACGGCGGTACTGTCTGCGGGTAACTCCGGGATGTATGCCTCGACCCGTATGCTCTACACCCTGGCCTGTGACGGTAAGGCCCCGCGTATTTTTGCGAAATTGTCCCGCGGCGGCGTACCGCGCAATGCGCTTTATGCCACCACCGTGATTGCCGGTCTTTGCTTTTTGACCTCAATGTTCGGCAACCAGACGGTCTATCTGTGGCTGTTGAACACCTCCGGTATGACGGGCTTCATCGCCTGGCTGGGGATTGCCATTAGCCATTATCGCTTCCGTCGCGGTTACGTGATACAAGGGTATGATGTGAATGATTTGCCGTACCGTTCCGGGTTCTTCCCGCTGGGGCCGATTTTCGCCTTTGTACTGTGCCTGATTATTACGTTGGGGCAGAACTACGAAGCGTTCCTGAAAGATACCATCGACTGGGGCGGCGTCGCGGCGACCTATATCGGTATTCCGCTGTTCCTGCTTATCTGGTTCGGCTACAAGCTGATAAAAGGCACGCATTTCGTGCGCTATAGTGAAATGCACTTCCCGGAACGCGTTAAAAAGTAACGCGGTATTCTCGTCATAGGCCGGATAGGCTTTATGCCGCTATCCGGCACGGACTGCCTGAACCTGACCCTTCTAACCCTCTCATTCGAGAGGGTTTTTTGTTTTTTCTTTATGATTGGTTCAAATGACATAATTATTAACAATTAAATTGATAATTATTATCGTTTGCTTTATCGTTACGCTCGAAATCAGAAAGGATGAAGATTCGGGCGCGACCGTCACTCATGAGCCCGACTCGCCTGCATAAAAAGAGTTCGCCGTGATAACCGTTATCGCAGGCGAAACGTAATGCGTTGTGAGCGATAACCGATTTTTTTGTCGTATTTACCTCATGGAGAAATGGAATGTTTAGGTTTAACCCTTTCGTTCGGGTAGGGCTTTGTATGTCCGCAGTTACGTTGGCCTGGCCGGTTGCCGCGGCAACGGATGATGGTGAAACCATGGTCGTTACCGCGTCCGCCATCGAACAAAATCTGAAAGATGCGCCAGCAAGTATCAGCGTCATTACCCAGCAAGATTTACAGCGCAGGCCCGTGCAAAACCTGAAAGATGTCCTGAAAGAGGTGCCGGGCGTACAGCTCACTAACGAAGGGGATAACCGTAAAGGCGTGAGTATTCGTGGTCTGGACAGCAGTTATACACTGATCTTGATCGACGGTAAGCGCGTTAACTCCCGTAACGCGGTCTTCCGCCATAATGATTTTGATCTGAACTGGATACCGGTTGACGCTATCGAACGCATTGAAGTGGTGCGTGGCCCCATGTCCTCGCTGTATGGCTCCGATGCGCTGGGCGGCGTGGTCAACATTATTACCAAAAAAATTGGTCAGAAATGGCACGGTAGCGTCACGGTTGACTCCACTATTCAGGAACATCGCGACCGTGGCGATACCTATAACGGTCAGTTCTTTACCAGCGGTCCGCTGATCGACGGCGTGCTGGGAATGAAAGCCTACGGTAGCCTGGCGAAACGCGAAAAAGACGAGCAGCAGAGTTCCGCCACCACCGCTACGGGTGAAACGCCGCGCATTGAAGGATTTACCAGCCGGGATGGAAACGTCGAGTTTGCCTGGACACCAAACGAAAATCATGACGTTACCGCAGGCTATGGTTTTGATCGCCAGGACCGGGACTCCGACTCGCTGGATAAAAACCGTCTGGAACGGCAAAACTACGCGTTGAGCCATAACGGACGTTGGGATCTCGGCAATAGCGAGCTCAAGTTCTACGGCGAAAAGGTGGAAAACAAAAACCCCGGCAACAGTAGCCCTATCACGTCAGAAAGCAATTCGATTGACGGGAAATACGTTCTGCCGTTAGCGTCTGTCAACCAGTTCCTCACCTTCGGCGGCGAATGGCGTCACGATAAACTGAGCGATGCGGTCAACCTGACCGGCGGTTCCAGTACTAAAACCTCCGCCAGCCAGTATGCTCTGTTCCTTGAAGATGAGTGGCGCATCTTCGAACCGCTGGCGCTGACCACCGGTATTCGTATGGATGACCATGAAACCTATGGCGATCACTGGAGCCCGCGTGCTTATCTGGTTTATAACGCAACGGATACCCTGACGGTGAAAGGTGGGTGGGCCACGGCCTTTAAAGCGCCGTCGCTATTGCAATTAAGTCCGGACTGGGCGACCAACTCCTGCCGTGGAGGATGCCGCATTATCGGTAGCCCGGATCTGAAACCTGAAACCAGTGAAAGCTGGGAGCTCGGCCTTTATTACCGTGGCGAAGAAGGCATACTGGAGGGCGTGGAAGCGAGCGTTACCACGTTCCGTAACGATGTGGACAATCGCATCAGCATTAGCCGTACCGCTGACGTTAACGCCGCGCCCGGCTATTCCAACTTTGTCGGTTTCGAAACCAACAGTCGGGGACAGCGCGTTCCGGTCTTCCGTTATTACAACGTGAATAAAGCGCGTATTCAGGGCGTGGAAACCGAGTTGAAAGTTCCGTTTAACGAGGCGTGGAAACTGTCGTTGAATTACACCTATAACGACGGACGCGACGTCAGTAATGGCGGGAACAAGCCGCTTTCCGATCTGCCGTTCCACACCGCGAACGGTACGCTGGACTGGAAACCGGTGCAGCTCGAAGACTGGTCATTCTACGTATCAGGGAATTATACCGGGCGTAAGCGGGCCGACAGCGCAACGGCGAAAACGCCGGGCGGGTACGTGGTCTGGGATACCGGCGCGGCATGGCAGGCGACGAAAAACGTTAAACTGCGTGCGGGCGTTCTGAACGTGGGCGATAAAGATCTCAAACGCGACGACTACGGTTATACCGAAGACGGACGTCGTTACTTTATGGCGGTGGATTACCGTTTCTGACAGAGACTGGCGACAGCCGCGTTTTGCCGCTGTCGCCAGAATGTTATAACCGATGCAGCCTGGAGAGCAGCGCCAGCGACAGAGTCGTTAGCAGAATGGCGATCAACGCATAGATATAAACGCCCGACCACGCCCAGCTATTTTTCACCATAATTACCGGCACACCGGCCATTGCCGCGCCGACATAGCTGAACAATCCCCGAAAGCCGGTAATCGATCCCGCCGCATCCTTATGGGTCACATCCAGACAGCCGACGGCAAAAAGCATATGCGGTCCGTATAAGGCGAAGCCCATGATGGTGAACAGAATCGCGGTGAGGGTGTAAGAGGTATCCTGAACCAGCGGCACCAGCACGATGCATATGCACAGCGCTAACGCGAAGATTAATCCGGTCATCCAGCGGTTACTTTTGAACATAAAGTCAGACAAGTAGCCTGCCAGCAACCCACCCGCCAGTCCGCCCGCCTCAAACCAGGAAATAATCGAGTTCGCTTTTATCAGGCTCCAGCCGTGAACCTGCGAATAGTAAATCTGCGGCCAGTCGTTAAGGATGGTGCGCGCAATATAAACCGACATATCACCGATAATAATGATCCATACCAGTGGATTGGTCAGGATATATTTCACAAAAATCTGCCAGAAGCTCAGGTTGACCGGGCTGGCCTTGACCTGGGCCAGTTCCGTCGGGTCGTTACGCCACTGCCCCACGTTGGGCAAACCTAACGTACCGGGACGATCTTTAATGGTAAATAGCGCCACTATCCCCATCAGCAGCGAAATGGCGCCGGGAACATAAAATCCCATTTTCCAGCTACCGCTAAAGGCGATAGCAAAACTGGTCAGCAGCGGCGCGAGGCTGCCGCCGATATTGTGCGCCGCTTCAACGATAGCCCACCAGCGTCCCCGTTCGTTTTTCGAAAACCACGAGGCCATAATTTTCGCCATCGGCGGAAAGCTGGTGCCCTGTAAGATCGCGTTGAGACTGTACAGCACGTAGAATGCCGCCACGCTGTCGGAAAAGCCGAACAGAATATTTACAATCCCCACGCCAATCAGCACCGGGCCGGTCATGGCTTTCGGGTTAATTTTATCGACCAGCATCCCGCCGACAAACTTCATTGCGCCATAAAGAATGTAAAAAATGGAAGACATAATGGCGAAGTCTTCTGCGGTCAGCGACGTTTCCGTCAGCATGGCCGGCATCGCGGCGGAGAAGTTTTTACGGGTAAGATAAAAGACGGCATAAGAGATAAAGACCGAGGCGATAATCTCAAAACGAAATTTTTTATAGGTCTGGTCTATCTCTTTTTTCTCTTTTACAATCGGCTTATCGGGCTGGCTGAAAATAAATGTTTTTATACTCATTTTAAAATTCCCTTCCGGCGAGGTGAGTCGCGTTATAATTCATCTTCAATAAGAAAAAGAAGCAATTCGAAACCGTGATAATTAATCTGATGGTGGATTTTTTCCCGTACAACCGGCTTCGCTTTCCAGGCAATACCGGTGCCAGCATGTTCTAACATCGGCAGATCGTTGGCGCCATCACCGCAGGCAATAATATTCTCCGTGGCAATATTTAACCGGGCAGCCAGGTCAACCAGCGTCTGTTTTTTGTTTGCGGCATTCATAATCGGCAAGGTAATGTTATCCGTCAGAACGTTATCGCGTATTTCAACCGTATTCGAAAAGGCATAATCCAGTTGATACCGTTCTTTTAGACGCTGGGTGAATATATCCAATCCCCCGGAGATAATCGCGGTTTTAAATCCTTTGGCCTTGATGACTGGCAGAATAGTTAACAGGCCTGGCGAAAGGGTCATGCGATCGCATACGGCGTTCAGCACTGCTTTCGGTGTGCCTTTCAACATTCCGATACGTCGGGTAAAACTGGCGTTAAAATCAAGCTTGCCCTCCATCGCCTGTTGGGTAATGGCGGTGATTTGCGTCGACATGCCAAGCTCGCGGGCAATTTCATCCACGCCTTCTTCCGCAATAAATGTCGAGTCCATATCAAACGCGATAATACCGTTAGCAGGCAGTGGCTGCGGCTTAATAAAAAAATCAAACTGCCATTGCAATGAGAGTTCGCGTAAATAGCGATAAAATTCAGGCGTCAGACATTCCGCTGGCAGCGTAAGCTTTAAATAAGCGGTATTGATAAGCGCGGCATAACGTTTATCAAATAATAGCGGAAACGGCATGGTGACGGCATTAAATAACGTTTCCTGTAATTTTTTCTGAAACGTATCGATATCCTGTGTAGTAATAAAATAAATAATGCTCATATGATAACTCCCTTAATTTACGGGTATTATAATGGCTCTTTTGCGGCGTGGAATCTCGTGCTATCACAGATATCACAGCCAGAAAAGGGCTAAAAAAGCGTTGTTTTTGATACCAGGTAAAGTTCAGACACAAAAGGTATCACTTTTGATATGCCAACTGTGCGAGGATGTTATTTATTACTAAACGCGAATGACACTGAAAGGATTGATATAACGATGGAGAGTTGCCTTGATATATTCAAAATAGTAATAGGTCCATCCAGCTCACGTACCGTAGGGCCGATGCGCGCCGCCTGTCACTTTATTTCATTGCTCAGAGAACAAGAGACGTTGCCGCTAATTCGGGAAATTGAAATCGAGCTGTATGGCGCGTTATCGTTAAGCCGCAAGTGCCACAATGTGGATACCGCCCTGTATCTTGGGCTGCTGGGTTGCCAGCCGGAGAATGTCGATCTCCGTTCGCATATGGCGGTGATTAAGCGTGCGGAAAATGAAAACAAAATCGAACTCCCGCTCTCCGACGCGGGCGGAATCACGATAAAAGTCAAGATTATCGCCAATCACCAGGCGCATCCTGGCCATCCTTATGCCATGACGTTTCGCGCCAGAGATGATTATTTCACGGTGTATGAAGAGACCTGGTTTTCGACCGGCGCCGGACAGGTTCGCAAACATGGCGAGCCGCTGACGCCATCGCTTCCTTTGCGTACAGTGTCGCCCTTTGAATTTAGTCATGCCGCGCAGTTGCTGGCGCTGTGCCGACGTAATGGCCTGTCCGTGGCGGCGCTGATGATGAAAAATGAGCTGTGCCGCCACTCGCCACAGACGTTGCAGAATTATCTGGCGCAAATATGGGACGTGATGCAGCAGGCGGTTTATCGCGGCCTGCATACTGAGGGGGTATTACCCGGCCCCTATCAGGTACCGCGGCGCGCCTGTGCGTTACATAAGACGTTACAGGCTAACCGCTCCGCCAGCGATTTTTTAACCGCGCTGAACTGGGTCAATGCCTTCGCGATTGCGGTAAGCGAAGAAAATGCCAGCGGCGGACAGATTGTTACCGCGCCAACCAATGGCGCGTGCGGCATTATTCCGGCAGCGCTCTGCTGGTATGATAAATTTGTCACGCCGCTGGAATCCGGTGCTCTGACCCGTTTCTTCCTGACCGCCGCCGCTATCGCGATATTGTTTAAACAAAACGCCTCTATTCTGGGATCTGAAGTTGGCTGTCAGGGGGAAGTCGGCGTGGCGTGCTCAATGGCGGCGGCGGGCCTGGCTGAACTGATGGGCGCATCCGTGGAGCAAACGCTGAGCGCCGCTGAAATTGCCATGGAACATCATCTGGGATTGACCTGCGATCCGCTGGGCGGGCAGGTACAAATTCCCTGCATAGAGAGAAACGCCATCTCTGCCGTGAAAGCGATAAACGCGGCGACGATGGCGATGAGTCGCGTAAGCGAACCCTGTATCTCGCTCGATGAGATCATTGCTGCGATGTACGAGACCGGTAAAGACATGAGCGCTAAATACCGTGAAACGTATCATGGTTCGCTGGGGAAAATTCAGCCGCGCAAGAGAGGGTAACAGCGTGAAATACAATACGATGAATAACGACGAGATTATCCTGTCGTTGTGCGCCCGCTTAAAGGAGACGCGCCTGTCTCTTTCGATGACCCAGCAGCAGCTTGCCGATCGCGCGCACGTTGGCATCGCCACCATCAAGCGTATCGAGAAGGGGGGAGGGCTCAATCTTGATACGTTAATTTCTCTCCTGCGGGCGCTGGATAAGTTGCATAATCTCGATGCGGTGCTGTTTGAATCCGAGCTGCGTAATTTTCACGAAAGTTATGAAGGCGGAGAGGGCAGCGGCCGCCTTCAGGTACGCCAGCAGGCCGCGGATTTAAATAATAAATCTTCCGCGCCGCAGTCGGAGGAGGTGAATTACAGCGCGGCGCTGGAAAATTCATTATGTTGGTGACGTCTCACGCTCGTCCCGTAAATACCGGGCATGAAAGCGCAGATGGTCCTCGATGAAGGACGCAATAAAATAATAGCTATGATCGTAGCCAGGCTGGATTCGTAGCGTCATCGGCCAGGCGGTTTGCCGCGCGGCTTCCGCCAGTACGGCGGGCTGAAGCTGATCGGCGAGGAATTGATCGCTGTCGCCCTGATCGATGAGCACAGGAATGGCGTCCTGCGGCTGGCTGGCCAGCATTAATTCGCAGCTATCCCACTCAGTCCAGGCTGATTCATCTTCGCCGAGATAAGCGGTAAGCGCTTTGATTCCCCACGGCACGCGGCTGGGGTTGACGATAGGCGCAAAAGCAGAGACGCTGGTGTATTTGCCCGGATTTTTCAGCGCCATGATTAATGCGCCGTGGCCGCCCATCGAGTGCCCGCTGATGGCGCAACGGTCGCTGACGTTAAACTGTGTCTGGATAAGCGCCGGAAGCTCATCGCGCAGGTAATCGTACATGCGATAATGGCTGGCCCAGGGCGGCTGTGTGGCATTGAGATAAAACCCGGCGCCGTGGCCTAAATCGTATCCGCTATCGTCGGCGACCTGTTCACCGCGTGGACTGGTATCCGGCATCACCAATACAATGCCCAGTTCTGCTGCGATACGCTGCGCGCCTGCTTTGGTGGTAAAATTCTCATCATTGCAGGTCAACCCGGACAACCAGTACAGTACCGGAGGCGGTTCATTATCCTGAGTCGGCGGAAGAAAAATGCTGAATGTCATGGCGCAGTTTAGCGTGGCGGCATGATGACGCCAGCGCTGCTGCCAGCCGCCAAAACATCGGTGCTCTTCGAGCATTTCCATGCGGGGGCTCCTTTTATGGTGAACCTGATAAGGTATGCAGATTCTTCATAATACAGATTATTCACCGCGTTGTGAGTAACTTTCACTTCCGTAATACATAAACATGCTTCATCATTTAAATAACATTTAGTTAACAACTATACCCTTTGTCCTGCCATCATTCTCGCACCGGAAAAGATGTCATGAAAGGCAGCGACAATTTCAACAATTATGGGCGTGAATACTGGATTATGTGCGCTACCTCACGCACAATAATCACACTGTCACAATATTGACAAACTTTGCCCCATGCAGGGCAGAGGCGCCACACCTGCAGGAGAACACGATTAATGCCATCACTCAGTAAAGAAGCGGCCCTGGTTCATGATGCGCTGGTTGCCCGGGGGCTGGAAACGCCGCTGCGCCCGCCTATGGATGAACTGGATAATGAAACGCGAAAAAGCCTTATCGCAGGGCATATGACTGAGATTATGCAGTTGCTGAATCTCGATTTGAGCGATGACAGTCTGATGGAAACGCCGCATCGTATCGCTAAGATGTACGTTGACGAGATTTTCGCCGGCCTCGACTATGCCAATTTCCCGAAAATTACCCTCATTGAAAATAAAATGAAGGTGGATGAAATGGTCACCGTCCGCGATATCACGCTGACCAGCACCTGTGAACATCACTTCGTGACCATTGATGGCAAAGCGACCGTCGCGTATATCCCCAAAGATTCCGTGATCGGCCTGTCGAAAATTAACCGCATCGTGCAATTCTTCGCCCAGCGTCCGCAGGTTCAGGAACGTTTGACCCAACAAATTCTGACGGCGCTGCAAACCTTGCTCGGCACCAATAATGTAGCGGTATCGATTGATGCGGTGCATTACTGCGTGAAAGCGCGCGGTATTCGTGACGCAACCAGCGCCACGACGACGACGTCGCTGGGCGGATTGTTTAAGTCCAGCCAGAATACGCGCCAGGAGTTTCTGCGTGCCGTTCGCCATCATCCATGATTAAGGCGGAGACGATGGAGCGTAATGTCACGCTGGATTTTGTACGTGGCGTCGCTATCCTCGGTATCCTGCTTCTTAACATTAGCGCCTTTGGATTGCCGAAGGCGGCTTATCTCAATCCCGCCTGGTACGGCGCGATCGTTCCCGAAGATGCCTGGTCCTGGGCGATTCTCGATATTGTGGCGCAGGCTAAATTTCTTACGCTGTTCGCGTTGTTGTTTGGCGCGGGGCTACAAATGCTGCTTCCGCGTGGTAAACAGTGGATTCAGTCGCGTTTAACGCTATTGGTACTGTTAGGTTTTATCCATGCGTTATTCTTTTGGGACGGCGACATTCTGCTGGCCTACGGTCTGGTCGGATTAATTTGCTGGCGACTGGTACGCGACGCGCCTTCGGTAAAAAGCCTGTTCAATACCGGCATACTCCTTTATCTGGTCGGGATTGGCGTGCTACTGCTGCTGGGCGTGGTATCGAGTAGCGAAACCAGCCGCGCCTGGACGCCGGATGCGTCGGCAATATTGTATGAAAAATACTGGAAGCTGAACGGCGGCATGGAGGCTATCAGCAACCGGGCAGAGATGCTGTCAAATAGTTTACTGGCGCTCGGCGCGCAGTATGGCTGGCAACTGGCAGGTATGATGCTGCTGGGCGCCGCGCTAATGCGTAGCGGCTGGCTGAAAGGTCAGTACAGTCTGCGGCACTATCGCCGTACCGGGGTTCTGCTGGTGGCGTTAGGGCTAATGATCAACCTGCCTGCGGTCATTTTACAATGGCGGCTGGACTGGGCGTACCGCTGGTGCGCCTTCTTATTGCAGGCGCCGCGCGAACTGAGCGCGCCGTTGCAAACGCTGGGCTATGCCGCGCTGATGTTTGGCTTCTGGCCGCAGCTTAGCCGATGCAGACTGACGCTTGCCATTGCCTGCGTAGGGCGAATGGCGCTGACCAATTATCTGCTGCAGACGATCATCTGTACCACACTGTTTTATCCGTTTGGCTTATTTATGAAATTCAATCGACTGGAACTCTTGTTCTTTGTCGTTCCGGTATGGGCAATAAACCTTCTCTTTTCCGTCATCTGGCTACGTTTCTGGCGACAGGGACCGGTCGAGTGGTTATGGCGTCAACTCACGTTGCGCGCGTCAGGATCGCTCAGATAACGATCTGGATCACATTCATTAACAAAATGGCTGTAATCGTTTCCATCCCTGTGATGTTTCTCACGCAGCCCTGGGCAGGGTGCTGACAAAATAGCCGCCTGCTAACGGGGCATTTGCGAGCATTTTTGAACTCAAACAGGGCAGTGAATATGATCACCATTCGTGATGTAGCGCGCCAGGCTGGCGTGTCTGTAGCGACCGTTTCCCGCGTACTGAATAACAGCGCGTTGGTCAGTCCCGACACCCGTGACGCCGTTATGCAGGCCGTCACCCTGCTAGGATATCGGCCAAATGCGAATGCGCAAGCGCTGGCCACCCAGGTGAGCGACACCATCGGCGTCGTGGTCATGGATGTTTCCGATGCCTTTTTCGGCGCTCTGGTGAAAGCCGTAGATCTGGTCGCGCAGCAGCACCAGAAATATGTTCTCATTGGCAACAGTTATCATGAGGCGGAAAAAGAGCGTCATGCGATTGAAGTCTTGATCCGCCAGCGTTGTAACGCATTGATTGTTCACTCAAAAGCCTTAACCGATCGCGAGCTGAGCGACTTTATGGATCAGATCCCTGGTATGGTGCTGATTAACCGTATCGTGCCGGGTTATGCGCATCGTTGTGTCTGTCTCGACAATGTGAGCGGCGCCAGAATGGCGACCCGAATGTTGCTGAATAATGGACATCAACGCATCGGCTACCTGGCCTCCAGCCACCGTATTGAAGATGATGCGATGCGCAGAGAAGGGTGGCTACACGCGCTGCAAGAGCAGGGGGTTGCTGCGTCGGAGAGCTGGATTGGCACCGGCACGCCGGATATGCAGGGCGGCGAGTCGGCAATGGTTGAGTTGCTGGGACGCAATCTGCAACTGACGGCGGTATTTGCCTATAACGATAACATGGCGGCGGGCGCGCTGACGGCGTTAAAAGATAACGGCATCGCCATTCCCTTGCATCTGTCTGTCATCGGTTTCGATGATATCCCTATTGCTCGTTATACCGATCCTCAGTTGACTACCGTGCGCTATCCTATTGCTTCTATGGCGAAAATCGCGACCGAGCTGGCGTTACAGGGGGCCGCAGGCACCCTGGATATCACGGCGACGCACTGCTTCATGCCGACGTTGGTACGGCGCCATTCGGTGGCGTGGCGACAGAATGCGGTACTGATCACTAACTGATTACGCACCGCATGTAACCGTTTTCAATCTGTGAGTAAATTCACAGTTTATTAACATTGTGATAGCTATGATGACAACGTTTGTCGCACTGTAACTAATGTGTAACAGTTAGTTGTCAGTTTTGCTGGGGTATTTCGCTTATAAAAACCGTTATCACAATATCCCGCGACTACCGGACAAAAATAAAGAGTTGAATAAGAGCCTATCCCATTAGGGCTATTTTACTTGCCATTTTGGACCTGGGCAGTGCTCGCCAAAACGCGTTAGCGTTTTGAACGCCGCTAGCGGCGGCCCGAAGGGCGAGCGTAGCGAGTCAAACCTCACGTACTACGTGTACGCTCCGGTTTTTGCGCGCTGTCCGTGTCCAAACTGGCTGCGCCAATAACGCCTGGTGGGATAGGCTCTAAATACGCTTCGGCGTTCAGTAACACGCGTTAACGTGCTGAACAGCCGGGCATTTTTTTACGCTATACCCTACATAATAAAACCGGAGCTACCATGAATAAGAAGGTACTGACCCTTTCTGCCGTGATGGCAAGTCTGTTATTCGGCGCGCACGCGCACGCGGCTGATACTCGTATTGGCGTGACGATTTATAAATATGACGATAACTTTATGTCCGTGGTGCGTAAGGCTATTGAAAAAGATGGCAAATCCGCGCCGGATGTTCAGCTACTGATGAATGACTCGCAAAACGATCAGTCCAAACAGAATGATCAAATTGACGTTTTATTGGCGAAAGGGGTTAAAGCTCTGGCGATTAACCTGGTCGACCCGGCAGCCGCCGGTACGGTGATTGAGAAAGCGCGCGGGCAAAATGTGCCGGTGGTGTTCTTTAACAAAGAGCCTTCCCGCAAAGCGCTGGACAGCTATGACAAGGCGTATTATGTCGGGACTGACTCTAAAGAATCCGGTGTGATTCAGGGCGACTTGATTGCCAAACACTGGCAGGCGAATCAGGGTTGGGATCTGAATAAAGACGGTAAAATTCAGTATGTTCTGCTGAAAGGCGAGCCGGGGCACCCGGATGCGGAAGCCCGTACGACGTATGTGGTGAAAGAGTTAAATGCTAAAGGTATTCAGACCGAGCAACTGGCGTTAGACACCGCCATGTGGGATACCGCGCAGGCAAAAGATAAGATGGATGCCTGGCTGTCTGGCCCGAACGCTAACAAGATTGAAGTGGTTATCGCGAATAACGATGCGATGGCGATGGGCGCGGTAGAGGCGCTGAAAGCGCATAATAAATCGTCGATTCCGGTCTTTGGCGTCGATGCGTTACCGGAAGCTTTGGCGCTGGTGAAATCGGGCGCGATGGCCGGTACGGTACTGAATGACGCCAGCAATCAGGCGAAAGCGACATTCGATCTGGCGAAAAACCTCGCCGAAGGCAAGGGCGCGGCTGACGGCACCAGCTGGAAGATTGAGAATAAAATCGTGCGCGTGCCTTATGTCGGCGTGGACAAAGACAATCTGAGCGAATTTACCCAAAAATAACTTTTCCGTCTGTGGGCGCAATTTTGTTGCGCCCTGAAACCGTGGAAGGGTGACGCGTCGCAGACCGGATAACGTATTTCTTTTGCCATCCGGCGCGGATAGTCATAATTAAAAAGGCCGACAGGGTATCATTATGGGCAGCACGATTTCTCCGTCGTCGGGTGAATATTTGTTGGAAATGCGTGGCATTAACAAATCATTTCCCGGCGTGAAAGCGCTTGATAATGTCAACTTAAACGTTCGTCCGCACTCTATTCATGCATTAATGGGCGAAAACGGCGCAGGCAAATCAACATTATTAAAATGTCTTTTCGGTATTTATCAGAAAGACTCCGGCAGCATTGTATTTCAGGGAAAAGAAGTGGACTTCCATTCGGCGAAAGAAGCGCTGGAGAATGGGATTTCGATGGTACACCAGGAGTTAAACCTGGTATTACAACGTTCGGTCATGGATAACATGTGGCTGGGGCGTTATCCCACCAAAGGTATGTTTGTCGACCAGGATAAAATGTACCAGGATACCAAAGCGATATTTGATGAGCTGGATATCGATATTGACCCGCGCGCGCGCGTAGGAACGTTATCCGTTTCGCAAATGCAGATGATCGAAATTGCGAAGGCGTTTTCCTATAATGCTAAGATCGTTATTATGGATGAACCGACCTCATCGTTAACTGAGAAAGAGGTTAATCATCTGTTCACCATTATTCGCAAGCTGAAAGAACGTGGCTGCGGAATTGTTTATATCTCGCATAAAATGGAAGAAATTTTTCAATTGTGCGATGAAATTACTATCTTGCGCGACGGTCAGTGGATTGCCACCCAGTCGCTGGAAGGGCTGGATATGGATAAGATCATTGCGATGATGGTCGGGCGTTCCCTGAACCAGCGCTTCCCGGATAAAGAAAATAAGCCGGGCGATGTGATTCTGGAGGTCCGTCACCTGACCTCGCTGCGCCAGCCTTCTATTCGCGATGTCTCCTTTGATTTGCACAAGGGCGAAATTCTGGGCATTGCCGGTCTGGTTGGGGCAAAGCGTACCGATATCGTCGAAACGCTGTTTGGCATTCGTGAGAAGTCGTCCGGGACAATCACTTTACATGGCAAGAAAATTAATAATCACACTGCGAACGAAGCGATTAACCACGGTTTTGCGCTGGTGACGGAAGAGCGTCGTTCCACCGGAATTTACGCCTATCTGGATATCGGATTTAACTCATTAATTTCGAATATCCGTAATTATAAAAATAAAGTGGGGTTACTGGATAATTCCCGGATGAAAAGCGACACCCAATGGGTCATTGATTCCATGCGGGTAAAAACGCCGGGGCATCGCACGCAAATTGGTTCGCTTTCCGGCGGCAATCAGCAAAAGGTGATCATTGGTCGCTGGCTATTAACGCAGCCGGAAATATTAATGCTGGACGAACCGACCCGCGGCATTGATGTCGGCGCAAAGTTTGAAATTTATCAGCTTATTGCGGAACTGGCGAAAAAAGGCAAGGGGATCATCATTATCTCTTCTGAAATGCCGGAGCTGTTAGGGATTACCGATCGTATCCTGGTGATGAGTAACGGTCTCGTTTCCGGCATTGTCGATACTAAAACAACAACGCAAAACGAAATTTTGCGTCTTGCTTCTTTGCACCTTTAAGATCAGGGGCTCCTTATGAGTGCGTTAAACAAGAAAAGCTTTTTGACCTGGCTGAAAGAGGGCGGAATTTACGTCGTTCTTTTAGTGCTGCTGGCGATTATTATTTTCCAGGACCCGACTTTTTTAAGTTTGCTGAATTTAAGTAATATTCTGACGCAATCTTCGGTACGTATTATTATCGCGCTGGGCGTGGCGGGACTCATCGTCACCCAGGGGACAGACCTGTCGGCGGGGCGTCAGGTAGGGCTGGCGGCGGTCGTGGCGGCAACATTACTGCAATCAATGGAAAACGCCAATAAAGTGTTTCCGGAAATGGCGACCATGCCGATTGCGCTGGTCATCCTGATTGTCTGCGCGATTGGCGCGGTGATTGGCCTGGTGAACGGCATCATCATTGCTTACCTGAATGTGACGCCGTTTATTACCACGCTTGGCACGATGATTATCGTTTATGGAATCAACTCCCTTTACTATGACTTTGTCGGCGCTTCGCCCATTTCCGGCTTTGACAGCGGCTTTTCCACCTTTGCACAGGGCTTTGTGGCGATGGGCAGTTTCCGGCTCTCATACATCACCTTTTACGCCCTGATTGCGGTAGCGTTTGTCTGGGTGCTGTGGAATAAAACCCGCTTTGGTAAAAACATTTTTGCTATTGGCGGCAACCCGGAAGCGGCAAAAGTTTCTGGCGTAAACGTGGCGCTGAACCTGCTGATGATTTATGCGCTCTCCGGCGTGTTTTATGCCTTCGGCGGCTTACTGGAAGCAGGGCGTATTGGTTCTGCCACCAACAACCTCGGCTTTATGTATGAACTGGATGCGATTGCCGCGTGCGTTGTCGGGGGCGTATCGTTTAGCGGCGGAGTGGGGACGGTCTTCGGCGTGGTGACCGGCGTCATTATCTTTACCGTCATCAACTATGGCCTGACCTATATCGGGGTAAACCCGTACTGGCAGTACATTATCAAAGGCGGCATTATCATTTTCGCCGTGGCGCTGGACTCGCTGAAATACGCGCGTAAGAAGTAGTTATCCAGACCTATTACTTTGCTTATCAGATAACCCGGCGCAGCGAAACTGCGCGCCGGGCTTCATACCGCGAGCTACAGCGTTAACGCGTGCTCTTTTTCGCCTTTTTTAAATTTGACCTCGCCTAAATCAATACAGGCGACCGGGCAGACATGACCGCACAGCAGACAACCGACGCATTTTTCCGTATTGCAATGCGGCGTGCGGCTGTGTTCATCCCACTCCATCGCCTGATGGCCGCCGTCATAGCAGGAGATATAGCAACGTCCGCAGCCGACGCATTTCTCCTGATTAATCCGCGGATAGACGATATAGCTGCGATCCAGGTCTTCCGCCGGAATAATATTGCCATTCGCCAGCCCGATCATCTCCTGTAATGAGGCAAATCCCTGATCGGCCAGATAGTGGCTGAGGCCGCTCGCCATATCTTCTACAATGCGATAACCGTATTGCATAATGCCTGTCGTCACCTGTAGGGTCGCCGCGCCCAGCAGCAGAAATTCGGCAGCGTCTTCCCAGGTTTCAATGCCGCCGATACCGCTAATCGGGAAATCGCGCAGTTCAGGGTGCATTCGCAACTGCTGGATAAAACGCAGCGCAATGGGTTTCACCGCTTTTCCTGAATAACCGGAGATACTGGATTTACCGTTAACCACCGGCATCCCGATTTTGCGGTTCAGGTCGATGTTAGTAATGGATTTCACGGTGTTGATGGTGGCGATACCGTCGGCTCCGCCGCGTTTGGCGGCCAGCGCGACTTCGCACATATCGCCAATATTCGGCGTCATTTTCGCCAGCATTGGCAAAGATGAACCGCGTTTTACGGCGCGGCAGTATTTTTCAACCAGCTCCGGGCTTTGCCCTACATCGCTTCCCATGGCGTGCGAGGTCATCTGCGGGCAAGAGAAGTTACACTCAATCATATCCGCGCCGGCTTCTTCAACCAGACGCGCCAGTTCCTGCCACTGCTGCTCATTTTCCCCCATGATGGAAGCAATCAGCACCTTATCCGGATAATCCTGTTTTAGCCGTCGAATGGCGGCCAGATTCTCTTCCAGCGGATGTTCAGCAATTTGCTCCATGTTTTTGAAACCAATAAAACCGGTATCTTCTTTCGTCAGGTGATCAAAACGTGGAGAGACTTCGTTGGCAATAAAAAAACCAATGGTTTTAAAAACGATCCCGCCCCAGCCGGTATCATAGGCTTTGGCGCACATCTCATAACAATTGCCTACCGGAGAAGAAGAAAGACAAAACGGATTGGGAAACTTAACGCCGCAAAAGGTAACAGACAAATCTTTTGTTAACATGAGCAGGCCTCCTCTAAATAATGATGAATAGCCTGAGCGGCTTCTTTTCCGGTTTTTACCGCATAAACGACGGTCTTATCGCCTTTAACAATATCGCCAGCGGCAAAGATCGCCGGGTCGTCGGTTTGATAATTATGCGTGTCGATAATATTATGCTGCGCTTTTATCTCCGCAAAGGTATCCAGTCGCGCGTGCTGCCCCACGGCCAAAATAATATTTTCCGCTTCCAGCGTCAGTTCTCCTGAGTGGCGTACATGGTGGAAGGTCACTTTATTTCCGCTGACGGCGACAGGCGTAAAACCATCAATAATCGATACGCCTAATGCCTGCGTGCTGGTAAATTCTTTTTCGCTGGCGGGGAATTCGGCTAATTCTTCCCGCGCCACGCAGGTGACGGAAGGGCAGCCGAGAATTTTTAACGTACTGGCGACATCCATCGCTACGTCGCCGCCGCCAATAATTAATGCGCTACGCGGAACGCTAATATCGCCGTCGGCCTGACGGGCGCGCTGTAAAAAATCAACGGCAATCTCTACGTGACTGGCTTGCTCAAATAACGGTAAATCAGATCCACAGGACATCCCGACGGTCATCAGCACGGCGCGATATTCGGCTTTGAGTTGCGCAAGCGATAGCGACCCGCCCACCTCACAATTACATTTAATATTGACGCCCATTTCTACAATGCGGGCAATTTCCTGATCGAGTACGCTTTGCGGCAGACGAAATGCCGGGATGCCGTGACGCAGCCATCCGCCGGGCTGCGGCTGTTTTTCGTAAATGGTGACGTCATAGCCTAAATGCGTGAGCGTCACGCTTGCCTGCAAACCTGCCGGACCCGCGCCAATAATCGCGACTTTCCCGCGTGTTTTACTCCCGGGCTGATAAATCTGCATGGCAGTCTGCTGTTCAAAATCGGTAATAAAACGTTGCAGGCGTGCAATATCAATAGGTTTATCTATTCCGGAACGTGTACATCCGCGCTGGCATAATTTTTCCGTCGGACAGACTCTGGCGCAGACGGCGCCAAGCGCGTTATTTTCCCGGATAGTTTCCGCTGCGCCTTTAAAATTGCGAAAGTAAATAGAACGAATAAATTTCCCCGGATCGGTTTGCGCCGGGCAAGCCTGACTACAGGGCGCATCGTGACATAATAAACAACGGGAAGCCTCTTTTATTGCCAGTAATGGCGTAAAACCAGGCGTGAGTTCATCCAGATAATTTTGTTGCGGCATATAATCTTCCTTAATGCTTGAATAAATTAAGGCGAAACGCAAATAACGCGTTTTAATAATCCAAAATCTACCGCCAGCCTAAGCATTGAAAGAAGGGTATTCTGTGAAAGAATTCACAAAAAAATGAAACCAGAATGCAAAACAGCATTTGTTCCTTATATCATAATAATAACTATTCTCAATTTTAAAGGGATAATAAATAGATTAACGATAAAAAAGAAGATAAATAATCATTCCCGTAAATAAAAAACCGCAACCGGTATAAAGAAAAAGATAAGACCAATATTGTACGGGATCGGCATGGCGATAGACATAAACCGGTTTTCGCGCATTTTTGACAACTTTATCTACCGCGCCGGTTCGCCAGCCTTTCCAGGCCTCACGGAAGCAAAAAAGCGGGAGTAGCAGAAAGGCTAATATGACAAATATCGTCTGTACATCCATGATCATTTCCCTTTTTTCTTTTCCAGTTCAAGCAATTGTTCCGGCGTAACGGCCGGATATCCCTGGGCGTCATTCGGCACCTGATGCTGCGTGGGAATAGGTACCAGCGGGCCTAAAAAACGCGGTTCGCGTTTAAAAATATAGAGATCCGCCAGCGCGCTAAAGCGGGCGCCAAATTCGCGCAGGCGCACTGTCAGCATATTTTTGGGCGAAGGTACCGCGTAACACTGCGCCTGAATGCCCATATGCAACGCAATAAACAAGGCGCGTTCGCAGTGGAAGCGCTGAGTGATGATAATAAAGTCGTTGGTATCAAACACTTTGCGGGTACGCACAATGGAGTCAAGCGTACGGAAGCCAGCGTAATCAAGCACAATGTCCGCAGGATCGACGCCCGCCGCGATAAGGTCTTTGCGCATGGTCATCGGTTCGTTATAGCTTTGCAGGGCATTGTCGCCGCTGAGCAGCAGGTAATTGACTTTACCGCTATTGTAAGCGTTTAACGCGCCCTGGATACGGTAACGATAGTACTGATTAATGACACCCTTGCGATAGTATTTGGCTGTCCCTAACACGACGCCAACCTGGCGGTAGGGGAGATCCTGTAGCTCGTCATAGATATAGGGCGCTGTTTTCCAGCTCATCCACCGATCGAGGCCAAGCACCGTCAACAGCAGCAAGCCTACCAGGACCAACAGGCTGTAAAACACGCGCTTTAACATGCAGGAAACTCGATACCAGGATGAAAGTACGATCAGGCTACTGTACCCGAAGACGTAGCGCAAGAAACCGCCGTCTGATTGCGGAGATTTTCAGCATGATTTCCCTTGTATCGGGTCGCGGGAGAGGAGAGTCAGGCCGGATAAGACGCCAGTGCGTCGCTATCCGGCACATTTGCTTAGCCGAGAAGCACGCGGTCAATATTATGGCAACCTAACGCTTTCAGCGTTGCGGCGGTGGCATCCCATTGAATTAATGCCGCATCGCCTTTTTCCGCCAGAATCGCACGCTGAATATCCGCATAGTCATAGCCATTGAGACTCAGCAGGTTTAGCGCGCCTTGCAGCGGGGGAAGCGTAGGGTTAAAGGCGGCGTTTTCCGCATAGCTGCCGGTGAAAATACGGCCATCTTTACATTCCAGCGCCACGCCGCTCGGTGAGTGGCTATAAGGCATATGGCTCTTATTGGCTGCCGTAATCGCCGCTTGCGTTAGCGTATCGCCCGTTAACGTAAAGCCATGATCCTGCTCGTCCATCAGCAGCGTTTTGATCTCCAGATCTTTTGGCCCGAAAGCGTCAGGCAGATAATCGCGTAACGTATGCGGCGCGCGGCCCGGCAGATGAATGCGCAGATCCAGACCGCTGTTCAGCTCGTTCATAAACTGGCGACAGTGGCCGCAAGGCGTGTAGTTAACGGTGACGGCGGCGAGCCCTTTTTCGCCGCGTAGCCAGGCGTGGCTAATCGCGCTTTGTTCAGCATGCACAGTTTGTTGCATGGTGGCGCCCAGGAACTCCATATTCGCGCCGAAATACCAGTTGCCGCTAACGCCGCGCGCAATCGCGCCGACGTTAAAATGGGACAAATCGGTACGGGCGCAGGCCGCCGCCAGAGGTAACAGTGCGAAAGCCAGCGCGTCTTCGTCCAGTCCCGCCGTATTTTTAAGCGTCGAGACCTGCTCTGCGGTCAGCATGGCGGGAAAATGGTGGTCCGCCAGGATAGGGGCCAGCGCTGATTGCAAATTATCCGCAAGCTGGGCAAAAGCAGTTTGAAAACGTGGATGCATGGCGTTGCCTCATAACAATGTAATGGAACCGTAGTTTACGGGCCTGCTATGTCTTAATATGTGATCTAAATCTCATTGCTTATGCAACTTGTGAAACTTAAATGAAAAATGCGCGACGTATCGCAAATTTTAACCCGGTCTTTTGTCCCGTCGTTAGCGCATTACCGCCAGAATGAGCGGAAACAAAAAGGGCGCTACCAGCGAGGTAATAATGCCGCAGATCACCAGCGCCAGGGAGCTAAACGCGCCTTCCTGGTAATCCAGCTCGGCGCAGCGCGCAGTACCGAGCGCATGTGAGGCGGTCCCCATTGCCAGCCCGCGTGCGGCTTTAGTACGGATGTGCATCGCGTTTAACAGCGTGTGGCCAAACACCGCGCCCAGAATACCGACAAAAATTACGCATACCGCGCTGATCGCAGGGATGCCGCCGATGCTGCCGCCCACCGCCATCGCGATAGGCGTAGTCACGGATTTAGGCAGTACCGATGCCGCGATTTCAGGCGTTGCGCCCATCAGCAAGGCAACGGATGTCCCGGTAATCATCGCTACCAGACTGCCGACAAAACAGATGCTAATAATGGATTTCCAACGCGCGCGAATCTGGTGCAACTGTTCATAAAGGGGATAGGCCAGCGCCACCACCGCCGGTTGCAGCAGATCGTTAAGTACTTCGCTGCCTTTGAAGTAGTGCTCGTAGGGAATACCGGTCAGCAACAGAAAAGGAATAATGACTACCATTGCCACCAGCAGCGGATTCAGCAACGGCATTTTAAAATGCGCCGCCAGTCTGCGGGCGGCGAAAAATACCGCCAGCGTCAGCGGTAACGACCACCAGATATATGTCATCATTTTTTCGTTCCCTTCTGCCCAACCACTTTACGTTCACCGTGTATCAGATGTGAACTCCAGCTTACGACCACAAAAACGACCAGCGTACTGATAGCGCAAGAGACCACCACCGGGCCGAATTGCGCGCGCAGTAAATCAAAATATTGCATGACCCCAACGCCAATCGGCACAAACAGCAACGCCATATAACGAATCAGCACATAACAGCCGGGGTTAACCCACTTTGCCGGCAGAATTTGCAGCGCCAGCAACACAAACAGAATTAACATCCCGATAATGCTGCCGGGAATAGTGATAGGAAGCAGTGATGCAAGAAAAATGCCTGCGTACAAACAGGCATAAATCAATACAAAAGCGCGTATATATTGCCAGATAATATTCAGTGACTTACTCATGTTTAAAGCCCTTGATGAGATGGATTCATCATACAATTAAACGTTAAAACGTGCTACCGATCACATCATGAATTCTTAGCATAGTGGGTATAGACAGCAGGAACATCGGGCAATGCCCCTGGTCGGCGGCGTTAAACCTGGGCTAAAAAATACAAAAAGCGACTCAGGGCCAAAGACGGCGTCTCATTCTTACGCCAGAACATCCCTACGCTGCCTTTTTGCTCAATTTTTGGCAAGTTTAAAATCGCCAGTTGCCCCTGGCTGGCATAGCGTTGCGCCAGCCGTAAAGAAAGAATAGAGATCATATCGCTGCTTTGCAGCAAATTGGTGCTGACGTTCATTGACGCCGATTCAATGGTGTTTTCCGGGAGCATGACGCCATTATCGACGAGGGCGTTATCAATACTGATGCGAATAGGGGTGCCGGTTGGCCAGACTATCCACCGCCAGTGCGCCAGATCGCTCCAGGCAATCTGCGCTCGCGCGGCCAGCGGATGGTGCGGACGCGCCACAAAGCAGACCGGCTCGGTATAAAGTACCTGATAATTAAGCGGCAGTTGCAGGGCGCGGCCGCCGACACGCCCTACCACCACATCCACCTGACCGGCAAGCAAATCGTGCAGCAGCGGCGTCATTACCTTCTCTTCAATATTCAGATGCAGCGTCGGCATTTCGTTAAGCAGGCTCAGAATCGCCTGTGATACGCAGTCAGTCGCCACGGGCGAACAGCCGATCTTCAGGCTGCCAACCAGGCCGCCCTGCTTGAAACGGGCGATTTCATACTGTGAACGCTCCAGATCGTTAATTAGGCGCTGGGCGTGCTGGAGCAGTAATTTACCGCCTTCCGAGGGCCGTAGCCCTTTACTGTGGCGCTCAAAAAGCGTGATGCCTATCTCATCTTCGAGTTGAGATAACCACTTCGATAGCGCCGGCTGGGAGATATTCATCATCCGGGCGACGTGCGTCAGGTTGCCCTGTTCGCCCAGCGCAACCAGCGTTTGCAGGTGATGTAATTTCAATTTCTGCGCCCAGTTCGCCATTCGCTATAACCTCCAGGTTATGTCTCTGCCTGAAAAGCCATTGTACATTTTATCGCTCACTCTACAAACTCGTAACATAGCAAACATAAAAACAACATCTATCTCCCTGCACTGAGGCATTAGCTATGACTCAACGACGTGATCTACAAGCCCTTATTGATGCCGCGCCCGTCGGCAAAATGCAGTGGCGCGTTATCATCTGCTGTTTTCTGGTGGTTATGCTCGATGGTTTCGACACCGCCGCGATTGGCTTCATCGCCCCGGATATTCGTACCCACTGGCAGCTAAGCGCCAGCGAACTTGCGCCGCTGTTTGGCGCAGGGCTGCTGGGGCTTACGGCCGGCGCGCTGCTATGCGGGCCGCTGGCGGATCGCTTTGGCCGCAAGCGGGTCATTGAGCTTTGCGTGGCGCTATTCGGCGCATTGAGCCTGCTTTCCGCTTTCTCGCCGGATATAGAAACCCTGGTGTTGCTGCGCTTCTTAACCGGTCTGGGACTGGGTGGAGCGATGCCGAATACCATCACCATGACGTCGGAATACCTTCCCGCTCGTCGACGCGGAGCGCTGGTCACGCTGATGTTCTGCGGTTTTACCCTGGGGTCGGCGATGGGTGGGATTGTGAGCGCGCAACTGGTGCCGCTGATTGGCTGGCACGGAATTCTGGCGCTAGGCGGCATCTTGCCTTTGATGCTGTTTTTCGGCCTGCTGTTCGCGCTGCCGGAATCTCCCCGCTGGCAGGTACGTCGCCAACTACCGCAAGCCGTTGTCGCCCGGACGGTCAGCGCCATTACCGGCGAGCGCTATCACGATACGCAATTCTTTCTGCATGAGACGGCAGCCGTCGCCAAAGGCAGTATTCGCCAGCTTTTTGCCGGGCGACAGCTTGTCATTACCCTGATGTTATGGGTGGTGTTCTTTATGAGCCTGCTCATTATCTATCTGCTTTCCAGCTGGATGCCGACGTTACTTAACCATCGCGGTATTGATCTGCAACAGGCGTCGTGGGTGACTGCCGCATTCCAGGTTGGCGGCACGCTTGGCGCGCTGTTACTCGGCGTGTTGATGGATCGGCTTAACCCGTTCCGGGTACTGGCGGTGAGCTATGCGCTGGGCGCGGTTTGCATTGTCATGATAGGCCTGAGCGAAAACGGCCTTTGGCTGATGGCGCTGGCGATTTTTGGTACTGGCATCGGTATTAGCGGTTCCCAGGTAGGGCTTAATGCTCTGACGGCGACGCTGTACCCCACCCAAAGCCGGGCGACGGGCGTGAGCTGGTCGAACGCCATTGGACGCTGCGGGGCGATTGTCGGTTCGCTCTCCGGCGGCATGATGATGGCCCTCAATTTCTCTTTCGATACGTTGTTTTTTGTCATTGCTATTCCGGCGGCTATCAGCGCGGTAATGCTTACCCTGCTGACGGTGGTTGTCCGCCTTTCGATTTCTGTACCTGACGACCTGCCGCGTGCCAGCGTCGTAAACGAATAAGGAGAATCTCCATGTCTGAAATAAATCAGAACGTAAAAGATAGCCGTCAGCAGTATTACCAGCATATTTCCGGGCAGAATCTGACGCCGCTGTGGGAATCGTTACATCACCTGGTACCGCAGACGCCAAACGCCAACTGCGCGCCGGCCTACTGGAATTATCAGGAAATTCGTCCGCTACTGATGGAAAGCGGCAATGTCATTGGCGCGAAAGAGGCGATCCGCCGGGTGCTGGTGCTGGAAAATCCGGCATTGCGCGGTCAGTCGTCGATCACGGCGACCTTATATGCTGGTTTACAGCTGATCCTGCCCGGCGAAGTCGCGCCGAGTCATCGCCATAACCAGTCGGCGCTGCGTTTTATCGTCGAAGGTAAAGGCGCATTTACCGCGGTGGACGGCGAGCGCACGCCAATGCATACCGGCGATTTTATCCTGACGCCGCAGTGGCGCTGGCACGATCATGGTAATCCGGGATCAGAGCCGGTGGTATGGCTGGATGGTCTGGATCTGCCGTTAGTCAATCTCCTGGGCTGTGGTTTTGCGGAAGACTATCCCGAAGATCAGCAGCCGGTGACGCGAAAAGAGGGCGATTATCTGCCGCGCTATGCAGCGAATATGCTGCCGCTGCGCCACCAGCGCGGGAACTCGTCGCCGATTTTCAACTACCGTTACGACCGCAGCCGCGAGGCGCTGCACGATCTGACCCGTATGGGCGATCCGGATGAGTGGGAAGGTTACAAGCTGCGTTACGTTAATCCCGTCACCGGCGGTTATCCGATGCCGTCAATGGGCGCGTTCCTGCAATTGCTGCCAAAAGGCTTTGCCTCGCGTGTGGCGCGGAGCACCGACAGCACTATCTACCACGTCGTTGAAGGGGCTGGGCAGGTCACTATCGGCAACGAAACTTTTCATTTTTCCGCAAAAGACATTTTTGTGGCGCCGACCTGGCATGAGGTGTCGTTTCGCAGCAGCGAAGACACGGTGTTATTCAGCTTTTCGGACAAGCCGGTTCAGGAAGCCCTGGGGCTGTTCCGCGAAGCACGTTATTAATTAGGGAGAGAGAACATGACCAAATATGTATTCCAGCCGCAGGCCCCGGTGACAGTACCCGTGGCGGGCAGTGATGAGCAGTTTCCGGTACGTCGCGTTTACTGCGTGGGTCGCAACTATGCCGCCCATGCCCGTGAAATGGGCTTTGATCCCGATCGCGAACCGCCGTTCTTCTTTTGTAAACCAGCGGACGCTGTCGTCCCGGTAGCGGCGGGGGATACCCTGGAACTGCCGTATCCGGCGCAGACCGATAACTACCATTATGAAATTGAGCTGGTGGTGGCGATTGGTAAAAAGGGGAGCGATATTCCGCTGGAAAAAGCCCATGAATATGTCTGGGGATACGCCACCGGTCTGGACATGACGCGTCGCGATCGTCAGATGGAAATGCGTCAGATGGGACGCCCGTGGGAAATTGGCAAAGCGTTCGATCTCTCCGCGCCCATTGCGCCATTACACAAAGCCGCTGAAACGCATAATGTGGATAACGCCCCTATTTGGCTACAGGTTAACGGCGAAGACCATCAGCGCAGCGATATTCGTCATCTGATTTGGTCGGTGAATGAAACCATCAGCTATTTGTCCGGCTTCTTTGAATTGCAGCCAGGCGATTTGATTTTCACCGGTACGCCAGAGGGGGTGGGCGCCGTGGTGAAAGGGGATGTCATCACCGGGAACGTAGAAGGTCTGACGCCGATTGCTGTGAAAATTGTCTGAGGTGAACGATGAAGCTGTACAGTTTCTTTAATAGTTCGGCGTCTTATCGTGTACGTATTGCGCTGGCGTTAAAGGGGATTGATTACCAGACGGTGGGCGTCAATATTCGTATCGGCCAGCAGAATGCGCTGGCCTACCGACGGATGAATCCGGTAGGCCTGGTGCCGACGCTGGTCACTGATGACGGCGAATCGTTGGGGCAATCGCTGGCCATCGTCGACTGGCTGGACCGACATTTTCCGCAAACGCCGCTGCTGCCGACGAGCGACCCGGCGCGCAGCCAGGCGCTGGAAATTGTCTACGCTATCGCCTGCGATATACACCCAATCAATAACATGCGCGTGTTGCGCTACCTGACCGATGAGCTGAAGGTTAGCGAAGAGGATAAAAAACGCTGGTACGCCCACTGGATACAGCAAGGGTTAAGCGCGGTAGAGCAGCTATTGCGTAAAAGTCAGTCCGGACGATTCTGCGTGGGCGACGCGCCAGGACTTGCGGACTGCTGCCTGATTCCTCAGTGGGCGAATGCGCTCAGGATGGGCTGCGATTTATCAGGCTATCCGCGCTGTAAAGCCGTTTATGACGCCTGCGTACAGCTACCGGCGTTTATTGCCGCCGCGCCGGAAAATCAACAAGATAAAATCCCGGCCTGAAAAGGAGAATGACCATGACTCACGTGACAAGCGCAATTATTGTAGGTGGCGGAATCGGCGGCGCGGCGACCGCGCTGTCGCTGGCGCGCCAGGGAATAAAAGTCATGCTGTTGGAAAAAGCGCACGAAATTGGCGAGATTGGCGCGGGTATTCAGCTTGGGCCGAACGCTTTTTCGGCGCTGGATAGTCTCGGTGTGGGCGATGTTGCCCGCCAGCGTGCGGTGTTTACCGATCACATTACCATGATGGATGCCGTGAATGCCGAAGAAGTGGTATGCATTGAAACCGGGCAGGCGTTCCGCGACCATTTTGGCGGGCCGTATGCGGTAATTCACCGGGTAGATATTCATGCAACGGTATGGGAAGCGGTGCTGACGCACCCTGGCGTGGAGTATCGTACCTCGACCCATATTGTCGATATCCGCCAGACACCGGATGACGTTACGGTGTTTGATGAGCAGGGAAATAGCTGGACGGCGGATATTCTCGTGGGCTGCGACGGCGTTAAATCGGTCGTGCGGCAAAGTTTACTCGGCGATGCGCCGCGCGTAACGGGGCATGTAGTTTATCGGGCGGTGATTGATTGCGACGATATGCCGGACGATTTACGTATTAACGCACCGGTGCTGTGGGCAGGCCCGCATTGTCACCTGGTCCATTATCCGCTCCGTGGAGGTCAACAGTACAATCTGGTGGTGACATTCCACAGCCGCCAGCAAGAAGAGTGGGGCGTGAAAGACGGCAGTAAAGAAGAGGTGCTCTCTTATTTTGCCGGCATTCATCCCCGCCCGCGCCAGATGCTGGATAAGCCGACCTCCTGGCGCCGCTGGTCGACCGCCGATCGCGAGCCGGTCGCAAAATGGGGAACCGAGCGTATCACTCTGGTGGGCGACGCCGCGCATCCGGTGGCGCAATATATGGCCCAGGGCGCCTGTATGGCGCTGGAAGACGCCGTCACGCTAGGCAAAGCGCTGGAACGCTGCGACGGCGACGCGCAGCAGGCATTTGCGCTGTATGAGTCGGTGCGTATTCCCCGCACGGCGCGTATCGTCTGGTCTACCCGCGAGATGGGGCGTCTCTATCACGCCGCCGGGGTGGAGCGTCAGGTGCGTAATCTGTTGTGGAAAGGGAAATCGCAGGAGGCGTTTTATCGCGGTATCGAATGGCTGTACGGCTGGAAAGAAGATAACTGTCTTGAGCCGCGTTGAGCGCCTTACGTGACGTAGCGTGGCGTTTGCGCCGCCACCCGGCAAAAAGTTTTGCTCATCGCAGAGAGGCGTTATGATAGCGCCTCTTTTTTTGCTGTGGATACCGATATGCGTGTTTTACTGGCGCCGATGGAAGGCGTGCTCGACGCGTTAGTGCGCGAGCTGCTGACCGAAGTGAATGATTACGATCTCTGCATCACCGAATTTGTGCGCGTGGTGGATCAGCTGCTGCCGGTAAAAGTGTTTCATCGCATCTGCCCGGAGTTGCATCACGCCAGCCGCACGCCGTCCGGCACGCCGGTGCGTATTCAGCTTCTGGGCCAGCATCCGCAGTGGCTGGCGGAAAACGCCGCGCGGGCGACGGCGTTGGGATCATATGGCGTGGACCTGAACTGCGGCTGTCCGTCAAAAGTGGTGAACGGCAGCGGCGGCGGCGCGACATTGCTCAAAGATCCCGAACTCATCTATCAGGGCGCGAAAGCGATGCGGGCCGCGGTACCGTCGCATCTGCCGGTGACGGTAAAAGTGCGTCTCGGCTGGGATAGCGGCGATAGAAAATTTGAAATCGCCGATGCGGTGCAGCAGGCCGGCGCCAGTGAACTGGTGGTGCATGGCCGTACCAAAGCGCAGGGCTACCGCGCCGAGCATATCGACTGGCAGGCGATCGGCGAAATACGCCAGCGTCTGACTATTCCGGTTATCGCTAATGGCGAAATCTGGGACTGGCAGAGCGCGCAGGCATGTATGGCGACCAGCGGCTGCGATGCGGTGATGATTGGCCGTGGGGCGTTAAATATTCCTAACCTGAGCCGGGTGGTGAAGTATAACGAGCCGCGTATGCCGTGGCCGGAGGTGGTGATGTTATTACAAAAATATACCCGACTGGAAAAGCAGGGCGATACCGGTTTATATCATGTCGCGCGTATTAAACAGTGGTTGGGATATTTACGTAAGGAATATATTGAGGCGACGGAACTCTTTCAGTCGATTCGGGCGTTAAACCGTTCGTCCGAGATTGCGCGGGCGATTCAGGCTATTAAAATCTAATCTCTACAGCGTCCAGAACGTGTGCCGGGCAGATACTATCGCTGCCCGGCGCAGGAATCAGAAAATCATCTTAAACACGCCCGTTACCACCAACAGCCCAATCAGAAAAATAATTAAGATTGCCCATAGAAGAATTTTCATTGTTTGTCCCTTTATTGGTAAATACAAACAAAGTATAGGAAAGTATTAAGCCATCTGCTGCTTTGTTGGGCGCGGCGACGTTTAACTCATGAAGGCTGCTGGCGCGTATTGCAGCAAAATCGTTCATTTATGAACGGGTTAGTGGGACTTTTCATTGAAGTATTACATCAAAAAATGTATCAGATGAAATTATTTGCTAATCATATAAATTTCAAAATATGTCTTTTGTTGTCTGATGATGTATTGCCACGCGTAACTAAAAAATAGATCGCCGTAAGACGTACTCTCTGCGCACCTTTTTTTATCAGAACACCTCCATGAATCGTAATTCTTTCCTTGCCGCGACAGCGAGCTTACCGCTTTTTATTTTGCTGGCGGGTTGCGCCCCCATGCACGATACCCGCCAGTCGCTGACCCAGCAGACGCCCTCTTCTCATGTTGATTCCAGCCTGCCGGCGGCATTGAAAAACGGTTGGCCGGATAGCCAGTGGTGGAAGGCGTATCACGATGCGCAGCTTGACGCGCTGATTGATAATGCCATACAGCATTCGCCGGATATGCAGGTGGCTGAACAGCGTATTCAACTGGCGGAAGCGCAGGCGAAAGCGGTTGAGGCGCAGGACGGCCCGCAGCTCGACTTTTCTGCCGACATTGAGCGCCAGCGAATGTCCGCGGAAGGGCTGATGGGGCCATTCGCGATTACCGACCCCGCGGCGGGAACGACCGGGCCGTGGTATACCAATGGTACATTCGGCCTGACGGCGGGCTGGGATCTGGATTTATGGGGGAAAAACCGCGCTGAAGTTACCGCGCGGATCGGGGCGGTCAAAGCGCGCGAAGCGGAGCAGGAGCAGACCCGACAACTGCTGGCAAGCGGCGTGGCGCGACTCTACTGGGAGTGGCAGACGCAGGCGGCGCTGAAAAATGTGCTGATGCAAATCGAGCATGAGCAGCAAAACGTGGTGACGGTAAACCGGGAGCTGTATCAACACGGCATTACTTCTTCTGTTGAAGGGGTCGAGACCGATATCGACGCCAGCAAAACCCAGCAGCAGTTGAATGACGTTAACGGTAAAATGAAGGTTATTGAAGCGCGGCTCAGCGCGTTAACCAATACGCAATCGGCGGCGCTCAAGCTGCGTCAGGTAAGTCTCCCCGCCGTTGAAAGCCAGTTACCGTCGCAACTGGGGTATTCGTTGCTGGCGCGCCGGGCGGATCTACAGGCCGCGCACTGGTACATTGAATCCTCGTTGAGCAGCATTGACGCCGCGAAGGCCGCGTTTTATCCCGATATCAATCTGATGGCTTTTTTACAACAGGATGCGTTACATCTGAGCGATCTGTTCCGCCATTCCGCACAGCAATATGGCATTACCGGCGGGCTGACGCTGCCGATTTTCGACAGCGGCAGGCTGAATGCCAACCTCGATATCGCCAAAGCGCAAAGCAACCTTTCTATCGCCAACTACAACAAAGCGGTGGTAGATGCGGTTAATGATGTGGCGCGCGCCGCCAGTCAGGTAGAGACGCTGGCGCAGAAAAATCAGCATCAGCAGCAGATTGAGCATGACGCGCAGCGTGTGGTCGGTCTGGCGCAAGCGCGCTTTAATGCCGGCATTATTGCGGGTTCCCGCGTGAGCGAGGCCAAAATCCCGGCACTGCGCGAGCAGTGTAACGGCTTGCTGTTGCAGGGCCAGTGGCTGGATGCCTCTATTCAGCTTACCAGCGCGCTGGGCGGCGGTTATCATTCCTGATTTTTCCGGATGATTCAGACAGGGTTCCTATACTTAGGCTGTGTATGAATCATCCGGAGAGGAATATGACCAAAGTCGCAATTGTAACGGCATCAGATTCGGGAATTGGCAAAGCGTGTGCGTTGTTATTAGCACAAAACGGTTTTGATATTGGTATCACCTGGCATTCCGATGAACGCGGCGCGCAGGAAACGGCGAAAAAAGCGGCGCAATTTGGTGTGCGGGCTGAGACCATTCATCTTGACCTGAGCCAGTTGCCCGAGGGCGCACAGGCCATTGAACATCTTATTCAGCGCCTGGGGCGCGTTGACGTGCTGGTCAATAATGCCGGGGCGATGACCAAATCCGCGTTTATTGATATGCCGTTTACGCAGTGGCGGCAAATTTTTACCGTGGACGTCGATGGCGCGTTTCTCTGCGCGCAGATCGCCGCCCGGCATATGATTAAACAAGGAGAGGGAGGGCGCATTATCAACATCACCTCCGTCCATGAGCATACGCCGCTTCCGCAAGCCAGCGCCTATACCGCGGCGAAACATGCGCTGGGCGGATTGACTAAATCCATGGCGCTGGAACTGATTGAACATCATATTTTGGTCAACGCCGTCGCGCCAGGCGCTATCGCCACGCCGATGAATGATATGGATGACAGCGACATTGAGCCGGGATCGGAACCCTCGATCCCTATTGCCCGACCGGGTTCTACGCATGAAATAGCCAGCCTCGTCGCCTGGCTGTGTTCGGAAGGAGCAAGCTATACCACCGGTCAGTCGCTGATTGTCGACGGCGGATTTATGCTGGCGAATCCGCAATTCAACGCAAAATAAACGCCGGGTGCCGGATGGCGGCGTTATGCCATCCGGATACCATCGGGTTTAACGGGCCTCCGCTTTGCCGCGTCTTTTCAGCCACCAGCGCACGCCCACCACCAGGACGATGGCCAGAATCAGCCAGACCCCGTGCCTGAGATGCTGATCGAGGTCGTGCAGCCATGGCGCGATCACCTCGCCGCCAAGATATCCCAGCGTGGTAAATAGCAGCGCCCAGATCAGCGCGCCTACAATATTCAGCGGCAGAAAAATTTTAGGCGGCAGGCGGCTGGCGCCAATCAGCAGCGGGCCAACCACCCGGAAGCCATACATAAAACGCGTGCCGATCACAAACAGATACGGATGGCGTTGGATCATTTTCTGCGCGCGACGAATCTTCGTATGATAACGCGGGAAACGACGCAGGATCTTCCCGCCATAGCATCGTCCTAACAGGTAAAGTAGCTGATCGCCCATCATCCCTCCCAGCGCGACGGCCGCCGCCACCAGCGGAAACTTGAGTAATCCCTGATGCGCCGCGACGCCCCCCAACAGGGTAACGGTTTCACCTTCGGCCATACTGCCGATAACCAGCGCCGCATAGCCATAATGCGTAATAAGCGTGTTGATATCCATGCGTAAACCACCTCCGGCATTAAGCATACACCCTGGCAAGAGGCGTGCGCGGCAAAGCCGACGTTTTGCCGGAGACTATTTTGCTATTGCTCATAAAATAACCAGAAACTGAATTATACTTGAACATACTGGCATCTGAGGCAGCAGAAGGGGGCAGTATGAACCATGTATGGGGGCTTTTTTCCCATCCCGATCGGGAAATGCAGGTGATCAAAAGCGAAAACGAAACCGTTTCGCATCACTATACGCACCATGTTTTGCTGATGGCGGCGATTCCTGTCGTCTGCGCCTTTATCGGCACGACGCAAATCGGCTGGAATTTTGGCGACGGCAACGTGTTACAACTCTCGCTGTTTACCGCTTTTGCGCTGGCGGTCTTGTTCTACGGCGTGATGCTGGCGGGTGTCGCAGTGATGGGACGCGTCATCTGGTGGATGGCGCGAAACTATCCGCAACGGCCATCGCTTGCGCGCTGTATGGTTTTTGCCGGCTATGTCGCGACGCCGCTGTTTTTAAGTGGTCTGGTGGCGCTCTATCCCCTGGTATGGCTATGCGCACTGGTCGGCGCTGTCGCGCTCTTTTACACCGGCTATTTGCTGTATTTGGGTATTCCGACTTTCCTTAACATTAATAGAGAGGAAGGATTAAGCTTCTCCAGTTCGACGCTCGCTATCGGCGTGCTGGTCCTGGAGGTGCTACTGGCGATCACCGTGATCCTGTGGGGATACGGCTACCGCCTGTTCTGATGCGAAAAAGGGCTGGCGCAAAAGCCAGCAATGCAGCATTTGCTGACGATTCTTCTGTAGCGGCAACGCTGGCGTGCCGCTATGATGCCACTGCTAGCTTGAGTATAATCTTAGCTCAGGCGGTGTGCGTTACGGCGCGCGTGAATCATTATCAGAAATCTCATCATGCTGAAATTCCGAGCTTCATTCCTGAGCCTTGCTCTGATGTTGGCCGTACCTTTTGCCCCGCAGGCTGTGGCGAAAACGGCAGCGACAACCGCGGCGTCTCAACCTGAGATTGCCTCCGGTAGCGCAATGATTGTTGATCTCAACACCAATAAAGTGATCTATTCGAACCACCCGGATCTGGTGCGTCCGATTGCCTCGATAACCAAATTAATGACGGCGATGGTCGTGCTCGACGCGCGATTGCCGCTGGATGAAATACTGAAGGTCGATATCAGCCAGACGCCGGAAATGAAAGGGGTTTACTCCCGCGTGCGCCTGAACAGCGAAATTAGCCGCAAAAATATGTTGCTGCTGGCGTTGATGTCATCCGAAAACCGTGCGGCGGCAAGCCTGGCGCACTATTATCCCGGCGGTTATAACGCGTTTATTAAAGCGATGAATGCGAAGGCGAAAGCGCTGGGCATGACGCATACCCGCTTCGTTGAGCCGACGGGGCTGTCGATTCATAACGTCTCGACCGCGCGGGATTTAACAAAACTGCTGATTGCCACGAAGCAATACCCGCTGATTGGCCAGCTAAGCACCACGCGCGAAGACATGGCGACATTCTCGCATCCGGCGTATACGCTGCCGTTTCGCAATACCAACCATTTGGTCTACCGTGATAACTGGAATATCCAGTTAACGAAAACCGGCTTTACCAATGCGGCGGGGCATTGCCTGGTGATGCGTACCGTGATCAATAACAAACCGGTCGCGCTGGTGGTCATGGACGCGTTCGGCAAATATACTCACTTTGCGGACGCCAGTCGCCTGCGTACATGGATTGAAACCGGTAAAGTCATGCCCGTTCCGGCTGCCGCGCTGAGCTATAAAAAGCAAAAAGCCGCGCAAATGGCGGCAGCCAGCGCCAGCGCCGGAGCGCAAACCGCACAGAACGATTAAGTCGCCGCAGGCCCGGCAGGCATCGCGCCGCCGGGCATTCACGGTAAACCGCACGGTGTTAATGCGTTTCGTCGGGCGTATTTTCCTGCCAGAATTTCCGCTTACTCGTTTTGCCGATACCGGGGTTCATACTGTTGGTCGGGTCATTTTGCCGATAAAAACGCGTCAGCGTTTCCGGCGCTTTATACAGATGTCCCACGTTGTGCTCCGCCGGGTACTGCGCCCCGCGCGCCTGCAATAGCTCCAGCATTTGCGCTTTCAGCGCATGGACGTCGACGCCTTTCTTCACGATATAGTCCTGATGAAAAACGTGGCACATAAAGTGACCGTAATAGAGTTTATGTACCAGTTGGCTGTCGATTTCCGGCGGCAGATGCTCGAACCAGTCGGTATCGTTGCGGCGCAGAGCGATATCCAGCGCCAGGATATCTTCCACTTCATCAGAGTGTACGGCCTGATAACGAATCGCCGCGCCAGCAGCGGCGAAGCGGTGCAGGAAGGCTTTGCTGCCTTCTTCCGGCGTACAGGTGAAGAAACCGCCCTCAGCGGATTTAAAAAATTCATTCAGCCAGCGTTGCGCTTCTGCGACGCCGTCTCCCGCCATTTTTAACAGCAGATGATGCTCATATTTATCGCGCCAGTTTTTCATTCGCGGCGGCAGATGGCTGGGAAACAGATGGCCGAATTTCTGCATCGCGCGGTCGGTGAAATGCGGACGGAAAAATTTTACTTTTTCCAGCATCGCATCGGTTCGGCCTTTTAGCGTGAAAAAGAATGGCATCTTGTCGGTGCCGAGTTTATCGATCATCAGAAAGGTATCTTTACCGTACTGCTCCGCAATATCGTAGATATCGCGATGCATATATTCTCCCGCCACTGGCAGATTGTCGAAGTTCGCCAGAATATGCCGACGGATTTCAGTCAGTACCGCGGGCTGATTGGTGCCGATATAAAAAACCTGCTGATTTTTTTCCGCTGCAAAGGTATCAAGGCGAACGGCAAAAACCGCCAGTTTTCCGGCGCAGCCGGAAGATTCAAACAAACGGTCCGGGTCGGCGTTATAGCGGGCGGGCGTATCGGCGTTGATATCTCGTACCCGCGTCACGTAGTCGTGATCGTGCGCATGACGACCATCGTGACGCACATCCTCATCTTTAATCCGTTCATCATCCAGCTTGCTCAGGATCTGCTCCGGCGTATGCCCAAGATCGATACCCAGATGATTGACCAGTTGCAGTTTGCCTTGCTCGTCAATACGGGCAAAGAGCGACATCTCGGTATAGGCCGGGCCGCGCTGCACCAGCGAGCCGCCGGAGTTATTACAGATGCCGCCGATGACCGACGCGCCGATACACGACGAACCAATCACCGAGTGCGGTTCACGGCCCAGCGGTTTAAGCGCTTTTTCCAGCGCATAGAGCGTCGTACCGGGCCAGGCCAGAACCTGTTGGCCGTTATCCAGTAAGTGCAGCTTATCCAGCCGCTGGGTGCTGATAATCACAATATCGCGATCGTAGTCGTTGCCGTTCGGCGTGGAGCCTTCCGTCAGACCGGTGTTGGCGGCCTGCATCAGAATAATTTTGTCAGCGTTAACGCAGGCGTTGAGCACACGCCACAGTTCCAGTAATGAACCCGGGAAAACAACGGCCAGCGCGTCGCCCTGACCGGAACGGAAACCCTTGCGATAGCGGGCGGTTTTGGCGGGGTCTGTCAGCAGGTGAGAATGGCCTACCAGGCGGGCCAGCTCATTCAGGAACGTTTTATTATCAGTCATTGTTATGGAAGACATTCTCCACTCCTTGTGGTGGGACAAAATATCAGCGTTAAGCATAGCGCTTGGTATGACAATACGCTTTCTCATTCAAATTGTCTCTGTGTTGGTGGTATTCATTTGCCGCCTTGATACCATTTGCTGGCGGTTGCGTATTCGACTGTGCGGAAAATTAGGAGAATAACCTTCGCTTTCTTCTCCTCTCGCGTTTAGGCTTATGGCAAACTGCGGTTTTTATTCTGTTTTTACCGCCTCGTCGGGATAAAGATAAAGAGAGACTCAACATGAAATGGTTATGTTCAGTAGGTGTTGCTGTGAGTCTGGCGATGCAGCCAGCATTGGCGGAAAACCTGTTTGGCAATCACCCGCTGACGCCTGAAGCGCGCGACGCGTTCGTCACCGATTTACTCAAGAAAATGACTGTCGATGAAAAAATTGGTCAGTTACGTCTGATCAGCGTCGGCCCTGATAACCCGAAAGAAGCGATTCGCGAGATGATCAAAGACGGGCAGGTAGGGGCGATTTTCAATACCGTCACCCGCCAGGATATCCGTCAAATGCAGGATCAGGTGATGGCATTGAGCCGCCTGAAAATTCCTCTCTTTTTTGCCTATGACGTGGTACACGGCCAGCGAACCGTCTTCCCGATAAGCCTCGGTCTGGCTTCTTCTTTTAATCTGGATGCGGTAAGAACCGTAGGACGCGTATCGGCGTATGAAGCGGCGGACGACGGTCTGAATATGACCTGGGCGCCGATGGTGGATGTCTCCCGGGATCCGCGTTGGGGACGCGCCTCCGAAGGCTTTGGCGAAGATACATATTTAACCTCCATCATGGGCGAAACCATGGTGAAAGCGATGCAGGGCAAAAGTCCGGCGGATCGCTACTCGGTGATGACCAGCGTGAAACATTTTGCCGCCTATGGCGCCGTTGAAGGCGGTAAAGAATACAACACCGTGGATATGAGTTCCCAGCGTCTGTTTAATGACTATATGCCGCCTTACAAAGCGGGGCTGGATGCGGGGAGCGGCGCGGTGATGGTGGCGCTGAACTCGCTGAACGGCACGCCTGCGACGTCAGATTCCTGGCTATTGAAAGATGTCCTGCGCGATGAGTGGGGCTTTAAGGGAATTACCGTTTCCGACCACGGCGCTATTAAAGAACTGATTAAACACGGCACCGCGGCCGACCCGGAAGATGCGGTGCGCGTGGCGCTAAAGGCAGGGGTGGATATGAGCATGGCGGATGAGTATTACAGCAAATATCTGCCGGGTCTGATTAAGTCGGGCAAAGTGACGATGGCGGAACTGGACGACGCGACGCGCCATGTGCTCAACGTAAAATATGACATGGGATTGTTTAACGACCCCTATAGCCATCTGGGGCCGAAAGAGAGCGACCCGGTGGACACCAATGCCGAAAGCCGCCTGCATCGTAAAGAGGCGCGGGAAGTGGCGCGGGAAAGTGTGGTACTGCTGAAAAACCGGCTGGAAACGCTGCCGTTGAAAAAATCGGGCACCATTGCCGTTGTTGGGCCACTGGCCGACAGTCAACGTGATGTAATGGGAAGCTGGTCTGCTGCTGGGGTCGCGAATCAGTCGGTGACGGTGCTGGCGGGTATTCAAAATGCCGTCGGCGACGGGGCGAAGATCCTCTATGCCAAAGGGGCGAATATCACTAACGATAAAGATATCGTCGATTTCTTAAACCTGTATGAAGAGGCGGTGAAAATCGATCCGCGCTCACCGCAGGCGATGATTGATGAGGCGGTGCAGGCGGCGAAACAGGCCGATGTGGTGGTCGCAGTGGTAGGCGAGTCGCAGGGGATGGCGCATGAAGCCTCCAGCCGTACCAATATCACCATTCCGCAGAGTCAGCGCGACTTAATCACCGCTCTGAAAGCCACCGGTAAGCCGCTCGTACTGGTATTAATGAACGGCAGACCGCTGGCGCTGGTAAAAGAAGATCAACAGGCCGATGCGATTCTGGAGACCTGGTTTGCCGGGACGGAAGGCGGCAACGCCATTGCCGATGTGCTGTTTGGCGATTACAACCCGTCAGGCAAACTGCCGATATCCTTCCCGCGTTCGGTGGGACAAATTCCGGTCTATTACAGCCATCTCAATACGGGACGCCCGTATAATCCTGAAAAGCCAAACAAATACACCTCACGTTATTTTGACGAAGCGAATGGCCCGCTCTATCCGTTTGGTTACGGTCTGAGCTACACCACATTTACGGTGTCTGACGTCACGCTCTCCTCACCGACAATGCAACGCGACGGCAAAGTCACGGCCAGCGTAGAGGTCACGAACACCGGTAAACGCGAAGGGGCAACGGTCATCCAGATGTACTTACAGGATGTCACGGCATCAATGAGCCGCCCGGTGAAGCAATTAAAAGGCTTTGAAAAAATCACCCTCAAGCCTGGCGAACGTAAAACCGTGAGTTTCCCGATTGATATCGAGGCGTTGAAGTTCTGGAATCAGCAGATGAAATATGACGCGGAACCCGGCAAGTTCAACGTCTTTATCGGCGTGGATTCCGCTCGCGTTAAACAAGGATCGTTCGAGCTACTGTAAGCCTGCCGTCAACAGGGCGCGATAGCTGCGCCCTGTCTGGCAATGGCTTTTCCTGTCCCCCCTTTTATTGCCTGCCACGTCACTTACACTGGCGGAAAATCCCAGGTTAAACGCAGACTTTTCAACTATGCTTTTTTCTCAAGTCTCTGAAAAAGGCCGTAAAAGGATGAGGAAAGCATCATGACGATCTCAAAGCTATGGGTAAGTTCGCTGGCGTTGCTGGCGACGGTGAGTTTACCTCTACAGGCGGCATCGCCCGTGACGGTCGGGTCAAAGATTGATACCGAAGGCGCGCTGCTCGGCAACATGATTTTGCAGGTACTGGAAAGCCACGGCGTTAAAACGGTCAATAAAATTCAGCTCGGGACCACGCCAGTCGTTCGTGGCGCGATTACCGCCGGAGAGCTGGATATCTATCCGGAATACACCGGTAACGGGGCGTTCTTTTTTAAAGATGAAAACGATCCGGCATGGAAAAATGCAAAGCAAGGCTTTGAGAAAGTCAAAAAACTGGATGCGGAGCAGAATAAGCTGGTCTGGTTGACGCCTGCGCCAGCAAATAACACCTGGACCATCGCGGTACGTCAGGACATCGCGGAAAAAAATAAACTCTCCTCGCTTGCCGATCTCAGCCGTTATCTGAAAGAGGGCGGCACTTTTAAACTGGCGGCGTCTGCGGAATTTATCGAACGGGCGGATGCGCTGCCGGCATTTGAAAAAGCCTATGATTTTACCTTGAATCAGAACCAGCTCTTGTCGCTGGCGGGCGGCGATACGGCGGTCACGATCAAAGCCGCCGCGCAACAAACATCCGGCGTTAACGCCGCGATGGCGTATGGTACCGACGGCCCGGTCGCCGCGCTGGGTCTGCAAACCCTGAGCGATCCGAAAGGCGTCCAGCCTATCTATGCCCCAGCGCCGGTAGTACGTGAATCGGTGTTACAGGCCTATCCTCAGATAGCCGACTGGCTGCAGCCCGTTTTCGCCAGCCTTGATGAGAAAACGCTGCAACAGTTGAACGCCAGAATCGCCGTAGAAGGGCTGGATGCGAAAAAAGTCGCCGCAGATTACCTCCGACAAAAAGGGTGGGTGAAGTAATCTGTGAGTGATGCTGCCAAAAAAATCACGGTTAATCGTGTGCTGTTGCTGTTGGTTGTTCTGACCCTGCTTGCTGTCGCGCTGCCTTTCATTAATTACGCCCCGAATCGTCTGGTGAGCGGCGAGGGGCACCAGTTATGGGAGATCTGGCCGGCGACCATCTGGATGCTGACTGGCGCGGGATGCGCGCTGTTTACGTTGTGCTTTGTACCCGGTAAACGCGGTAGCGTACTGACGCTGATGATGGCGCAGACGCTTTTTATTGTCATGCTGTGGGGAGTCGGCAGGGCGGCGACCCAGTTGGCGCAGGAGGGCAGCCCGCTGGCGCGTACCAGTCTGGGAAGTGGATTGTGGCTGGGCCTCGGTCTGATGCTGCTGGCCTGTAGCGATGCGATCCGCCGTATTACCGTTGGGCCGCTGTGGCGCTGGTTGCTGCACGCGCAAATTGTCATTGTCCCGCTGGTGCTGCTGTTTTCAGGCACGTTCGACAACCTCTCGCTTCTGAAAGAGTATACCAATCGCCAGGATGTTTTCGATGCCGCGCTGGTGCAACATTTGATGTTACTGGCGGGCACGGTGCTGCCGGCGCTGGCGATCGGACTACCATTGGGCGTCTGGTGTTATTTTTCCGCCTCACGCCAGGGGCCGGTGTTTACCGTGCTGAATGTGATCCAGACTATCCCTTCCGTCGCGCTGTTTGGCCTGCTGATTGCGCCGTTGGCCGGACTGGTGAAACAGTTTCCGTGGCTTGCCGAATTCGGCGTCGCGGGAACCGGCATGACGCCTGCGTTGATAGCGCTGGTGCTCTATGCGTTATTGCCGCTGGTGCGCGGTGTGGTCGCCGGGCTCAATCAGGTGCCGCGCGATGTGCTGGAGAGCGCAAGAGCAATGGGAATGAGTAGCGGCCAGCGCTTCAGGCATGTGCAACTGCCGCTGGCGCTGCCAGTTTTTTTACGTAGCCTGCGGGTAGTAATGGTTCAGACAGTGGGAATGGCCGTCGTCGCCGCGCTGATTGGCGCGGGAGGTTTCGGCGCGCTGGTGTTTCAGGGGCTATTGAGCAGCGCCATTGATTTAGTCCTGTTGGGCGTCATTCCGGTGATTGCGCTGGCGGTAGTGATCGACGCGCTGTTTGATTTATGGATCGCGTTTTTGAAGGGAGCAACCGATGATTGAATTTAACCATGTCAGTAAAACCTTCGGCGATCAACAGGCTGTTAGCGACCTCAATTTGCACTTTAGCGAAGGCAGCTTTTCGGTGTTAATTGGCACCTCCGGTTCGGGAAAATCGACCACTCTGAAGATGATTAACCGGCTGGTAGAGCATGATAGCGGAACGATCCGTTTTGCCGGGGAAGAGATCCGCAGCCTGCCGGTGCTTGAACTGCGCCGTCGCATGGGCTATGCCATTCAGTCTATCGGTCTTTTTCCCCACTGGACGGTGGCGCAAAATATCGCCACCGTACCGCAACTACAAAAGTGGTCGCGTGCGCGGATTAACGATCGTATTGATGAACTGATGGCATTATTGGGTCTGGAAAGCGCGCTGCGCGATCGTTATCCGCATCAGCTTTCCGGCGGGCAACAGCAGCGGGTCGGCGTTGCGCGGGCGCTGGCTGCCGATCCGCAGGTATTGCTGATGGACGAGCCTTTCGGCGCGCTTGATCCGGTAACGCGCGGCGCATTGCAGCAGGAGATGACCCGCATTCATCAGCTACTGGGGCGCACCATCGTACTGGTGACGCACGACATCGACGAGGCGCTACGCCTCGCCGACCATCTGGTGCTGATGGACGGGGGCCACGTTATCCAACAGGGATCGCCGCTTTCTATGCTGACCTCGCCGGAAAATGATTTCGTGCAGGCGTTTTTTGGCCGCAGCGAGCTGGGCGTAAGGCTGCTTTCGTTACGTAGCGTAGGCGATTATGTACGTCGGCATGAACAGCTCAGCGGCGATGCGCTGGTGGAAGAGATGACGCTACGCGATGCGCTATCGATGTTTGTCGCCCGCCGGTGCGACGTCCTGCCGGTGGCGAATCAGCAGGGCGAGCCCTGCGGTACGCTCCATTTCCGCGATCTGCTTTCGGAGACGTCTCCCCGTGAAACGACTGTGTGATCCGCTTCTCTGGCTTATTGTTCTGTTCTTGCTTCTGCTGTTTGGATTGCCTTATAGCCAGCCGTTCTTCGCCGCGCTGTTTCCCGATTTACCGCGCCCGGTCTACCAACAGGAGAGTTTTGCCGCCCTCGCGCTCGCCCATTTCTGGTTGGTGGGCATCTCAAGTTTGTTTGCCGTCGTGGTGGGCGTCGGCGCAGGGATTTCGGTCACGCGAGAAAGTGGGAAGGAGTTTCGTCCCCTGGTGGAGACTATCGCCGCCGTCGGGCAGACCTTTCCGCCGGTGGCGGTACTGGCGATCGCGGTACCCGTCATGGGTTTTGGTCAGCAACCGGCCATTATCGCCTTGATCCTGTATGGGGTGTTGCCCATCCTGCAGGCGACCCTGGCCGGGCTGGGCGCGGTGCCTGCCAGCGTGATGAGCGTTGCCAGCGGTATGGGAATGAGCCGTCGCCAACAGTTGTATCAGGTTGAGCTGCCGCTGGCCGCGCCGGTGATTCTGGCGGGCATCCGAACCTCGGTGATTATCAATATTGGTACGGCGACCATCGCTTCAACGGTGGGGGCCAGTACGTTAGGCACGCCGATCATTATCGGGCTTAGCGGCTTTAATACGGCCTATGTTATCCAGGGGGCGCTGCTGGTGGCGCTGGCGGCGATCATTATCGATCGCCTGTTTGAAAGGCTGACGCGCGCGCTTACCCGGCACGCAAAATAAAACTGTAACCTGCCAGCATCACGCCGCCGATACCGCCAATAGCCATCAGCAGGAAAAGGGCGATCACCCCGATTTTCGCTACGCGCATTATGTACTCCTTATGTTAATAAAAGGAGTATACATTAAAGCGAATTTGTTAGCTGCTGTTTAAACGCCAAGGGGATGAATGTCGCGTCCCTGGGCGCGCCATGCCAGGAGTTGCTGCTGCTGCGCCAGCGTCTGGTTTTCTCCGCACCATACCAGTAACGTCTTGCCGTCAAACAGTTCCGGGCGGAACTGGCTAAGCGAGTGCGCCAGCACGTCGATTCGCCATCCCTGTTGGCTGGCGACCCAACCTTCCAGCCACAGGCGGGTGGTATCATGGATATTCCAGCCGATCACCAACGCATCTTTTCCCTGTTTCTTACGCGCAGACGCCAGGCAGAGCGCAATATAGTTGATCAGGATACCGTCAAGAATGCCGAGCAGCGCCTGAAGGGCGGGTTGTTGGCACTGTAATCGCCGCCGCAGGGGGACGAACAGGTTAGTGGTCAATGTCTGGGCTGGATAATCCTGACCGCGTTCTTTGACCCATAACCGTAAACTGTGCAGATTACTGCTTTGCAGGTAGTGCAGCAGGATCTCCTGCTGTTCGCGCCAGCCGTTAGGTTGTTCGCTACTGTCGCTACTGAGCAGCACTTTGACTTTGCTGACCTGGACGCCGTTATCTATCCAGCGCTTGATTTCGCGGATTCTGTCGATATCGGCATCGTTAAACAGACGATGACCGCCATCCGTTCGCTGTGGTTTTAAAAGTCCATAACGTCTCTGCCACGCGCGCAACGTGACAGGATTGATATCACAAAGCAAAGCCACTTCACCAATTGTGTAAAGCGCCATCGTTTCACCCTTGCTCGCGAGGTCCCGGTTTAACTTTAGACGCTCTTTTAGGAACCAGGAAGTTTTGCCTGTTTTTTATGCATTAAAACGCGAAGTAGCGGGTTGCGGCGCGGCGTTTAAGTGATCGTATTCACGAATTCATATTTTTATGCAACAGTTCAAAGAAAGTTAATCGTACTCAATGTATGTTACGCGCTTTTAATTGAAGTGTGGTTTGCGGGTATGTACGAGTTTAATCTGGTGTTGCTGCTGCTTCAGCAGATGTGCGTGTTTCTGGTCATTGCGTGGCTAATGAGTAAAACGCGCCTGTTCATCCCGCTTATGCAGGTCACGGTTCGTCTGCCGCACAAGCTTCTGTGTTACGTCACGTTTTCTATCTTCTGCATTATGGGCACTTATTTTGGGCTGCATATCGAAGATTCAATTGCCAATACCCGCGCGATTGGCGCGGTGATGGGCGGCCTACTCGGCGGGCCGGTCGTCGGCGGGCTGGTCGGTCTGACCGGTGGGTTACATCGGTATTCTATGGGCGGCATGACGGCGCTGAGCTGTATGATTTCCACCATCGTCGAAGGGCTGCTGGGCGGGTTGGTACACAGCGTTCTCATACGTCGCGGACGCCCGGACAAAGTGTTTAGCCCGCTGACGGCGGGAGCAATTACGTGTGTTGCCGAACTGGTGCAGATGCTGATTATTTTATTGATAGCCAGGCCGTTTGACGATGCTCTGCATCTGGTCAGTAATATTGCCGCGCCGATGATGGTGACGAATACCGTTGGCGCCGCGCTGTTCATGCGTATTTTGCTCGATAAGCGCGCCATGTTCGAAAAATATACTTCGGCATTTTCTGCTACCGCGCTGAAGGTCGCCGCGTCAACGGAGGGGATTCTGCGTCAGGGATTTAACGAAGTGAACAGTATGAAGGTGGCGCAGGTGTTATATCAGGAGCTGGATATTGGCGCCGTCGCCATCACCGATCGCGAAAAACTGCTGGCTTTTACTGGTATTGGCGACGATCACCATCTACCGGGCAAACCCATTTCATCAGGTTATACGCTGAAAGCAATTGAAACCGGAGAGGTGGTTTATGCCGATGGCAACGAAGTGCCGTATCGTTGTTCGCTACACCCGCAGTGTAAACTCGGCTCGACGCTGGTGATCCCGCTGCGTGGCGAAAATCAGCGAGTCATGGGCACCATTAAATTGTACGAAGCGAAAAACCGGCTGTTCAGCTCAATTAACCGCACCCTGGGAGAGGGGATTGCGCAGCTTTTATCCGCGCAAATCCTGGCCGGTCAGTATGAACGGCAGAAGGCGTTGCTGACACAGTCAGAGATCAAGCTGTTGCACGCGCAGGTGAATCCGCATTTTCTGTTTAACGCGCTCAATACCATTAAAGCGGTGATTCGCCGCGACAGCGAACAGGCCAGCCAACTGGTGCAGTACTTGTCGACCTTTTTTCGCAAAAATTTAAAACGCCCGTCGGAAATCGTCACGCTGGCGGATGAAATTGAACACGTAAACGCTTATCTGCAAATTGAAAAAGCGCGTTTTCAGTCGCGTCTGCAGGTACAGCTTGATGTTCCATCGACGCTTTCACGTCAGAAATTGCCTGCGTTTACGTTACAGCCGATTGTTGAGAACGCCATTAAACATGGCACGTCGCAACTGCTTGATACCGGCAACGTCGCTATTCGCGCCCGGCGCGAAGGGCAGCATTTGATGTTAGATATTGAAGATAATGCGGGACTGTATCAGCCTTCCGCCGGCAGTAGCGGGCTGGGGATGAGTCTGGTGGATAAACGTCTGCGCGAACACTTTGGCGATGATTATGGTATTAGCGTGGCCTGCGAGCCGGACTGTTTTACCCGAATTACATTACGACTTCCACTGGAGGAGGACGCATGATTAAAGTGCTGATTGTGGATGATGAGCCGTTAGCGCGGGAAAATCTGCGGATTTTGCTCCAGGGGCAGGATGACATTGAGATTGTGGGAGAGTGCGCGAACGCGGTAGAAGCGATTGGCGCGGTACATAAGCTGCGACCTGATGTGCTGTTTCTGGATATTCAGATGCCGCGTATCAGTGGACTGGAGATGGTAGGAATGCTTGACCCGGAACACCGCCCGTATATCGTTTTTTTAACCGCGTTTGACGAATACGCCATCAAAGCCTTTGAAGAACACGCTTTTGATTATCTGCTCAAGCCGATAGAGGAGAAACGGCTGGAAAAAACGTTACATCGTCTGCGTCAGGAGCGCAGTAAACAGGATGTTTCGTTGCTGCCGGAAAACCAGCAGGCGCTTAAATTCATTCCCTGTACCGGACACAGCCGGATCTATTTGTTGCAAATGGATGATGTCGCCTTTGTCAGTAGCCGTATGAGCGGCGTTTATGTGACCAGCAGTGAAGGTAAAGAGGGGTTTACCGAGCTGACGCTGCGCACGCTGGAAAGCCGGACGCCGCTACTGCGTTGTCATCGTCAGTTTCTGGTGAATATGGCCCATTTGCAGGAAATTCGGCTGGAGGATAATGGGCAGGCAGAGCTGATTTTACGCAACGGCCTGACGGTGCCGGTAAGCCGTCGCTATCTGAAAAGTTTAAAAGAGGCGATTGGCCTGTAAAAGACTGTTAGAATATCGTTTTGCCATAGAAACGACCGAAGGCCTCATGCTGAGTAACGATATTCTGCGTAGCGTGCGCTACATTTTAAAAGCTAATAATACCGATCTGGCGCGTATCCTGGCGCTGGGTAACGTTGATGCTACGCCGGAGCAGATTGCAATCTGGTTGCGCAAAGAAGAGGAGGAGGGGTTTCAGCGTTGCCCGGATATCGTGTTGTCCTCATTTCTCAATGGCCTCATTTATGAAAAACGCGGCAAAGATGAGGCGGCGCCTGCATTGACGGCGGAACGTCGTATCAACAACAATATTGTGCTGAAAAAGCTGCGTATCGCCTTTTCGCTAAAAACAGATGATATCCTGGCGATACTTACCGATCAGTTGTTTCGTGTCTCGATGCCAGAGATCACCGCGATGATGCGCGCGCCGGATCATAAGAACTTCCGCGAATGCGGCGATCAGTTTATGCGTTATTTTCTGCGCGGTCTGGCGGCCCGTGAACACGCGGCGAAGTAATTCTGCGGTATTGTTCCCGGCAGCGTCCTGTCTGACCGGGAAAACGCATTATTATACTAATTGATTCTATGATACCCGCTCTCTTCCAACAGTTTCTGCGAGCGAATCATTGACAGATAGTGCGCGGAACAGTTGTCAATTGATGATCCTGGCAATTTACAGAGGTCGCTCATTTTTGCCTGGGTAAAGTCAATATTCACATATTCCGTAGCATAGCTATCATAATAGTCGATTCGCTCAGTCAAACCCGATATACCCTGATAAGCTTCGCTGACTTGACTTAGCACTTTTTGTGCTTCTTCTTTATTATTGGCTTTCAGGGTTTTATAAAGTATTTTATTTTCAGATGTTTGACGTAAAACGATATCACCTTTGTAGTAATAGGTTAACTTGATTTCAATACCGTTGAGATTACCTACATAGCGTTGTGTTTCCTCTGACTCTTTGTTAGCGGCTATCTTTTTGATAAACGCTGTCATGTTATTTTGCTTTCCCTGGAGAGTATCGTTTTTCTGATCGCAGCCAGTTATGCTAACCGATAGAGAGAGCGCGAATAGTGGCAGCGCCATAAGGCGTAGAATCCGCATAACAATTCCTTGTCGTTAAGTATTGGTGTAGCCAGGAATTCAGGGATTATAGGCTTTGGCGAGGGGACTTACAGCGAGGCTGTCTTTTTTCGGAATTCATAAAGAAAAGACGCTGCCGAAGCAGCGCCCTGAGCGACTTTACCAGTCGATGCAATACATTATGCCTGCCAGTTATTTCGCTTCTTTAAAACCAGCGGCTTCCAGCAGCGTCTGGGTTTGTTTCATGCTGATACCTTTGCTGGTATCGCCGGACACCATTGTCCCAGAGATTCCCTGTAACGCTTTAAAGTCCACTTTTTCCATATCCACAGAGACGTTTTCCTGGGCATAGGTATCTTCATAGGTTAATTTTTCTTCTACTCCGGCGATATTTTTATATTTCGCGCTCAGCGGATCGAGAATTTTGGCGGCATCTTCTTTCGTTTTAGCGCCTACAGTGGCATAGCTGATTTTACTTTCAGACGTCTGCTTAATGATTTTGTCACCTTTATAGGTGTAAGTAATTGAAATTTCTGTCCCCGCCAGGTTTGCGTTAAAGGTCTTTGATTCTTCTTTATCGCCACAGCCAGCAAGAGAGAACACCAGTACGGAAGCCAAAGCCGCGGACAATAACTTGCCAGAAATTTTCATCTAAAACTCCATTTTATATAATGATTAGGTTTTTAAAATAATTTCAATGAATTAATTTAACCCAGTAATAGCAATGTATCAGGGAGAGATAGAATATGACTTTTAGCCGTTATTTAGCAGTCCGGATATGGAGTCTTGGCGCTATTGCTTATTAAGGAAAAAGTTAAAACGCGCGGATGGGGCGATATGCCACTCAGGATTAAGCGGTTAAAAAAGCCGGAGCATGCTCCGGCTTGTTGCTTATTTCACCTGCTGGCCAGGCTTCGCGCCGTCATCAGGGCTTAACAGGAAGATATCTTTCCCGCCAGGGCCGGCGGCCATCACCATTCCCTCGGAGACGCCAAAGCGCATTTTGCGCGGCGCGAGGTTGGCGACCATTACCGTCTGGCGGCCAATCAGCGCCTGCGGGTCCGGGTAGGCGGAACGAATGCCGGAGAAGACGTTACGCTTCTCGCCGCCCAGATCCAGCGTCAGACGCAGCAATTTGTCAGATCCTTCCACAAACTCGGCGTTTTCAATCAGCGCCACGCGCAGATCGACTTTCGCAAAATCGTCAAAGGTGATGGTTTCCTGAATCGGGAAGTCGGCTAACGGGCCGGTAACCGGCGCGGTTGCGGCTTTCACCTCTTCTTTAGACGCTTCAACCAGCGCTTCAACTTGCTTCATGTCGATGCGATTGTAGAGCGCCTTAAAGGTGTTGACCTTGTGACCGAGCAGCGGCTGTTCAATAGCATCCCAGTTCAGTTCGCTGTTCAGGAAGGCTTCAACGCGTTCAGAAAGCGTCGGCAGTACCGGTTTCAGATACGTCATCAGCACGCGGAACAGGTTGATGCCCATCGAGCAAATGGCCTGCAGGTCCGCGTCGCGGCCTTCCTGTTTAGCCACCACCCACGGCGCTTGCTCGTCAACATAACGGTTAGCGACGTCGGCCAGCGCCATAATCTCACGGATAGCTTTGCCGAATTCACGGCTTTCCCATGCTTCGCCAATCACCACAGCAGCGTCAGTAAAGGTTTTATACAATTGCGGATCGGCCAGTTCAGCCGCCAGCACGCCGTCGAAACGCTTATTGATAAAACCGGCGTTACGCGAGGCCAGGTTGACTACTTTATTGACGATATCGGCATTGACGCGCTGGACAAAGTCTTCCAGGTTCAGGTCGATGTCATCAATGCGTGAAGAAAGCTTCGCGGTGTAGTAGTAGCGCAGGCTGTCGGCGTCAAAGTGTTTCAGCCAGGTGCTGGCCTTAATAAAGGTGCCGCGAGACTTAGACATCTTCGCGCCGTTCACCGTCACGTAACCGTGAACGAACAGGTTGGTCGGCTTACGGAAGTGGCTGCCTTCCAGCATGGCCGGCCAGAACAGACTGTGGAAATAGACGATGTCTTTGCCGATGAAGTGGTACAGCTCGGCGTCGGAGTCTTTTTTCCAGTACTCATCAAAACTGGTCGTGTCACCGCGCTTATCGCACAGATTTTTGAAGGAGCCCATATAGCCAATCGGCGCGTCCAGCCAGACGTAGAAATATTTGCCCGGCGCGTTCGGGATTTCGAAACCAAAATACGGCGCGTCGCGGGAAATGTCCCACTGCTGCAGGCCGGATTCAAACCACTCCTGCATTTTATTCGCCACCTGCTCCTGCAGCGCGCCGCTGCGGGTCCACGCCTGCAGCATTTCGCTGAATGACGGCAGATCAAAGAAAAAGTGCTCGGAGTCACGCATTACCGGCGTCGCGCCGGACACCACGGATTTCGGCTCGATAAGTTCGGTCGGGCTGTAAGTTGCGCCGCAGACTTCACAGTTATCGCCGTACTGGTCCGCGGATTTACATTTCGGGCAGGTGCCTTTCACAAATCGGTCCGGCAGGAACATGCCTTTTTCCGGATCGTAGAGTTGAGAGATGGTGCGGTTCTTAATAAAACCGTTCTCTTTCAGGCGCGTATAAATCAGCTCGGACAGCTCGCGATTCTCGTCGCTGTGCGTTGAGTGGTAGTTGTCGTAGCTAATATTAAAACCGGCGAAATCGGTCTGGTGCTCCTGGCTCATTTCACCGATCATTTGCTCCGGCGTAATACCAAGCTGCTGCGCTTTCAGCATGATCGGCGTGCCATGAGCGTCATCGGCACAGATGAAGTTAACCTCATGGCCGCGCATTCGCTGGTAACGGACCCAGACATCAGCCTGGATGTGCTCCAGCATATGGCCGAGGTGGATAGAGCCGTTGGCGTACGGCAGCGCGCACGTTACCAGAATTTTCTTCGCGACTTGAGTCATAGTGGGTATTACTTCTTCTGTTGTAAAAAAGGGCTTTGATAGTACCAAAATGGTAATTACTGCGCCAATCGATAAGGGCATTTATCCGTAAATGAATAATTGTTACCGCTGGAGTAAACTACAAAGTTACAATCGTACTTTTCAGAACTACAAAAGGAGTCGGGATGAACGAACAATCCCAGGCCAAATCACCAGATACCCTGCGAGCGATGGTCGCCGGGACGCTGGCGAATTTTCAGCACCCAACCCTGAAGCATAACCTCACCACGCTTAAGGCGTTGCACCACGTCGCCTGGATGGATGATACGCTGCACGTTGAGCTGGTCATGCCGTTCGTCTGGAACAGCGCGTTTGAGGTATTAAAAGAGCAATGCAGCGCCGATCTGTTACGTATTACAGGCGCAAAAGCGATCGACTGGAAACTGTCGTACAACATTGCGACGCTGAAACGCGTCAAAAATCAGCCTGGCATTAATGGCGTGAAAAACATCATTGCCGTGAGCTCCGGTAAAGGCGGGGTGGGTAAATCGTCCACGGCGGTAAACCTGGCGCTGGCGTTAGCGGCTGAAGGCGCAAAGGTCGGGGTTCTCGATGCCGATATTTACGGTCCGTCGATCCCAACCATGCTTGGCGCAGAAGATCAGCGCCCGACATCGCCAGACGGTACGCATATGGCGCCGATTATGTCTCACGGCCTGGCGACCAACTCGATCGGCTATCTGGTGACTGACGATAACGCGATGGTATGGCGCGGCCCAATGGCCAGTAAGGCGCTGATGCAGATGTTACAGGAGACTCTGTGGCCGGATCTGGATTATCTGGTACTGGATATGCCGCCGGGAACCGGGGATATTCAGCTAACGCTGGCGCAGAACATTCCTGTTACCGGCGCGGTGGTGGTAACTACGCCGCAAGATATCGCGTTAATCGACGCCAAAAAAGGTATCGTGATGTTCGAGAAGGTGGAAGTGCCGGTGCTCGGCATTGTGGAAAATATGAGTATGCATATTTGTAGCAACTGCGGCCATCACGAACCGATCTTCGGCACGGGCGGCGCGCAGAAGCTGGCGGAAAAATACCATACTCAGCTTCTGGGTCAGATGCCGCTGCATATTAGTCTGCGCGAAGATCTTGATCGCGGTACGCCGACGGTGGTTAGCCGTCCGGAGAGCGAATTTACCGCGATCTATCGCGAACTGGCCGATCGCGTTGCGGCACAGCTTTACTGGCAGGGTGAAGTGATTCCGGGTGAAATCGCCTTCCGCGCGGTGTAATTTCTGGCGTTAAATCTTATTCATCGCATCAATGATATATTGATGCGGTGAATATATGGAATGGAAAAGCTGCGTAATATTGTTTATCCTGCCTGTATAATCCATGTCTTTTTCTGAATAATTTGCCTCAATGCATCATTTGAATTGATCAAACCTATCTCATTAATCTACCATTCCAATTGGTTTTAGCAGGGACGTTAATACATAATTCAACGGAAAAATGGCTTGTACGCTGTTTTCCACTTAAAACAGGAATAATGAGCGCAATGAAGAAAAGTTTATTCTTGGGATTTATAACTCTGGCTTATGGAATGAGTTTACAGGCTTTGGCTTCTGATACGGCAACCTTAACCATTACCGGGAGGGTTGTTGAACCAACATGCAGTACTGATGTTGTGAATAATACGGTGCAGCAGCGATGTGGTCAGACTCTTCATCATACAGATATTAACAATGTTACCCCCACTCCTGCACAAGGCATTGTTACTGAAATTGTCGCTGTTCCTGGGGATTCCACACGACAGATAGTGTTAAATCGCTACGACTAAGAAAATATATTGTTTATTAAGCCTCTATCATTTCAATGAATGATAGAGGCTTTTTTATTTGCGGTACAAATAATTATTGTCAATTAATTACGCTAATTTATTAAATTTTAAAATAGTACTCACCTTCACTTATTTGCTACAACTATATTGATATTTGTAACTTGTTTTAAATCAATAAAACAACACGTTTACATTGCAGTAACGTTTTTGGTGTGCGAATTTAAATCCAAGAGTTAACCCTCTTAACAAATAGAAATTATTTTATTAAGGAAGATACTATGAAACGTTCAATTATTTCTGCTGCTGTACTGTCTGCTGTATTTATGAGTGCTGGGGCGTTTGCTGTTGATACGGATTCTGGCATATTGAATATTAATGGTAAGGTAACCGGAACTTCATGTCAGTTTGTTGATGGCGCGACAGAGGCTACAATTACATTGTCTAGCATTCCGGATTCTTTATTCAATGAGGTTGATGTCGGGAATGATGTTACGTATGGAGAGGGGCGTGCCAGTTCACCATTGCAAATTAAATGTGCAAACGCTTCAAATGTTAAGGTTTTCATTTCTGCTAATGACGTTGACAATAACGATATTATTATACCTACTATTGGCTTGGATACTGGAGTAGGTTTTAAACTGTTCCATAACAATAAATCGATTGCTAAATCTGGAAGCGAAGGTATTCCTTTAAGTGACTTTCCAGCAGCAGACGATGGTGTATATAAACTCGATCTTGCAGCTCGTTACGCTAAAAGGACAATGGCTGTAACCCCTGGTGATGTAAATGCCACTGTGACTCTGAAAGTTGTTCAGGAATAAATTATAACCGGCAGTATTGTACTGCCGGTAGTTAATCTGAAGGGATAATGAATGAAAGGATTTTACGCATTAATTATATCATCAATCATTATGCCCGCCCATGCGGGAATTGTGATCTACGGTACTCGCGTTATCTACCCAGCAGATAAAAAGGAAGTATTAGTCCAGTTGATGAACCAAGGGAACCGATCTTCACTGGTTCAGTCATGGATTGATGACGGCGACAGTTCTTTACCGCCGGAAAAAATTCATGTGCCATTTATGATTACACCTCCGGTTGCAAAGGTGGCTGGAAACTCAGGCCAGCAGTTGAAAATTAAAAAAATGGCACATATGCTGCCTAACAACAAAGAAAGTTTATTTTTCCTCAATGTACTGGATATTCCACCGAACAATCCAGATAATGTAGGAAAGAATGTGCTCAAGTTCGCGATGCAGAATCGAATTAAACTATTTTATCGGCCGAAAGGGATTTCGCCAGTTAATATGCATACGTTTCAAAAACTGTCTATGAAACGTAACGGCAGTATTTATTCCATTAAGAATGATGCCGCTAACTGGATCACAGTGACGGAAGTAAAAGCTAATAATGTTAAAATAAATAACGAAAGTATTATGCTTGCACCGCTCTCCAGTGCAGATGTGGCATTAAAAAGTGCTAATGCCAATAAGTATAAAATGACCATTATTGACGATCACGGTAATTATATTAGCGATAACGTCAGCTTAAAATAACAGGAGCTGGTTATGTTAAGGATGACTCCGATTGCTTCGGCGGTATTACTGTTGCTACTCGACATTGATGCCCATGCCGCAGAAGAAACGTTTGATACAAATTTTATGATGGGTGGAATGAAAGGTGAGAGGGTTTCTGATTTTCGCCTCGATGATAACCAACCCCTGCCAGGCCAATATGATATTGACATCTACGTCAATAAGCAGTGGCGTGGTAAGTATGATATTACTGTTAAGGATAATCCGGATGACACCTGTTTATCCCGCGATGCATTAACGCGTCTGGGGATAAATATACAAGCGTTGGACAAGCAGAATGAATGCCCAACCTTGAAGCAGGCGGTACAAGGGGGCAGTTATGCCTGGAATATTGGCACGTTTCGTCTGGATCTTAGCGTTCCGCAGGCGTTTGTCGATGAACTTGAGCAAGGGTATGTTCCTCCGGAAAACTGGGATCGTGGCATTAATGCCTTCTATACCTCGTACTATGCCAGCCAGTATTACAGCGACTATAAGGATTCTGGCAATAGTAAAAGTACCTACGCGCGTTTCACCAGCGGGTTAAACCTGCTGGGCTGGCAGCTGCATTCCGATGCCAGCTATAACAAAACCGATGACAGCAGCGGGGAGTGGAAAAGCAACACCCTGTATTTGGAGCGTGGCATCCCACAAATTCTGGGCACTCTGCGTGCCGGGGATATGTATACCTCATCAGATATTTTTGATGCGGTGCGTTTTCGTGGCGTACGGCTGTATCGCGATATGCAGATGCTGCCGAACTCAAAACAGAACTTTACGCCGCTGGTGCAGGGGATTGCGCAAAGTAACGCGCTGGTCACCATCGAACAGAACGGTTTTGTGGTTTACCAGAAAGAGGTTCCGCCAGGCCCGTTCTCTATTGCGGATTTACAGTTGGCAGGCGGCGGTGCGGATCTTGATGTTAGCATCAAAGAGGCTAACGGATCGGTAACAACCTATCTGGTGCCCTATGCTGCGGTGCCCAATATGTTGCAGCCGGGTGTTTCAAAATATGATTTTGCGGCAGGGCGTAGCCATATCGAAGGCGCCAGCAACCAGACCGATTTTGCGCAGATGAGCTACCAATACGGGCTGAATAATCTCTTAACGCTGTACGGCGGCACCATGCTGGCGGATAACTACAATGCATTTACGTTGGGTACTGGCTGGAATACGCGTATCGGCGCGATTTCCGTCGATATGACACAATCGCATAGCAAGCAAGACAATGGTGATGTGTTTGACGGGCAAAGTTACCAGATTGCCTATAACAAGTATTTGACGCAAACCGCCACCCGTTTTGGGCTTGCTGCCTATCGTTACTCGTCACGAGATTACCGAACGTTTAACGATCACGTTTGGGCCAATAACAAAGACAGCTATGATCGTGATGAAAATGATGTGTACGACATTGCGGATTATTATCAGAACGATTTTGGTCGTAAGAACAGTTTTTCGGCGAACGTCAGCCAATCTTTGCCGCAGGGCTGGGGCTCTGTATCTTTGAGCACGCTGTGGCGTGATTATTGGGGGCGTAGCGGTAACAGTAAAGATTATCAGCTGAGCTATTCCAATAGCTGGCAACGGATTAGCTATACCTTTTCCGCCAGCCAGACTTACGATGAAGATCATCACGAAGATAAGCGTTTTAACGTCTTTATCTCTATTCCGTTCGATTGGGGAGATGATATTAGCGCTCCGCGCAGGCATTTGTATGTGTCTAACTCAACGACCTTTGATGATGACGGTTTTGCGTCAAATAATACCGGGCTTTCCGGCACCGCAGGCAGTCGCGATCAGTTTAACTATGGGGTGAATCTCAGCCATCAACGGCAGGACAGCGAGACAACGGCTGGCGGTAATCTGACGTGGAATGCGCCAGTTGCGACGCTTAACGGCAGCTATAGTCAGTCGTCTAAATATACACAAACTGGCGGCAGTATTTCCGGGGGGCTGGTGGCTTGGTCTGGGGGCGTGAATTTAGCCAACCGACTGTCGGAAACGTTTGCCGTGATGCATGCGCCGGGCCTGGAAGGAGCGTATGTTAATGGGCAGAAATACCGCACCACCAACCGTAATGGCGTGGTGGTCTACGATGGTTTAACGCCGTATCGTGAAAACCACTTGATGCTGGATGTCTCCAACACTAATAGTGAAACCGATCTGCAAGGGAATCGGCGTAATACAGCCCCATATCGGGGGGCAGTCGTTCTGGCGACGTTTGATACCGACCAACGTAAACCTTGGTATATCCGGGCGCAGCGTCCCGATGGTTCACCGCTGACCTTTGGTTACGAAGTAGAGGATATTCATGGACATAATATTGGCGTGGTAGGCCAGGGAAGCCAGCTCTTTATTCGCACCAATGAAGTACCGCCGGAAATAAATGTGGCGATTGATAAACAACAGGGACTTTCATGCTCAATCACTTTCGGCAAAACGATTGATGAAAGTAAAGTTTATATTTGTCGGTGAGGAATGTCATGAGATATTTATTGATGTTGTTTATGATTTTTATATCTTCAAATTTGCAAGCGTATTGTTATATTATAAATCCGGAATCTGCTAGTAATACAAAAATAGAGGATGTAATTGAAATTAAATTAGATAGCAGGAATGTTTTTGAAAAAGAAGTATCAATGGTATTTCCAGATTCTTTCTCTGGATTCCATTGTATGGGAGGGACTGCTGTAGAAAACCGCTTTAAGACAACGTATTCAAGTGGTAATGGGGAGACTGTAAGATATAAAATAAATGATGGTAGCGGACATAGGTTGTATGTTGATGTGACATTGTTTGTTGACGGTAGCCAAACAGGAAAACAAAAAGCCAATGAGACTTCTCAAGCCAGTAAACTAAACAATAACTTAAAATACAAGGTGTTGGCTAAGGTGGTAAAAGTGGAGGTAGATGATAATAGTATTGAAGCCAAATCTGCAGGTGAAGTTTTTTTGTTAGGAAATTATATCAAAGTTAAACCATTGGATTGTCATGGTGCAGTTATTTGTGCTCATGATAACACCAACCATGAATATAGTTTTAAAGTGCCGATAAAAATATTTTTTACTAAGACAACATGTTCTTTGTCTAATAATGAGATTACATTGCCTCCTATTTCATTAAGTGATCTGTTGGCTGGTAATGCTCAGGTCGAATACTTTCCTGATGCACTGAAATTTACATGTGATGGAGGGCTGGGAATGACGACAAGTATTGTAAATTATCATTTTTCTGCCGTTTCAGCAACCAATGGAGATTATTTGGCAAATGAATTAACAAGCGCCGATAGTGCAAAAAATGTTGGGTTTAAAATTTTCCTTAATGATAGCCTTATTCATGTAAACTCTGATGAGAAAAGGCAACTGTTAGGGTATAATAAAGAAATGACTGAAGCTTCAGAACTGAAGCTGGGTGTACAATACTATAAATATGGTAACGTCCAACCGGGCAATGTAAAAAGTAGTGTTTATATTATTACAAGTTATCAGTAATCAATGCTAAGCACACTCTCCTTAACGGAGAGTGTGCTTTTTTATCGATGATAAAAAATCTCGCCATCATAGGCTTTGATGATTTTTCCATCGGTATCGTTAATCAGTACATACGCGCCGCCCATATAGGTCCAGTGAGTACCGGCATCTGGCGCGGGCAGATTACGTAATTTCCACTGTTTAATATTGTACTCATCGGTGCGGTACATCTGCGGAACGGTATCGCCGGGCTTGAAGTGGGTGAAGTCGGCGATAAAGCTTTTTAACTCATATTGATCAATGCCCGTTGTCGCGGGGGCGGCCCATGCAAAACTGGTTGCAAGCAACAGCGCGCAAGGCAGCAACTTACTTTTCATACTTTTACCCTCCACATATGCGGGTCAGTTAACATCGTGTGTATCATTTCTGCTGGTGGCGTATCTGACAAGCGCTATTTTGTTATCTCACGCCCCTTTTCGTAAAAAGTGTAAACGAAAGCGTCGTGCAGCAACATATCCGCCAGCAAGTTTGCCAGAACCAAATAGGTTTTGAGAACTATCTGATAACGCTGAAATTATCGTCCGCCGCTGGCTGTAAATTTACATTGTCTGGCGCAGACAGTATGCTTAATAGCGAAACCCCGCTTAACACGGCGGGGCTTGACGACTCGGGGTGCCCTTCTTTGTGAAGGCTGAGAAATACCCGTACCACCTGATCTGGATAATGCCAGCGTAGGGAAGTCTGACACTGCTCGTGTCCCTTCTTCACGCGGGCAGGAGCTGAACCATGCAGCCTGACCTGCACTGCCGCACGCTTGCGGCGCATACGTTAAAACACTTTCGCGCGCTCTCCCCGCTTACGCACTGTATGACGAATGACGTCGTACAAACGTTTACCGCCAATACGTTGCTGGCGCTGGGCGCTTCACCCGCCATGGTGATTGATCCTGTCGAGGCCAGACCGTTTGCCGCCATCGCCAACGCCTTGCTGGTTAATGTCGGAACCTTAACCGCCTCACGCGCTGACGCGATGCGTGGGGCGGTAGAAAGCGCTTATGATGCCAAAACGCCGTGGACTCTTGATCCTGTCGCGGTGGGCGCGCTGGAATTTCGTCGGCGATTTTGCCTGGATCTCTTGTCCCTGCGCCCGGCGGCAATACGCGGCAACGCCTCGGAAATCCTGGCGTTATCCGGCATGGCGCTGGGCGGACGCGGCGTAGATACCACCGAGGCGGCGTTGGCCGCACTGCCTGCGGCGCAGGCGCTGGCGCGTCAGATAGACTGCATCGTTGTGGTTACCGGAGAGGTAGATTACGTCACTAATGGTCAGCGCACGCTGAGCATTCCCGGCGGCGATCCGTTAATGACTCGCATTGTAGGCACCGGCTGCGCGTTGTCGGCGGTCGTCGCCGCCAGTTGCGCGTTACCGGGCGCCGCGCTGGACAATGTCGCGTCGGCCTGCTGCTGGATGAAACTGGCTGGGCAGGCCGCGGCAGAGCGTAGCGAAGGACCGGGCAGCTTCATCCCGGCTTTTCTTGATGCGCTCTATCATCTGGATGTGGAGGCGGCCAATGCAACGAATTAACGCGCTGACGATTGCCGGCACCGATCCCAGCGGCGGGGCCGGTATCCAGGCGGATCTCAAGACCTTTTCCGCGCTGGGCGCATATGGCTGTTCGGTCATCACCGCGCTGGTGGCGCAAAATACCTGTGGCGTACAGTCGGTGTACCGGATAGAGCCGGACTTTGTCGCCGCTCAACTTGATTCCGTGTTCAGCGATGTGCGCATTGATACCACAAAAATCGGGATGCTGGCGGAAACCGATATTGTCGAGGCCGTGGCGGAACGGTTACAGCGCCATCATGTACGTAATGTGGTGCTGGATACGGTGATGCTGGCGAAAAGCGGCGATCCGCTGCTCTCGCCCTCTGCGATAGAAACATTACGCGTCCGGCTGTTGCCGCAGGTATCGCTGATTACGCCTAATTTGCCGGAAGCCGCAGCGTTGCTGGATGCGCCCCATGCGCATACGGAACAGGAGATGCTGGCGCAGGGGCGGGCGTTACTGGCGATGGGGTGTGAAGCGGTATTGATGAAAGGCGGGCATTTAGAGGATGCGCAAAGCCCGGACTGGCTCTTTACCCGTGAGGGCGAGCAACGTTTTAGCGCGCCGCGTGTGAACACCAAAAATACGCATGGGACGGGCTGTACGCTGTCGGCGGCGCTGGCGGCGTTACGGCCCCGGCATCGCTGTTGGGGAGAGACGGTAAACGAGGCGAAGGCATGGCTTTCGGCGGCGCTGGCGCAGGCGGACACGCTGGAAGTGGGGAAAGGCATTGGTCCGGTACATCATTTCCACGCGTGGTGGTAGTATACTGCCTACAGACCCGTCGTCAGGAAAGATAAATGGAACAAGCGCATACCCGGCTCATCGCGCAACTGAATGAACGAATTTCAGCGGCGGATAATACGCCGCTATACATGAAATTCGCCCAGACGGTAAAGGATGCCGTGCGCAGCGGTATTCTTGAGCACGGTAATATTTTGCCTGGCGAACGCGATCTCAGCCAGCTTACCGGCGTCTCGCGCATCACGGTACGAAAAGCGATGCAGGCGCTGGAAGAAGAGGGTGTCGTCACGCGCGCCCGCGGCTACGGTACGCAAATCAATAATATCTTTGAATATTCCCTGAAAGAGGCGCGGGGATTTTCTCAGCAGGTTGTCTTGCGCGGCAAAAAACCGGATACGCTATGGGTTAACAAACGCGTGGTAAGTTGTCCGGATGAGGTCGCGCAGCATCTGGCGATCCCCGCAGGCAGCGACGTCTTTTTACTCAAACGCATTCGTTATGTTGATGAGGACGCGGTATCGATTGAAGAGTCCTGGGTGCCCGCGCATCTGATTCATGATGTCGACGCGATTGGCATTTCGCTGTATGACTATTTTCGTCGCCAGCACATTTACCCTCAGCGTACCCGATCCCGCGTCAGCGCCCGGATGCCGGATGATGAGTTTCAGTCGCATATTCAAATGGATGGTAAAGTGCCGGTGCTGGTGATTAAGCAGGTGGCGCTCGATCAGCAGCAGCGGCCTATTGAATACAGCATCAGTTATTGTCGTAGCGACCTATACGTTTTTGTGTGCGAGGAGTAGCGCCTCGCGCGTGGGCGCGCAGTCGCCGCCGCGATGCCCGACCACCCAGCTTGCCACCGCATTTCCCAGCAGTACGGCATCCGCGAGCGACCAGCCTGACGCCAGTCCTGCCAGCACGCCGCCAGCATGGCTGTCGCCCGCGCCGATGGTATCCACCACGGTTGCCGGAAACGCTGGCACAACGCCGGAAGATTGCGCGCTAAAATACCACGCTCCGTCTTTATCGTGGCGCACCACCAGCGGCGCGGAAAAGCGGTTTACCCATGCTTCGCCGAAAGTGCGCGTATCGGTCGCAAGTCCGGCGCGTTCCGCGGCGATGATGGCTTCCTGGCGATTGAGGGAGACGATGGGTCGGCAGGCCATAATGCGCGCCATTACATCGTCTGTAATATCACCTATTCGTGGGCCAAAATCGATAAAAGGCGTGACATCGTCGACGGTTTCCAGCCACTGGATCATTGGTTCGCCACAGGACGAGGCCAGTTGATAGCCGGACAGGTAGACAAGACTGCCCCGCGGTGTCCTGAGCTGCGACAACCAGTCTGCATTCCACTGGTTTTCCACGCCGCTAAAAGACATAAACGTGCGTTCGCCATCCGGTTCGACTAACGCCAGACACCAGCCGTTATCTCCTTCAACCGCGTCAATCACGCTGGATAATCCCTCTTTTGCCAGACGGCGGCGAATCCTCTCCGCCCACACGCCCTGGCCCAGCGGCAGCGCATTGCTGGCGTCAATCCCCAGTCGTTTCAATGCCACGGCAATATTCAGCGCACAGCCGCCGACATTGACGCTCTGTTGTTGCAGTTCAATATCGCCTCCGCGACGCGGCAACGTCCAGGCGTCGGCAATGATATCGATCACTGCCGCGCCGATAACGGTGAGCGGACGCCGGGTATGCAGGGTCGGTAATAATGTCAGCAACCGTGCGCCGTTCATAGTGCCTCCCGCCGTTGACGATAACTCGCCAGCGCAACGGCATAGCGCGCAAAATTCAGCTGATTAACCTCGTCCAGCGTTTGCTTTAACTGGGGGTTAATGGCGCTTACCCCGTGCAACGCGCCGCAAATGGCGGTAGCCATCGCACCGATAGTGTCGGTATCGCCGCCGAGGTTAGCGCACAGCACGGCACAGCGGTTAGGATCGGTATTCGCCAGTTCCACCATGGCGATAGCGCAGGGAACCGATTCAATGGTGCTGGTTCCCGCGCCGATGATCTGATAGAGCTGTTCGCTGGCAGATTCGACGCCGTCGGCGTGGCGGACAATGTTTAGCGCCAGTTCCAGACGTGCCGATAGCGAGGCGCTAAACGTGGTAATACGCGCTGTCTGCGCCTGATGGGCGACGGCGGGGAGCGAGTCGGCAATACTTTGCCACGTGTCGCCGTTAACCGCTCGCGAGACGGCCCAGGCGACAACCACGGCGCCAGCCACCGCCAGATCGGATTTATGCGTCGGGCTGGAGGCTAACGCCACTTCTGCTATAAAGGCTGTCAGGTTAGTTGGCGGCAACAGGCAGCCCAACGGCGAAACGCGCATGGCCGCGCCGTTAGTCACGCCGTTATTTTCCAGCGCCGCGATGGGTTTGCCGTCGCGAATCGCATTCAGCGCAATTTTTGACGTCGGGCCGAGTACATTTTTATTGAACGCATCAAAGCGTTCTGCCCAGGCGAGGATGTTACGTCCAATGATCTCGGGATCAATGTTGCCTTCGCATTCGAGTAGCGCGTCGGCCAGGCAGAGCGCCATTGCGGTATCATCCGTAAACTCCGCGCGGTTAAAATAGCAGGCGGCATTATTTTCTTTTGGGCCGGGCAGAAAGCGGTCAATCCAGCCGAAATGCGCTTTGACGCGCGTTCTCGGCCACAGCTCAGAGGGCATTCCCATCGCATCCCCTAACGCTTGCCCGTAAAGAGCACCGAGAATACGTTCTGCTTTCATTTTACTTCCCCTTGTGTCAACGCAATATCGCGATCGTCAATAGCAGTGATCTCTTTGTCCGATTCGCGAAAGAAAATCATAAATAGTAGCGCGATGACGGCAATCATCACTGCGCCAAACGTCCACATGCCCGCCCAGTTGAATGTCAGACCGTTAACCGGTTGCGGATAAGCAAACATTTTTTCCATCATCACGCCGCCGAGACGATAGCCCAGCAGGCTGCCGAATCCCTGACAGCAGAGGGTGATAAGCCCTTGCGCAGCGGTACGCATATGAACCGGCGCTTTTTTATCGACATAAATGTAGGCGGTGACGTAGTAGAAATCGTAACTCACGCCGTGCAGCAAAATACCGAGGAACAGCAGGGCATAAGTGAAGTACGTTTCCGCGCCGCCATAGACAAAAAAGCCGTAGCGGATCGCAGCGGTAATAAGACCAAGTAATAATACCTTTTTAATACCAAAGCGCTTAGTGAAAAAGGGCAGAGCCAGCATAAAGAAGATTTCAGAGAACTGGCCGAGCGTCATCCAGCCGGTGGCGTTTTTCATTCCCACTTCCGTCAGATAGCCGTTAGCGAAGATGTAGTAGAAGGCCAGCGGCATCGCAAACAGAAAGGAACAGAAGAAGAAAACGAGAAAGTTTTTATCGCGCAGCAGGACCAGCGCATCCAGCCCCAGCATCACTTTAATATCCATCTTGCCGGTGCTTTTTGGCGGCGTGTCTGGCAGACAGAACGCAAATACGCCCAGCAACGCTGAACTTGCGGCGGTTATGAGCAGTGGAATGTTGGTGGGGGAAATATCGTTATAGCCTAACATTTGCGGCAGGAATCCACAGGCGAGGCCGGAGGCTATCCACCCAATGGTTCCCATAACGCGAATGCGTGGAAAATCGCGTTCAACGTCCGGTACGTTAGCGAAGGCAATGCTGTTTGTCAGCGCGATGGTCGGCATATAGGTCAATGAATAGGCCAGAAGCAGCGGAAAGAATCCGGCGAAGATGGTTTGCTGCGCCGCGAAATACATCAGCACGGCGCCTGCAAACATCAGTACCGCCAGGACTTTTTGCGCTGAGAAAAAACGGTCGGTAACGGAGCCGACCAGAATCGGCGACAGGATCGCCGCAATGGCGGTACAGGCATAAGACCAGCCTATTTCACCGGCGGAAAACCCGCTTTTATTTAGCCATAGCCACAGGGGGACGAACCAGGCGCCCCAGATAAACCACTCCACGAACATCATGAACGACAGTTTAAAGGTCGTTTTCATTTTTGAATCCTTCATGACAGGTAAGGTACGCCACGACAATACCACTTAATAATACCTTTTAAATACCATTGAGCATTAATTTTGACCGATCTAACACTTTTTCGGACGTGAATCGAGTCAGCAGATAGCGCCGAAAAAATGCGCTAAAGTTGGCAAAAATGGTCGGTCAGTACCAGGCTTATTGCGACCCGCAATCTGTGGGGCAGGACTATTCACCTTCCGATACCCTATCGGAACTTACGGGAGCATAGCTATGACTGATATTGCGCAGTTGCTTGGCAAAGACGCCGACAGCCTTTTACAGCATCGTTGTATGACCATTCCTTCCGATCAGCTTTATCTACCCGGCAAGGATTACGTTGACCGGGTGATGATTGACAATAATCGTCCACCAGCCGTTCTGCGTAATATGCAGACGCTCTATAATACTGGACGCCTGGCGGGAACAGGATACCTTTCGATACTGCCCGTCGATCAGGGAGTGGAGCACTCCGCCGGCGCTTCTTTTGCGGCCAACCCGCGCTACTTTGACCCAAAAAATATTGTTGAATTGGCGATTGAGGCCGGCTGTAACTGCGTGGCCTCTACCTACGGCGTACTGGCCTCGGTTTCACGGCGCTATGCGCACCGTATTCCGTTTTTGGTCAAACTGAATCACAACGAAACATTGAGCTATCCGACAGAGTACGATCAGACCCTGTACGCCAGCGTTGAGCAGGCGTTCAATATGGGCGCCGTGGCGGTAGGCGCGACGATCTATTTCGGTTCGGAACAGTCCCGTCGCCAGATTGAAGAGATCTCCGCCGCTTTTGAGCGTGCGCATGAGCTGGGTATGGTGACCGTATTGTGGGCTTACCTGCGTAATTCTTCCTTTAAAAAAGACGGCGTCGATTACCATGTATCCGCTGACCTGACGGGGCAAGCCAACCATCTGGCCGCTACGATTGGTGCGGATATTGTGAAACAGAAAATGGCCGAGAATAATGGCGGTTATAAAGCGGTCAACTTCGGCTATACCGACGATCGCGTGTACAGCAAACTGACCAGCGATAACCCGATTGATTTGGTTCGTTACCAGTTGGCGAACTGCTATATGGGACGCGCCGGGCTTATCAACTCCGGCGGCGCGGACGGCGGCGACACTGATCTCGGCGACGCGGTTCGTACCGCGGTGATCAACAAACGAGCCGGTGGAATGGGGCTAATTCTGGGACGTAAAGCCTTTAAGAAATCAATGGCTGATGGCGTGAAGTTGATTAACGCCGTACAGGATGTCTATCTGGATAGCAAAGTCACCATCGCCTGAGTTCAACGAAGAAAAGCCGGATGTGAGCGCATCCGGCCAGCGACTGGTGTTATTAACGTAGCAACGGGCAGTCTGGCGGCAGCCGACAGCGTAATGCGCCAGGCAGCACCTCAATATGAAATTCTTGCCCGCTGAGTGGTTCGCCATCCAGATTGAACGTGATTTCATGCGGTGCATGAATATCAAACCACGCTGAGGCGCCGTCAATAATATTCGGATTGTCATCTGACTGCGTGAGTGTGGAAAACAGCGCCGGCAGCAGTTCTTCGCCGGTAAAAATCCGTAGCTGTAACAGCCCGTCGTTAATCAGCGCGGTGGGACATAATTGCTGCCCGCCGCCGGCCTGACGACCGTTGCCGATGCCGATTACCAGCGCATCTCCCTGCCAGTGAAAGTTTTCGCCACGTATTTCGCAGCGGTCAGGGGTCAGCGTATCCATTCTCATCAGACCGTGAATAAGATAGGAGACGCCGCCCAACGCGGCTTTAAGTTTTTCCGGCGTTTCGGTGGTAATGCGGGTGCCAAAACCGCCCGTCGCCATATTGATAAAACAGGTTTTATCATTGACCCTGGCCATATCAATTTCCATCGCGTTTCCGGCAATCGCCAGTTTCAGCGCTTTGTCCAGCGCTTCAGGAATACCGGCGCTGGTGGCAAAATCGTTGGCAGTGCCGAGCGGCAAAAGGCCCAGTGCAGGGGCTACGCCGTCGCGGATCTGGATGAGCGCGGTCGACACTTCATTAATGGTACCGTCTCCGCCGCCGGCAATCACCGTTTCAACGCCCAGTCTACGGGCTTCATCAACGTAACGCTGCGCGTCGCCTTTTTCCCAGGTTACCCGAACGTGAATCTGTATACCTTCGTCGCGAAGTAGAGTAATGGCCTCACGTAGCGGCTGGTTATCAGCGCTTTTGCCATTGAGGATCAGTAAGCTGGCGGGAAAGTTAGCCATCCGTTATGCCTTAATAAGTTGAACAACAATCTCCAGAAAGTGTATAGCAGAAATGAAAAAGCGAGGTCAGAACAGGATGAAAATTGAAATGTTGCGCACTTATTGCTTTACCGTTTTTCTTCCTGCTGTACGCAGCGGTAAGCGAAGCATGGTTTAAGACAAATGGCGACAAGAGAGATGCCGGTATGCGCATTGAGTAGCGCTTGTGAGAGTGCAGGGAAACCACAAGGGGGAGTCAGACGCTTTCCGATATAGCGCCTTTAATAACGAAACGGAGGATTAACAAGACGAACATACGTCAGTTATCAGTATTAATTTCAAACACCATAATATCAGATAAAAACCTGATATTTATTACCAAACATACTTTTTAATAGCATAAAATCGAAATGTTCTTTAGACTCTTTAGCAGAAACACGGCGCACTATTAGAAGCACGCTACTATATATCAATAAAACCTATTTAGATGATGGCTTAGCGCGGTGTCCTATAGTCGTACCGTTGCCTGAGGTATCGCTTTTCTCATAAACATAAACAGGCATGTGCATGAAGAGGTTTATATGAATGTCACTTCAGGCGTGAATGCGCAAACGCCATTGCTCCCTCCTTCTGAACGGGGTAATGACGAAAAACCAGTAGCTGAAATCGTTGAGTTTAACGCTTACGGCAATAAACCCAGATGTTTGATGTGTCTGGGAACCTCGGCATTGTTTACAAGTGTTTTCAGTGGGGTATGCTCAGGGGTTGTCGCCAGTGTCAGTAGTGGTGCTACATATACTACCGCCCTGACGGTTTTAGGCGCATCGTTTGGCATGGGGGGGATTGGTATGATGGGAATATACGCCGGACTATACCTTAGCGCAAATGGTGTCAGAACCCGGCCAGCCTGGCCATAAATGAGCAAACACAGCAAGTCATAGGGAAAAGACGAATTCTGACGATGACACGGGGTGTTGCGCGTCAAGACAAGAGGCTTATGACTTATATAGAAACTCTTTAAATAGAGTATGGGGTGTTATGTATTCAAAAGCCGATCGCTTATTAAGACAGTTTTCACTAAAATTAAATGTCGATTCAATTGTCTTTGACGAAAACAGATTATGCTCATTTATTATAGATAACCGTTACCGTATCTTACTAACAAGCACTAACAGCGAGTATATAATGATATACGGTTTTTGCGGAAGACCTCCGGATAATAATAATCTTGCTTTTGAATTTCTCAATGCTAATTTATGGTTTGCAGAGAATAATGGACCACATTTGTGTTATGATAATAACTCACAATCATTATTACTGGCTCTCAACTTCTCACTCAATGAAAGTTCTGTAGAGAAACTTGAATGTGAAATTGAGGTAGTTATTAGATCAATGGAGAATCTGTATCACATTTTACAGGATAAAGGAATAACTCTGGATACCTATTATACGTGACGGTGGGAAGGGCGTTTGGTGATCTAGTGGTAATAGAGGATAATCAACCCCAGCAAAACTTACATGGCCTGATGAAGGTGGACTGAGCGTAGGTGCGATGGTTTGAGTATTACTTTGACATGAAATCAAACCTCTAATCCGGGAAAACATTATTTTAATCCTTGTAAAAGCGGCATTAAAACGTGCCATATTTTTACACGCTTAAATTATCAGTTTTTAACCTTAATTTAATAACCTGGAAACTTTTTGTGTAAGTGCTCACAAAGTAGTTATTGATTTAATTCACTGATGTTAAACGTAAACGTCAGAATGCTAAGTCCTGAGTCTGACCGGATGCGGGGAGGATTGTGACTTGCTGGCTGGCAATGGATAGGGGAGGTCTGTAAACCTAAGCGCCCATTTGCGCTTTGGTTAGTGTGGTCAATTTTGGATATGGCGGGAAGTACCACTTTTTTATGGATTATACGCAAAAAATAAGCCTGCGTAAGGGAGATTACGCAGGCCAAGGAGGTGGTTCCTGGTACAGCTAGCATTTATGGGTTATGTTTTTCAGCGCGTTGAATAATACCCGCATTGAGCGAAGCGGTATGTGATCAATTTCTAAGAATCTTCCCGCCATGAAAAAATAACCGCAATTAACTACTTAGCATGGGGGTTACGCGTTGATTCGCCTGAGAAATTACGCATCAATAGTGCGTAATCCAGCGTAACGTCCTGCGGGACGGGCATCCAGACGGTATAGCCATCGCCAGGCGCCACCGGCATAGCGTCGCCTTTGACGTTCTCCATCTGTTCCAGGGTGAAATTGATATTTCCCTGCGGTGTCATCAGCTCCAGACTATCGCCAACGGAGAATTTATTTTTCACCGCCACGGCCGCCAGTTGGCCTTTACGCTCGCCGGTGAACTCGCCGACAAATTGCTGGCGTTCGGAAACGGAGTACCCGTACTCGTAATTCTGGTAATCGTCGTGCGTATGGCGACGCAGGAAACCTTCGGTATAGCCGCGATGAGCCAGACCTTCCAACGTTTCCAGCAGCGTAGGGTCGAAGGGTTTACCCGCGGCGGCGTCGTCGATGGCCTTACGGTAGACCTGCGCGGTACGGGCGCAGTAATAAAAGGATTTGGTGCGGCCTTCGATTTTCAGCGAGTGGACGCCCATTTTCGTCAGGCGCTCCACGTGGGCGATAGCGCGCAAATCTTTTGAGTTCATGATATAGGTGCCATGCTCGTCTTCGAACGCGGTCATGTATTCGCCCGGTCTTTGGGCCTCTTCTATCATAAACACTTTATCCGTCGGCGCGCCGATACCGAGCGTCGGCTCAACGTTCTGTACCGGAATCGGTTCGTGCTTATGCACGATGTTGCCGACAACGTCTTCTTTTCCTTCCTGCACGTTATATTCCCAACGGCAGGCATTGGTGCAGGTGCCCTGATTCGGATCGCGTTTATTGATGTAGCCGGAAAGCAGGCAGCGGCCGGAATAGGCCATGCATAGCGCGCCGTGGACGAAAATTTCTATTTCCATATCCGGCACCTGCTGGCGAATTTCCTCAATCTCTTCCAGCGACAGCTCGCGGGAGAGAATCACACGGGTCAGCCCCATCTGCTGCCAGAATTTTACCGTCGCCCAGTTTACGGCATTAGCCTGTACCGACAGGTGAATCGGCATTGCCGGGAAGTGCTCGCGTACCAGCATAATCAACCCTGGATCGGACATGATCAGCGCATCCGGGCCCATCTCGACGACGGGTTTCAGGTCACGGATAAAGGTTTTGAGCTTGGCGTTATGCGGGGCGATGTTCACCACCACGTAGAATTTTTTTCCGAGCGCGTGGGCTTCGTTGATGCCAAGCTGCAAATTTTCGTGATTGAATTCGTTATTACGCACGCGTAAAGAGTAGCGTGGTTGGCCCGCATAGACGGCATCGGCACCGTAAGCGAAAGCGTAACGCATATTTTTCAGCGTTCCCGCCGGCGAAAGAAGTTCTGGTTTAAACATCATTTTCTCGTTCTGATGACAGGTCAGATCCGCCTCACCTGATGAGGCGGCTTGAGGAGAGTCCTCACTTTAAGGGCGGGCATTGTAGCGCCGTGGGAGAGGGGAGTAAACCACCTTACACCATTGAGTTGACCTGTCCCGGCAGCTCTGAATTCGGGATACGGACGGTATACCAAGCGAAACGAAAGCGTTTCCAGAAAGAATCGAAATGCAGGTGGTCCAGGCAGTCCATAACGATTTCATTATCCGGGTAAAGTGTGAAGGCAAAATGCGCCCAGCGTGCGCTTAGCTTCATATTAAACAGCGTTCGATCGTGTTTATTACCGTGCAGACGCGATAGGGTCACCATAGCATGTAGCGTGCCTTTGTTGGCCTCTTGTTGCACCAGTTCCAGATGCTTATGCGCCAGCGTAATATCCTTCACTTCAAAAATATTCAGCAGGAACAAGCCCCAGGCCTCTTTATGCCCGAACTGATGCGCCAGCCAGAGATTATCGAGTAGTTCTTTTTCATAAGCGGAACGTTTTTCGGTATCAGGTTCTTGTTTACTCAGACGCTGGTTGCAGACGCCGATGCTGAAATGAATATTTTGCAGGTCATTTTCATAGTCGGTATAGCCTCCGTTATCTATTAATTTGTACGGAGTGCTCTCGCGCAGCGCTAACTGCCGGTGCAAAATCTCCGCCGCGCGCTGAAAATACCCTAACGCGATGGCAGGATCGTAAGGTAGTAGGCCGTTGTTCTCTTTATTATTGTGTTCAAGGCCCAGCAGGTTTAGCGCGGCGGGTATATTTCTTTGTGCGCCCAGCTCTGCCAGCGGCACGAAATGTTCCGGGAGCCCGAACCAGTTGAAATTTTTAATCGCCGCCCGCCAGCTATGGTTATATTGAATGTCGGCGACGCTATCGAGCCAGGCGAGGCCTTGCGCCTCATCCTTTTCGAAACCCAATAGCCCGGCGTACTGAAAGTAGCCACGACGGATTTTCGGCACTGCGAATTCCGTTTGCTGCGCATTCTGACAGAGAAAATTATACATCCACCAGGTGTCAGGAAAATCGCGCAGGGCGAACTTTATCGTGTCATCAGAGAAGTAATTGTTGAGTTTAACTTTTTCCACGATCGAACGCTGAAGGGTTCGCCAGAGCGCGTCATTATCGTCCAGATCGCTATAGCAGACCCGCAGCCACTCCAGCGCGTTGTGGCGAGATTCCTGGATATGCGCTCGCAGGCTAATCTCTTCGGCTTTGGCGATAATGCGTTTCTGTTCTGCCGGGGAGTCAACCTCTTTAATGCGCAGATCGCGGTGATCGTCCCACCAGATTAATAGCTCCAGATGTTCACGTTCTGCGGCAGAAAGGTGATCGCATACGCTTGATTCCAGAAATTCGCGGATTTCCTCGTGAGACCCTCTCCAGCGTGGCATACGAAACGGGATATATTCATCCAGCACGTAAAATGCCGTCGGGAAAATAGCCAGGCAGACGGCGAGCCAGTATTTTTGCCCGGCATCGTCATTGCACTCCGGCAGCACGGACGGGCGCGGCAAATTTGGGCAAACCGCGTCGGTAAACGACAGCCCGGAATGGGCCATCAGCGCATCCACCTCCTGCGGTGAATGGCGATGATATTCAGCCAGATCTTCCATTAATGGCTGCCCGGCAACATCCGCGCCCTCGAGGAACTCAACCAGCCAGTCGGGCTGGCCGAAGACTTTGGAGTTGGTGCTGGTCAGGGCCGCCGCCATCCACTGGCGCGGTTCACAGTCGATAGCATTGAGCACGGCGATGACCATCCGTTCGTTGCAGGCGGCGGCGCAGATCCACATCGCTCGGGTGGTTTCTCTCGCCCAGCCATAGCTGCGGTAAAGCCACGCACGGTGATTCCAGTATTGCGCCTCGGCAAGCCAGGCGTGAGTGGAGCGGGGACGAGCGCGCTGCCAGTTTTTGATCAGCGCTAATCCTTGCGGCCCAGCCTCAACCAGCGTGTCCATATCGTAAAAAGGGTTGTCCATTTGATTCCAGGCGAAGAAATAGCGCTTTTCCGCTTCGCGGCTGGTAAAGCTCTCCGTCAGCGCCTGGTTGTAGCGTTCGTCCAGTTCGTCATAGCGTTCTTCGCGCAGCAGGCCGGGAATATCGGCGATATGCCATTCGCGTTGCCCGTCATTGAGGGGATTTTTGTGGTTGCACATCTCAAACATAGCGTTGAGCAGACGATCATCCTGTTCCATAAAGCGTCCTTTAAATCGGCTCGAAAATTTTGAATTCATTCCACGGCAGTTGTCGCCAGCGGCTGACCGGGTCTTGCAAATAATGGGTGGCTTCCTGTAAATCCCGTCCGGCAAGCGCTGTTGGCGTGTCACGTAGCGTGAGCCATACCCGGCGGGCGCGAACGTAGGCGGTGGCGTAATCCTCCCAGGAATCAAAACAGTCCTGAGCGCGCTGGGCGTTAAGTAATAACACCAGCCAGGCCTGATGTACGTCGCACCAGCCGAGCCCGGCGATACAGCGGGTCAGAAAGGCGGTGCGCATACAGTCGAAGGCCAGCGCGTCGCGGACCTGGCCCTGGGCCGCCAGATGATGATAAAACGTGCGCGGCGAGCTGCCGATGCCCGCAGGCCAGCGGCGTAAGATATCCTCAACCTTGTGGCGTAACGCCGCGCCGTCGAGGTTTTCGCTCAAGCCCAGCTCTTTTTTTACCTGCTGCGCCAGATAGCGGCGTTTGTCATCGTCAAGTTTGAAGACCAGCTCAACGCCTTTGGTCGGTAGCCCGTTGCGCCGGGCAAGGATATCAGCCAGCGCCAGCGCCCATTGACGCCGCCGGGTATCGCGACGCAGATCCTTCAGGCGATCTTTTTCTTTCTCCTCGGCGATACGGGACGCAATCAGCGGTTTGTTTTTTTTGTAGTTGCGCCAGCTAAAAAATAGGGCGGCAATAATAAGAACAATCCAGAACATTATTGCACCTCCTTGATGACAGGTAGGTAACGCGTGGTTTGTAGCGTCAGGCTTTCAATTTCGAAAGGTTCGCTACTGGTGTTTTTCCCGGCAAGCGTAGGATGCCATTCATGCTGCGGAAACAGCATTTCCGCAGCCGTCGCCACGTTAGGATCAACAACCTGAAGGTAGCGCAGCGCCTCCGGGGCGCTGTGTAGCAGCAGCCACTGTAAAGCTACCGGAGGCGTAGGGAAGTGCTCCATTAAATGAAAATTGTCATGCAGCACATTGAGCAGAAAATTGAGGTCATGAATATGAGTAATAAATTTCCAACCTGAATATTCCGGCGTTGCTTCATAAACTATTCCCATCTCTTCGCAATCGGCGTGGCGCTCAGGAAGTGGTTGCAGATGGCGTAACAGAGATAAAACATCGTTAGCATATTTCTTAATAGGATGGCGATTTTGCTTACCTTTAATCTGATCAATGCTCAGGCCGTTATTACCAACCACCAGGCTTATTGTGACGTGGGGAATATTATTGCCGTCGCGCAGGCTGAACAGGCGAAGTTTTTGTTGTTCAATTTGTCGGGCGTAGTAATCACCGTAGCCGCCGGAAAGCGCGCCTTTATTTTCAAAATCTCCGACGCAGTGTTGCATATGCCAGGATTCATACGCCATCTCACTGCGCAGGCCGGGGTTTGTTGCATCAAACTCAACCAGCACACCGTTATTCACCGCCATCACCGGTTTTAGCGCCTCGCTGTTGGAGGGATACCAACCTTGTTCACGCAGGCGCTGCATTTTTTGATGCTCCGCTTCGCGCATTGCCAGCACGGTAAAGCAGTTGATGCGCTGTAGTTTAGTTTCCAGCCGCGTTCCTTCCTGCCGCGAAAGAAATTCCACTAAATCTCTTTCCATTGCCACGAGTTGCGGGTGCTGAACGTTAAGGTAGTAAAAGTGCTCATCGCCACCCAGCTTTGGCGCCAGCCAGGCGGGGATTTCTGCATCAGCGCTAAAATAAACGGCATAATCGGCGACGGAGCGCACAGGATAAACATGAGGAAAGTCACCGATGATCCAACGATAAAAATGGTTGCTTAACCAGCGCTGGATATTTTCGCTGTCGCCGCGTTGTTGACTCCGGGAAAAAATAGACGATTTTACATTTGGCGCATTTATTATATTGCGTGGTTTATAGCGGTGAGATGACGTTTCTGTCATAAAAATCCATGTATAATTAAGCTGGTACTATGTTTATGTATTTTTAGATTCACTTAATGAATTAATGCGCAATAAGTTTAAAAAACTACTCACAGTATATCGGTAAACTAAAAAGAGCGGCCAAATAATTTATTGTCCCCGATCGCGTTCGTCGTGGTTTTCGGGATACCGCTCGGCCAAAGGAAAGAGGGCAGTGTGTTAATTCCGCCAGAATAGCGTTGGCGGAAAATATCGTCTTACGACCTTGTTATTGTTATGCCAATAATCATTATACCAGGCGACACGCATCCGCTTCCCAGCGATATCCCACCCCGTAGACCGCGCGTATAAATGACTGTTCGGCATCCAGCGATTCCAGTTTACGGCGCAGGTTTTTAATGTGGCTGTCGATAGTACGATCGGTCACCACACGGTAGTCGTCGTAGAGGTGGTTTAACAACTGCTCGCGGGAAAAAACTTTACCCGGTTCAAGCGATAAGGTTTTTAGCAGGCGGAATTCAGCGGGGGTTAAATCCAGCGCTTTACCACACCAGGAGGCCTGAAAGCGGCTTTCATCAATCATTAACGGGCTTTCGGCATCCTGCTGCTGGAGTTCGCGCTGCGGTTTACAGCGGCGCAAAATGGTTTTCACGCGGGCCACGACTTCGCGCGGGCTGTAAGGCTTACAGATATAATCATCGGCGCCGATTTCCAGCCCAAGCAGCCGGTCGATCTCTTCGATTTTGGCCGTGACCATCACAATGGGGATGTCGGAAAAACGGCGAATCTCCCGGCATAGCGTCAGACCATCGGTACCCGGCAGCATCAGATCCAGCAGGATCAGATCCGGCGGCGTTTGACGCACATACGGCAGTACCTTGTCGCCATGATTGATGAGCGTGGGGGCGTAACTCGCCGCGCGTAAGTAGTCAATAAGCAGCTGTCCCAGCTTGGGTTCATCTTCAACAATCAAAATGCGCGGCGTGTTTTCATCAATGGGTAATTCAGTCATACTTCTCTCTGTAAATCGCGATCCAGCGGTAACTCTACTGTAATGCTAACCCCGCCAAAAGGCGAATGAGTGGCGTGAAGATGACCGTTATGCGCGTGTACAATATTGACGCATATTGCCAGCCCCAGTCCAGAACCGCCGCTGGCGCGGTTACGGGACACTTCCGTGCGGTAAAAACGGTCAAAAAGCTTTTGTAACTGTTCATCGCTGACGCCCGGTGCAGAATCGGCAAAGGTCAGGAATAATGATTTGTCGCGTTGTTCGGCGGAAATATGCAGGCCGCCGCCGCTGTCGGTGTAGCGCAGACTGTTTTCCAGCAGATTATTAAACAGTTGCATCAGGCGATCCGGGTCGCCGAAGACGGTCATGCTATCCGGCAACGCGTAATGTAGCGTTAGCCCCCGGCTGGTAAAGCGTTCTCTGAACGCGCCGCCAGCGACTTCCAACAGGGGAACAAGATCGACGGTCGTTTTTTGGTAAGCCAGCGCGCCCTCGTCAGACAACGACAGCTGATGCAGGTCGTCAACCAGTTTGGTAAGCGTACCGACTTCCGCCTGTAGCGAGGTAACCGATTCTGGCGTGAACTGGCGAACGCCATCCTGAATGGCTTCCAGTTCGCCGCGCAATACCGCCAGCGGCGTGCGCAGTTCGTGGGAAATATCCGCCATAAAGTCGCGGCGCATCTGCTGGTTTTTTTCCAGCGTGCTGGCAAGCTGGTTAAAGTCCTGCGCCAGTTTTCCCAGCTCATCGGCGCTGGTTGGGGTCACGCGCGTGGTAAAATCCCCCGCCGCCAGCCTGTGCGTACCCTCGACCAACCGTTTGACCGGGGCGAGCAGGCCACGCGCCAGCAAAAATGTCGCCAGCGCGGCCAGCAACGTTGATAACGCCACGATCATCCAACTGGCGCGCCGCTGCTGCATATCAAAATTAATATCCGTATTGCGCGTCAGCCGCTCGACAGGCGAGGCGATAATCGCGCCGACTTCGACGCCATTGACCAGAATGGGGCGGCGAGTACCGTCATGCGGCACCGGACCGCGTGGGCCGACCAGCACCCGGCCATTTTGATCGACGACCCAGAACTGGGTGCGCCAACCGTGCGGCGGCATACCGGGGCCGGGTTTATCCCGGTCGTTGTCATGCTCAAATGAACGCAGAATCTGGAAAACGAAGCGATCGTTGTTGCGTAAAAAACGCCAGTTGCCGTGTTGCTGGTACTGGTCGCCCAGCGCATCGCCCAGCATTTGTAGCCGCTGCTCGTTGCCGTGTTTGATATAGTCAATAAATCCGCGTTCAAAACTGACGCGCACGGCCCAATGCATACTGATCAGCAGCACGATGCAGGTGGCGAAGATCGCCAGAAACAGCTTGCCGGTGATTCCGGGCCGCCAGACTTTCATTACAGGCTCCTTTTACGCCGTGAAATGACCATGTTTTGCTGTGTATCGTTCGGCACGCGGGCAAAAATTATCGCCGGTAGCGCGATAATAACCGCCATACATAACCAGGTGTACATAAAGACGTGATGTGTGGCGCTACTGTCTATCCCGATATGCTGTTGGCCAAACATACCCAGCAGCATTCCGGCAATAGTGACGCCGATACTCATCGAGAGCTGCATAATCATCGATAATAAGCTATTGCCGCTGCTGGCCAGCGTATCGGGAAGGTCTTTTAGCGTTAAGGTGTTCATGGAAGAAAAGCGCGCCGAGTTCACCATTCCCTGCAAAAGCAGTACCAGCGGCAGGAGATAATACCAGCCGAGCAGCGCGACCGACATAAACAACAGGCTAACCAATGCCAGTCCGAGCGTAGTCGCCACCAGAACCCGACGATAGCCAAAACGGTTAACTATCTGCACTACAATCCGCTTCATTCCCATGCTGCCCAGCACCATGGGAATCATCATCAAACCGGCATGAAACGGTGAAAAACCAAGACCAATTTGCAAAAAGACCGGCGTCATAAACGGCAGCATACCGCTGCCGATACGCCCGGCAAAACTGCCCAGCAACCCCAGTGAAAACGTGGGCGTGCGGAACAATCGCAGGCTGAATAACGCGCCTGAGTTTTTTTTGGCATGGAAGAGATAGAGCAGAATGGCTGCCGCGCCGCCCGCAGCAAGTCCGGCTAATGTCCAGGGCGAAATCCCCATGCTTTTACTACCGTCCAGCGCCAGCGTGAGTACCGCCATGCCGATAGCTAACAGCAGGAACCCCGGCAGATCAAAGCGCCGGGTCTCTATGGTGTAGTTTGGCATCAGCATAAAGGTCGCCATAGCGCCGACAATTCCCACCGGGATATTGATCAGAAAGATCCAGTGCCATGAAGCATATTCCACCAGCACCCCGCCCAGCGCGGGGCCGAGTAACGGCCCGATCTGTCCCGGTAGGGTGACGAAGGTCATCGCCGCCATATATTGCGCGCGCGGCACGATTTTCATGACCGTCAGGCGTCCGACCGGCACCATCATCGCGCCGCCTACGCCTTGTAAAACCCGCGCTAATACCAGTTGATTAAGCGTGCCGGAAAGGGCGCAAAACAGCGAACCCAGCGTGAACAGCACAATGGCGGCAAAGAAGATATTACGCACGCCGATTTTATCTGCCAGCCAGCCGCTGGCGGGGAGCATCACGGCGACGGTAAGAACATATGACACCACTACCATGTGCATATGCAGCGGGCTTTCCCCCAGGCTTTTCGCCATGGAGGGCAGCGCAGTGTTGACGATGGTGGTATCCAGCGACTGCATAAAAAAGCCGAATGCCACAATCCAGAGTTGCCAGCGGGTGTTGTCAGGAAGTTCTGTCATATCTCTACTATCGGTTTGCTATTTTTACGCGAAAAACGCAGCCGCAGACGATCGAAAAAGAGGTACACCACCGGCGTGGTATAGAGCGTCAGGAGCTGGCTCATGACCAAACCGCCGACAATGGTTATCCCCAACGGCTGCCGTAATTCCGAACCGTCTCCGCCAGATAACACCAATGGCAGTGCGCCGAACAGCGCCGCCAGCGTGGTCATCATTATTGGACGGAAGCGTAACAAGCAGGCCTGGAAAATGGCTTGTTCCGGCGTCAGGCCGCCGCTTCGTTGCGCTTCAAGCGCAAAATCGACCATCATAATGGCGTTTTTCTTCACAATGCCAATTAATAGCATGATCCCTATCAGGGCGATTAGGCTGAAAGGGGCATTGAAGAGTTCCAGCGCCAGAAGCGCCCCAACGCCCGCCGATGGCAGAGTAGAGAGAATGGTCAGCGGATGGACGTAGCTTTCGTACAGTATCCCCAGCACAATGTAGACGGTAGCGATCGCCGCCACTATCAAAATAAGCTGCGAATTCATGGTCTGCTGGAACACTTGCGCCGTTCCGGAAAAACTGCCGCGTACCGTCGGGGGGACGCCAAGCTGCGTCATGGTGCGATTAATGGCCTCCGTCGCCTGCGATAACGATGTGCCGGTCGGCAGGTTAAAGGCAATCGTGGACGCCGCGGAAAGTCCCTGATGGTTCACCGACAGCGGCGCATTGGCGGGCCGCCATTGGGCGAAATAAGAGAGGGGGATCGCTTTTCCGTCGCGGTTGATAACAAACATTTTCTCCAGCGCGCTGATATCCTGGCTATAGCGCGGATCGACTTCCATCACCACTTTATACTGGTTCATCGGCTGATAAATGGTGGAAATTTGCCGCTGGCCGAAAGCATTATTTAACAGACTGTTTGCGGCCTGAACATCAATACCCAGCCGTGACATGGTGTCGCGGTCGTAGATAAGGTTCATCTCCGCGCCGTTATCCTGCTGATCGGAGTTTACGTCCGCCAGTTGCGGCAGGGCCGAGAGCGCTTTGCGTATTTTCGGCTCCCATTCGCGCAGCGCCGCCAGAGAGTCAGACAGCAATGTGTATTGATAACTGGCGTTAGCCTGCCGCCCGCCGACGCGAATATCCTGTACCGCCATCAGAAACAGCCTGGCGCCGGGTTCTTTTGCCAGTTTGACCCGCAGTCGATCAATGATTTGCTGCGCCGTCTCTTTGCGTTCGCCGCGCGGCTTCAGCGTAATAAACATCATGCCGCTATTCACCCGCGAGCCGCCGGTAAAACCAGTGACATTATTCACCGCCGGATCGTCGCGAATAATTTTCATAAAATCCTGTAGCTTGCCGCGCATGGCCTGGAAAGAGATGCTCTGGTCAGCCTGAATACCGCCCATCAACACGCCGGTATCCTGCTCCGGAAAGAATGTTTTAGGGATGGCGATATAAAGCCAGATGTTCAGCGCAACGGTGCCAAGAAAAACCACACCGACAAGACGCGTATGGTTAAGCACCCATTTTAACGACGTGCCGTAACCCTGTTGCAAAGCTACCAGCAGACGGCCAACGCCCCGTTTACGCGGTTGGGTGCGCGGTTTGCTTGATTTAAGCATCCAGCCGCACATCATCGGCGTCAGCGTGAGCGAGACCACCAGCGAAATGCCAATCGCCACCGAGAGGGTAACGGCGAATTCCCGTAATAATCGCCCTGGCAGACCGCCCATTAACAGCAGCGGCAGAAATACCGCCACCAGCGACAGACTCATGGAGATGACCGTAAACCCGACTTCCCGCGTACCCTGTAATGCCGCCTGCAAAGGTTTCATTCCCGCCTCCAGATGGCGGGCGATATTTTCCAGTACCACAATGGCATCATCAACGACAAATCCGGTCGCGATAGTCAGCGCCATCAGCGACAGATTGTTGAGGCTGAAGCCGCACAGATACATGGCGGCGAAGGTGCCGATGAGCGAAACGGGAACGGCGACGGCGGGGATTAGCGTGGCGCGCCCGGAACGCAGGAATAAAAACACCACCAGGATCACCAGCGCGACAGAGATAGCCAGCGTCTCTTCTACCTCTTGCAGCGACGCGCGAATCGTCGGCGAACGATCCTGGGCGATTTGTAAATCGATAGCGGCGGGGATCATTGCCCGCAGTTCCGGCAGTTTTGCCCGGATGCCGTCGACCGTCTGAATAATATTGGCCTCCGGCAGCTTGCGGATCATCAACAAAATAGCGGGTTTAGCGTTCGTCATCCCGGCGTTACGGACATCCTGCACCGAGTCGGTGACGTTGGCGACGTCGCCCAGGCGTACCGCCGCGCCGTTGTTATAGTGAATAATCAGCGGCTGGTATTCGGCGGCGGTTTTCAGTTCGTCGTTGGTCTGGATTTGCCAGCGGTGGACGCTATCTTCAATTGCGCCTTGCGGTCGGCGTACGTTGGCGCTGTCGATCGCTTCGCGGACCTCATCCAGCGAGACGCCCTGGTTAAAGAGCGCCTGCGGGTTTAAGCCTACACGTACTGCGGGCAGGGAGCTGCCGCCGACGTCAACATCGCCGACGCCGTCAATTTGCGCGATGGTTTGCGCCAGTTGGGTAGAGGCGAAATCATACAGTTTGCCCTGTGACCAGCTCTCCGAGGTGAGCGTTAAAATCATAATCGGCGCGTCGGACGGGTTGGCCTTGCGATAAGTCGGGCGGCTGGGCATTCCGCCTGGCAACAAGCTTTGCGCGGCGTTAATGGCGGCCTGCACGTCGCGCGCCGCGCCGTTAATATCACGATCGAAATTAAATTCGAGAATAATGCGCGTACTGCCGAGCGAGCTGCTGGAAGTCATTTCATTGACGCCTGCAATGCGTCCCAAAGAACGTTCCAACGGCGTCGCCACCGACGAAGCCATGGTTTCCGGCGAGGCGCCCGGTAGCGAGGCGCTAACCATAATCACCGGGAAATCGACCTGCGGCAGCGGGGCGACCGGCAGCAGACGAAAGCCCAGAATGCCGCACAGCGTAATGGCGGCGGCAATCAAAATGGTGGCGACCGGGCGGTAGATGAAAAGGGCGAAAAAGCGCATCTACGCCTCCTCTTTATGGCGCGGAAAGCGACTTTTCACGTACAGCGACAGGCGGTCAAACAGGAGATAAATCACCGGTGTGGTAAACAGAGTTAATACCTGGCTGACCAGTAGGCCGCCCACCATCGCGATCCCCAACGGGCGACGTAATTCCGCGCCAACGCCGGTACTCAACATTAATGGCAATGCCCCGAGCAACGCCGCCAGCGTGGTCATCAGAATCGGTCGAAAACGCAGCAGACAGGCCTGGAAGATAGCGTCGCGCGGGCTCATCCCCTGTTCGCGTTCGGCGGCGAGGGCGAAGTCAATCATCATGATGGCGTTTTTCTTCACGATGCCGATCAGCAAAATAATGCCGATAATGGCGATAATATCGAGCTCGCTACCAGCGATGATCAGCGCCAGCAGCGCACCGACGCCCGCCGTAGGCAGCGTTGAGAGAATCGTGATCGGATGGATAAAACTCTCATACAGCACGCCGAGCACGATATACATCGCCACCACGGCGGCGACAATAAGCCAGACGGTGCTGCCCAGCGCCGCCTGGAAGGCGAGCGTACTGCCCTGAAACTGCGTTGTAATATCCGCTGGCAGGGCGAGCGTTTTTTCCGTATCGAGAATCGCCTGCACCGCATCGCCGAGCGAATAGCCCTCCGGCACGTTAAACGAAAATGTCGTGACCGGGAACTGATCTAAATGATTGATGGAGAGCGGAGCGAAGCGCTGCTCAATGCGGGCAATCGCGCTGAGCGGTACGGTGCCGCCGTCGCGGCTCGTCAGGCGAATCGTCTCCAGCGCCGCCAGGCCCGGTGTGCTGGCGGTATTATGTTCCAGCACGACGCGGTACTGGTTCGCCTGGGTATAAATCGTTGAAATCAGGCGTTGTCCGAACGCGTTGTAGAGCGCGTTATCCACATCCGCCATGCTGATACCCAGACGGCTGGCGCTGTCGCGGTCGACATTCACCCAGGCCGCTAATCCTCGATCTTGCCAGTCGCTGCTTACCTCAGAGAGCTGTGGTAACGACTGTAGCGCGTTCTGCAGTTTTGGCACCCAGTGGCTGAGCGCATCGAGCGTCGTGGCCTGCAGGGTAAACTGATACTGCGTGCGGCTGACCTGCGTGTCGATGGTTAAATCCTGCGTCGGCTGGAGATACAGCGCCACGCCGGGAATCGTCGCCACGGCGGTTTGCAGCCGGGAGATCACCTGCTGCACGCGGTCATCACGCGCATCCAGCGGCTTGAGGTTAATTTGCAGGCGCGCGCTATTCAGCGTGGGGTTAGCGCCGTCTACGCCAACAAAAGTCGTCAGGCTTTGCACCGCCGGGTCCTGTAATATCCGCTCCGCCACCTGGCGCTGACGTTGCGCCATACTGGCATACGATGACGATTGCGGCGCCTGCAGCGTCCCCTGGATAATGCCGTTATCCTGTACCGGAAAGAACCCTTTCGGGATGACTATCCACAGCATAACGCTGAGCAGGAGCGTGGCGAATGCCACGCTCAATGTAAGCCACGGATGGTTGAGCACTTTCGCTAATCCGCGTCCGTAGCTGGCGATCACGCGGTCAAACATCCGCTCGCAGGCGCGGGAAAAGCGGTTTTGTTTACGCAGAGACTGCTGGCTGAGCATACGCGCGCACATCATGGGCGTGAGCGTCAAAGAGACGACGGCGGAGATTAAAATCGCTACCGCTAACGTCACCGCAAATTCGCGGAACAGTCGACCAACAATATCGCCCATAAAGAGCAACGGGATCAGCACCGCAATCAGTGAAAAGGTGAGGGAAATAATGGTAAAGCCGATTTCGCCCGCGCCTTTGAGCGCCGCCGCCAGCGGTTTTTCTCCTTTTTCGATGTAGCGCGAGATGTTCTCGATCACCACAATCGCATCGTCCACCACGAAACCCGTGGCGATAGTGAGCGCCATCAGCGTCAGGTTATTAATGGAAAAATCCAAAAATACCATCACCGCAAAGGTGCCGATAAGCGACAGCGGTACGGCGACGCCGGGAATAATTGTGGCGGGAATATTACGTAAAAACAGATAGATAATCATGACGACCAGCGCGATCGCCAGCATCAGTTCAAACTGGGTATCGCGCACGGAAGCGCGAATATTGGTAGTGCGATCGGACAGGACCGTGACCTTCACCGATTTCGGCAGGCTTTCGGTAAGCTGGGGCAGCATCTGGCGAATGCTGTCCGCTGTCGCAATGATATTGGCGCCAGGCTGGCGTTGAACGTTCATCACGATAGCCGGCGCTTGATTCGCCCATGCGCCGAGCCAGCTATTTTCCGCCCCCTGTTCGACGGTGGCGACATCGCCCAGCCGTACCGGCGCGCCGTTTTGATACGCGATGATAAGCTTGCGGTATTCGTCGGCAGACTGCATCTGATCGTTAGCAGAAAGCGTCACCGCTCGTTCGGGGCCATCCAGACTGCCTTTCGCCGAGTTGACGTTGGCGCCGGTAATTGCGGTACGGATAGTTTCGCTGGTCAGACCGAGCGCGGCGACAGCCTGAGCATTCAGTTTTACACGCACCGCAGGGCGCTGCCCGCCGGCAAGCGTCACCAGCCCGACGCCGGAGACCTGCGAGATCTTCTGCGCCACGCGGGTTTCTACCATGTCCTCTACCTGGGTCATCGGCATCGCATTTGAGGTGACGGCAAGCGTCATAATCGGCGGGTCCGCCGGATTGACTTTGCTGTAAATCGGCGGATTTGGCAGGTCGGAAGGCAATAAATTGGTGGCTGCGTTAATCGCCGCCTGTACTTCCTGCTCGGCAACGTCCAGCGGCAGCGTCAACTGAAACTGTAGCGTCACCACCGATGCGCCGCCGGAACTTTGCGACGACATCTGCTTCAGTCCTGACATCTGGCCGAACTGGCGCTCAAGCGGCGCGGTGACGGCGGAGGTCATGACATCCGGGCTGGCGCCAGGGTAGAGCGTAACAACCTGAATAGTGGGGTAGTCGACCTCCGGCAAAGCGGCGACGGGCAGGAAGCGATAGCCGATAATCCCGGCGAGTAAAATCGCCGCCATCAGCAGAGTGGTGGCCACGGGGCGCAGAATAAACAGACGCGAGGGGCCGCCTGTGCTGCCCGGAGGTAATACCTGCATCAGGCGCGCGCTCCTTTTTGACCTTCATGGCGGGAAGGGGATTTTTCATCCGCCACGGTGGTTTGCGGCTCAACGACCTCGACTTTTGCGCCTTCCGTCAGCCGATCAATACCATCTGTAACGACGCGATCGCCTGCCGACAAGCCTGCGCTGATCACCACGTTTTGGTTATTCTGAATACCGATTTTTACCCGCTTCTTGCTGACGTTATTTTCGTCGTTCAGCACCCACACAAAGTGGCCCTCATTGCCCATTTGCACCGCCGCGGCAGGCACCACAACGGCATTTTGTTCGGTATCGACCAGCATCCGGGCGTTCACAAATTGATTGGGGAACAGCGTATCGTCCTGATTGGTAAAGCGCGCTTTAATTTTGATCGTTCCCGTCGTGGGATCAATCTGGTTGTCCAGACTGAGCAACACACCTTCGCTCAATTTGTGCGAGTTAGTCCGATCCCAGGCTTCTACGACCAGCGTTTTCCCCGCTTTCTGCGCCTGAACCACGGTCGCGATATCGCTTTCCGGCAGAGTAAAAATGAGATCAATCGGGTGCGTTTGCGTAATGACGACAATACCTGCGGTATCGCTGCTGGAAATCTGGTTGCCGACATCCACCTGTTTCAGACCCACGCGTCCCGAGACCGGGGCCGTGATACGACTCCAGTCGAGCTGTAACTGCGCGCTGGCGACATTGGCTTCATCCGCTTTAATGGTTCCCTGGGTTTCGTTGACCAGCGCCTGTTGCGCATCCAGTTCCTGACGGGAAACCAGATTGGTTTTTGCCAGTTGCTGATAGCGCGCCAGATCACGACGCGCATTCGCCAGCGTAGCGTTATCTTTCGCCAACTGTCCCTGAGCCTGCGCCAGGGCGACCTTAAACTGGCTGGGATCGATTTGCGCCAGCAGATCGCCTGCGTTGACCTGCTGACCTTCCTGAAAGTGCAGGGCGATGAGTTGACCGTCCACGCGGCTACGTACCGTAACGGTATTCGCTGCGGTCACGGTACCCAGCCCGCTCAGATAGCGCGGTACGGCTTGCGTGGTCGCGGTCGCGGCCTGTACCGGCGCCAGAGGGCCGTCGCGCATACCGCGGCGACCTGCGGCGGCGGTATGCGGCGCTTGCGCGGCGACGCCCGGCGCGGCGGTCGGGCTTTCGCTACGGCTATGCCAGAACCAGAATGCGGCGGCGGCCACTACAACCCCAATCGCTATTGCCCAGCGGAAAGTATTACTGCCTTTCATCGGTATAAGTTTCTCATCCTGAAACGTTTTGCGGAATGTTGCTCCCTCTATTGTAGTCAGCAGGGAAGGGAGAAAAATGGAGGAATTATGGAACACGGTCGGGATTATTCTGAATGGCGACCCGCTTTGCGAGGCGCTACGCAACTCTCATCGGTGAAAATCGTTAACGCGCCGGAGTGCGGTAAAGTGGCGGCACGGCAATGAAGGTAAGCCACCGATTTCAGCAGGACGCTGAAACGGGAAAGCCCCTCCCGAGGAAGGGGCCAAAATAAGGAAAGGGTTATGATGAAGGTAGTCATCATACTGGTGATACTCTTAGTGATTAGCTTCCAGGCTTACTAAGACACCAGGGGGAGGAGGAATCCTCCCTTACCCTCACTCCTGACGTTAAGCCACATCAAGAATAATGTCAATCCATCAGCACTGAGCTTGCGAGGCGCTTAGCGGAAAACAACCTCCGCCCAGCGCGCCAGTCCTGCGGTGACGGAGCCGAAATCATCGCCGCCAGCGACGGGTATGCCCGGTAGCTGTTCGGAAAGCGCTTTTTTAATCAATGGCGAACGGGCGCTGCCGCCGGTCAGATAGATGACATCCGGTTTTTCCTGCGCGCTGTCCAGCGCCAGTTGCACCTGTTCCAGAATACGCGCCAGCGGTTGATCCAGCGCCGCTTCCAGTCCTTGCTGGTTGATAGCGACCGCCAGGTCGTCGCTGATAAATGGCAGCCTCGCCGTAATATCCGCCTGGCCGGAAAGGGCGATTTTGCTCTCTTCCGCGCAGCGTACCAGGCGGTAACTAAGCCGCTGGCGCCAGACCTTGAGCAGCAACGCGACCTTGTCTGCTTCACGCGCGTTGCGAACCAAATCGTTCAACAGACGACCATTCGCGCTACTGTAAAAATCGCTTTGCGCCGGGACGTCGTTAATCGCCACGGCGTTCCACCACGGCAGCACCGGCAGGGCGATGCCTTTTTCGGTTTCGCCGCCCATGCCCAGCAAAGGCATCAGATTTTTAAAGGCCAGCGCGATATCCAGATCGTTTCCGCCCACGCGGCAACCGCTGTGCCCCAACAGGCTGTTTTCACGATCGGCGCGCTGACGCCACTGCGGCCCCATCAGCAGCATGGAGCAGTCGGTGGTGCCGCCGCCAATATCCACGACCAGCACACGCTTCTCTTCCCGCAGCGTAGCTTCGTAGTCCAGGCCCGCCGCAACCGGTTCGTACTGGAATACCACCTCCTGAAAACCGGCGCGTTTTGCCGCCCGCTCCAGAATACCCTGCGCCTGGCGGTTCGCGTCATCGCCGCCGAGTCCCTGAAAGTTGATCGGGCGACCGATCACCGCCTGGGTAATGGCCTCCGGCAATTGGCTGTGCGCCGTATGACGAATATGTACCATCATGGCGCAGACCAAATCTTCAAACAGCGCGACCTGCTGCGGTTTCAGGCCGCTGGCGCCTAAAAAGGATTTTGGCGATTTGACAAACCAGACCTCCTGGGGATCGTCAATATAGTGCGCCAGCGACGCCAGACCAAACTGTACGCTTTGCGCGCCAACCTCAATATCTTCCTCGCGGTTGTAGCGTATCGCGCGGCGCAGCAGCGCCTGGGTTTCTTCGTCCGTTGCCGGCACATCATGATGGCGATACAGCCACTCGCTCACCGCCTCGCGCGTCGGCGCGCACAGCATAGACGGCAGTAATGCGCTGTTATTCTCCATTGTCAGCAACTGTGGATGCCCGTCGCGCATAATGGCGACCGAGCAGTTTGCCGTACCGTAATCAAATCCTATAAACACCTTAAAATCCCCATGCCAGTGAAGAAGGGGCGTGACTTTAGCGAAATGTCGTCGCGGCGACAACTGGAATATGAAAGCAAGGCGTTACGTGCGATTAGCGTTTATGCTGAAAGGTCAAATAAAGGAGAAAAGTATGTTTACCCTGAGCTGGCAGCCGCCTTACGACTGGTCGTGGATGTTGGGCTTTCTTGCCGCGCGTGCGGTGGACGGCGTGGAAACAGTAGGCGAGGGCTTTTATGCGCGCAGCCTGGTGGTGGGCGAGCATTGCGGACTGGTCAGCGTGAGGCCCCATCTGCCCACCCACACTGTGCAGGTGAGCGTAAGCGCCGGATTACTTCCCGTCGCGCCGGCGTGTCTGGCGAAGGTTTCGCGTCTGTTTGATCTTGACTGCCAGCCCGCGCAGGTTGCCGCCGTGCTGGGGCCACTGGGTGAGGACAGACCGGGGCTGCGTTTACCGGGATCGGTTGATACGTTTGAACAAGGCGTGCGGGCGATACTGGGGCAACTGGTGAGTGTCGCGATGGCGGCAAAGTTGACGGCGAAAGTGGCGCGCCGCTATGGCGAGGCGTTGCCGGATGCGCCCGATTATGTCTGTTTTCCCGGTCCGGAAACGCTGGCGTTGGCCGATCCGCTGGCGCTTAAAGCTCTGGGGATGCCGCTGCGGCGCGCCGAAGCGCTGATTCATCTGGCGCAGGCGACGCTGGCGGGAAAACTGGCGCTCGCCGCGCCGCCGGATATTGAGCAGAGCGTTAAAAATTTACAAACGTTTCCGGGAATTGGCCGCTGGACGGCGAACTATTTCGCCCTGCGCGGTTGGCAGGCAAAAGATATCTTTTTACCCGATGATTACTTAATTAAGCAGCGCTTCGCCGGGATGACGCCCGCGCAGATCCGTCGCTACGCGGAGCGCTGGAAACCGTGGCGTTCCTACGCGCTACTGCATATCTGGTATACCCACGGCTGGCAACCGTCAATGGATAGCGAAATAGCTGGTATTCAGTAACAAATCCAGCGGTTGCGCTTCGGCGATAGTGTCGCCATAAATTAGATCCACGCCAATACGGGAGAGCGTATCCAGCACCTGTGGGTTTTGTACCGGCCCGGCGAGCGTTTTGATGTCCAGATGCTGGGCGTGTCCCTGGATGATCGAGGTCAGCATTTCATCCATTAAACTCTCATGAACGTTGGCGATAAGGTCGCTATCCAGCAGTAAATAATCAGCGATATGCGGGGTCAGTAAATTAAACAGCTGTAAATCGCGCCCGACATGGCTGAGAATCACCTGGCAGCCGCGTTGTCGCAGTTTTCGCAGAGTCGCAGCGGCGGTCTGCGCCTGCTTAACGATAACGTCAGCCGGGATAATCAGATGTAATAACCGTGGCGGCAGTGGGCTATGCTCCAGTTGTTCCAGCAGCTCATCAATAAGGGTCGCGCTGTATAATCCTGCGGCGGACAGCGGCAGCGCAACGCTTAATCCCTTGCTGGCGACGGCGGTCGCCGCATGGTGGAAAAACTCATGGAATACCCGTCGGTCAAGCGCGTGATGCAGCGCGGAGTCGGCTAATCCTGCCCGGAACGCGCGCTCTTCCATCACTTCCCCTTCGCTGGTCCACAGCCTGAGTGAGACCAGCCAAAAGCTGGTGGCCTCCGGCGTACGCGGCGGCGCGACGTTTCTGGCAAGCATTAGCAGGTGGTTATTTTTAATCATATGCCACTGTTCTTCCAGCGGCATCATTCCCTTTGAGGAGGTTAATGCGTGCTGCGGTTCGTACACGGTCAGACGGCCTCGACCGCTATTTTTCGCGGCGTAGCAGGCAATATCGGCCTGAGACACGACCTCTGTGAGCTGGCAGTTATGTTTATTTATCATTGTGATCCCGGCGCTGGCGCCGATCCGATGCAGGCGTCCTTCCCACATAAAGTGATATTCATTAACGGCGTTGATAAGCCGCGTCACGATAAAGCGCGCGCTGTCACTATTACAATCCGGCAGCAACAGGCCAAACTCATCGCCACCCAGACGGGCCAGAAGATCGCCGGAGCGAAGCATACTGAGCATCAGTGACGCGAGCTCGCGCAATAAGGCATCGCCGGCGGCATGTCCCGCGCTGTCGTTAACCGCTTTAAAACGGTCCAGATCGATAAACACCAGCGCATGATGTTGAGGCGATTCCTGTATTGTTTGCAGGCGCTGTTGAAGCTGCTTTTCAAAACTGGCGCGGTTGGCAAGATGGGTGAGGGCGTCATGCGTTGCGCTGTAGCTGAGCTGGCGTAACATTTTTCGTGATTCGGTAACGTCCTGGATAACCAGAACCGAACCAATCTTATCGCCGTCAAGCGTACTGAGCGGCGTGATACTGTAATGAATATCGTAGCTGCCGCCGTTATGACAATGGAGCACTATCTCCTGTTCCATGTCCGATCGCGACCTGTCGGCGCGATAAATATCTTCCAGCAGCGGTCCCTTATTACCTGACGTAATGCGCAGAACCGTTAATAATGGTGCGCCTAAAGCATCCTCTTGCCGCCAGCCGCTCATCTTCTCGGCGATCGGGTTCATAAAGGTGATATTCATCGCGACATCAATACACACCACCGCTTCTCCGATAGAGTCAAGCGTGATGTGCAACCGTTCTTTTTCCTGAAACAGCGCGTCGTTCGCCTGTGTAATACGCTCCATCAACCGCTGGTTTTCCTGCTCGCTTTGCTTGAGATCGTTAATATCTTCAATCTGAGCAATAAAATAGAGAGGTTTATTGTCTTTATGACGAACCAGCGAGACGGCCAGTAGCGCCCAGACGACATCGCCGTTGCGGGTGTAGTAGCGTTTTTCCATGGAATAGCTGTTGATGTCGCCGCGCACCAGCATGTTTAGCTGTTCAAGGTCATTATTCAGGTCTTCCGGCCAGGTCAATTGCTGAAATGTCATCGTGCGTAATTCATCCTGGCTATAGCCAAGAAAATGGCTCAGAGATTTATTGACCTGTAGCCACTGACCCTCCGTACCGACCAGCGCCATACCAATGGCTGAATACTCCATCGCGTTGCGAAAGCGGGATTCGCTCTCGGTGATATGTTTGCGTTCCGTGCGAAACGCGTACATCACCATCGTCATCATATTGGCAGGCAGCAGGATCATTAAAAAAGGCAGCCACGGCATATTGACCATCACGTCGGTTTTCGGCGTGGCGAGCAGCGTGGGGTCATTGGCCAGCATGAGCGAGACCACGATAACGGTAGCTAAAAAAATTAAAAACGCCTCCATTCGCGGCAGGCGCACCGCACTCCACATCAACAGGACGATAACGCACGTAAACGGCCACGGAATATAGCGCATAGCGAGCCAGCTTAGCGCCAGCGTAATGACCAGCGTCAATAGCGTTTCCAGCAACAGATGCGGGTCGCGATGACGCAACAGATAGTGTGGTTTAAACAGTAAACCTAACGGTACCAGCGTCAGCGCGCCGATGGCTTCCGATAATACCCAAATCAGAAACGCTTTCGAGGCGACCGCTTCCGGCGCTATCAGCCAAAATAACAGGCCGCCGAGTAGCGGCGGAATCACGGCGCTGCCGATAGCCAGACGAAACCAGTCATTCAAATTTTGTAAGGGGTTGTAGCTGGGGAGCAGTTTTCGCAGCAGTATCGCGCCAGTGGCCGCCTCGATAATATTTATTGCCGTCCAGCTAAAGTTAAGCGAGGCGGCAGGAAATAAAGTCAGTGAGGCGCCGATGCTGCCGAGCGAGCAGGCGACCGCGATCCCAGGCCACAGACGGCCCGCATGGCGGTAAAACGCGACCATCATAATGGAGGTGGGGAACCACAGCGGCGCGAGTTGGGTGCCGACACGCGATAATACGAGCGAAAAGAGCGTAAAGACAAACGCGACCAGGCCTAAACTGACCAGACGCAATAGCGGGTGGGGGACGGTAACGAAAACATGTTGGGATGGTTTACTCATTACCACTCTATCCGAATTGCCGGTAACGTCGCGGAATACCGGACGCGTCAGTTTACTCTGTGATTATGCTAGTATAAACGCGTAATGATTTATACGCTGGCTGAATATAAATTGTGGCTCCCGGCGTATTCCTCCTCCAGACGGGTCGATAAATCCGCTGTCCGCGTTAAAACTGAACGCTTTTACGTCGCGACGTCGAATGCGCTGCCAACAAATTCACCGTGGCATAGCGCCGGACTGGTATCGCGCTGCTGAAATCCCTATAATTGCCGCGTTTGGCGTTTCGGCGCCCCCCTTCCTTACATCCAGGTTAATCAGGTCGCTAAATTTATGACTGATCAGTCTCATCAGTGCGTCATTATCGGTATCGCTGGCGCATCGGCTTCCGGCAAGAGTCTTATTGCCAGTACCCTTTACCGCGAATTGCGTGAACAAGTGGGTGACGAACATATTGGCGTTATTCCCGAAGACAGTTATTACAAAGATCAAAGCCATCTGTCGATGGAAGAACGCGTAAAAACTAACTATGACCATCCGAATGCGATGGATCACAGCCTGCTATTTCAGCATCTTCAGGCGCTCAAGCGCGGTTCGGCGATTGAATTACCGGTATACAGTTATGTTGAGCATACCCGTATGCAGGAAACGGTTCGCGTAGAACCGAAGAAAGTGATTATTCTTGAAGGTATTCTGTTACTGACCGACGCGCGTTTGCGTGAAGAGATGAACTTCTCTATTTTTGTCGATACGCCGCTGGATATCTGTTTGATGCGCCGTATCAAACGCGATGTGAACGAGCGTGGTCGCTCAATGGATTCGGTGATGGCGCAATATCAGAAAACGGTGCGTCCGATGTTCCTGCAATTTATTGAGCCTTCCAAACAATATGCGGATATTATCGTGCCGCGCGGCGGTAAAAACCGCATCGCTATTGATATTCTGAAAGCGAAAATCAGCCAGTTCTTTGAATAAATCTGGCGAATTGTGTACCGTTCAGTGATAACCTGGTTAGCCCTTGATGTGCTTGATTTAAGGGCTTGATGCGCGAAAGGAGAAAGTGCCATGCGTTTATGCGACCGAGATATTGAAGCCTGGCTGGATGAAGGCCGTTTGTCTATCACCCCGCGACCTCCCGTAGAGCGCATTAACGGCGCGACGGTCGATGTACGTCTTGGCAATAAATTTCGAACCTTCCGTGGCCATACGGCGGCGTTTATCGATCTGAGCGGGCCGAAAGATGAGGTCAGCGCGGCGCTGGATCGCGTGATGAGCGATGAAATCGTTTTGCCGGACGGCGAGGCATTTTATCTGCATCCGGGCGAGTTGGCGCTGGCCGTCACCTTTGAATCCGTTACCCTGCCGCCGGATTTAGTGGGCTGGCTGGATGGTCGTTCCTCGCTGGCGCGTCTGGGGCTGATGGTGCATGTGACGGCGCACCGTATCGATCCTGGCTGGTCGGGCTGCATTGTGCTTGAGTTTTACAACTCCGGGAAGCTGCCGCTGGCGTTGCGTCCGGGTATGCTCATCGGCGCGCTGAGCTTTGAGCCGCTGTCAGGCCCGGCGGCGCGGCCTTATAACCGCCGTCAGGATGCCAAATATCGCGATCAGCAGGGCGCTGTTGCCAGCCGGATTGATAAAGACTGAGCCATTCGGCGCAATACTGCCGGTCCATTGAGGGTAGCATGAGACGATTTCTGACGACGCTGATGATTCTCCTGGTCGTGCTGGTGGCCGGATTCTCTGCGTTGGTATTGTTGGTCAATCCGAATGATTTCCGCGCCTATATGGTGCAGCAGGTTGCCGCGCGTAGTGAATATCAGTTGCAACTGGACGGGCCGCTGCGCTGGCACGTATGGCCGCAACTCAGCATCCTTTCCGGGCGAATGACGCTAACGGCGCGAGGCGCCAGCGAACCGCTGGTGCGGGCTGACAATATGCGCCTGGACGTCGCTTTATGGCCGCTATTGAGTCATCAGCTTCATGTTAAGCAGGTGATGCTGAAAGGCGGGGTGATTCAACTGACGCCGCAAACGGAAGCGGTACGCAGCGATGATGCGCCGGTCGCGCCGAAAGATAATACCTTGCCGGACGTAGCGGAAGATCGCGGCTGGTCGTTTGATATTCGTAGCCTGCGCGTTGCCGACAGCGTGCTGGTTTTCCAGCATGAAAATGATGATCAGGTCACGGTGCGCGATATTCGTCTGAATATGGAACAAGATGCCGAGCATCGCGGCACGTTTGATTTTTCGGGACGCGTGAACCGCGATCAGCGGGATCTTGCTTTATCGTTTAGCGGAACGGTGGATGCTTCCGATTATCCGCATAATTTAACCGCGGGTATTGAGCAACTGCGCTGGCAATTGCAGGGCGCGGATTTACCGGCGCAGGGGATTGAGGGGCAGGGACAACTGCAGGCTCAGTGGCAGGAAGCGCAAAAACGTCTTTCATTTAACCACTTAAATTTAACGGCGAATGACAGTTCTCTGACCGGGCATGTTCAGGTAACGCTGGCGGAGCAGCCGGAATGGCAAATTGACCTCCAGTCCAGCAATCTTAATCTGGACAACCTGTTGCCGCATCATAGCACCGTGGCACAGACGGGCGGCGCGGTGTCGCAGGGGCAAAATACGCTCCCCCTGACCAGGCCAGTTATCGCGTCGCGTGTTGGTGCGCCGCCTTATCAGGGGCTGCAAAGCTTTACGGCGGAGATTACTTTACAGGCGGATTCAGTTCGCTGGCGGGGAATGGACTTTACCCAGGTTTCGACGAAGATGTCTAATCAGGCCGGATTGCTGGATATTACTGAGTTGCAGGGGAAACTGGCCGACGGAGAGATGTCGCTGCCCGGCACGCTGGACGCCCGCACCGCCAGTCCGCGCATCGAGTTCCACCCTCGCCTCAACCATGTTGAGATTGGGACTATCCTGAAAGCCTTTAATTATCCGATTAGCCTGACCGGTAAGATGTCGCTGGTTGGCGATTTCTCCGGAGCGGATATTGACGCGGAGGCATTTCGCCACAGCTGGAAAGGAAAAGCGCATGTTGACATGAGCAATACGCGCCTTGAAGGAATGAATTTCCAGCAACTGGTGCAGCAGGCCGTAGAGCGAAGCGGCGGCGACGCGCAGCAGTCGCAGGAAAATATGGACAATGCGACCCGACTGGATCGCTTCACGACCGATCTGACGCTAAATAAGGGCACGCTGACGCTCGACGACATGGTCGGGCAATCTTCTATGCTGGCGTTAACCGGCAGCGGAACGCTGGACCTGGTTAAGCAGAGCTGTGATACGCAATTTAATCTGCGTGTGCTGGGCGGATGGAACGGCAATAGCAACCTGATCACCTTCCTGAAAGAGACGCCGGTGCCGCTGCGCGTCTATGGCAAGTGGCAGGAGCTGAACTATACCCTGCAAGTGGATCAGTTATTGCGCAAGCATTTACAGGATGAGGCGAAGCGTCGGCTCAACGACTGGGCGGATCGCAATAAAGATACCCGCAACGGTAAAGATGTGAAGAAACTGCTGGATAAGCTGTAGTTTTTGGCCAAAGGGCAGAGCCGGATGGCGAGGTTAACGCGCCTCCGGCCTGCCTGGTAAGCAGGCCGGGGCAGGCGAACAGACGTTACATCTCCTGGTCTGGCTCGCCGTTATGCAGCGGAATTAACTGCACTTTCTGCACTCGATGGCTTTCTACCTGCAATGTTTTCAGCAAATAATCGCCCACCTGAACCTCTTCACCGGTTTGCGGTATGCGCTGCAAATATTCCATCAATAATCCGGCAATCGTATGGTATTCCCGTTTTTCATCCAGCGGTAGCGGCACGTACTGCACCAAATCCTCCAGCGGCATATGGCCGTTTGCTGTCCAGGAACCGTCCGGGTTCTTCTGAATATCGTGGCGGGCGTCAATTTCCTCGACTTCATTCGGCAGATTACCGGCGATAGTCTCCATGACATCGCTTAATGTCACAATGCCTTCAACCGAGCCAAACTCATCTACGACAAAGGCAAAATGGGTTCTGGCGTTACGGAACTGCTCCAGCGCAGGCAGCAGCGGCAATGTTTCCGGGAAAACCAGCGGTTGGCGAATCAGCGCCCGCAGGTTGAGCGGTTCGCCGCGCAGCGATTGTTGCAACAGATCGATGACGTGGACGACGCCGAGTAAATCTTCCTGTTCATTTTCACCCGTCACGACCAGACGCGTATGCTGGTTCTTTTCCAGCAGAGCGCGGATTTCCGCTTCCGGCGCGTTGAGATCGATATGCTCGATATCGTGGCGCGACGTCATGATGCTACTTACGGTGCGCTGGTTGAGATTCAGCACCCGCTCGATCATCCTGCGCTCCTGCGGATTAAAAATCTGGCTGTCGTCATGGTCTGCCAGCATCGCAGCGGTTTCCGCATCCAGTTCGGCATCCTCTTTTTTACCGCTAATCAGCCGCATCACGGCCTCCGTTGTGCGCTGGCGCAGCGTATGGTTAGCGGAAAGAAAACGGCGGCGGTTAAAAATAGCCAGTTGGTTGAGCGCCTCGATCATCACCGAGAAGCCGATAGCCGCGTACAGATACCCTTTCGGAATGTGGAAACCAAACCCTTCCGCCACCAGGCTAAAGCCGATCATTAGCAGGAAGCTAAGACACAAAATGACAATGGTGGGATGGTTGTTCACAAATCGGGTCAGTGACTTGCTGGCAAGCAGCATCAGGCTAATGGCGATTATCACTGCCGCCATCATGACCGCCAGGTGATCGACCATCCCCACGGCGGTAATCACGGAGTCGAGAGAAAAGATAGCGTCCAGCACCACGATTTGCGCGACCACCGCCCAGAATTTCGCCCCCTTACGCTGGGTAGGGTTGGTGCTATCTTTCCCTTCCAGCCGTTCGTTGAGCTCCATGGTGGCTTTAAAGAGCAGGAAGAAGCCGCCGAACAGCATAATCAGATCGCGGGCGCTGAAGCTTAACGCCTGTACGCTAAAGAGCGGCTTAGTCAAGGTGACCAGCCACGAGATTGACGCCAGCAGCAGCAGGCGCATGATCATCGCCAGTATCAGGCCGGTAATGCGCGCGCGGTCGCGCTGCCCAGGCGGTAGTTTTTCAGCGAGGATGGCAATAAAGACCAGGTTATCAATGCCGAGAACAAGTTCGATAACGATTAACGTTACCAGTCCGGCCCAGATTGACGGATCGGCAATCCATTCCATAGTAAGAGCAATACCTTCTGTAATATGACAATTGTCACAATTCGATCATGGATAATACGGCGGAAAAATGCAATGCCGCAGAGCAATTTATCTTTGTTACGCGGCTATAAAATAACTTTAAAATAGCCGTAATGTTTCTGTCGGAAACTAAATAATGTCAAGAATATATTTAGGAAATATCGCAGGTGGAGTGGGGTAAATAAATATTGTCAACATCAATAAAATCCTAAAATCATCTGTTAATTCATTTAATATTAATCTTAAAAATATAGAATGGCGGGTTTGTTACCTTGCCTGTCATTAGGTTAGCTGCAACAATTCTTGCAGGATTAAGATAGCGCTCTTAAATATCCTGTCACGACATCGAGAAAACTATTAATACGTAACCTTTATTTCGCTGAAGATTTTTATCTGAACGAGGATGAAATCGGAGGGGAATGCGAAAATTTAGAATAATCAGTGTATTGGTAGCTAAAAAGCCAGGGGCGGTAGCGTGCCTGAAAGCCTGAATATAAGCCTTTATTATTCTGTCAATAGCCTGCGGATGAATTGATTTTTTTTCAGAATGATGCCAGTTAATTTTCTCTGCCATTAACTGCAAGGTAAATGTGCACGGACGAAGCCGCTATTTAAATTGCACAGGATAATGACTCTGCCAAAGTGATAAATAATCAATGATGAAATCCAAAATGAAATTGATGCCATTATTGGCGTCGCTCAGCTTGATAAGTGGTTGCACAGTACTTCCGGGCAGCAATATGTCTACGATGGGGAAAGATGTGATCAAACAGCAAGACGCTGACTTTGATCTCGACCGGATGGTCAATGTGTATCCGCTGACGCCACGGCTGGTTGAGCAATTACGCCCGCGGCCCAATGTCGCGCAACCGAATATGTCGCTGGACCAGGAGATTGCCAGCTATCAGTATCGCGTCGGGCCTGGCGATGTGCTGAATGTCACCGTCTGGGATCACCCGGAATTGACCACGCCAGCGGGCCAGTACCGTAGCTCAAGCGATACCGGCAACTGGGTACAGCCGGACGGCACCATGTTTTATCCCTACATTGGCAAGGTTAGCGTCGTCGGTAAAACTTTGTCAGAGATTCGCAGCGATATTACCGGGCGTTTAGCGAAGTACATCGCGGACCCGCAGGTGGATGTCAATATCGCCGCTTTCCGCTCGCAAAAAGCGTATATCTCCGGCCAGGTGAATAAATCCGGTCAGCAGGCCATTACTAACGTACCGCTAACCGTCCTGGATGCGATTAACGCCGCGGGCGGTCTGACCGATATGGCGGACTGGCGCAACGTCGTGTTGACGCACAACGGCAAAGAACAGCGCATTTCGCTACAGGCGCTGATGCAAAATGGCGATCTTAGCCAGAACCGCTTGCTCTACCCTGGCGACATTCTGTATGTGCCGCGCAATGACGATCTGAAAGTCTTTGTCATGGGCGAAGTGAAAAAACAGAGCACCCTCAAAATGGATTTCAGCGGCATGACGCTCACCGAAGCATTGGGCAATGCGGAAGGCATCGATCTGACCACCTCCAACGCCAGCGGCATTTTTGTGATTCGTCCGTTGAAAGGCGAGGGGGGACGCGGCGGCAAGATCGCCAATATCTACCAGCTTGATATGTCTGACGCCACGTCATTGGTGATGGCGACGGAATTCCGACTTCAGCCTTACGATGTGGTGTACGTCACGACCGCGCCGGTTGCTCGCTGGAACCGTCTGATCAATCAGTTGCTGCCGACCATTAGCGGTGTCCGTTATATGACGGATACGGCCAGCGACATTCATTCCTGGTAATCGTTATGTTTAACAAAATCTTAGTGGTCTGTGTGGGGAATGTTTGCCGTTCCCCGACGGCGGAACGTTTGCTAAAGCGCTTTCATCCCTCGCTGACGGTTGCGTCCGCCGGGTTAGGCGCGCTGGTCGGCAAAGGCGCCGATCCTGCGGCGGCGAGCGTGGCGAGCGCCCACGATCTGTCTTTGGAAAATCACTGCGCAAGGCAAATTTCCGCGCGTCTGTGCCGGGAATATGACCTGATTCTGACGATGGAGAAACGTCACATCGCCGCCCTGTGCGACATTGCGCCGGAAATGCGCGGCAAGGTAATGCTGTTTGGTCACTGGGACAGCGAGCGTGAAATACCGGACCCGTATCGCAAAAGCCGCGATGCGTTTGAGGCGGTGTACACATTACTGGAAAGGTCTGCCCGCCAGTGGGCGCAGGCACTGAATGCAGAGCAGGGAAAACCATGACAGAAAAAGTAAAACAATCTGCGGCGGTTACGGGTAGCGATGAAATCGATATCGGGCGTCTGGTTGGAACGGTGATTGAAGCGCGTTGGTGGGTGTTGGGGACGACGGCCATATTTGCGCTGTGCGCGGTAATTTATACGTTCTTCGCCACGCCCATCTATAGCGCCGATGCGTTGGTGCAGATTGAACAAAACGCCGGTAATTCGCTGGTACAGGATATCAACAGCGCATTAGCGAATAAGCCGCCGGCTTCCGATGCGGAAATTCAGCTCATTCGATCGCGCCTGGTGCTGGGGAAGACCGTTGACGATCTGGATCTGGATATTGCCGTCACCAAAAACACCTTTCCGCTCTTTGGCGCCGGGTGGGAACGGCTGATGGGACGTCACAATGAAATGGTGAAAGTCACGACATTCACCCGACCAGAGACGATGAGCGGACAGATCTTCACCCTCAAAGTGCTGGGCGACAAACGTTATCAGTTAGTCAGCGACGGCGGATTTAGCGCGCAGGGCGTTGTGGGCCAGCCACTCAATAAAGACGGCGTGACGATGCGGGTAGAGGCAATTGACGCCCGTCCTGATACAGAATTTACGGTGAGTAAATTCTCAACGCTTGGCATGATTAATAACCTGCAAAATAACCTCACCGTAACGGAAACCGGCAAAGATACCGGCGTTCTGAGCCTGACGTTCACGGGAGAGGATCGCGACCAGATCCGCGAAATTCTCAACAGTATTACCCGTAACTATCTGCAACAGGATATTGCGCGGAAATCTGAAGAGGCGGGGAAGAGCCTGGCGTTTCTGGCAAAACAACTGCCGGAAGTCCGCAGCCGTCTGGATGTGGCGGAAAACAAGCTAAACGCTTTCCGCCAGGATAAAGACTCGGTGGATTTACCGCTGGAGGCGAAGGCGGTGCTCGATTCGATGGTTAATATCGACGCCCAGTTGAATGAGTTGACGTTTAAAGAGGCAGAAATTTCCAAGCTCTTTACCAAAGCGCATCCGGCTTACCGCACCCTGCTGGAAAAACGTAAAGCGCTGGAAGATGAAAAAGCCAAACTGAACGGGCGGGTGACGGCGATGCCGAAAACCCAGCAGGAGATTGTGCGTTTGACCCGCGATGTGGAGTCCGGCCAGCAGGTTTATATGCAACTGCTTAATAAACAGCAGGAGCTGAAAATCACCGAAGCCAGCACCGTTGGCGACGTGCGCATCGTTGACCCGGCGATTACCCAGCCGGGCGTGCTGAAGCCGAAAAAGGCGTTGATTATTCTCGGCAGCATTATTCTGGGATTAATGTTATCGATTGTCGGCGTGCTGCTGCGCTCGCTGTTTAATCGCGGTATTGAAAGCCCGCAGGCGCTGGAGGAGCACGGGATCAGCGTCTATGCCAGTATTCCGCTGTCGGAATGGCAAAAAGCGCGCGATAGCGTCAAAACCATTAAAGGAATTAAGCGTTACAAGCAGAGCCAACTGCTGGCGGTGGGCAATCCGACCGATCTGGCGATTGAGGCGATTCGCAGCCTGCGCACCAGCCTGCATTTCGCCATGATGCAGGCGCAAAATAATGTACTCATGCTCACAGGCGTCAGCCCCTCTATCGGCAAAACCTTTGTTTGCGCCAACCTGGCGGCCGTCATCAGCCAGACGCATAAACGGGTATTACTGATCGACTGCGATATGCGCAAGGGCTACACCCATGAACTGCTCGGCACCAATAACGTGGACGGCTTATCTGACATTCTGGCGGGCAAAGGCGAGATAGCCTCCTGCGCGAAACCCACGGCGATCGCTAATTTTGATCTTATTCCGCGCGGTCAGGTACCGCCTAATCCATCGGAATTGCTGATGAGCGAGCGCTTCGGCGAGCTGATCGCCTGGGCAAGCAGTCGCTACGACCTGGTATTAATCGACACGCCGCCGATTCTGGCCGTGACGGACGCCGCGATTGTGGGTCGTCACGTCGGGACGACGCTGATGGTGGCGCGTTATGCCGTCAACACTTTAAAAGAGGTGGAAACCAGTCTGAGCCGTTTTGACCAGAATGGCATTCAGGTCAAAGGCGTCATTCTCAACTCCATTTTCCGCCGGGCGACGGGTTACCAGGATTATGGCTATTACGAGTATGAATACCAGTCAGATTCCAAATAAAAAATAAGGCGTGCCGGATGGCGCGGCCTGTGACTGTAGGCCGGACAAGCGTAGCGCCATGCGGCAAAACTATCTGGGGAATAAGCATGACAACAGACAATCCGCTGATCTCAATTTATATGCCAACCTGGAACAGGCAGCAGTTGGCTATCCGGGCGATTAAATCAGTACTACGTCAGGACTACCGTCACTGGGAGATGATCATCGTGGATGATTGCTCCTCGTCTTATCAGCAGCTACAACAATTTGTTGAGGAGCTGAACGACCCGCGCGTCCGTTATACCCATAACGCCAGGAATACCGGCGCCTGCGCGGTTCGCAACCAGGCCATTATGCAGGCGCAAGGACACTACATTACCGGTATTGATGATGACGATGAATGGACGCCAAACCGTCTGAGCGTGTTTCTGGCCCATAAACACCAGTTGACTACGCACGCCTTTTTGTATGCCAACGACTATGTGTGTGAGGGCGAGGTCTACTCTCAGCCTGCCAGCCTGCCGCTGTATCCGAAATCTCCTTATTCGCGCCGCTTATTCTACAAGCGCAATATTATTGGCAATCAGGTTTTTACCTGGGCCTGGCGTTTTAAAGCGTGTTTGTTCGATACCGAACTCAAGGCGGCGCAGGACTACGACATTTTTCTGCGCATGGTGGTGGAGTATGGCGAACCGTGGAAAGTCGAAGAGGCGACGCAAATTTTACATATCAACCACGGCGAGATGCAGATTACCTCTTCGCCGAAAAAGTTCTCCGGCTATTTCCATTTTTATCGTAAGCACAAAGATAAATTCGATCGCGCCAGTAAAAAATACCAGCTTTTTACCCTGTACCAAATTCGCAATAAGCGAATGACCTGGCGCACGTTGCTGACGTTGCTCTCCGTGCGTAACAGCAAACGCCTGGCGGCCGGGCTGCGGGGGCGATAACGATGCTGGAAGACTTACGCGCGAATAGCTGGAGCTTACGCCCCTGTTGCATGGTGCTGGCCTACCGTATCGCTCATTTTTGTTCCGTCTGGCGCAAAAAGAATGTGCTGAATAATCTGTGGGCCGTGCCGGTGCTGGTGCTGTATCGCGTGATCACGGAATGCCTGTTCGGGTATGAAATCCAGGCCGCCGCGACCATTGGTCGGCGGTTCACTATCCATCATGGTTACGCGGTAGTGATCAACAAACATGTCGTCGCCGGCGACGATTTTACCATTCGCCACGGCGTCACCATTGGCAATCGCGGCGCGGACAGCCTGGCTTGTCCGGTGATTGGTCACGGCGTTGAGCTGGGGGCGAATGTCATCCTGCTTGGCGATATTACTATCGGTAATCACGTCACGATTGGCGCGGGTAGCGTGGTGCTTGACAGTATTCCGGACCATGCGCTGGTGGTGGGAGAAAAAGCACGGGTGAAGGTCAGCACATGAATATTCTGCAATTTAATGTACGGCTGGCGGAAGGCGGCGCGGCGGGAGTGGCGTTGGATCTCCATCTGCGGGCGCTGCAAAAAGGGCTGACGTCACGTTTTGTCTATGGTTATGGCAAAGGCGGAAAAAAAAGCGTCAGCCACCACCGTTATCCGCAGGTGATAAAACAGACGCCGCGCGGCACGGCAATCGCTAATATCGCGCTGTTTCGTTTCCTGAATCGCGATCTGTTTGGCAATCTCGACAATCTTTACCGCACGGTTATCCAGACATCCGGCCCGCTGGTGCTGCATTTTCATGTTCTCCACAGTTACTGGCTAAACCTGGCGGACATCGTGACGTTTTGCGAAAAAGTCAAAGCGCAAAAACCAGACGTCACTCTGGTCTGGACGCTGCACGATCACTGGAGCGTCACCGGGCGTTGCGCCTTCACCGACGGTTGCGAGGGCTGGAAAAACGGCTGCCAAAAATGCCCGACCCTAAGCAATTATCCGCCGGTTAGAGTGGATCGGGCGCACCAGCTTATTGACGGCAAACGTCAGCGCTTTCGTGACATGCTGCGGCTTGGCTGCCGGTTTATTTCGCCGAGCCAGCACGTGGCCGAGGCCTTTAACAGCGTTTATGGCGCGGGGCGCTGCCAGATTATTAACAACGGTATCGATCTGGCGACCGAGGCGATTCTCGCGCAGCTATCACCTGTGCCGCTGAATCCGGGCAAACCGCGGATCGCCATTGTGGCGCATGACTTGCGTTATGACGGCAAAACTGACCAGCGTCTGGTACACGACATGATGGCGCTGGGCGAAAAAATTGAACTGCATACCTTCGGTAAATTTTCGCCTTTTACTGGCCAAAACGTCGTTAATCACGGTTTTGAAACCGATAAGCGCAAATTAATGAGCGCGCTCAATGAGATGGATGCGCTGGTCTTTAGCTCGCGGGTCGATAACTATCCGCTGATCTTGTGTGAAGCGCTCTCGATCGGCGTACCGGTAATCGCCACCCACAGCGAGGCGGCGCAGGAGGTACTGGCGAAATCCGGCGGCCAGACCTTTGCCGCTACAGATGTCCTGCGCCTGGCGCAGCGGCGTAAGCCAGAGATTGCTCAGGCGGTATTTGGCGCAACGCTGGACGCCTTTCGTATGCGTAGCCGCGTCGCGTACAGCGGTCAACAGATGCTGGAGGAGTATGTCTCGTTCTATCAGAATCTGTAGCTATCTGCTGCTGCCGCTGATCTACCTACTGGTCAATGTCAAGATTGCCCAACTGGGGGAAAGCTTTCCCATTACCATCGTCACTTTTTTACCGCTGTTGCTGCTGTTATTTGTGGAACGCATTAGCGTAAAAAAATTGATGATCGCCTTAGGCATCGGCGCGGGGCTTACGGCATTTAACTTCCTGTTCGGCCAGTCGCTGAATGCCGGTAAATATGTCACATCCACGATGCTGTTTGTCTATATTGTGGTCATTATCGGGATGGTCTGGAGTATCCGATTCAAAACCATTTCCGCGCATAACCACCGAAAGATTTTGCGTTTTTTTTATCTGGTGGTGGGTATAGTGGTCGCGCTCGCCGCGGTTGAGATGGCGCAAATTATCCTTACCGGCGGCAGCAGTATTATGGAAGGAATTTCGAAATATCTCATTTACAGTAATAGCTACGTACTGAACTTCATAAAATTTGGCGGTAAGCGTACCACTGCGCTTTATTTTGAACCGGCATTTTTCGCTTTGGCACTAATCTCAATTTGGCTGAGCATCAAACAGTTTGGTATCAAAACACCGAAAAGCGATGCTATGATTCTGGCAGGGATAATATTATCAGGATCATTTTCAGGGGTAATGACCTTTATCCTGTTTTATCTTCTGGAGTGGGCGTTCCAATATTTGAATAAGGATGCGATAAAGAAAAAACTTCCACTGGCGCTGGTCTCATTAACCCTGTTTTTGGTTGGGGTAATTATTGCATTTCCTTATATCGCGACACGACTTGGCGATTTAGGGACGGAAGGCTCATCTTCTTATTATCGTATTGTGGGCCCGTTAGTCATGGTCGGATATTCCTTGACCCATATTGATGGTGTAGTCAGATTTGGCTCACTTTATGAATATGTCGCATCATTCGGAATCTTTAACGGTGCGGATGTCGGGAAAACCATAGACAATGGATTGTATCTGCTGATTATTTATTTTTCCTGGTTCGCAGTGCTAATGACGCTGTGGTATATGGGGAAAGTTTTAAAAATGGCGCTAAATGCGTTTGGCGATAATCGCAATTTTCGGGTACAGCTCTATCTTTTTACGCCGGTGTCACTGTTTTTTACCGGTTCAATATTTAGCCCGGAATATGCTTTTTTAATCGTCTGTCCGTTCATTTTGCGCAAGGCGTTAAAAATTTCATAACGGGGTGGTGGCATGTTTTTAAGCGTCGTTACCGTCGCCTTTCGCAATTACGAAGGGGTGGTAAAAACCTGGCGCTCGCTGCGCAATCTGGCGCGCGATCCGGGTCTGTCATTTGAATGGATCGTAGTGGATGGCGCTTCGGAGGACGGCACGCGCGAATTTCTGCAAAAACGTCACGGTGAGTTTAACCTGCGTTTTATCAGTGAAAAGGATCGCGGTATTTATGATGCCATGAACAAAGGCATTGCGCTGGCGCAGGGGCGCTATACCCTGTTTCTTAATTCCGGTGATGCGTTCCATGATGATGCCGCGCTGTTTGTCCGCCAACTGGCGCGACAAAAGGGCGAGGCGATGTATATTGGCGACGCGCTGCTGGATTTCGGCGGCGGGCATAAAATACGCCGGAAGGCTAAACCCGGGTATTATATCTACCATAGTTTGCCAGCCAGCCATCAGGCGATATTTTTCCCGACGGCAGCGTTAAAAAAGTATCCTTATGATCTGCAATATCATGTCTCTTCAGATTATGCGTTGGCGGCCCGTCTTTATAAAGCAGGCTATCCTTTTCGGCGAATTAACGGACTGGTATCTGAATTTTCGATGGGCGGCGTGTCAACCTCGAATAATCTGGAATTATGTCAGGATGCAAAAAACGTACAGCGAAAAATATTACGTGTGCCAGGGTTTTGGGCGCAATTATCCTATTTATTACGTCTGAAAACGACGGGTAAAACAAAAGCGCGGTATAACAAAGTCTAATCACCGGGAGTTATTATGCAGGATCTTAGCGGCTTTACGGTGCCGAAAGGGTTCCGCGGCGCTAATGCGCTAAAGGTACAATTATGGTGGGCGGTACAGGCGACATTATTCGCCGGATCGCCGCAAATATTGTATCGCTGGCGAGCCTTTTTGCTGCGTCTGTTTGGCGCCAAAATTGGAAAGAATGTGGTTATTCGACCGTCAGTAAAAATTACCTATCCGTGGAAATTAACCGTCGGCGATTATGCATGGGTAGGCGACGACGCGGTGTTATATACGTTGGGTGAAATTAATATTGGCGCACATGCGGTTATTTCACAAAAAGGGTATTTGTGTACCGGTAGCCATGATTATACCAGCGCCCATTTCGATATTAATGCCGCGCCGATTGTTATTGGCGAAAAATGTTGGCTGGCGACCGATGTTTTTGTCGCGCCCGGCGTGACGATAGGTCATGGCACCGTCGTCGGCGCGCGCAGCAGCGTATTTAAATCATTACCGGCAAATGCGATTTGTCGGGGCAATCCCGCAGTGGTAACGCGCCAGCGCGTTCAGAAAGTTACTCCCTAACGGGACTATTTGAGGAAATGAAAATGTCAAAAGCCGCTCTCATTACTGGCGTAACCGGACAGGATGGGTCTTACCTGGCAGAATTTCTGCTGGAAAAAGGGTATGAGGTGCATGGTATCAAGCGCCGCGCGTCATCGTTTAATACCGAGCGCGTGGACCATATTTATCAGGATCCGCACAGCTGCAACCCGAAATTTCATCTGCATTATGGCGACCTGACCGACGCCTCCAACCTGACCCGCATTTTACAGGAAGTGCAGCCGGATGAGGTCTACAACCTGGGCGCGATGAGCCATGTGGCGGTGTCGTTTGAGTCGCCGGAATATACCGCCGATGTGGATGCGATGGGCACGCTGCGCCTGCTGGAGGCGATCCGCTTCCTCGGTCTTGAAAAGAAAACGCGGTTCTACCAGGCCTCCACCTCTGAACTGTACGGGCTGGTGCAGGAAATTCCGCAGAAAGAGACCACGCCGTTCTACCCGCGTTCCCCCTATGCGGTGGCGAAACTGTACGCCTACTGGATCACCGTCAACTACCGTGAATCCTACGGTATTTACGCCTGTAACGGCATTCTGTTTAACCACGAGTCCCCGCGTCGTGGCGAAACCTTCGTCACCCGTAAGATCACCCGCGCCATCGCCAATATCGCCCAGGGACTGGAGTCCTGCCTGTATCTCGGCAACATGGACTCGCTGCGCGACTGGGGTCATGCGAAAGATTACGTGCGGATGCAGTGGATGATGTTACAGCAGGAGCAGCCGGAAGATTTCGTGATTGCCACCGGCGTGCAGTATTCCGTGCGCCAGTTTGTGGAGCTGGCGGCGGCGCAACTGGGGATAAAACTGCGCTTTGAAGGCGAAGGCATTAATGAGAAAGGGATCGTGGTATCCGTTACCGGACACGATGCGCCGGGTGTGAAACCGGGGGATGTGATTGTGGCCGTTGATCCGCGTTATTTCCGTCCGGCGGAAGTGGAAACCCTGCTGGGCGACCCGTCCAAAGCGCATGAGAAACTGGGCTGGAAACCGGAAATCACCCTGTCGGAGATGGTCTCCGAGATGGTGGCGAACGATCTGGAGGCCGCGAAAAAACACTCACTGCTGAAATCTCACGGTTACGAGGTGGCCATCGCGCTGGAGTCCTGAGAATGAATAAGCAACGAATTTTTGTGGCGGGCCATCGCGGGATGGTGGGCTCCGCCATTGTACGGCAGCTTGCGCAGCGCGGCGACGTGGAACTGGTGCTGCGCACCCGCGATGAGCTGGATCTGCTCGACGGGCGCGCGGTACAGGCGTTCTTTGCCGGAGCGGGTATCGACCAGGTTTATCTGGCGGCGGCGAAAGTGGGCGGCATTGTTGCCAACAACACGTATCCGGCGGATTTTATTTATGAAAACATGATGATAGAGAGCAACATTATTCACGCCGCGCACCTGCACAACGTGAACAAACTGCTGTTTCTCGGTTCGTCCTGTATCTATCCGAAACTGGCAAGGCAGCCGATGGCGGAAAGCGAGCTGCTGCAGGGGACGCTGGAGCCGACCAACGAGCCGTATGCCATCGCCAAGATCGCCGGGATTAAACTGTGCGAGTCCTACAACCGGCAGTACGGTCGCGACTACCGTTCGGTGATGCCGACCAACCTGTACGGCCCGCATGATAATTTCCACCCGGACAATTCACATGTGATCCCGGCGCTGCTGCGTCGCTTTCATGAGGCTGCGCAGAGCCACGCGCCGGAGGTGGTGGTGTGGGGCAGCGGCACGCCGATGCGTGAATTTCTGCACGTTGACGATATGGCGGCGGCCAGTATTCACGTGATGGAGCTGGCGCGCGAAGTGTGGCAGGAGAACACTGCCCCGATGCTGTCGCACATTAACGTCGGCACTGGCGTGGACTGCACCATCCGCGAGCTGGCGCAGACCATCGCAAAGGTGGTGGGTTACCAGGGCCGGGTGGTGTTCGACGCCGCGAAGCCGGACGGCACGCCGCGTAAATTGCTCGACGTCACGCGCCTGCATCAGCTTGGCTGGTATCACGAAATTTCACTGGAGGCAGGGCTTGCCGGTACTTACCAGTGGTTCCTTGAGAATCAGCAACGGTTCCGGGGGTGACAATGTTTTTACGTCAGGAAGATTTCGCCGCCGTGGTGCGGACCACGCCCCTCATCTCCCTCGATTTCATTGTGGAAAACGGCCAGGGGGAAATTTTACTGGGCCAGCGTCTCAACCGTCCGGCGCAGGGCTACTGGTTTGTGCCGGGGGGGCGGGTGTGCAAAGACGAAACGCTGGAAGCCGCCTTTGCACGCCTGACGCAGGCGGAACTGGGCGTGCGTCTGCCGCTGGCGGCAGGGACGTTTTATGGCGTCTGGCAGCACTTCTATGACGACAACTTTTCCGGTGAGGATTTTTCAACTCACTACATCGTGCTCGGCTTTCGTCTGCGCGTGGCGGAGAGCGATTTACGCCTGCCTGACACCCAGCATGGCAGTTACCGCTGGCTGACGCCGGAACAGCTTCTGGCAAGCGATAATGTTCATGAGAACAGTCGGGCCTACTTCTCTCCTGACGCGCCGGCGGTGGGCCTATGAAGATCCTGGTCTATGGCATTAACTATTCGCCGGAACTGACCGGTATCGGCAAATATACCGGCGAAATGGTGGCGTGGATGGCGCGGGAAGGCCATGAGGTGCGGGTCATTACTGCGCCGCCGTACTACCCGCAGTGGAAGGTCGGTGAGCGCTATTCCGCCTGGCGCTATCGCCGGGAAGAGGGCGAGGCTACCGTCTGGCGCTGCCCGCTGTATGTGCCGAAACAGCCCTCCACCCTAAAACGACTGCTTCATCTGGGGAGCTTTGCATTGAGCAGTTTTTTCCCACTGATGGCGCAGCGTCGCTGGAAGCCGGATCGGATTATCGGCGTTGTACCGACGCTCTTTTGTACGCCGGGAATGCGCCTGCTGGCGACACTCTCCGGCGCACGTACCGTTCTGCATATTCAGGATTACGAAGTGGACGCCATGCTCGGCTTAGGAATGGCGGGAAAAGGCAAGCGCGGCAGCGTAGCGCGGTTAGCGACGGCCTTTGAACGCAGCGCGCTGCGTAACGTTGATAATGTTTCGACCATTTCTCGCTCCATGATGAATAAAGCGCGGGAAAAAGGCGTCGCGGCGGAAAAAATCCTCTTTTTTCCGAACTGGTCGGAAGTGGCGCGCTTTCAGGACGTTAATGACGCTGACGTGACGGCTTTGCGTCAGCAGCTTGGCTTGCCAGAGGGCAAAAAAATTGTGCTCTATTCCGGCAATATCGGCGAAAAGCAAGGGCTGGAAAAGGTAATTGACGCCGCGGAACGATTACGCGATCGACCGTTGATTTTTGCGATTGTCGGCCAGGGGGGCGGCAAGGCGCGGCTGGAGAACATGGCCCGCGAACGCGGCCTGGCAAATATTAAATTCCTCCCGCTGCAGCCTTACGACGCCTTACCCGCGCTGCTGAAAATGGGCGACTGCCATCTGGTGGTGCAAAAGCGCGGCGCAGCGGATGCGGTACTGCCCTCCAAGCTGACTAACATTCTGGCGGTCGGCGGTAATGCGGTGATTACCGCTGAGCCGCACACCGAATTAGGACAACTTTGCGCGCGCTATCCGGGCATCGCCGTTTGCGTGGAGCCGGAGTCGACCGACGCGCTGGTCAACGGGATTAGCCAGGCGCTCGCCATGCCGAAAAACAACACGACGGCACGTGAATACGCCGAACGCACGCTCAATAAAGAGAACGTGCTACGCCAATTTATTGCAGATATTCGGGGATGATAATGCGTCAGACAAAACTTTACCCGGTTGTGATGGCCGGTGGCTCCGGTAGCCGATTGTGGCCGCTTTCTCGCGTGCTTTATCCAAAACAGTTTCTGTGCCTGAAAGGCGATCTCACCATGCTGCAAACCACCATTTGCCGTCTGAACGGTGTGGAGTGCGAAAGCCCGGTGGTTATCTGCAACGAACAGCACCGTTTTATCGTTGCCGAACAGCTCCGCCAGCTCAATAAGCTGACGGAGAACATTATTCTTGAGCCCGCCGGGCGCAATACCGCGCCGGCGATTGCGTTGGCGGCGCTGGCGGCGACGCGCCAGCATACGGACTGCGATCCGCTGATGCTGGTACTGGCGGCGGATCATGCGATCGCCAATGAAGAGGCCTTCCGCGACGCGGTGCGCGGCGCTATGCCCTATGCCGACGCGGGCAAACTGGTGACCTTCGGTATCGTGCCGGATCTGCCGGAAACCGGCTATGGCTATATCCGGCGCGGTGATGTCGTGCCGGGCGCGACGGATGCGGTGGCTTTTGAGGTGGCGCAGTTCGTTGAGAAGCCGGGGCTGGAAACCGCCCAGGCCTACGTCGCCAGCGGCGATTACTACTGGAACAGCGGCATGTTTCTGTTCCGCGCCGGACGCTATCTGGAAGAGCTGAAAAAGTTCCGCCCCGATATTCTGGCCGCCTGTGAACAGGCGATGCGCGGCGTCGATCCGGATCTTGACTTCATTCGCGTGGATGAAGAGGCCTTCCTCGCCTGTCCGGAAGAGTCCATTGACTACGCGGTGATGGAGCGGACGGCGGACGCGGTGGTGATGCCAATGGACGCGGGCTGGAGCGATGTCGGCTCGTGGTCCTCGCTGTGGGAAATCAGCGCCCACACCCCGGAGGGAAACGTCCACCACGGCGACGTCATCAGCCATAAAACGGAAAACAGCTACGTTTACGCCGAATCCGGCCTAGTGACCACCGTCGGCGTGAAGGATCTGGTGGTGGTGCAGACCAAAGACGCCGTGCTGATTGCCGATCGCCACGCGGTGCAGGACGTGAAAAAGGTGGTGGAGAAGATCAAGGCCGACGGACGCCATGAGCACCACATGCACCGCGAGGTTTACCGTCCGTGGGGCAAATACGACTCCATCGACGCGGGCGAGCGCTATCAGGTGAAGCGCATTACCGTCAAGCCGGGGGAAGGACTGTCGGTGCAGATGCACCATCACCGCGCCGAGCACTGGGTGGTGGTGGCGGGGACCGCCAGAGTCACCATCAACGGCGAGGTTAAGCTGCTCGGTGAAAACGAGTCCATCTATATTCCGCTGGGGGCGACCCACTGCCTGGAAAATCCGGGAAAAATACCGCTCGATTTAATTGAAGTGCGTTCCGGCTCGTATCTCGAAGAGGACGACGTGGTGCGGTTCGAGGATCGTTACGGGCGGGTCTGACGCCTGCAACGGTGCCCGGTAAGCGCAACGCGCCATCCGGCAATGAATAACAATAACGATGTTGGCCATTTACGGTCAGGGCTAACTGTTGCCTGAAGAAGGGTAAGAACATGACAAAATTAACCTGTTTCAAGGCCTACGACATTCGCGGCAGGCTGGGCGAAGAGCTCAATGAAGATATCGCGTGGCGGATTGGCCGCGCCTACGGCGAATATTTAAAACCGAAAACCATCGTGCTGGGCGGCGACGTGCGTCTGACCAGCGAGGCGCTGAAGCTGGCGCTGGCAAAAGGGTTACAGGACGCGGGCGTCGACGTGCTGGATATCGGCATGTCCGGCACCGAAGAGATTTACTTCGCCACCTTCCACCTCGGCGTGGACGGCGGTATTGAGGTGACCGCCAGCCATAACCCGATGGACTACAACGGCATGAAGCTGGTACGCGAGGGCGCCCGCCCGATAAGCGGCGACACCGGTCTGCGCGACGTTCAGCGTCTGGCGGAAGCGGGCGATTTCCCGCCGGTGAACGAGGCCGCGCGCGGCAGCTACAGACAAATCAGCCTGCGCGACGCCTACATCGACCACCTGCTCGGCTATATCAGTGTTAACAATCTCACCCCGCTGAAGCTGGTGGTGAATTCCGGCAATGGGGCGGCGGGGCCGGTCATTGACGCCATCGAAGCGCGTCTGGAGGCGCTGGGCGCGCCGGTGGAGTTCATCAAAATCCACAACACCCCGGACGGCACCTTCCCGAACGGCATTCCCAACCCGTTGCTGCCGGAGTGTCGCGACGACACCCGCAAGGCCGTTATTGAACACGGGGCGGACATGGGCATCGCCTTTGACGGCGACTTCGACCGCTGCTTCCTGTTCGATGAGAAAGGGCAGTTTATCGAGGGGTACTACATCGTCGGGCTGCTGGCGGAAGCGTTTCTGGAAAAACACCCGGGGGCGAAGATTATCCACGACCCGCGCCTGACCTGGAACACGGAGGCAGTGGTGACGGCGGCGGGCGGGACGCCGGTGATGTCAAAAACCGGGCACGCCTTTATCAAGGAGCGGATGCGTACGGAGGATGCCATTTATGGCGGGGAAATGAGCGCGCATCACTATTTTCGTGATTTTGCCTACTGCGACAGCGGGATGATCCCGTGGCTGCTGGTGGCGGAGCTGGTGTGCCTGAAGGGGCAGTCGCTGGGTGAACTGGTCCGCGACCGGATGGCGGCGTTCCCGGCGAGCGGGGAAATCAACAGCAGGCTGGCGGAGCCGGCGGCGGCCATTACGCGGGTGGAAGCGCACTTTGCGGAAGAGGCGCAGGCAGTGGACCGCACGGACGGTCTCAGCATGTCGTTCGCCAACTGGCGTTTCAACCTGCGCTCGTCAAACACCGAACCGGTGGTGCGCCTGAATGTGGAATCACGCGGCGATATTCCGCTGATGGAAGCGCGAACACGCACTCTGCTGGCGCTGCTGAATCAGTAACGTCAGATCTCCCCTTACCGCCTGCGGGTAAGGGGCCAATCACAGGAACAACGATGACAAATCTAAAAAAGCGCGAACGAGCCAAAACCAATGCATCGTTAATCTCTATGGTGCAACGCTTTTCAGATATCACCATCATGTTTGGCGGGCTGTGGTTCATCTGTGAAGTCAGTGGACTGCCATTCCTGTACATGCACCTGTTGGTGGCGCTGATTACGCTGGTTGTTTTTCAAATGCTGGGCGGGATGACCGATTTTTATCGCTCCTGGCGCGGCGTCAAAATGTCGACAGAGTTAACGCTGTTACTGCAAAACTGGACGCTGAGCCTGATCTTCAGCGCCGGTCTGGTGGCGTTTAATGACGACTTTGACAACCGCCTCGCCACCTGGCTGGCCTGGTATGCGCTGTCCAGCCTGGGCTTAGTGTTATGCCGTTCATTTATTCGTTTCGGCGCGGGCTGGCTACGCAATCGTGGTTATAACACTCGCCGGGTCGCCGTCGCCGGAGATTTGCCTGCGGGCCAGGCGTTGCTGGATAGCTTCCGTAATGAGCCGTGGCTGGGTTTTGAGGTGGTGGGCGTCTATCACGATCCCAAACCGGGCGGCGTCTCTGCTGACTGGGCCGGGAACTTTGAGCAGTTAATTGACGATGCGAAAGCCTCGCGAATTCACAATGTTTATATCGCCATGTCAATGAGCGACGGCGCCATGGTGAAAAAACTGGTGCGCGAGCTGGCCGACACCACCTGCTCGGTGATCCTTATTCCCGATGTGTTCACCTTTAATATTCTCCACTCGCGCGTGGAGGAAATGAGCGGCGTTCCGGTCGTTCCGCTTTATGACACGCCGCTATCAGGGATTAACCGTCTGCTTAAACGGGCAGAAGATATCGTGCTGGCGTCGCTGATTCTGCTGCTCATCTCACCGGTACTGTGCTGCATTGCGCTGGCGGTCAAATTGAGCTCGCCCGGGCCGGTGATTTTCCGTCAGACGCGCTACGGGATGGACGGCAAGCCGATCAAAGTCTGGAAGTTCCGCTCAATGAAGGTGATGGAGAACGATAAGGTCGTTACCCAGGCGACGCAAAACGATCCGCGCGTCACCCGGGTAGGTAACTTTTTGCGTCGTACCTCGCTGGATGAATTGCCGCAGTTTATCAACGTATTAACTGGCGGGATGTCCATCGTTGGTCCTCGCCCTCACGCGGTGGCGCATAACGAACAGTATCGTCAGTTGATTGAAGGTTACATGCTACGCCACAAGATGAAGCCGGGCATTACCGGCTGGGCGCAAATTAATGGCTGGCGCGGTGAGACCGATACGCTGGAGAAAATGGAAAAACGCGTGGAGTTCGACCTGGAATACATCCGCGAATGGAGTATTTGGTTCGATATCAAAATCGTTTTTCTGACGATTTTTAAAGGGTTTGTTAATAAAGCGGCGTATTAAGAACCTGATCCACAAGGCTATTTACTTGCCATATCGAACCAGGGCAGCGTGTACGCTCCGGTTTTTCCGCGCTGTCCGTGTTCAATCTGGCTGCGCCAATGACGCCTTGTGAACAGGTTCTGGAGAAAAGAATGAGTTTACGACAAAAAACGATCAGCGGCGCTAAATGGTCGGCTATCGCCACGATAGTGATTATCGGTCTGGGGTTAATTCAGATGACGGTGCTGGCGCGGATCATCGACAACCACCAGTTTGGCCTGTTGACCGTCTCGCTGGTGATTATCGCGCTGGCCGACACGATCTCGGACTTTGGCATCGCGAACTCGATTATCCAGCGTAAAACGATTGGGCATCTGGAGCTGACCACGCTTTACTGGCTAAACGTTGGGCTTGGGATTGTGGTATTTGCGGTGGTCTTTTGGCTGAGCGATGCGATTGCCCATGTTTTGCATAACCCGGATCTCGCGCCGTTAATCAAAACGTTGTCGCTGGCGTTTATCGTGATCCCTCACGGGCAGCAGTTCCGCGCGCTGATGCAAAAAGAGTTGGAGTTCAATAAGATCGGCATGATCGAAACGACCTCCGTGCTGGCGGGGTTCACCTTTACGGTGATTAGCGCCCATTACTGGCCGCTGGCGTTAACCGCGATTCTCGGCTATCTGGTGAACAGCGCGGTGCGAACGCTGCTGTTTGGTTACTTTGGCCGCAAGATTTACCGTCCGGGGCTGCATTTTTCGCTGGCATCGGTGTCCACGAACCTGCGTTTTGGCGCGTGGCTGACGGCGGACAGTATCGTCAATTACATCAACACGAATTTATCGACGCTGGTACTGGCGAGAATTCTCGGCGCAAGCGTCGCCGGGGGATATAACCTCGCGTACAACGTGGCGGTTGTGCCGCCGGCGAAGCTTAATCCCATCATTACTCGCGTGCTATTTCCGGCATTCGCCAAAATCCAGGACGATACCGAGAAGCTGCGCGTCAACTTCTATAAGTTGCTTTCCGTGGTGGGAATTATCAATTTTCCCGCGCTGTTGGGCCTGATGGTAGTGGCGAACAATTTTGTGCCGTTAGTGTTTGGCGAGAAGTGGAACAGCATTATCCCGATCCTGCAATTGCTGTGCGTGGTGGGGCTGTTGCGCTCGGTCGGCAACCCGATTGGTTCGCTGCTGATGGCGAAAGCGCGCGTGGATATCAGCTTTAAATTCAACGTCTTTAAAACGTTTCTGTTTATCCCGGCAATTCTCATTGGCGGCCATCTGGCGGGGGCGATTGGCGTGACGCTGGGGTTCCTGGTGGTGCAAATCATCAACACCATTCTGAGCTATTTCGTGATGATTAAGCCGGTACTCGGCTCCAGCTATCGTCAGTATATTCTCAGCCTGTGGCTACCGTTTTATCTCTCATTGCCAACATTTATTACCAGCTACGGCGCAGGAAAGCTGGTCGACGGTTATTTACCGTTGTCGGGGGTATTCGCACTACAGGTTATGGTCGGTATTTTGAGTTTTATTTTAATGATTATTTTTTCACGCAATGCGCTGGTGATGGAAATTAAAAATCAGCTTGTTGGCAGTGCAAAACTGAAAAAGTTATTACGTGTCGGATGACGGGGATATAAGAGGCTATTTATGAAATTATTAATTTTAGGCAACCACACATGCGGCAACCGTGGTGATAGCGCCATTATGCGCGGTTTGCTTGATGCCATCCGTCAACAGGCGCCAGAGGCGGAGATGGATGTGATGAGCCGTTTCCCGGTGAGTTCCGCCTGGTTGCAGGGGCGCCCGATTATTGCCGACCCGCTGTATCAGTTAAGCCAGAAACAGCAGGCGGCGGCAGGGCTTAACGGTCGGGTGAAAAAAGTATTACGCCGTCGTTTTCAGCATAAAATTTTATTGTCTAAAGTCGCCCAGGAAGGATCGCTGCGTAATTTTGCTATCGCGCCGGAATTTGCCGAATTCGCACAATTTATTGCGCAGTATGACGCCGTCATTCAGGTGGGCGGTTCAAACTATGTCGACTTATACGGTTTGACTCACTTTGAATATCCGCTGTGCGCGTTTATGGCGAACAAACCAATTTATATGGTGGGACATAGCGTCGGCCCTTTCCAGAACCCTGACTTTAACCAGCTCGCCAATTATGTTTTTGGGCGCACCAGTGCGCTGATCCTGCGTGAAACCGTCAGCCGCGATCTGATGACCGCCGCGCAGATCGATACCCGGAAAGTGGAGCAGGGGGTGGATACCGCCTGGTTAGTCGAACGCCGTCACGACGAGTTTGTTGCCAGTTATGCTGTCCAGCACTGGCTGGACGTCACCGCGCGCCACAAAACCGTCGCGATTACGTTGCGCGATCTGGAGCCGTTTGATAAACGCCTGGGCACCACTCAGCAGGCCTATGAGCAGGCATTTGCCCAGGTCGTGAATCGCCTGATTGCGGACGGTTATCAGGTACTGGCGCTGTCAACCTGCACCAGTATCGATCGCTATAACCGCGATGACCGGATGGTTGCGTTACGGATGGCGAAGTATGTAAACGACTCAGAGCATTTCCATATCGCGATGGACGAACTCAATGACGTGGAAATCGGAAAGATCCTCGCCTCCTGCGTACTGACCATCGGGACGCGCCTGCATTCCGCCATTATCTCCATGAATTTTGGCACGCCCGCTATCGCCATTAATTATGAACATAAATCCGCCGGGATTATGCAGCAGCTAGGCCTGGTGGAATTGGCCATCGATATCCGTCACTTGCTGAACGGTTCATTACAAAGCGTGGTGGCCGATACGCTCAATCAATTGCCTGCGCTAAAGGCAAAAGTGGCTAACGCCGTCACCGAGGAGCGGGCGAAAGGGTTCACGATGATCAAATCTGTTCTCGACAGAATTCGGGAGGCGCAATGAAAGTCAGCTTTTTTCTGTTGAAATTTCCACTCTCATCGGAAACCTTTGTGCTGAATCAGATTACTGCGTTTATTGATATGGGCCATGAGGTGGAGATTGTCGCGTTACAAAAAGGCGATACCCAACATACTCACGCCGCCTGGGAGAAGTATGGCCTGGCGGCGAAAACCCGCTGGTTACAGGATGAGCCCCAGGGACGGCTGGCGAAACTGCGCTACCGGGCATGTAAAACGCTGCCGGGGCTGCATCGGGCGGCGACCTGGAAAGCGCTCAATTTTACCCGCTATGGCGATGAATCACGCAATTTGATCCTTTCCGCGATTTGCGCGCAGGTGAGCCAGGCTTTTGTGGCGGATGTGTTCATCGCGCACTTTGGTCCGGCGGGCGTGACGGCGGCCAAACTACGCGAACTGGGCGTGCTTCGCGGCAAAATCGCGACTATTTTCCACGGGATTGATATCTCCAGCCGCGAAGTGCTCAGTCATTACACGCCGGAGTATCAGCAGTTGTTTCGTCGTGGCGATCTGATGCTGCCCATCAGCGATCTGTGGGCCGGTCGCCTGAAAAGTATGGGCTGTCCGCCGGAAAAGATTGCCGTTTCGCGCATGGGCGTCGACATGACGCGTTTTTCCCATCGTTCGGTGAAAGCGCCAGGGATGCCGCTGGAGATGATTTCCGTCGCGCGCCTGACCGAGAAAAAAGGCCTGCATGTGGCGATTGAAGCCTGTCGGCAACTGAAAGCACAGGGCGTGGCGTTTCGCTACCGCATTCTGGGGATTGGCCCGTGGGAACGTCGGCTGCGCACGCTCATCGAGCAGTATCAGCTAGAGGATGTCATTGAGATGCCGGGGTTTAAACCGAGCCATGAAGTGAAGGCGATGCTGGATGACGCCGATGTTTTTTTGCTGCCGTCGATTACCGGTACGGATGGCGATATGGAAGGTATTCCGGTAGCGCTGATGGAGGCGATGGCGGTAGGGATTCCCGTGGTGTCTACCGTGCATAGCGGTATTCCGGAACTGGTGGAGGCCGGCAAATCCGGCTGGCTGGTGCCGGAAAACGATGCGCAGGCGCTGGCGGCCCGACTCGCTGAGTTCAGCCGGATTGACCACGACACGCTGGAGTCGGTGATCACGCGCGCCCGTGAAAAAGTGGCGCAAGATTTTAATCAGCAGGCGATTAATCGCCAGTTAGCCAGCCTGCTACAAACGATATAAACGAGGTGGTATGCCCGCGACTAAATTCTCCCGACGTACCCTCCTGACGGCAGGTTCTGCGCTTGCTGTTCTTCCTTTTCTGCGCGCCTTGCCGGTACAGGCGCGTGAACCTCGCGAGACCGTCGATATTAAGGATTATCCGGCGGATGACGGTATCGCCTCGTTCAAACAGGCCTTCGCCGACGGACAGACCGTGGTCGTACCGCCAGGATGGGTGTGTGAAAATATCAATGCGGCGATAACGATTCCGGCGGGAAAAACGCTGCGGGTACAGGGCGCGGTGCGTGGGAATGGCCGGGGACGGTTTATTTTGCAGGACGGGTGTCAGGTGGTGGGGGAGCAGGGCGGCAGTCTGCACAATGTGACGCTGGATGTTCGCGGGTCGGACTGTGTGATTAAAGGCGTGGCGATGAGCGGCTTTGGCCCCGTCGCGCAAATTTTCATCGGTGGTAAGGAACCGCAGGTGATGCGTAATCTCATTATCGATGACATCACCGTTACCCACGCCAACTACGCCATTCTCCGCCAGGGATTTCATAACCAAATGGACGGCGCGAGGATTACGCATAGCCGCTTTAGCGATTTACAGGGGGACGCCATTGAGTGGAATGTCGCGATTCACGACCGCGACATCCTGATTTCCGATCATGTCATCGAACGCATTGATTGTACCAATGGCAAAATCAACTGGGGGATCGGCATCGGGCTGGCGGGTAGCACCTATGACAACAGTTATCCTGAAGATCAGGCAGTAAAAAACTTTGTGGTGGCCAATATTGCCGGATCTGATTGCCGACAACTGGTACACGTAGAAAATGGCAAACATTTCGTCATTCGCAATGTCAAAGCCAAAAACATCACGCCCGATTTCAGTAAAAATGCGGGTATTGATAACGCAACGATCGCCATTTATGGCTGTGATAATTTCGTCATTGATAATATTGATATGACGAATAGTGCCGGGATGCTCATCGGCTATGGCGTCGTTAAAGGAAAATACCTGTCAATTCCGCAAAACTTTAAATTAAACGCTATTCGGTTGGATAATCGCCAGGTTGCTTATAAATTACGCGGCATTCAAATTTCCTCCGGCAACACCCCCTCTTTTGTCGCCATCACCAATGTACGGATGACGCGTGCTACGCTGGAACTGCATAATCAACCGCAGCACCTCTTTCTGCGCAATATCAACGTGATGCAAACTTCAGCGATTGGCCCAGCGTTAAAAATGCATTTCGATTTGCGTAAAGATGTCCGTGGTCAATTTATGGCCCGCCAGGACACGCTGCTTTCCCTCGCTAATGTTCATGCCATCAATGAAAACGGGCAGAGTTCCGTGGATATCGACAGGATTAATCACCAAACCGTGAATGTCGAAGCAGTGAATTTTTCGCTGCCGAAGCGGGGAGGGTAAGTACCGCTATTTTTACGAAAATTCCTGGGAAAAAGTTGTTCATACTTAATGTTATGGTGCCGACTAAGACGTAATGTAGAGCGTGCCATCATTATCCCTGGCAGCAGAGTAATTCATGCTGGCGAAAACAAGCTAAAGAGCTATAATTCAGCAACCATTTTACAGGTGGAAGAAACAATGATGAATTTGAAAGCAGTTATACCGGTAGCGGGTTTGGGTATGCATATGTTGCCTGCCACCAAGGCAATCCCAAAAGAGATGCTACCGATCGTCGACAAGCCAATGATTCAGTACATTGTCGATGAGATTGTGGCTGCAGGGATCAAAGAAATCGTACTGGTGACTCACGCGTCCAAAAACGCCGTTGAGAACCACTTCGACACCTCTTATGAACTTGAATCACTTCTTGAACAGCGCGTTAAGCGTCAGCTCTTGGCGGAAGTGCAATCTATCTGCCCACCGGGCGTGACGATTATGAACGTTCGCCAGGCACAGCCGTTAGGGCTGGGGCACTCTATTCTGTGCGCGCGTCCGGTCGTGGGCGATAACCCTTTCATTGTGGTACTCCCGGATATTATTATTGATGATGCTACCGCCGATCCGCTGCGCTATAACCTTGCGGCGATGGTGGCGCGTTTCAATGAAACGGGTCGCAGCCAGGTGCTGGCGAAGCGCATGAAAGGTGATTTATCGGAGTATTCCGTTATCCAGACGAAAGAACCTCTGGATAATGAAGGCAAAGTCAGCCGGATTGTGGAGTTTATCGAAAAACCGGATCAGCCGCAGACGCTGGATTCCGATTTGATGGCGGTAGGCCGTTATGTGCTTTCAGCCGACATCTGGGCGGAACTGGAAAGAACCGAACCGGGCGCCTGGGGCCGCATCCAGCTCACCGATGCCATTGCTGAGCTGGCGAAAAAACAGTCGGTTGACGCGATGCTAATGACGGGTGACAGCTATGACTGCGGTAAAAAAATGGGCTACATGCAGGCATTTGTGAAGTACGGGCTGCGCAACCTGAAAGAAGGAGCGAAGTTCCGTAAGAGCATAGAGCAGCTTCTGCATGAATAAGTATTAACAACCGTGATAAATGGTTGGTGATAAACATAATAACGGCAGTGAACATTCGAAGCGGCAAGTTGGCTGAAACGAGTGTTGACTGCCGTTTTAGTTTTGTATAAAGGGCTTAAGTAACAAGGGGTTATCTGGAGCATTTTAATGCTGATTTTATAAGATTAATCCTTGTTTCCGGATGCAATTAATAAGACAATTAGCGTTTAAGTTTTAGTGAGCTTTGCCCTGCTGGGCGAGGTTTGTAACAAGTCGATATGTACGCAGTGCACTGGTAGCTGATGAGCCAGGGGCGGTAGCGTGTGTAACGACTTGAGCAATTAATTTTTATTGGCAAATTAAATACCACATTAAATACGCCTTATGGAATAGAAAAGTGAAGATACTTATTACTGGTGGGGCAGGTTTTATTGGATCAGCTGTTGTCCGCCATATTATTAAGAATACACAGGACACTGTAGTTAATATTGATAAATTAACCTACGCCGGTAATCTTGAATCCCTTTCTGATATTTCTGAAAGTAATCGCTACAATTTTGAACACGCGGATATTTGTGATTCCGCTGAAATAACGCGCATTTTTGAGCAGTACCAGCCGGACGCGGTGATGCATTTGGCTGCGGAAAGTCATGTGGACCGTTCGATTACCGGGCCGGCAGCATTTATTGAAACCAATATCGTCGGCACCTATGTACTTCTTGAAGTTGCGCGTAAATACTGGTCTGCGCTTGGCGAAGATAAAAAAAATAATTTTCGTTTTCATCATATTTCCACTGATGAAGTTTACGGCGATTTACCGCATCCTGATGAAGTTGAAAACAGCGTTACGCTGCCGTTATTTACTGAAACGACGGCATATGCGCCAAGTAGCCCCTATTCTGCGTCAAAAGCATCCAGCGATCATTTAGTCCGTGCCTGGCGGCGCACCTATGGTCTACCAACGATCGTTACCAATTGTTCTAATAACTATGGTCCTTATCACTTCCCTGAAAAACTGATTCCGTTGGTCATTTTGAACGCACTGGAAGGAAAGCCTTTGCCAATTTATGGCAAAGGGGATCAGATTCGCGATTGGCTATATGTAGAAGATCATGCTCGCGCGCTTCATATGGTAGTGACTGAAGGCAAGGCAGGGGAGACTTATAACATTGGTGGCCACAATGAGAAGAAAAATCTCGATGTGGTATTTACCATCTGTGATCTGCTGGATGAAATTGTACCCAAAGCGACTTCTTATCGTGAACAAATCACTTATGTCGCCGATCGTCCGGGCCATGATCGTCGTTATGCCATTGATGCAGGTAAAATTAGCCGCGAATTAGGCTGGAAACCGCTGGAGACCTTTGAAAGCGGTATTCGTAAAACAGTGGAATGGTACCTTGCAAATACTCAATGGGTAAACAATGTTAAAAGTGGGGCGTATCAGAGTTGGATAGAACAGAACTATGAAGGACGCCAGTAATGAATATCTTACTTTTTGGTAAGACAGGGCAAGTAGGCTGGGAGTTGCAACGTTCTCTGGCACCAGTAGGGAATCTGATTGCCCTGGATGTCCATTCAAAAGAGTTTTGCGGTGATTTTAGTAATCCGAAAGGCGTTGCCGAAACCGTTCGTAAGCTTCGTCCCGATGTGATTGTTAACGCAGCCGCACATACTGCAGTAGATAAAGCAGAGTCTGAACCAGAACTGGCGCAGTTACTTAACGCCACCAGTGTGGAAGCCATCGCTAAAGCGGCCAACGAAACTGGCGCATGGGTAGTGCATTATTCAACCGATTATGTATTTCCTGGTACCGGCGATATCCCATGGCAGGAAACGGACGCTACGTCGCCGCTGAATGTCTATGGCAAGACCAAACTGGCGGGAGAAAAGGCCCTGCAGGATAACTGCCCTAAGCATCTTATCTTCCGCACCAGTTGGGTTTATGCAGGTAAGGGCAATAATTTCGCAAAGACAATGCTTCGTCTGGCGAAAGAGCGTCAGACACTTTCAGTCATTAACGATCAGTACGGTGCGCCAACCGGTGCGGAATTACTGGCTGACTGCACGGCCCATGCGATCCGTGTGGCGTTAAATAAAGCAGAAGTCGCAGGTCTTTACCATCTGGTTGCCGGGGGAACCACAACCTGGCATGACTACGCGGCCTTAGTCTTTGACGAGGCGCGCAAAGCAGGGATAACGCTTGCGCTGACTGAGCTTAATGCTGTGCCGACCAGCGCCTACCCGACACCGGCGAGCAGACCAGGCAATTCGCGTCTCAATACTGAAAAGTTTCAGCGTAATTTTGGCCTTATTCTGCCGCAATGGGAATTAGGAGTTAAGCGCATGCTGACTGAAATGTTTACGACGACAACCATCTGATAAATTTAAATGCCCATCAGGGCATTTTCTATGAATGAGAAATGGAAATGAAAACGCGTAAGGGCATTATTTTAGCGGGGGGCTCCGGCACCCGTCTTTATCCGGTGACCATGGCGGTAAGTAAGCAATTGCTACCAATTTATGATAAACCGATGATTTACTATCCCCTTTCCACGCTTATGCTGGCAGGCATTCGGGATATCCTGATCATCAGTACGCCACAGGACACGCCGCGTTTTCAACAACTGCTGGGAGACGGCAGCCAGTGGGGGCTGAATCTTCAATATAAAGTACAGCCAAGCCCGGATGGCTTAGCACAGGCGTTTATTATTGGTGAAGAGTTCATTGGTCATGATGATTGTGCATTAGTGCTGGGTGACAATATCTTCTATGGTCATGATTTACCAAAGTTAATGGAAGCTGCCGTTAATAAAGAAAGTGGTGCTACCGTCTTTGCTTATCATGTAAACGATCCGGAGCGCTACGGTGTGGTTGAGTTTGACCAAAGTGGCACAGCCGTTAGTCTGGAGGAAAAACCGTTACAACCGAAGAGTAATTACGCGGTAACGGGGCTGTATTTTTATGATAATAGCGTGGTGGAGATGGCGAAAAATCTTAAGCCTTCCGCTCGCGGTGAGTTAGAAATCACGGATATTAACCGTATCTATATGGATCAGGGAAGATTGTCTGTCGCCATGATGGGGCGCGGTTATGCCTGGCTGGATACAGGGACGCATCAGAGTTTGATAGAGGCCAGTAATTTTATTGCAACCATCGAAGAACGCCAGGGGCTAAAAGTGTCCTGCCCGGAAGAGATCGCATTTCGTAAAAATTTTATAAATGCACAACAGGTTATAGAACTGGCTGGGCCATTATTAAAAAATGATTATGGCAAATATTTGCTGACGATGGTGAAAGGTTTATAAGTGATGATTGTGATTAAAACAGCAATACCAGATGTCTTGATCTTAGAGCCTAAAGTTTTTGGTGATGAGAGGGGATTCTTTTTTGAAAGTTATAACCAGCAGACCTTTGAAAAGTTGATTGGACGTAAAATTACATTTGTTCAAGATAATCATTCAAAATCCAAAAAGAACGTACTCAGAGGGCTGCATTTTCAGAGAGGAGCAAATGCACAGGGTAAGTTAGTTCGTTGTGCTGTCGGTGAGGTTTTTGATGTTGCGGTCGATATCCGAAAAGAGTCGCCTACTTTTGGTCAGTGGGTTGGCGTAAATCTGTCTGCTGAGAATAAGCGACAGCTTTGGATTCCAGAAGGTTTTGCTCATGGTTTTGTTACTCTCAGTGATTATGCAGAGTTTTTGTACAAAGCAACTAATTATTATTCACCTTCATCGGAAGGTAGCATTCTATGGAATGATGAGACAATAGGTATTGAATGGCCTTTTTCTCAGCTGCCTGAGCTTTCAGCAAAAGATGCTGCAGCACCTTTACTGCATCAAGCCTTGTTAACAGAGTAAGCATCGTGTCTCATATTATTAAGATTTTTCCATCAAATATTGAATTTTCCGGTAGAGAGGATGAATCAATCCTCGATGCTGCGCTATCGGCTGGCATCCATCTTGAACATAGCTGCAAAGCGGGTGATTGTGGTATCTGTGAGTCCGATTTGTTGGCGGGAGAAGTTGTTGACTCCAAAGGTAATATTTTTGGACAGGGTGATAAAATACTAACCTGCTGCTGTAAACCTAAAACCGCCCTTGAGCTAAATGCGCATTTTTTTCCTGAACTAGCTGGACAGACAAAAAAAATTGTCCCATGCAAGGTAAATAGTGCTGTACTGGTTTCAGGCGATGTTATGACTTTGAAGTTACGCACACCACCAACAGCAAAAATTGGCTTCCTTCCAGGGCAGTATATCAATTTACATTATAAAGGTGTAACTCGCAGTTATTCTATCGCTAATAGTGATGAGTCGAATGGTATTGAGTTGCATGTAAGGAATGTTCCCAATGGTCAGATGAGCTCGCTCATTTTTGGGGAGTTACACGAAAATACTCTTATGCGCATTGAAGGGCCTTGCGGAACATTTTTTATTCGTGAAAGTGACAGACCTATAATCTTCCTTGCAGGCGGTACTGGATTCGCTCCAGTTAAATCAATGGTTGAGCATCTCATTCAGGGGAAATGTCGTCGTGAGATCTACATTTACTGGGGAATGCAAGATAGTAAAGATTTTTACTCTGCATTACCGCAACAGTGGAGTGAACAGTACGACAACGTTCACTATATCCCTGTTGTTTCTGGTGATGACGCCGAATGGGGGGGGAGAAAGGGATTTGTCCATCATGCCGTGATGGATGATTTTGATTCTCTAGAGTTCTTCGATATATATGCATGTGGTTCACCTGTGATGATCGATGCCAGTAAAAAGGACTTTATGATGAAAAATCTCTCTGTAGAACATTTCTATTCTGATGCATTTACTGCATCTAAATAATATTGAGGGTAATTTATGAAAGCGGTCATCCTGGCTGGTGGACTTGGTACCAGACTAAGTGAAGAAACAATTGTAAAACCAAAACCGATGGTAGAAATTGGTGGCAAGCCTATTCTTTGGCACATTATGAAAATGTATTCTGTGCATGGTATCAAGGATTTTATTATCTGCTGTGGTTATAAAGGATATGTGATTAAAGAATATTTTGCGAACTACTTCCTTCACATGTCAGATGTAACATTCCATATGGCTGAAAACCGTATGGAAGTTCACCACAAACGTGTTGAACCATGGAATGTCACATTGGTTGATACGGGTGATTCTTCAATGACTGGTGGTCGTCTGAAACGTGTTGCTGAATACGTAAAAGATGACGAGGCTTTCCTGTTTACTTATGGAGATGGCGTTGCCGACCTTGATATCAAAGCGACTATCGATTTCCATAAGGCTCACGGTAAGAAAGCGACTTTAACAGCTACTTTTCCACCTGGACGCTTTGGCGCATTAGATATCCAAGCTGGTCAGGTCCGGTCATTCCAGGAAAAACCGAAAGGCGATGGGGCAATGATCAATGGTGGTTTCTTTGTGTTGAATCCATCGGTTATCGATCTCATTGATAACGATGCAACAACCTGGGAACAAGAGCCATTAATGACATTGGCACAACAGGGGGAGTTAATGGCTTTTGAACACCCAGGTTTCTGGCAGCCGATGGATACCCTACGTGATAAAGTTTACCTTGAAGGGCTGTGGGAAAAAGGTAAAGCTCCGTGGAAAACCTGGGAGTAAGTAGATGATTGATAAGAATTTTTGGCAAGGTAAACGTGTATTCGTTACCGGACATACTGGCTTTAAAGGAAGCTGGCTTTCGCTATGGCTGACTGAAATGGGTGCAATTGTAAAAGGCTATGCACTTGATGCGCCAACTGTTCCAAGTTTATTTGAGATAGTGCATCTTAATGATCTTATGGAATCTCATATTGGCGATATTCGTGATTTTGAAAAGCTGCGCAATTCTATTGCAGAATTTAAGCCAGAAATTGTTTTCCATATGGCAGCCCAGCCTTTAGTGCGCCTATCTTATGAACAGCCAATCGAAACATACTCAACAAATGTTATGGGTACTGTCCATTTGCTTGAAGCAGTTAAGCAAGTAGGTAACATAAAGGCAGTCGTAAATATCACCAGTGATAAGTGCTACGACAATCGTGAGTGGGTGTGGGGCTATCGTGAGAACGAACCCATGGGAGGGTACGATCCATACTCTAATAGTAAAGGTTGTGCAGAATTAGTCGCGTCTGCATTCCGGAACTCATTCTTCAATCCTGCAAATTATGAGCAACATGGCGTTGGTTTGGCGTCTGTGAGGGCTGGTAATGTCATAGGCGGAGGCGATTGGGCTAAAGACCGTTTAATTCCCGATATTCTGCGCTCATTTGAAAATAACCAGCAGGTTATTATTCGAAACCCATATTCTATCCGTCCATGGCAGCATGTACTGGAGCCTCTTTCTGGTTACATTGTGGTGGCGCAACGCTTATATACAGAAGGTGCTAAGTTTTCTGAAGGATGGAATTTCGGCCCGCGTGATGAAGATGCGAAGACGGTCGAATTTATTGTTGACAAGATGGTCACGCTTTGGGGTGATGATGCAAGCTGGTTACTGGATGGTGAGAATCATCCTCATGAGGCACATTATCTGAAACTGGATTGCTCTAAAGCAAATATGCAATTAGGATGGCATCCGCGTTGGGGATTGAATGAAACACTTGGTCGCATCGTAAAATGGCATAAAGCATGGATTCGCGGCGAAGATATGTTGATTTGTTCAAAGCGTGAAATCAGCGACTATATGTCTGCAACTACTCGTTAAGAAAATAAGTTTAAGGAATCAAAGTAATGACAGCAAATAACCTGCGTGAGCAAATTTCTCAGCTTGTCGCTCAGTATGCGAATGAGGCATTGAGCCCGAAACCTTTTGTTGCAGGTACAAGCGTTGTGCCTCCTTCCGGGAAGGTTATTGGTGCCAAAGAGTTACAATTGATGGTTGAGGCGTCTCTTGATGGATGGCTAACTACTGGTCGTTTCAATGATGCCTTTGAGAAAAAACTTGGGGAATTTATTGGGGTTCCTCATGTTTTAACGACTACATCTGGCTCTTCGGCAAACTTGCTGGCACTGACTGCGCTGACTTCCCCAAAATTAGGCGAGCGTGCTCTCAAACCTGGTGATGAGGTTATTACTGTCGCTGCTGGCTTCCCGACTACAGTAAACCCGGCGATCCAGAATGGTTTAATACCGGTATTCGTGGATGTTGATATCCCGACATATAATATCGATGCCTCTCTCATTGAAGCTGCAGTTACTGAGAAATCAAAAGCGATAATGATCGCTCATACACTCGGTAATGCATTTAACCTGAGTGAAGTTCGTCGGATTGCCGATAAATATAACTTATGGTTGATTGAAGACTGCTGTGATGCCCTTGGGACGACTTATGAAGGCCAGATGGTAGGTACCTTTGGTGACATCGGAACCGTTAGTTTTTATCCGGCTCACCATATCACAATGGGTGAAGGTGGTGCTGTATTCACCAGGTCAGGTGAACTGAAGAAAATTATTGAGTCGTTCCGTGACTGGGGCCGGGATTGTTATTGTGCGCCAGGATGCGATAACACCTGCGGTAAACGTTTTGGTCAGCAATTGGGGTCACTTCCTCAAGGCTATGATCACAAATATACTTATTCCCACCTCGGATATAATCTCAAAATCACGGACATGCAGGCAGCATGTGGTCTGGCTCAGTTAGAACGCGTGGAAGAGTTTGTAGAGCAGCGTAAAGCTAACTTTTCCTATTTGAAACAGGGTTTGCAATCTTGCACTGAATTCCTCGAATTACCAGAAGCAACAGAGAAATCAGACCCATCCTGGTTTGGCTTCCCTATCACCCTGAAAGAAACTAGCGGTGTTAACCGTGTCGAACTGGTGAAATTCCTTGATGAAGCAAAAATCGGTACACGTTTACTGTTTGCTGGAAATCTGATTCGCCAACCGTATTTTGCTAATGTGAAATATCGTGTAGTGGGTGAGTTGACAAATACCGACCGTATAATGAATCAAACGTTCTGGATTGGTATTTATCCAGGCTTGACTACAGAGCATTTAGATTATGTCGTAAGTAAGTTTGAAGAATTTTTTGGTTTAAATTTCTAATTTTTAGAATAGGATGCTTGATGTGAATAAGAAAATCCTAATGACTGGCGCTACTAGCTTTGTAGGTACCCATCTACTACATAGTCTCATAAAGGAAGGTTATAGTATTATTGCATTAAAGCGTCCTATAACCGAGCCAACGATTATCAATACCTTGATTGAATGGTTGAATATACAAGATATAGAAAAAATATGTCAATCATCTATGAATATTCATGCGATTGTCCATATTGCAACAGACTATGGTCGAAACAGAACCCCTATATCTGAACAATATAAATGTAATGTCCTATTACCAACAAGACTGCTTGAGTTAATGCCAGCGCTTAAAACTAAATTCTTTATTTCTACTGACTCTTTTTTTGGGAAATATGAGAAGCACTATGGATATATGCGTTCTTACATGGCATCTAAAAGACATTTTGTAGAACTATCAAAAATATACGTAGAGGAACATCCAGACGTTTGTTTTATAAATTTACGTTTAGAACATGTTTACGGTGAGAGGGATAAAGCAGGTAAAATAATCCCGTATATTATCAAAAAAATGAAAAACAATGAAGATATTGATTGTACGATCGCCAGGCAGAAAAGAGATTTTATTTATATAGACGATGTTGTTTCGGCCTATTTGAAAATTTTAAAGGAGGGTTTTAACGCTGGACACTATGATGTCGAGGTGGGGACTGGAAAATCGATAGAACTAAAAGAAGTGTTTGAGATAATAAAAAAAGAAACGCATAGTAGTAGTAAGATAAATTATGGTGCAGTTGCGATGCGTGATGATGAGATTATGGAGTCACATGCAAATACCTCTTTCTTGACTCAATTAGGTTGGAGTGCCGAGTTTTCTATTGAGAAGGGTGTGAAAAAAATGTTGAGTATGAAAGATTAATGAATCGTATTATTAGAATGTTAGGTGTAGATAAAGCAATTCGTTATGTTATTTTTGGTAAGATAATATCTGTATTAACGGGTTTGCTGTTAATAATGTTAATATCACACCATTTATCTAAAGACGCACAGGGCTATTATTATACATTTAATTCAGTAGTGGCACTACAGATAATATTTGAATTGGGGCTATCAACGGTAATCATTCAATTCGCTAGCCACGAAATGTCAGCGTTAAAATATGATTATTCTGAACGAGATATTATAGGTGAAAGTAAAAATAAGCAACGTTACCTATCGTTATTTCGGTTGGCAATAAAATGGTATGCAGTAATAGCTTTGCTAATAATATTAATAGTCGGTCCCATCGGGTATGTTTTTTTTACGCAAAAAGAAGGCTTAGGTGTACCTTGGCAAGGGGCATGGTTATTATTAACAATAGTTACAGCTTTTAATATTTTTCTTGTTTCTGTACTTTCTGTCGCTGAAGGGAGTGGGTTAATTACTGATGTGAATAAAATGAGAATGTATCAGTCGCTGTTAGCTGGTATATTGGCAGTAAGCTTACTTATTAGTGGCTTTGGACTATATGCTACGTCTGCAATAGCTATTTCAGGGACTATCATCTTCTCCATATTTTCATATAAGTATTTTAAAAAAATTTTCCTGCAATCTTTAAGGTATAAAAATAAATATACTGAAGGTGGTATTTCATGGGTTAATGAAATATTTCCTATGCAATGGCGAATTGCTCTAAGTTGGATGTCAGGGTATTTTATTTATTTTGTTATGACCCCCATTGCATTCAAATATTTCGGGGCTATATATGCAGGGCAGTTAGGGATGTCTTTAACATTATGCAATATGGTAATGGCTACGGGCCTGGCTTGGATATCCACTAAATATCCAAAATGGGGAGTAATGGTTTCCAACAAACAACTTGCGGAACTGAGTAAATCGTTCAAAAGTGCAGTAATGCAATCATCCTTTTTTGTCTTGACAGGGTTAACTGGTGTATACATTTCATTATGGTTATTGAAATTATCTGGTTCAAACATTGGCGAGCGGTTTTTGGGATTGCAGGATTTTTTCTTTTTATCTTTAGCAATTATTGGTAATCACATTGTAGCTTGCTTTGCAACCTATATAAGAGCGCATAAAACTGAAAAAATGACATTGGCATCATGTATAATGGCTCTCTTGACTATAACTACAATGTTGTTTGTTGCATATTTAGAGTACTCGAGGTTCTACATGTTAATGTATGCAGCACTAACGTGGTTATATTTTGTTCCTCAAACTTATATAATCTTTAAAAAATTCAAGAGTTCTTATGAGTAAAAAACCTCTTCTTACTATTGCTATTCCGACATATAACCGCTCTTCATGTTTGGCTCGTTTACTTGATAGTATAATTCAACAGGAGAACTATTGTCATGATGAACTCGAGGTTATTGTTTGTGATAATGCTTCAACAGATGAAACAGCAAGAATAGCCAAGAGTGGCTTAGATAAAATAAGAAATAGTACTTATCATCTAAATGAAGAAAACTTAGGAATGGATGGTAACTTCCAGAAATGTTTTGAGTTATCAAATGGAAAATATCTTTGGATGATTGGCGATGATGATCTAATAGTCAAAAATGGTATTTCGAAGGTTTTTTCGATATTAAAGTCCCGGCCTGCATTAGATATGGTGTATGTAAACTCAGCAGCAAAGACTGAGTTAAATTATAATGCTGATGTTAGGACGTCATTCTACACAAATGATGTAGATTTTATTTCAGACGTGAAAGTTATGTTCACGTTTATTTCTGGAATGATATGTAAGAAAACTGATGCAATTGTCAAAGCCGTTGGTATTTTCAGTCCGCAAACTACTGGAAAATATCTTATGCATTTAACATGGCAATTGCCATTACTTAAACAGGGTGGAGAGTTCGCAGTTATCCATAATAATATAATTGAGGCTGAGCCAGATAATTCAGGTGGATATCATTTATATAAGGTTTTTTCTAATAATCTTGCGACAATCTTTGATGTTTTTTATCCCAGAGAGCACCGTGTAAGTAAGAGAGTTCGCGCATCAGCATGTTTATTCTTACTTAACTTCATAGGCGATGAAGATAAAACCAAAAATTTTGCTACAAATAATTATTTAAGAGATTGCGATAGTGCATTTATAGATTTAATTATATATAAATATGGGCTTAGGTTTTTCTATCTATACCCTAAAACTGTGCCTTTATTTAGAAAAATAAAATATATTATAAAGACGGTTTTAATGCATAAATAAAAATTATTCAAGGTGGTTTGCTGAAAACGACTTATAGGACTATCTAATGCTTGTCTATATTTTAAGATTAAAACTAAATCTTATCATATCATTATTGAGTAAAGTTAGGCGGAAATTAAAAGCGAAGTTTCTTGTTCTGCTTAGCGGATATGATTTTAAAATGGTTGGGAAGAATTTTAAATTGAATGTCAAACCTTACTCTGCAAAAAATAACACCTCTTCCAAATGGGGTAGTATGCGGGTTGGTGATAACTGCTGGATTGAAGCTGTATATAATTATGGTGATGAAAAATTTGAACCTTATTTGTACATAGGTGATCGTATATGTTTAAGTGATAATGTTCATATTTCTTGCGTATCATGTTTAATTTTAGGAAACGATATATTAATTGGTAGCAAAGTTTATATAGGCGATCATAGCCATGGCAGTTATAAAGTATGCAGTCCGAAAATAGAACCGCCAGCAAATAAGCCATTAGGTGATATTGCTCCTATTAAAATAGGTAATTGCTGCTGGATTGGAGATAATGCAGTAATTCTGGCTGGTAGTGAAATTTGTGATGGCTGTGTAATCGCAGCTAATTCAGTCGTCAAGGATTTAAAAGTCGATAAGCCATGTTTAATTGGTGGGGTTCCTGCTAAAGTAATAAAGGTATTTTAAAATGAATGTTTTTATCAGTATTTGTATACCGTCTTATAATAGAGCTGAGTTTTTAGAGCCACTACTGGATAGCATATATAATCAAGATTATTGTTTAAAGAATAATGATTTTGAGGTCATTGTTTGTGAAGATAAATCTCCACAAAGAGATGAGATAAACTCTATTATCGAAAACTATAAAGCAAAAAATAATAAACATAATATTTATGTTAATTTCAATGAAGATAATTTAGGCTATGATAAAAATTTAAAAAAATGCATTAGTTTGACGACAGGTAAATATTGCATGATCATGGGCAACGATGATCTATTAGCAGATGGAGCGTTATCAAAAATAGTGAAAGTTTTGAAGGCTAATCCTGAAATTGTATTGGCTACGCGAGCGTATGGTTGGTTTAAGGAAAATCCGAATGAGTTATGTGATACTGTTCGTCATTTAACAGACGATACTTTATTTCAGCCGGGGGCTGATGCCATTAAATTTTTCTTCCGTAGAGTTGGAGTTATTTCAGGCTTTATTGTCAATGCTGAAAAAGCAAAAAAACTATCGAGTGATTTATTTGATGGGCGTTTATATTATCAAATGTACCTTGCTGGTATGCTAATGGCTGAAGGTCAGGGATACTATTTTAGCGACGTGATGACATTGTCGAGGGATACAGAGGCTCCTGACTTTGGTAACGCTGGAACTGAAAAAGGAGTTTTCACCCCGGGGGGGTATAAACCAGAGGGCCGTATACATATGGTTGAAGGCTTGTTGCTAATTGCAAAATATATAGAAGATACAACAAAAATTGATGGTGTTTATGCTGGAATTAGAAAAGACTTAGCGAACTATTTTTATCCTTATATTCGAGATCAACTCGACTTGCCTCTTTATACTTATATTAAAATGATAAATAAATTTCGGAAAATGGGATTTTCAAATGAAAAGCTTTTCTATGTGCATGCCTTTTTAGGGTATGTACTAAAACGGAGGGGCTATGATGCTTTAATTAAATACATTCGTAGCAAAAAAGGCGGTACTCCGCGTCTTGGTATTTAACCTCCACTTTCAAAAAATGTTATGAATATACTTCTTGCTGCGATATTAGGCGTTAACTTATTTTCTCCATATATTAGTTCGTGGATGGTGGGTATGCTGCCATTTCCACCAGGAGCAATCCTAAGGGATGTACTCAATGTATTTTTTGTGGCGTTAGTGCTAGTTCGATTTGTCATTGATAGGAAAAAAACTTATTTCCCGTTGGTTTTTACTATTTTTTCATGGTCGGCGGTAATACTATGGGTAATAGCGTTAACTATATTCTCACCGGATAAAATTCAAGCAATTATGGGGGGGCGGAGTTATATTTTATTCCCGGCAGTTTTCATAGCATTAGTGATTTTAAAAGTATCATACCCGCAATCCTTAAATATTGAAAAAATAGTTTGCTACATAATTTTTCTAATGTTTATGGTTGCGACAATATCTATTATTGATGTACTAATGAATGGAGAGTTCATTAAATTGCTCGGATATGATGAGCATTATGCAGGAGAACAATTAAACTTAATTAATAGCTATGATGGGATGGTCCGGGCTACAGGCGGTTTTAGTGATGCTCTCAATTTTGGATATATGCTCACATTAGGTGTTTTGTTATGTATGGAGTGTTTTTCCCAAGGATATAAAAGATTATTGATGCTTATTATTAGTTTTGTGCTATTTATAGCGATCTGCATGAGTCTTACTAGAGGAGCAATACTTGTTGCTGTGCTTATTTACGCACTTTATATAATTTCAAATCGGAAGATGCTTCTTTGTGGAATAACTTTATTTGTAATAATTATACCCGTTTTAGCAATTTCTACTAATATTTTTGACAACTATACAGAAATTTTGATCGGCAGGTTTACAGATTCGTCTCAGGCATCGCGTGGATCTACACAGGGACGGATAGATATGGCAATTAATTCATTAAACTTCCTGTCAGAACATCCATCAGGTATAGGTCTGGGTACTCAAGGTTCAGGAAACATGCTTTCGGTAAAAGATAATAGGTTAAATACGGATAATTATTTTTTCTGGATCGCCCTTGAGACTGGTATTATTGGCTTAATCATAAATATTATTTATCTGGCAAGTCAATTTTATTCTTCAACTTTACTAAATAGAATATATGGCAGTCATTGTAGCAATATGCACTATAGATTATATTTTCTCTTTGGAAGTATATATTTTATAAGTGCAGCGTTAAGTTCAGCACCTTCGTCATCAACTTTTTCTATATATTATTGGACAGTTTTAGCTTTGATTCCATTTTTAAAATTAACAAATAGACGGTGCACGCGATAATGAATAATAAAAAGGTTTTGATGGATATCAGTTGGTCTAATAAAGGGGGGATTGGACGTTTTACTGATGAAATTTCTAAACTACTATGTGATATATCTAAGGAGGAACTATATAGAAAATGTGCTTCTCCGCTGGCCCCATTAGGTTTAGCAGTCAATATTTTTCTGCGAAAGAAAACTGATGTGGTTTTTCTTCCTGGCTATATTCCACCACTTTTTTGTTCGAAAAAGTTCATAATAACAATACATGATCTAAATCATCTGGATTTAAATGATAATTCATCTCTTTTTAAGAGGTTATTTTATAATTTTATAATAAAGCGCGGTTGTAGAAAAGCATATAAAATATTTACAGTTTCGAATTTTTCAAAAGAAAGAATAGTAGCATGGTCAGGTGTAAACCCTAATAAAATAGTCACGGTATATAATGGGGTATCTAGTCTATTTAATGCCGATGTAAAACCATTGAATTTAGGCTATAAATATTTGCTATGTGTAGGAAACAGAAAAACTCATAAGAATGAGAAGTGTGTTATATCTGCCTTTGCCAAAGCAGATATTGATCCATCAATAAAACTCGTTTTTACTGGTAATCCTTGTAATGATTTAGAAAAACTAATAATACAACATGGTTTAAGTGAACGTGTAAAGTTCTTTGGGTTCGTGTCTGAAAAAGATTTACCATCGTTATATAAGGGCTCGTTAGGATTAGTTTTCCCTTCTTTATATGAAGGTTTTGGATTACCTGTAGTGGAGGGCATGGCCTGTGGTATTCCTGTATTAACTTCTCTAACTTCATCATTGCCAGAGGTGGCTGGAGATGCAGCGATTCTTGTCGACCCTCTTTCGGAAGATGCTATTACTAAAGGAATTTCGAGGTTAATTAATGATTCTGAACTTCGTAAGCATTTAATCCAAAAGGGGCTTTTGCGGGCAAAGAGGTTCAATTGGCAAAACGTGGTTAGTGAGATTGAAATGGTACTGACAGAGGCATGTGATGGAAATAAATGAAATAAAAATATCTCTCGTTCATGAGTGGTTATTAAGTTATGCAGGCTCCGAACAGGTATCATCTGCCATCCTGCATGTTTTTCCTGAAGCGAAGTTATATTCGGTGGTTGATTTTCTAACGGATGAACAAAGAAGACATTTTCTGGGGAAATATGCGACTACCACATTTATTCAAAATTTACCTAAAGCTAAAAAATTTTACCAGAAATATTTACCACTAATGCCACTGGCTATTGAACAACTTGATTTATCAGATGCTAATATCATCATTAGTAGCGCCCATTCCGTTGCAAAAGGTGTTATTTCCGGACCAGATCAGCTTCACATTAGCTATGTTCATTCTCCTATTCGATATGCGTGGGATTTACAGCATCAGTACCTTAATGAGTCTAACCTGAATAAAGGAATTAAAGGTTGGTTAGCAAAATGGCTTCTTCACAAAATACGAATTTGGGATTCTCGAACCGCAAATGGGGTTGATCATTTTATAGCTAATTCTCAATATATCGCGCGTAGAATTAAAAAAGTATACAGACGTGAGGCTTCAGTTATATATCCGCCTGTAGATGTGGATAATTTTGAAGTAAAAAATGAAAAGCAAGACTATTATTTCACAGCATCCCGTATGGTACCCTACAAACGTATTGATCTTATTGTCGAAGCCTTTAGTAAAATGCCGGAAAAGAAATTAGTAGTTATTGGTGATGGACCGGAGATGAAAAAAATAAAGAGCAAGGCTACAGACAATATAAAATTGCTCGGTTATCAATCTTTTCCTGTTTTAAAAGAGTATATGCAGAGCGCCAGGGCGTTTGTTTTTGCAGCGGAAGAGGACTTTGGAATAATACCTGTCGAAGCTCAAGCTTGCGGTACCCCTGTTATCGCCTTTGGGAAGGGTGGGGCCTTAGAAACCGTTCGCCCACTAGGTGTAGAGGAACCGACTGGCATTTTCTTCAAGGAACAGAATATTGCTTCTTTGCATGAAGCTGTTAGTGAATTTGAAAAAAATGCATCATTTTTTACATCTCAGGCTTGTAGAAAAAATGCAGAAAAATTTTCTCGATCAAGATTTGAACAAGAATTTAAGAACTTTGTTAATGAAAAGTGGAATCTTTTCAAAACAGAACAGATTATTAAACGTTAATTATGGTTTATTGAATGTCTAAATTAATACCAGTAATAATGGCCGGTGGGATTGGTAGCCGTTTGTGGCCACTTTCACGTGAAGAGCATCCGAAACAGTTTTTAAGCGTAGATGGTGAATTATCTATGCTGCAAAACACCATTAAAAGATTGACTCCTCTTTTGGCTGGAGAACCTTTAGTCATTTGTAATGATAGTCACCGCTTCCTTGTCGCTGAACAACTTCGAGCTATAAATAAACTAGCAAATAACATCATATTAGAGCCAGTGGGGCGTAATACAGCCCCAGCTATAGCGCTGGCCGCTTTTTGTTCACTTCAGAATGTCGTCGATGAAGACCCGCTTTTGCTTGTCCTTGCTGCGGATCATGTCATCCGCGATGAGAAAGTGTTTCTTAAAGCTATCAATCACGCTGAATTTTTTGCAACACAAGGTAAGCTAGTAACGTTTGGTATTGTACCCACACAGGCCGAAACTGGCTACGGTTATATTTGTAGAGGTGAAGCAATCGGGGAAGATGCTTTTTCTGTAGCCGAATTTGTAGAGAAGCCTGATTTCGATACAGCGCGTCATTATGTAGAATCAGAGAAATATTATTGGAACAGCGGTATGTTCCTATTTCGTGCAAGTAGTTACTTACAAGAATTAAAGGATCTGTCCCCCGATATTTACCAAGCATGTGAAAATGCGGTAGGGAGTATTAATCCTGATCTTGATTTTATCCGTATTGATAAAGAAGCATTCGCAATGTGCCCTAGTGATTCTATCGATTATGCGGTAATGGAACATACTAGGCATGCAGTTGTCGTACCGATGAATGCCGGCTGGTCAGATGTGGGGTCATGGTCTTCACTGTGGGATATTTCTAAGAAAGATCCACAACGTAATGTATTACATGGCGATATTTTTGCATATAATAGTAAAGATAATTATATCTATTCTGAAAAATCGTTTATTAGTACAATCGGAGTAAGTAATTTAGTTATCGTGCAGACAGCAGATGCCTTATTAGTATCTGATAAAGATTCAGTCCAGGATGTTAAAAAAGTTGTTGATTATTTAAAAGCTAATAATAGAAACGAACATAAAAAACATTTAGAGGTTTTCCGACCGTGGGGAAAATTTAGCGTAATTCATAGTGGCGATAATTATTTAGTTAAAAGAATAACTGTTAAACCAGGCGCGAAGTTTGCTGCTCAGATGCATCTCCATCGTGCTGAGCATTGGATAGTGGTATCTGGTACTGCTTGTATTACTAAGGGGGAAGAAATTTTTACAATTTCGGAGAATGAATCAACATTTATACCTGCTAATACAGTTCATACGTTAAAAAACCCCGCGACTATTCCATTAGAACTAATAGAAATTCAATCTGGCACCTATCTTGCGGAGGATGATATTATTCGCCTGGAGAAACATTCTGGATATCTGGAGTAATGAATTGATGAAAAATATATATAATACTTACGATGTTATCAACAAATCTGGAATTAATTTTGGAACCAGTGGTGCCCGCGGCCTTGTTACCGATTTTACACCCGAAGTTTGCGCAGCATTTACCATTTCCTTTTTGACAGTAATGCAGCAAAGATTCTCATTTACAACGGTTGCGCTCGCAATTGATAATCGTCCAAGCAGTTACGCGATGGCTCAAGCTTGTGCCGCTGCTTTGCAAGAAAAAGGAATTAAAACCGTTTACTATGGCGTAATTCCAACACCTGCTTTAGCTCATCAATCAATTTCCGATAAAGTACCTGCAATCATGGTTACTGGCAGTCATATCCCTTTTGACCGTAATGGCCTGAAATTTTATAGGCCAGATGGTGAAATTACTAAAGATGATGAGAATGCTATTATTCATGTTGAAGCCTCATTTATGCAGCCTAAGCTTGAACAATTGACAATTTCCACAATCGCTGCTAGCAATTATATTCTACGATATACCTCATTATTCCCAATGCCATTCTTAAAAAATAAGCGCATTGGAATTTATGAGCATTCTAGTGCGGGTCGTGATCTCTATAAGACGTTATTCAAAATGTTGGGTGCTACAGTTGTTAGTTTAGCAAGGAGCGACGAATTTGTTCCTATTGATACTGAAGCTGTAAGTGAAGATGATAGAAATAAAGCAATCACATGGGCAAAAAAATATCAGTTAGATGCTATATTTTCAACTGATGGTGATGGAGATCGCCCTCTGATAGCTGACGAATATGGAAATTGGTTAAGAGGAGATATATTAGGCCTTCTGTGCTCTCTCGAATTAGCTGCTGATGCAGTCGCTATTCCTGTAAGCTGCAACAGTACAATCTCATCTGGTAACTTTTTTAAACATGTGGAACGAACAAAGATTGGTTCACCCTATGTGATTGCAGCATTTGCTAAATTATCTGCAAACTATAATTGTATAGCTGGTTTTGAAGCGAATGGAGGCTTTCTGCTAGGTAGCGATGTTTATATTAATCAGCGTTTACTTAAGGCATTACCAACACGTGATGCTTTATTACCTGCCATTATGCTTCTGTTTGGTAGCAAGGACAAAAGTATTAGTGAGCTTGTTAAAAAACTTCCTGCTCGCTATACCTATTCAAACAGATTACAGGATATAAGTGTTAAAACAAGTATGTCTCTAATAAATCTTGGTCTGACAGATCAAGAGGATTTTTTGCAGTATATTGGTTTTAATAAACATCATATATTACATTCTGATGTTACTGATGGCTTTAGAATCACTATCGATAACAATAATATTATTCATTTACGACCTTCAGGCAATGCCCCTGAGTTGCGTTGCTATGCGGAGGCTGACTCGCAAGAGGATGCATGTAATATTGTTGAAACTGTTCTCTCTAATATCAAAAGCAAACTGGGTAGAGCTTAATGGCTGTTGATATAGAGCGTTTCTTTCCAGTAATACTTTGTCTGGTTATCTGGTACCCAGGTTGAGGGTGAGAATTAAATGGATCGTTTTGATAATAAGTATAACCCAAATTTATGCAAAATATTATTGGCTATATCAGATTTATTGTTTTTTAATGTAGCCTTATGGGCATCGCTAGGTGTTGTATATTTAATCTTTGATGAAGTTCAGCGATTTGTACCACAAGAGCAATTGGATAATCGATTTATATCACATTTTATTCTATCTATAGTATGCGTTGGATGGTTTTGGGTTCGGCTGCGTCACTATACATATCGAAAGCCATTCTGGTATGAGTTGAAAGAGGTTATTCGTACTATCGTTATTTTTGCTGTGTTTGATTTGGCTTTAATTGCTTTTACAAAATGGCAGTTTTCACGCTATGTCTGGGTGTTTTGTTGGACTTTTGCCATAATCCTGGTGCCTTTTTTTCGCGCACTTACAAAGCATTTATTGAACAAGCTAGGTATCTGGAAGAAAAAAACTATCATCCTGGGGAGCGGACAGAATGCTCGTGGTGCATATTCTGCGCTGCAAAGTGAGGAGATGATGGGGTTTGATGTTATCGCTTTTTTTGATACGGATGCGTCAGATGCTGAAATAAATATGTTGCCGGTGATAAAGGACACTGAGACTATTTGGGATTTAAATCGTACAGGTGATGTCCATTATATCCTTGCTTATGAATACACCGAGTTGGAGAAAACACATTTTTGGCTACGTGAACTTTCAAAACATCATTGTCGTTCTGTTACTGTAGTCCCCTCGTTTAGAGGATTGCCATTATATAATACTGATATGTCTTTTATCTTTAGCCATGAAGTTATGTTATTAAGGATACAAAATAACTTGGCTAAAAGGTCGTCCCGTTTTCTCAAACGGACATTTGATATTGTTTGTTCAATAATAATTCTTATAATTGCATCACCACTTATGATTTATCTGTGGTATAAAGTTACTCGAGATGGTGGTCCGGCTATTTATGGTCACCAGCGAGTAGGTCGGCATGGAAAACTTTTTCCATGCTATAAATTTCGTTCTATGGTTATGAATTCTCAAGAGGTACTAAAAGAACTTTTGGCTAACGATCCTATTGCCAGGGCTGAATGGGAAAAAGATTTTAAACTGAAAAATGATCCTCGAATCACAGCTGTAGGTCGATTTATACGTAAAACTAGCCTTGATGAGTTGCCACAACTTTTTAATGTACTAAAAGGTGATATGAGCCTGGTTGGACCACGACCTATCGTTTCGGATGAACTGGAGCGTTATTGTGATGATGTTGATTATTATTTGATGGCAAAGCCGGGCATGACAGGTCTATGGCAAGTGAGTGGGCGTAATGATGTTGATTATGACACTCGTGTTTATTTTGATTCCTGGTATGTTAAAAACTGGACGCTTTGGAATGATATTGCCATTCTGTTTAAAACAGCGAAAGTTGTTTTGCGGCGAGATGGTGCGTATTAAGCTTACCGAGAAGTACTGAATAATAATTGTATAAAATAGTCTGCGTAAAATCTGAACGCATCAATCGCTACCTTAATATCATACCTTTGAGTTAACATACTATTCACCTTTAACCTGCCATGACCGTTTGTGGCAGGGTTTCCACACCTGACAGGAGTATGTAATGTCCAAGCAACAGATCGGCGTCGTCGGTATGGCAGTGATGGGGCGCAACCTCGCGCTCAACATCGAAAGCCGTGGTTATACCGTCTCCGTTTTCAACCGCTCCCGTGAAAAGACCGAAGAAGTGATTGCCGAGAATCCCGGCAAAAAGCTGGTGCCTTATTACACGGTGAAAGAGTTTGTTGAATCCCTCGAAACGCCTCGTCGTATCCTGTTAATGGTGAAAGCGGGCGCAGGTACTGATGCAGCTATTGATTCGCTGAAACCGTATCTGGAAAAAGGCGATATCATTATTGATGGCGGTAACACCTTCTTCCAGGACACAATCCGTCGCAATCGCGAGCTGTCTGCGGAAGGTTTTAACTTTATCGGTACCGGTGTTTCCGGTGGTGAAGAGGGCGCGCTGAAAGGGCCATCTATCATGCCTGGCGGTCAGAAAGATGCCTATGAACTGGTGGCGCCGATCCTGACGAAGATTGCTGCTGTGGCAGAAGATGGCGAACCGTGCGTGACCTATATCGGTGCCGATGGTGCTGGTCACTACGTCAAGATGGTCCACAATGGTATTGAATATGGCGATATGCAGCTTATCGCTGAAGCTTACTCCCTGCTGAAAGGCGGCCTGAATCTCAGCAATGAAGAGTTGGCGAACACTTTTACTGAGTGGAATAACGGCGAGCTGAGCAGCTATCTGATCGACATCACTAAAGACATCTTCACTAAAAAAGATGAAGACGGAAACTACCTGGTGGATGTCATTCTTGATGAAGCCGCCAACAAAGGGACCGGTAAATGGACCAGCCAGAGCGCGCTGGATCTGGGCGAACCGCTGTCGCTGATTACTGAATCCGTCTTTGCGCGTTACATCTCTTCGCTGAAAGCGCAACGTGTTGCCGCATCTAAAGTGCTCTCCGGGCCGAAAGCGCAGCCGGCGGGCGACAAAGCGGAATTTATCGAGAAAGTGCGTCGCGCGCTGTATCTTGGCAAGATCGTCTCCTATGCGCAGGGCTTCTCGCAGCTACGCGCCGCGTCTGATGAATATCACTGGGATCTCAACTACGGCGAGATTGCTAAGATTTTCCGTGCGGGTTGTATCATTCGCGCTCAGTTCCTGCAGAAAATCACCGATGCTTACGCAGAAAACGCTGGTATTGCCAATTTGCTGTTAGCGCCTTACTTCAAGAAAATTGCTGATGAGTACCAGCAGGCGCTGCGTGATGTCGTGGCTTACGCGGTGCAGAACGGCATTCCGGTGCCGACATTCTCTGCGGCAGTGGCCTACTATGACAGCTATCGCGCCGCAGTACTGCCAGCTAACTTAATTCAGGCGCAGCGTGACTACTTTGGTGCGCACACCTATAAACGTACTGATAAAGAAGGCATTTTCCATACCGAATGGTTGGAATAATTTCTGCAAAAATGTTTAAGCCCGGTTTAATACCGGGCTTTTTTTTATCTCTATTCTTATTGATTTATCGCTTTTGCTTAATATTAACTTAATAATCTGTGTTTATCGTAATGAAGATAATCTGAATTGTTTTCGTCTGCGTTGCACTTTATATACTCAGGCGTTAAAACTTTAATATCTTATCAGGATGCGAAATACATCATGATTCATAATTAAGTTAATTCTGAGAGCGAATAATGAAAATCACGATATCCGGGACGGGTTATGTTGGCTTGTCTAATGGTTTGCTTATTGCACAACATCATGATGTGGTGGCGTTAGACATTGTTCCTTCCCGTGTTGAACTGTTAAATGATCGGATATCTCCGATTGTTGATAAAGAAATTCAGCAATTTTTAAAGGAAGATAACATCAGATTCAGGGCAACGCTGGATAAGTTTGATGCGTACCAGAATGCAGATTACGTCATCATTGCTACGCCTACGGATTACGATCCCAAAACCAACTATTTTAATACGTCCAGTGTGGAATCGGTCATTCAGGATGTGATCAGCATCAACCCCGCAGCCGTGATGATTATTAAGTCTACGGTGCCGGTTGGCTTCACGGCGGCAATGCGTCAGAAGTTTGCGACAGAAAATATCATTTTCTCTCCGGAGTTTTTACGTGAAGGTAAAGCCCTTTACGATAACCTTTATCCCTCCCGTATCGTGATTGGGGAACAGTCTGAGCGCGCCAGAGAATTTGCCGCATTACTCCAGGAAGGCGCTATTAAACAGGAGATTCCGACGCTGTTTACGGACTCCACTGAAGCGGAAGCCATTAAACTTTTCGCCAATACTTATCTCGCTATGCGAGTCGCTTATTTTAATGAATTAGACAGCTATGCTGAAACGTTAGGATTAAATACCCGACAAATTATTGAAGGGGTGTGCCTCGACCCGCGTATTGGCAATCATTATAATAATCCCTCTTTTGGTTATGGCGGATATTGTTTGCCAAAAGATACCAAACAGTTGCTGGCTAATTATCAGTCGGTGCCTAATAATATTATCTCCGCTATCGTTGAAGCAAACCGTACGCGTAAAGATTTTATTGCCGACGCTATCCTCGCCAGAAAGCCTAAAGTGGTGGGCATTTATCGCCTGATTATGAAGAGTGGCTCCGATAACTTCCGCGCCTCATCGATTCAGGGGATTATGAAGCGCATTAAAGCGAAAGGCGTAGAGGTCATCATCTATGAGCCGGTAATGGAAGAAGATACTTTCTTTAACTCACGTCTTGAACGTGATTTGCACTGCTTTAAACAGCAGGCGGATGTCATTATTTCCAACAGGATGGCGGCAGAGCTTTTGGATGTCGCTGAAAAAGTGTATACCCGCGATCTTTTCGGTAGTGATTAATAAGGCAATCGGGGCTGATGAGTCCCGATGATTTATTGACCATATGGAAATAATGTCTGATTTTTATCATTAATCCTATGGCATATATTTGCTTTATGACTACACTGTCTCCAGCTTCATCCTTTTTTTAGTTAGGGTATCTATGACAGTGGATAGTAATATGTCTTCCGGGCGTGGGAGCGATCCGGAACAGATTGATTTGATTGAGTTATTGCTACAGCTATGGCGTGGGAAGATGACCATTATTGTAGCCGTTATTATCGCCATTTTGCTGGCCGTAGGCTACCTGATGATAGCCAAAGAAAAATGGACATCCACGGCGATTATTACCCAACCTGATGCCGCGCAGGTTGCCACCTATACCAACGCGCTCAACGTTTTGTATGGCGGGAATGCCCCCAAAATCTCTGAAGTGCAGGCGAATTTTATAAGCCGCTTTAGCTCTGCGTTTTCTGCATTATCGGAAGCGCTGGATAATCAGAAAGAGCCGGAAAAGCTCACCATTGAACAGTCGGTAAAGGGGCAGCCGCTGCCGCTCTCGGTTTCTTATGTGAGTACTACCGCTGAAGGAGCGCAGCGTCGGCTGGCGGAATATATCCAACAGGTGGATGAAGAGGTCGCTAAGGAACTGGAAGTTGACCTGAAAGATAACATCACGCTGCAAACCAAAACGTTGCAGGAGTCCCTTGAGACGCAGGAAGTTGTGGCGCAGGAACAAAAAGATCTGCGTATTAAGCAAATCGAAGAAGCGTTGCGCTATGCGGATGAGGCCAAAATCACGCAGCCGCAGATTCAGCAAACCCAGGATGTTACCCAGGACACGATGTTCCTGTTGGGGAGCGATGCGCTAAAATCGATGATACAGAACGAAGCGACGCGTCCACTGGTCTTTTCTCCGGCCTATTACCAGACGAAGCAGACACTGCTGGACATTAAAAATCTGAAAGTGACTGCCGATACGGTGCACGTCTATCGTTATGTGATGAAGCCGACGCTGCCGGTCCGTCGCGATAGCCCGAAAAAAGCCATTACCCTTGTGCTGGCTGTATTGCTGGGTGGGATGATCGGTGCCGGGATTGTGCTGGGACGCAATGCGCTACGTAGCTATAAGCCAAAAGCCTTGTAAGCTTCTTTGCCGGATGGTGGTCGGCTACGACAGGTAAAATTTCTCATTAAAAAACCGGGCATTGCCCGGTTTTTTTACGCTTATTGATGACGCTTACGAAGATTGTCGATCACGGTGGTGAGGTTGAGATCCTGATCCTGCAACAGCACCAGCAGGTGGTACATCAAATCAGACGCTTCATTGGTTAATTCAAAACGATCATTGACGGTGGCCGCCAGCGCGGTTTCTACACCTTCTTCGCCAACTTTTTGCGCAATACGTTTAGTACCGCTGGCGTACAGTTTCGCCGTGTAAGAGCTGGCCGGATCGGCGGTTTTGCGCTCTGCCAGTAGCTGCTCCAGTTGATACAGGAATAACCACTGATGGCTGGCGTCGCCAAAGCAGCTGCTGGTACCTTTGTGGCAGGTCGGCCCGACAGGGTTTGCCAGCACCAGCAGTGTATCGTTGTCGCAATCTGGCGCAATGCTGACGACATTCAGCACATGGCCTGAGGTTTCGCCTTTGGTCCATAAACGCTGTTTCGTGCGTGAGAAGAACGTGACATGGCCGGATTCAATGGTTTTGTCCAGCGCTTGTGGGTTCATATAGCCCAGCATCAATACTTCGCCGGATACCGCATGTTGCACGATGGCTGGCATCAGGCCATCGGTTTTTTCCCAGTCCAGCTCGCGGCGTTGTTGCTCTGTTAACATATCCTGATCTCCACGCCCTGGCCTGCCAGGTACGCTTTTAATTCGCCAATATTGATGATTTGCTTGTGAAAAACGGAGGCGGCAAGCGCGCCGTCGACATCGGCATCACGGAATGCCTCAAGAAAGTGTTCCATCGTGCCCGCGCCGCCGGAGGCGATCAGCGGCACGCGGCAAACGTCACGGACTTTTTTCAACTGCGTCAGATCGTAACCGTTACGCACGCCGTCCTGGTTCATCATATTCAGGACGATTTCCCCTGCGCCGCGCTGTTGTACCTCTTGCACCCAATCCAGCGTCTCCCACTGCGTCACGCGGGTACGGTTTTCATCGCCGGTATACTGGTTAACATGATATTTCCCCGTGGCGTCGTCAAACCAGGTATCAATCCCGACGACAATGCACTGTACGCCAAAACGGTCAGCCAGACGGGTAATCAGCGTTGGGTCAGCCAGCGCCGGGGAGTTGATAGAGATCTTATCCGCCCCGAAAGAAAGAATTTTGGCGGCGTCGTCAATTGACCGGATACCGCCCGCTACACAAAACGGAATGTCGATCACCTCGGCAACGCGCGCCACCCAGCTTTTATCGACTACGCGACCATCGCTGGAGGCGGTAATGTCATAGAACACCAGTTCGTCCGCGCCTTCGTCGGCATAGCGTTTGGCCAGCGGAACGATATCGCCGATGATCTCATGGTTGCGAAACTGTACGCCTTTCACCACCTGACCATCACGAACATCCAGACACGGAATTATACGTTTTGCCAGCATTGGATGGCCTCCTTAACGGTAAATTTCCCTTCCAGCAGAGCGCGTCCGACAATCACGCCGCGCACGCCGGTGCCGCGCAGGGCGGCAATATCATCGATATCGCCAATACCGCCGGAGGATTGAAAGGCGATCTGCGGATATCTGGTGCATACCTCTTCGTACAGCGAAACGTTAGAGCCCGCCAGCGTGCCGTCGCGAGAAATATCGGTACACAGTACATGTTTCAGGCCGACGGGGAGATAGGTCTCCACCAGTTGTTCCAGCGAGACACCGGAATTTTCCTGCCAGCCGCTAACCGCCACCTGCTTGGTGCCGTGTTCGTCTATGCGAACGTCCAGCGCCAGTACCAGCGCCTGCGCGCCAAAACGTTCAAACCAGCCTTTCACCACGTCAGGGGATTTCACCGCCGTTGAACCGATGACCACACGGGCAACGCCAGCTTTCAGTAATGCCGCAACGTCTTCTTCGGTACGCACGCCGCCGCCGACCTGAACAGGCACGTTCACGCCCGCGACCAGGGTTTTAATCAGCGGTATCTGTCGCTTAGCCGGATCTTTAGCGCCGGTCAGATCTACCAGATGCAGCACCCCGGCGCCCTGGGCGGCGTAATCCTGCAAACGGGGCAGGGGATCGTTACCGTAATCCCGCTGCCGAGCGTAGTCGCCCTGGTGGAGACGCACCACGGTGCCGTCAATTAAATCTAATGCCGGAATAATCATTACATCTCCAGGAAGTTTTTCAGCAACTGTGCGCCCGCCGCGCCCGAACGTTCCGGGTGGAACTGTACGCCGAAGAAATTATCTTTCTGTACCGCCGCGGTAAACGGCTCGCCGTAATTGCACTGGGCGATAGTCCACGGGTTGACCGGCATCGCGTAGCTGTGAACAAAGTAAAAATAGGCGCCATCTTCAATGCCCTGAAACAGCCGGTTGCCCGCCTGTGGATACACGCGATTCCAGCCCATGTGCGGCAGCGGCAGACCAAAGTCGGTCATTTTCGGCACGTCTTGTTCGATAATGTTCAGCAGATCCACGCCGCGCGTCTCTTCGCTGCGACGACCCAGCAGTTGCATCCCTAAGCAGATACCCAGTACCGGCTGAGTACACGCTTTAATTAAGTCGATCAGTTCACGTTCGCGCAGTTGATCCATAGCGGCCTGCGCCGTGCCGACGCCGGGTAGAAAGAGTTTGTCAGCGCGTAATACGATTTCCGCTTCGCGGCTGACCACTGGGGTGTAACCGTGGCGCGCCACGGCGGATTTTACCGAGCTTAAATTGGCGCAGCCGGTGTCAAGGATGACGACGTTCATCACAGCACTCCTTTCGAGGACGGTAATGTATCGCCCTCCACGCGAATAGCCTGGCGTAGCGTCCGACCAAAGGCTTTAAACAAACTTTCGACACGGTGGTGATCGTTCTTACCCTTAGTCTTGAGATGCAGAGTGACGCCCATCGTGTAAGAGAGTGAGCGGAAAAAGTGTTCAATCATCTCTGTGCTCAAATCGCCCACACGCTGGTAGGTAAATTCAGCTTTATATTCCAGATGCGGACGACCGGAAATATCCAGCGCGCAGCGCGCCAGACATTCATCCATCGGCAGTACAAAGCCAAAACGGCAGATACCGCGTTTGTCGCCGAGTGCCAGTTTTAATGCCTCACCGAGCGCCAGTCCGGTATCTTCTACCGTGTGGTGATCGTCGATATAGAGATCGCCCTTAACGGTAATCTCCATGCGAAAGCCGCCGTGGGTGGCGATTTGATCGAGCATATGGTCAAAGAAGCCGACGCCGGTATTAATCTTGCTGTTGCCTTCGCGATCCAGCCAGACGCTGACATCAATCTGTGTCTCTTTGGTGTTGCGGACCACATGCGCATAGCGATCGCGTTTCGTTAGCTGTTCGCCAATCATCGTCCAGTTCAGCGTTTCACGGTGATAGCGTAAACCAGTAATGCCCATGTTATCAGCGAGCTGGATATCGGTCGCACGATCGCCAATCACATAGCTGTTGGCGCTATCCATCGCTTGTTCCGCAAGATAACGCTCCACCAGCTTCACTTTGGGCTTGCGGCAGTCGCAGTCGTCTGCGGGCAGGTGAGGGCAGATCAGCACCTCATCGAAGCATACGCCCTGAGAGGTGAAAATCTGCATCATCAGGTTGTGCGGTCCGTCGAAGTCCGTCTGCGGGAAGCTTTGCGTGCCAAGCCCATCCTGGTTAGTGATCATCACCAGCTTAAAACCGGCTTTTTGCAGCTTCAGCAATACGGGTATCACTTCTGGCTCAAAGGCCAGTTTATCAAAGCGGTCTACCTGAAAATCGCTTGGCGGTTCGGAAATCAAGGTTCCGTCCCGGTCGATGAAAAGATACTTCTGACTCATACTGGCTCCGCACGTAAGGCGTCAATGACGCGCTGGTTTTCCTGGCGGGTGCCGACCGTAATCCGCAGGCAGCCGCTTAAAGAAGGTTGTTTATTCTGATCGCGTAAGATAATGCCCTGATCCCATAAGGATTTAAACACGCTGCTGGAGGCGGTAAACCGCGCCAGAATATAGTTGGTTTCAGAGTCAAAGACGTGTTCTACGCAGGCGGTCTGTTGCAGGGCATTCACCAGATACTGACGTTCCTGCACTGTCTGCGCCACGCGATCGCGCATTGCGTTTATTCCCTGCGGACTCAGCGCCTGGGCGGCGATATCCGCCACTGGCGTAGAAAGCGGATAAGGGGCGATCACTTTTAACAGCAGGTTGATCACCTCTTCATTAGCCAGCGTAAAGCCGCAGCGCAGACCCGCCAGCGCAAAAGCTTTCGACAATGTGCGCAGGATAACCAGATGAGGATATTCAACCAGCCAGCCTGTCAGCGTGGCCTGTGGGCAAAACTCAATATAAGCTTCGTCGGCGACGACTATCGCTTTACCGCGTGTCAACTCCAGCAGCGTGCGCAGATCCTGCGGGTTGATAAGTTGCCCGGTGGGGTTATTGGGGCTACAAACGAATACCACTTTTGTGCCGTCAAGGTTGTCGGAAATCCCCTGTAGATCCAGCTGCCAGTTTTCAAGCGCGGGAACCGTCCGGCGCTCTACGCCAATGGTTTCGGCGCTGACGCTGTACATACCGTAAGTGGGCGGACAGTAGAGAATGGCGTCTTTCCCCGGTTCGCAGAAGGCGCGGATCACCAGTTCGATCCCTTCATCCGCGCCGCGGCTGACCAGCACCTGCTCCGGCTTTACGCCAGCATATTGCGCGTAGTTTTCAATCACGGCCTTTGGCTGGCATTCCGGGTAGCGGTTAAGCGTTTGTTGGGTGAGCTGAAACTCCACCGCTGTCGGGAATTCATTCGCGTTCAGCCAGACATCGCCGTTACCGCCCAGACGGCGGGCGGACTGATACGGTACCAGGTTGCGGACATTTTCACGGGCTAAGTCAGCGACGCTGAGAGTGTTTTCAGTGCTCATGCTTGCTCCTTGAGGGCGTTTACGCGCAGGGTCACGGCATTTTTATGGGCGGTCAGACGTTCTGCCGCCGCCAATGTTTCAATGGTTGATGCCAGAGCGGAAAAGCCCGCTTTCGACAGTTCCTGAACGGTCATCCGTTTCTGGAAATCCGCTAACCCAAGGCTGGAACAGGTAGCAGTATAGCCATAGGTCGGTAAGACATGGTTGGTTCCGGAAGCGTAATCACCGGCGGATTCCGGCGACCAGTCGCCGAGAAATACCGAGCCTGCGCTGGTAATCGCATCCACCAAATCGCGCGCATTGCGCGTCTGGATGATTAAGTGTTCCGGCCCATACTGATTAGAGATGGCGACGCACTGCGCTAAATCTTTGGTCACAATCAGACGACTGGCGCTCAGGGCCTGCCGGGCGGTGTCCGCGCGCGGCAGTTCCGCCAGTTGACGTTCTACCGCCTCCGCCACCTTGCGGGCAATGTCAGCATCAGGCGTCAGCAGAATCACCTGCGAATCCGGACCGTGCTCAGCCTGGGAGAGCAGGTCAGAAGCGACGAAATCCGGTGTTGCGCCGCTGTCGGCGATCACCAGCACTTCAGACGGCCCGGCAGGCATATCGATAGCCGCGCCGTCGAGGCGCTGGCTGACCTGACGCTTGGCTTCGGTTACAAAGGCGTTGCCGGGGCCAAAAATTTTATCCACTTTCGGTACGGACTCGCTGCCGAAGGCCAGAGCGGCAATCGCCTGCGCGCCGCCGACGTTAAAGATTTCCTGCACGCCACACAGTTGTGCCGCATAGAGGATTTCATCAGCGATGGGCGGCGGCGAGCACAGAACCACGTTCTGACATCCCGCAATGCGCGCCGGCGTCGCCAGCATCAGCACCGTTGAGAAGAGCGGAGCCGAGCCGCCGGGAATATACAGACCGACAGACGCGACGGGACGCGTAACCTGCTGGCAACGCACGCCTGGCTGGGTTTCTATATCTACTGGCGGTAGCGTCTGCGCGGAATGGAACGTTTCAATATTTTTGACGGCCGCGGCCATCGCCTGTTTTAGTTCGTCGCTCAGACGCGCGCCGGCGGCGGCGATCTCTTCAGGGGTAATGCGTAGCGCTGTCACTTCTGTTTTATCAAATTTAGCGCTGTATTCACGCAGGGCATCGTCACCGCGTGTTTTTACATTATCCAGAATATCGCTGACCGTCCGGGTAATACTGTCAGAGGCGGAAATCGCCGGACGCGTCAGCAGCGCACGCTGCTGCTCAGGGCTACAGCTGTTCCAGTCAATCAGGGTATTGAAGCTCATGGTCTTTACTCCATCACAGGGTTCCGCCTTATCCGGCCTACAGAACCCAAAATATCAACGCATTACGTAGGCCTGATAAGCGCAGCGCTATCAGGCGTCAGATCACTCCATCATCTTCTCGATCGGCAGTACCAGAATCGAGCTGGCGCCAAGCGCTTTCAGTTTCTCCATGGTTTCCCAGAACAACGTTTCGCTGCTGACCATGTGCATCGCCACGCGCTGTTGCTCGCCCGCCAGCGGCAGAATTGTCGGCCTTTCGGCGCCTGGCAGCAGGGCGATAACCTCTTCCAGGCGTTCGCTTGGCGCGTGCATCATGATGTATTTCGATTCGCGCGCCTGAATCACGCCCTGAATACGGGTCAGCAATTTATCGATCAGCTGTTGCTTGCTCTGTGCCATCTCACCGTCGCGCTGAATCAGACAGGCTTTAGAGCGGTAGATAACTTCGACTTCACGCAGGCCGTTAGCTTCAAGCGTCGCGCCGGTAGAGACCAAATCGCAGATAGCGTCGGCCAGCCCCGCGCGCGGCGCGACTTCGACAGAACCATTTAGCAGACACGATTTAAAAGAGACGCCTTTCTGGTCGAGGTAGCGTTTGAGGAGGTGCGGATAAGAGGTAGCGATACGTTTACCGTCCAGCGCCGCCGGGCCGTCCCAGGCTTCGTCAACCGGCGTTGCCAGCGATAAACGGCAGCCGCCGAAGTCAAGACGGCGCAGGGTAAAATAGCGCGGATCTTCGCCCTGCGCGCGGCGATTGAGTAGCTCTTCTTCCAGCACGTTCTCGCCGATAATGCCGAGATCGACCACGCCATCCATCACCAGACCCGGAATGTCATCATCACGCACGCGCAGGATATCAATCGGCATGTTTTCCGCCATCGCAATCAGGCGCTGAGTGTGTAAATTAATTTTTATGCCGCAGCGGGCCAGCAATTCTCGTGAATCATCGCTTAAACGGCCTGATTTCTGAATAGCTATGCGTAAGCGGGTGTTGTCTAACATTCTGCGTTCCTCTTTATCCTGTCTGAACCGGTCTGTATCGCGCGCCAAAAAAAAGCCCCCGGAAGATGATCTTCCGGGGGCTTTCTCATGCGTTCATGCACCACTGGAAGATCTGAATGTCTTCCAGCACACATCGCCTGAAAGACTAGTCAGGGTGATGGTGATGATGGTGGTGTTTAAATTGAACGCGTATCATAAAAATTCCGATGAATGCTTATTCATTTGATACCTTTTAACCTAAACCACTTTTACGCCTTAAAGCAAGCGCTTTTTTCATTTCGCATTTATAGTATGAATTGTCAGTCACGGCGGGCTGGCGTAGCCTTATGTATAAGGCGTTAAAGTCAGGAGAAAATGGATGAAAAAGGTCGCAATTGTCGGTTTAGGTTGGTTAGGCATGCCGCTGGCAATGTCGCTGGCAGCGAGAGGCTGGCAGGTTACCGGCAGCAAAACCACCCTTGACGGGGTGGAAGCGGCCCGTATGAGTGGAATTGAAAGCTATCCGCTGCGTCTGGAGCCGGAGCTGGTCTGTGAGGCGGACGATCTTGACGCTCTGCTGGATGTCGATGCGCTGGTGATAACACTGCCCGCGCGCCGTAGCGGTCCGGGAGAGGATTTTTATCTGCAGGCGATGCAGGAGCTGGTCGACAGCGCGCTGGCTTATCGTATCCCGCGTATTATTTTTACCAGTTCGACGTCTGTTTACGGCGATGCGCAAGGCGTGGTGAAAGAGAATACGCCGCGTAATCCGGTCACGGCCAGCGGGCGTACCCTGAAGGAACTGGAAGATTGGCTGCATAATCTGCCGGGCACGTCAGTGGATATTCTGCGGCTGGCGGGGTTGGTCGGGCCTGGGCGCCATCCCGGACGTTTCTTTGCCGGAAAAACCGCGCCGGATGGTCAACACGGGGTCAATCTGGTGCATCTTGAAGACGTGGTTGGCGCAATTACCCTCTTGCTACAGGCGCCAAAAGGGGGGCACATCTATAATATATGTGCGCCGGCGCATCCAGCCCGCAACGTGTTTTATCCGCAAATGACGCGCTTGCTGGGAATGGCGCCGCCGCATTTTCGTGACGCACCGGACAACGGCAAAGGGAAGATTATCGACGGTAGCCAGATTTGTAATGAGCTGGGATTTGAATATCAATATCCCGATCCGCTGGTGATGCCGATGGAGTGAGTCGCTGTCCAGCAGGTGGTCGCCATATAGCGCAAGGGGACGAGTATGAAACCACTGCTGGACGTTCTGATTATTCTTGATGCGTTAGAAAAAGAAGGCAGCTTCGCGGCGGCGTCGGCAAAATTATTTAAAACGCCGTCCGCCCTCAGTTATACCGTTCATAAGCTGGAAAACGATCTTAATATCCAACTGCTCGACCGTAGCGGGCATCGCGCGCGATTTACGCGAACCGGTAAGATGCTACTGGAAAAAGGCCGTGAAGTGCTGCACACCGTTCGCGAGCTGGAAAAGCAGGCGATTAAACTGCATGAAGGCTGGGAGAACGAACTGGTCATCGGTGTGGATGATACCTTTCCCTTTTCTCTTCTGGCCCCGCTTATCGACGCTTTTTATCAACGCCACAGCGTGACGCGCCTTAAATTTGTTAATGGCGTTCTCGGCGGTTCATGGGAGACGCTGACGCAGGGAAGGGCGGATATCATCGTTGGCGCCATGCGCGCGCCGCCGCCTGACACCGGCTTTGGCTTTGCAAGACTGGGCGATCTTGAACTGGTGTTTGCTGTCGCTCCGCATCATCCGCTGGTTCATGAAGAGGAACCGCTTAGCCGCCAGACGATCAAACGTTTTCGCGCGATTGTGGTTGGCGATAGCGTCCATTCCTCGCGATCAATAGGGTCTGAACTGCTCGACGCTCAGGAAGCGATTACCGTGTTTGATTTTAAAACCAAGCTGGAGCTGCAAATTAGCGGCCTGGGATGCGGCTATTTACCGCGTTATCTGGCGCAGCGATTTTTGGAAAGCGGCGCGCTTATAGAGAAGAAAGTGGTGGCGCAAACCGTCTATGAACCGGTGTGGGTTGGCTGGAATGAACAGACCGCCGGGCTGGCCAGCGGCTGGTGGCGGGATGAAATTTTAGCAAATAATGCTATTGCTGGGGTGTATGCAAAATCGCCGGTTTAAAAATCAATCGTTTATGAAAAATAATTTTTTGAACGCGCTCGCATTCTCTTGTCATTTCACTTCAATTTAGGGCAGAATACGCCGCTTGCAAAAAATGACACTAACCGACGTTTTAATACGCGTCGGTTATTTTTTTGCTTCAAACACATCATTCAATACCAAGAGGCCGGGCTTCGTACCGGATAGATACTTACTTAAAAATCGACAGTTGTTGTCGCTGAGGAATCCAGAAAATGGGGCAATTTTTTGCTTACGCGACGGCATTCGCCGTAAAGGAGAATGACCATGTCGCATAACGTTACTCCAAACACCTCTCGCGTGGAATTACGTAAAACGCTTACGTTAGTTCCGGTTGTAATGATGGGTCTTGCCTATATGCAGCCGATGACGCTGTTCGATACATTTGGTATCGTTTCAGGCCTCACTGACGGTCACGTACCGACGGCGTATGCATTCGCGTTAATCGCGATTCTGTTTACGGCGTTGAGCTACGGGAAACTGGTGCGTCGCTATCCTTCCGCGGGTTCGGCGTACACCTATGCCCAGAAATCCATCAGCCCGACCGTTGGCTTTATGGTGGGTTGGTCTTCTCTGCTCGATTATCTGTTCGCGCCGATGATCAACATTCTGTTGGCGAAAATTTATTTTGAAGCGCTGGTGCCCTCCATTCCGTCATGGGTGTTTGTCGTGGCGCTGGTGGCCTTTATGACGGCCTTTAACCTGCGCAGCCTCAAATCGGTCGCTAACTTCAACACCGTGATTGTAGTGCTACAGGTGGTGCTGATTGCGGTCATTCTGGGCATGGTGGTTTATGGCGTATTTGAAGGCGAAGGCGCCGGTACGCTGGCGAGCACCCGTCCGTTCTGGTCCGGCGATGCGCACGTTATCCCGATGATTACGGGAGCGACGATCCTGTGCTTCTCCTTTACCGGCTTTGACGGCATCAGTAACCTGTCGGAAGAGACCAAAGATGCTGAGCGCGTGATCCCGCGTGCGATTTTCCTGACCGCGCTGATTGGCGGCCTGATCTTCATCTTTGCAACCTATTTCCTGCAATTGTACTTCCCGGATATCTCTCGCTTTAAAGATCCGGATGCGTCTCAGCCGGAAATCATGCTGTACGTGGCGGGTAAAACCTTCCAGGTGGGCGCGCTGATCTTCTCTACTATCACCGTGCTGGCTTCCGGTATGGCTGCGCATGCAGGCGTAGCGCGCCTGATGTACGTAATGGGGCGCGACGGCGTATTCCCGAAAAGCTTCTTCGGTTACGTTCATCCGAAATGGCGTACGCCAGCGATGAACATCATCCTGGTCGGGGCGATCGCGCTGCTGGCGATTAATTTTGACCTGGTGATGGCGACGGCGCTGATTAACTTTGGTGCGCTGGTCGCGTTTACCTTTGTTAACCTGTCGGTGATTTCGCAGTTCTGGATCCGTGAGAAGCGTAATAAAACGTTGAAAGATCACTTCCAGTATCTGTTCCTGCCCATGTGCGGCGCGCTCACGGTTGGTGCGTTGTGGGTTAACCTGGAAGAGAGCTCAATGGTACTGGGCCTGATCTGGGCGGGTATCGGGCTGATTTATCTGGCGTGCGTAACTAAAAGCTTCCGCAACCCGGTTCCACAGTACGAAGACGTCGCGTAATCGCGCGTATTCTCGGCAATAGTAAAACCGGAGGCAGTGCCTCCGGTTTTTTGTTTGTCATCCAGCATGTTTACCGGATGGCGGCGTCACTCTTTATCCGCTCTGGATTAACACTGCCCGTCAGGCATTAGTCAATTACACAATCTCAGTTGCGTACTGCCACAGTGATTTCAGCAACCCCAGCTTCGTTTTATCTTCCGCATACTGCTGAGAAAGCATCTGCAATTCATTGGCATACTGTTGTAAAAACTCTGGCGTCAGTACCTGACGGCGATGCTCCAGCCAGCGCTGCTGCTCTGCGTCATCCAGCGTACCGGGAAAATTGCGTGCGCGGTAATTAAACAGCAGCTTCTCAATGCGCTTATCGACAAAGGTAATATCCAGCGCGGGCAGGTTACGCGGCTCGGTTTCGAGTACGATTTTCATGGCTGCGCGATCGGCATCGCTGAAAAAACCATCATAGAGCTGGGCATCAACGTTATCCGAGGCGGCAAAAGGTTCGGCTTCGGCAAAAATCGCCACCACTTTGTCGCGGACCTGCGGGTTTTCACGCAACACTTTCAGGTTATCCAGGCAGTGCTGGCGGTTAATTCCCAGCCGGTCGGCATCCTCCGGGCGCAAGGTATTCGCCTGCGCCAGCACCGGACATTTATTGATATGCACCAGCTTTACCGGCACTGCGACGTGATCGCCAAGATCGGCTTTGGCCGTATAAAGCCGCTCGCGAAGGGTGTCGTTGTCCAGCTCAAGAAGAGGAGAAATATCGCCTGCTAAATCGACCATGATCACCGCGTTACGGTTTTCAGGATGCCACGCCAGCGGCGCGACCCAGCTTGTATTACCGCGCCACGCGCCAAACATGCCGGAGACATGCACCAGCGGCTTCATTTGCGGAACGTCAATCAGCGCCGCCAGTTTATGTTTACTGCGGTGGCTATAAAGATAATCAAACAGCCGCGGCTGGCGTGTTTTCACCAGTTGCGCCATCGCAATAGTGGCGTAAACATCCGCCATCGCATCATGCGCGTTGCTGTGTTCGATCCCGTTCGCCTGGGTTAAATGTTCCAGACGAAAGCTGGGCAGGCCGTCGTCGTTTTCCGGCCAGTTAATTCCCTCCGGGCGCAGCGCATAACAGGCGCGCATGACATCCAATAGATCCCAACGTGAATTATCATGCTGCCAGCTCCAGGCATAGGGATCGTAAAAGTTGCGATAAAAAATATTGCGCGTGACTTCATCATCAAAGCGCACATTGTTGTAGCCCACAACGCAGGTTTTAGGAACGGTAAACAGCGCATGAATGCGTCTGGCGAAAGCGGCTTCGTTTTCTCCTTTCTCACGCGCTTCCTGCGGCGTGATGCCGGTAATCAGCACCGCGCCGGGCTGCGGTAGATAATCATCGGCGGGTTTGCAATAAAACACCTCCGGCTCGCCAATAACGTTGAAGTCGTTATCCGTACGGAGCGCGGCAAATTGCGCAGGTCTGTCGAGGGCCGGATGCGTACCGAAGGTTTCGTAATCGTGGAAGAGGAATGTGCTCTGTATGCTGTCGTTTTTAACTGTCACTTGATGTACACGCCTGATGTTATCTGTATATGAAATATTTTATTCTTTTATTTTGTCGTTGATTGATTGTATTTGTACACCAATTGATATCGTTGCTAATGTTCGTACATGCGATGGTGAGTACATAAACATTAAAATCATTGAGTACAAAATACTAAAATGACCATCAGCGACACTAAGCTACGCTCCCTCTATGGTAAACCATATTCCGGCCCATCTGAAATTACTGATTCTGATTTAGTACTGTATGGAATTTAGGCCAGGGTCAATCTGGCCGGGATCTCAAAAATGCATGGACTAAAACGGGTCTATTTACAGAGGGACACAACGCTGTGTCCCTTAATTCCATGCGGGTTGAGGCTGGACTACGCCCAGGCCAGTGGCAGGATGGATGACAGAACACTCGGGAAATATTTTCTGGCATGACGTTGCATACTATCCGCCACAACGCTGGTACAGGTAAAGGCGCCATGGAGGCCGTGAAAACGGTCGGACCACTCGGTAAACTGTTCGCTGGATGGGAATATCGCCGGAGACAGCTCCCAGGCTTTCTGCATCAGCGCCTCCGCATAGCCTCTCAGGGCCGGCGGAGAGTCATGCTCAGTGCCGAAAATGGCGCTGGAGGAATAGCGTGCGAATGCGGTACTGAGACAGAACAGGATTTCCGCCTGCTTCTGTGGGGTGGCGTCCGTCAGGTGATAAGCACTGAGGATGTGCTGGTAGTGTGCCGGGCTGAGTTTGCCTTCAGGAAGCAAGGGGTCAAAAATGGTGGCCAGACGCGACACTGAGGCATCATCAATCAACTTCACGGTGGAATGTTTCTGGTTCGTGGCGGCAATAAACTGCTGGTTCAGCTCCCCGTTATCTTCAGTGCTGAGGATGATATCAATCAGCTCCCCAAAGCGTCGCTGCGTGGCCTGCTGATTAAATGCGGCGAGAAACACCGGAAAGTCATGACGGAATAACTCTACCGGAGAGATTTGCGCGGTGGAAACGTTCTCTCCGGCTCGCAGCAGGTAAAAGTTGTCCCATGTGGTGTCAGGAGTAGGGTTTAGCATTGTTAACAGCGTGTCAGTGGAGAGCATCATCGCCGTGTCTGAATCTTGGGAGGAAAGCAGCAAGAAATTATCTGCAGCGCGGGTTGTCCAGTCCGGGCTGCCGTCATAATTACCAAAGAGCCCGTTATGGATGTGGGGAGACACCGCCGGGTGAGCAAGATACTGTTCATAAAGCGCTGCAGCTTTCTGGCGGGTGCCATCAGTGCAATCCACGCCTGTCATACAGTGTAAAATCACCTGATTAAAGAGTCCGCTGTGAGTGGTCATGGCGGCGCTGTTCCTGTCAAACGAATCCAGCAACACAGGCAGTATGCGCTGCTGATAATATGTGACAGGAGCCGGCAGGGGAACGTCATTATAGGTCTGGCACTGGTGGGTAAAAAAACGTTCCTGAACAGGTCTGAGCCACTCGCTGATAAGTGCACTTTGCGTATAGGGAGGGTGGGCCAGTACGCTCACCAGCGAACTTTCAACTGGCCGGATATGTGCCTCTGATAAGTGGCTACCCCGCAATGACTTAACCAGGTCTTCTATTGCCCGGATTTTTTCCTGACTGTATTTATCGGGCAGGCTGTCAATGGTCATCAGAATACTTTTACCATTATTATGTTCATGATTTAAAAATCCATCCACAGCGCTCTCAGTCCAAAGGATTGGCATTTGCAGCCAGATATCACCTAGACGAATAAAATTTCCGCCCCCTGACACTGACGGAGGTGATGAATTATCCGGTTCATTTAAAATAACGCCAGAGAGGTTGGCTTTGTGACGTATAAACGTATTTTTTAAGGTTGTATTAATAAAAGAGGGCTGTTGTCGTGTAGTAATTGAATACTGTAAAGTCAGTTCATTCATGTCTGAATTACTAAATTTTGTATTACTGCAGACTACATCACTCAGTGTCGAATAAGTGAATCGGCATTCGTCAAAATGTAAATGAGATATATCAGAATAAGTAAATTTTGAATTTGAAAAGTTGAACCCCTTAATAATATCGCCGTCTCGCTCCATGAAGCTGGTGGGCAATATTTTGCTGAATGTAATATTACGGAAATCTGCGTTTGAAAAATCGCGATCTGCGGCCGTAAGGGTTTCTCCGGCTTTCTGCCGTAAAACTGCATCCGCGAGTTTCTTAGCCCAGTCGGCAGGTGATGACGGGGAAGACGTAGCCTGAAGTGAGAGGGAGGGTGATACTGGTGGTGTTCTACCTTCAGAAACCGTGGGCCTGTTATTGGCTGATACAGAGACTCCACCGGGGAGCGGGGCCGCACCTGTCACTCGGTAATTATAATCACATGATTGATTTGCAATATGCTTACGCATGAATGCTGCATTCATTTTTGAGACATCTTCTGCTGAAATATTTTTCTTACCTGCATTATTTGTATCTTTAATATTTTTAACAGTAATCAATGTTTTGTTTAAGGTGTTTTTATCTTTCGGCTGAAAGAAGTCTTTTATTTTTTGTGGTAACGCGAACTCAATCGATGAGCTCTTTCCTGTTTTAAGTTTTTCATTTAAAGATGTATGCGTGTTTTTAACGCTGGTTATTTTTGAGGCGAGCCCGTTTTTCGTATGTTCACGAATAGAGGTAATTAATTTTTTAACCTGGTTAGGAATAGTAGAAAAATTAATTGCGCCTGATGATATCTTCATTAGAATTCCTTATCAACATCATTATGGAAAAACGGTCTGGATTTTTAACGCCTTAAAAGTAAGCTTCATATGTCGGTATGGCGATGGAGATCACAATTCACCATGTTATCTGGCAGGTTTCTTTCAGAAAGTGTCCATCCTGTCATCATGTCACCGTATTGTGGGACGCTGACGTATCTGCGGAAAAATACAGGCATAAGAGAGCGGGTCGGGTAACGGAGCCCGTGTGCGCGCAAAAGTAAACCCGCTTCGATGCGCAACCAACGTTTTTCGCCGGCATTCGGGATATCGTCGGCGGACGTTCCGGCGCGTATGAGAAAGAACTGCGTAAAGCGCGTGAAATCGCTTTTCAGGAAATAATCGTTTCTTTTAAATATTATTACGTGTTATTGGAATTGTATCATTTTTATAATTAACAGCGGGTTGTTTGGTAATTCTGCTGATTATTCAATGACAGCCATGTGCGTGTTCAGGAAATGTAAAATATTTATAAAATAAAAGGTTTTATCGTGTTGGCGTGTTCATTTTAACAACTATTTCAAATTGTGATTGAAGCCGACATTTCATAATACAAATTAAATATAATCTTCAGCTATATCTAATAACAGGAGGTTATATGAGCATTAGTCGTCGTTCTTTTTTGCAGGGGGTAGGCATCGGCTGCTCTGCCTGCGCGCTGGGCGCTTTTCCGCCCGGGGCGCTGGCGCGCAACCCGATTGCCGGCATTAACGGTAAAACCACGCTAACGCCAAGTTTGTGCGAAATGTGTTCCTTTCGTTGCCCTATTCAGGCGCAGGTAGTCAATAACAAGACCGTTTTTATCCAGGGCAATCCTTCTGCGCCGCAGCAGGGGACGCGCATATGCGCCAGGGGCGGGAGCGGCGTCAGCCTGGTCAATGACCCGCAACGGATTGTAAAACCTATGAAACGCACCGGGCCACGCGGCGACGGTGAATGGCAGGTGATTAGCTGGCAACAGGCTTACCAGGAAATCGCGGCGAAAATGAATGCCATCAAAGCGCAGCATGGCCCCGAGACCGTGGCTTTCTCTTCCAAATCGGGCTCGCTCTCCAGCCATCTTTTCCATCTGGCTACGGCCTTTGGTTCGCCTAATACCTTTACTCACGCCTCAACGTGCCCTGCCGGGAAAGCCATTGCGGCAAAAGTGATGATGGGCGGCGATCTGGCGATGGATATCGCTAACACGCGCTATCTGGTTTCGTTTGGCCACAATTTGTATGAAGGGATTGAAGTTGCCGATACCCATGAGTTAATGACCGCGCAGGAGAAGGGGGCCAAAATGGTGAGCTTCGATCCGCGTCTGTCGATATTTTCCAGCAAGGCGGATGAGTGGCACGCTATTCGTCCCGGGGGAGATTTAGCGGTTCTGCTGGCGATGTGCCACGTCATGATTGATGAACAACTCTACGATGCGTCTTTTGTTGAGCGTTATACCAGCGGATTTGAACAGTTAGCACAGGCGGTAAAAGAGACGACGCCGGAATGGGCCGCCGCGCAGGCTGATGTCCCGGCCGACGTCATTGTCCGGGTGACACGCGAACTGGCCGCCTGCGCGCCTCACGCTATTGTCAGTCCTGGTCATCGCGCGACGTTCTCGCAGGAAGAGATCGATATGCGGCGTATGATTTTTACGCTTAATGTGCTGCTCGGTAATATTGAGCGCGAAGGCGGGCTATATCAGAAAAAAAACGCGTCGGTTTACAACAAACTGGCCGGAGAAAAGGTCGCGCCAACGCTGGCGAAACTCAACATTAAAAATATGCCGAAACCGACGGCGCAACGAATCGATTTGGTCGCACCGCAGTTTAAATATATCGCTGCTGGCGGCGGCGTGGTGCAAAGCATTATTGACGCGGCGTTAACTCAGAAGCCTTACCCGGTAAAGGCGTGGATTATGTCGCGGCATAATCCTTTCCAGACCGTCACCTGTCGTTCGGACCTGGTAAAAACCGTTGAGCAACTGGATCTGGTGGTTAGCTGCGATGTCTATTTGAGCGAGAGCGCGGCGTATGCCGACTATCTGCTGCCGGAATGCACCTATCTCGAACGGGACGAAGAGGTATCGGATATGTCGGGACTGCACCCGGCTTACGCTCTGCGCCAACAGGTCGTAGAGCCGATTGGCGAGGCGCGTCCGAGTTGGCAAATCTGGAAAGAACTTGGCGAGCAGTTGGGATTAGGGCAGTACTATCCGTGGCAGGATATGCAGACGCGCCAACTCTATCAGTTGAACGGCGACCATGCCTTAGCGAAGGAACTGCGACAGAAAGGGTATCTCGAATGGGGCGTTCCGCTGCTATTACGCGAACCAGAATCCGTTCGTCAGTTTACGGCACGTTACCCCGGCGCTATCGCGACGGACAGCGACAACACCTATGGCGAACAGCTTCGCTTCAAATCGCCCTCCGGCAAAATCGAACTTTATTCCGCAACCCTGGAGGAATTGCTCCCAGGCTACGGCGTTCCGCGCGTTCGTGACTTTGCGCTTAAAAAAGAGAATGAGCTTTACTTCATTCAGGGCAAAGTGGCCGTGCATACCAATGGCGCGACGCAGTACGTACCTTTACTCAGCGAGCTAATGTGGGATAACGCGGTCTGGGTCCATCCGCAAACGGCGCAAGAAAAAGGCATTAAGACCGGCGATGAGATCTGGCTGGAAAATGCTACGGGTAAAGAGAAAGGTAAGGCGCTGGTGACGCCCGGAATCCGCCCGGACACGCTTTTTGTCTATATGGGATTTGGCGCTAAAGCTGGGGCCAAAACGGCGGCGACGACACACGGTATCCACTGCGGAAATTTACTGCCGCACGTGACGAGTCCGGTATCCGGTACGGTAGTGCATACCGCAGGCGTGACGCTGAGCCGGGCATGAGGGAGGAGGGAACCATGAATCATTTAACGAATCAGTACGTCATGCTGCATGATGAAAAGCGTTGTATCGGCTGCCAGGCGTGTACCGTTGCCTGCAAAGTGCTTAATGACGTACCGGAGGGATTTAGCCGCGTACAGGTACAAATTCGCGCCCCTAAACAGGCATCCAACGCACAAACCCATTTTCAATTTGTCCGCGTCTCCTGTCAGCACTGTGAAAATGCGCCATGTGTCAGCGTTTGTCCTACCGGAGCGTCATATCGTGATGAAAACGGGATCGTGCAGGTGGATAAATCGCGCTGTATTGGCTGCGATTATTGTGTTGCCGCATGTCCTTTCCATGTGCGCTATTTGAATCCGCAAACCGGCGTCGCCGACAAGTGTAACTTCTGTGCCGACACGCGGTTGGCGGCTGGCCAGTCTCCGGCGTGCGTATCCGTTTGCCCAACGGACGCGCTGAAATTCGGCAGACTGGATGAGAGCGAGATCCAGCGCTGGGTCGGTCAGAAAGAGGTCTATCGCCAGCAGGAAGCGCGTAGCGGCGCGGTCAGTCTGTACCGTCGTAAAGAAGTCCATCAGGAGGGTAAAGCATGAATACTATCTGGGGAGCGGAACTACACTATGCGCCAGATTATTGGCCGCTGTGGTTAATTTACGCAGGCGTCGTGGTGCTGCTCATGCTTGTTGGGCTGGTTATCCATGCGTTATTGCGCCGGATGCTGGCGCCAAAAACGGCGGGCGGCGAAGAGCATCGTGACTATCTCTACTCGCTGGCGATTCGCCGTTGGCATTGGGGAAATGCGTTACTGTTTGTTTTATTACTGTTAAGCGGTTTATTTGGTCATTTTTCTCTCGGCCCTGTAGCGCTAATGGTACAAGTACATACCTGGTGTGGTTTTGCCTTACTGGCTTTCTGGGTCGGGTTTGTGCTGATCAACCTCACCACAGGTAACGGGCGTCACTATCGGGTAAATTTTTCCGGACTGGTGACGCGCTGCATACGCCAGACGCGTTTTTACCTTTTTGGCATCATGAAAGGGGAAGCGCATCCGTTCGCGGCAACAGAGCAGAATAAGTTCAATCCACTGCAACAACTGGCATATCTGGCGATTATGTACGCGCTGGTACCGCTGTTAATCATCACCGGTTTGCTGTGTCTCTATCCGCAGGTTGCGGGTCTGGGCCCTGTGATGCTGGTGCTGCATATGGCGCTTGCTATCATCGGCTTACTGTTTATTTGCGCGCATCTCTATCTGTGTACTCTTGGCGACACGCCGGGACAAATTTTCCGTAGCATGGTTGACGGCTATCATCGTCATCGTACCGCGCCGCGCGGGGATAAGTCCGCCGTCTGAGCGTATCCATAAAATAAAGTCAGCAAGAAAATGTGCCTTGTGTCACATTTTCTTGCAATTTATCCATGTTTGTTTAACTGAACTTCCGTAAAAAGAACGGCAAATAGAGACCATCCTGAGGACATGCTGTTGAAACGCCGTTTGTTTATTGCCGCTTCTTTATTCGCGATGCACCTTTCTCCTGCGCTTGCGGCCGATGCCGTAAGTTTTGCTCCCCAACCGCCAGCCATTGATGCAGGCGCCTGGGTGTTGATGGATTACACTACGGGACAGGTTCTTACCGCCGGTAATGAACACCAGCAACGTAATCCCGCCAGCCTTACCAAGCTAATGACGGGCTACGTCGTCGATCGCGCCATCGATAGTCATCGTATCAGCCCTGACGATATCGTCACCGTTGGGCGCGACGCCTGGGCGAAGGATAATCCGGTGTTTGTCGGCTCCTCGTTGATGTTTTTAAAAGAAGGGGATCGCGTGTCGGTGCGTGATTTAAGCCGTGGCTTAATCGTGGATTCCGGTAACGATGCCTGTGTGGCGCTGGCGGATTATATCGCGGGCGGGCAGCCGCAGTTTGTGGCGATGATGAACAGCTATGTGAAAAAACTCAATTTGCAGGATACCCATTTTGAAACCGTCCACGGTCTGGATGCGCCGGGACAACATAGCTCCGCGTATGATCTGGCCGTACTCTCCCGGGCGATTATTCACGGCGAACCTGAATTTTATCACATGTACAGCGAGAAAAGCCTGACCTGGAACGGCATCACGCAGCAGAACCGCAACGGCTTGTTGTGGGATAAGACCATGCATATTGATGGGCTTAAAACCGGACACACATCGGGGGCGGGATATAATCTTATCGCATCGGCGGTGGACGGGCAGCGTCGACTTATCGCTGTTGTGATGGGAGCGAAAAGTTCGAAAGGCCGTGAAGAACAGGCTCGAAAACTGTTGCAGTGGGGCCTGCAAAACTTTGCGACGGTGCAGATTTTGCACAGCGGTAAAAAAGTGGGCAGCGAGCGAATCTGGTATGGAGACAAAGAAAAGATTGCGCTGGGTACGGAACAGGATTTCTGGATGGCGCTGCCTAAAGCGGAAATTCCGCATATCAAAGCAAAATATGTGCTGGATAGAAAAGAGCTGGAGGCGCCAATCGCCGCTCATCAACAGGTAGGTGAAATAGAGCTCTACGATCGGGATAAACTGATCGCTCAGTGGCCGCTGGTTACTCTGGAATCGGTGGGTAAAGGCGGTATGTTCTCTCGTCTGAGCGACTATTTTCAGCATAAAGCGTAAGCCGTTGTCACACATCGTTCACCGCCATCTGAGGTGTCAAAAGGGCGGGATTGCGAGGTTGCTCACAAAATGATCACGCAGTCCTTGTGACCGTAAAAGGCTGTAATTATACTGTACATTCATACAGTATAGTAAAGTGACGGAGGCAGCATGGATTACGAAATCAGGCAGGAACAAAAACGCAAGATAGCCGGTTTCCACATGGTCGGTCCATGGGAACACACCGTGAAGCAGGGTTTTGAACAACTGATGACATGGGTGGATCGACAGCGGATCGTGCCAGTTGAATGGATAGCCGTCTATTACGACAATCCAGATGTCGTACCTGCGGAAAAACTCCGCTGCGATACCGTGGTGTCCGTGGCAGAGAATTTCATCCTGCCGGACAATAGCGAAGGCGTAATCGTGACCGCCATTGAAGGCGGCGAATATGCCACTGCTGTCGCGCGAGTGGAAGACCGTGACTTTGCGAAGCCGTGGGAACGGTTTTTTGACGTCCTGGAGCAGGATAGCGCTTATCAGATAGCCTCTGCGCCCTGTTTTGAAACCTATCTGAATAACGGTATGGAAGATGGATACTGGGATATTGAAATGTATATTCCGGTACAGCGGAAGTGATCGACTGGTTTCCTGGCTGAAAAGAGCGGACGGATAATGTGTTCCGTCCGCCAGTGCGCTATTTTTGCTATAAAGCAGGTACAATGCATTTTTTGCTATTCCCGTAAGGAGCGCAAGCGTGCGTGCCGATAAGTCATTAAGCCCTTTTGAAATACGGTTGTACCGTCATTATCGCATCGTGCATGGCATACGTATCGCCCTGGCGTTCATTCTTACCTTTCTGCTGGTTCGTCTGTTTTCTATTCCCGAGGGCACATGGCCGCTAATCACGTTAGTGGTGATTATGGGGCCCATCTCATTCTGGGGAAATGTAGTGCCTCGTGCTTTTGAGCGCATAGGCGGTACGATTTTGGGCGCGGCGTTAGGGCTGGTGGCGCTACGCCTGGAGCTCTTTTCCTTACCGCTGATGCTGGTGTGGTGTGCGATAGCGATGTTTTTGTGCGGCTGGCTGGCATTAGGGAAAAAACCGTATCAGGCGCTACTGATAGGCATAACGCTCGCCGTTGTTGTCGGCGCTCCTGCTGGTGATATGAATACGGCATTATGGCGTGGCGGGGATGTGATTTTGGGGTCGCTACTGGCAATGTTGTTTACCGGCATCTGGCCCCAGCGCGCCTTTTTGCACTGGCGCATCCAACTGGCGCATTGCGTCACGGCGTATAATCGGGTGTATCAGGCAGCGCTGTCGCCGAATTTGCTGGAGCGCCCCCGGTTGGATAAACATTTGCAACGATTGCTGAACGATGTCGTCAAAATGCGCGGGCTGATAACGCCCGCCAGTAAAGAAACCCGGATACAAAAATCTATTTTCGAGGCCATTCAGACCATCAACCGCAATCTGGTTTGTATGCTTGAATTACAAATCAATGCCCACTGGGCGACGCGCGCCAGCCATTTTGTGATGCTTAACGCGCACACATTGCGTGAAACCCAGCAGATGACGCAGCAAACCTTGTTAACGATCGCCCACGCGTTGTATGAAGGCAACCCGCAGCCGGTACTGGCAAATACCGGTAAACTGAATGATATTGCTGCCGAGTTGCGGCAGCTAATGAACGAGCAGCAGGGCGACGCGGTGGCTGAAACCCCCATCCACGGCTATGTTTGGCTAAGTATGGAAACGGCCCGACAGTTGGAACTGCTTTCGCATTTGATCTGCCGGGCTTTGCGCAAATAAAAAGCAGATGGGGCGAATGAATTTGTTGCTGCTTCGATTCAGCAAAGATTAAGAGTATGATACTAATATAAGGATAAAATGAGTGCTACTGGCAACGATTTTATCTCCGAACCTTCAGGTTTCCCCAGACGGCGACGTAACGGTGTTTCCTCTGGCGGCTTGAAGTATGACGGGGATAAACGTAATGTTTATCCACTAGCAGTTGCTTAACGAATCCGAATCTCACATTATCAGGGGTGTAAAAATGGAAACAACCAAGCCTTCTTTCCAGGACGTGCTGGAGTTTGTTCGTCTGTTCCGTCGCAAAAATAAACTGCAACGTGAAATTCAGGACATTGAGAAGAAGATCCGTGACAACCAGAAGCGTGTGCTGCTGCTGGACAACCTGAGCGACTACATCAAGCCAGGTATGAGCGTTGAGGCGATTCAGGGTATCATCGCCAGCATGAAAAGCGACTATGAAGATCGCGTTGATGACTACATCATTAAAAATGCCGAAATCTCCAAAGAGCGTCGCGACATTTCCAAAAAGCTGAAAGCGATGGGCGAAATGAAACACGCCGATGTAAAAGCCGAATAATGCGCTACGGCAGTGGGAGCGTATATCAGGCTCTCACTGCAGTTTGACCCCGCCTGTGACCATCTTGAGTAAATGTTGTTTTGGCCAGTGTCGGGTAAGTTTTTTCTCTGCCAGCTTACCTTTCAGGCGCGCAATATCATGACGTTTCCGGTCCAGCATCAGACCCACCACGCTACCGCTATGCGCCACGTTCAATCCGTATAAATCACACTCTTCGACCAGCGACAGCAGGGCGGTAAAGCCCGGCTTAGGTAACAGCGTCTGGCTGGCGATAGCGCTAAGCGTAGCCGCCTCACCCAGTCGGAGCGGATTTTGCGTTATACAGGCTTCCTGCACCAGATTCCAGGCCTGCTGCAAGGTTGCTGAACTTGCTATTAATTTCTGCTGGCGAGGGAGACGGTGGTAATCTTGCGTGCGCAGTGTGACCGGGCTTTCCAGTACCAGCAAATCGATTGGCGGCGGTGGCTCGCAGGCGATTTGCGTGGCCGCATTATTATGATCAAACAGCGTTAACTGATGAAAAACGGTGCTATCAGTGGGTTCGATTGAGACGCAAAGCTGTGCAAGGGTGGTTTCATCCAGCGAATGGCCAAGATGATGCGCCGTTGCCACCGCCGTAGCGGCGATATCTGCGGTGCTGCTGGCCATGCCTTTGGCAACAGGAATTGACGAACGCACATCGACGCGAATCTCGTTACTCCAGTGCGCAGGATACTGCCAGTGCGCCAGAACGCGCTCCACCATCGCCCGCGACAATGGACGCTCGTTTACCAGCGGCGGCGCAGCCGTGACTACTACGGTGCTGTACCAGTCAACGGGGCAGGAGACCAGTTTCTCACTGCCCAGAATCCATCCCTGGATAAGTTCCCCGCATGAGGCGGGGCATTGCGCAACAGCCACGTTATCACCTTTCAGGTACGAATAGTGTGCGCGCATAGTGTCATGGTAAAAGCGTTATTACCATGACTTGCCGCAATGCGTCGTATGACCCTCTCAGGCTGGTACACAAAGCCCTTCCGTGGCAGGTAGCGCAATGCGCATAACGTCTTGTGCGATCATTAACTCTTCGTTGGTGTTGATGACGGCGACTTTCACCAGGGCGTTCTCCGTCTGGATAAATGTCGCATTACGTTGATTTTTCTCTTCATCAACGGCTAAGCCCAAAAATTGCAAATTATGGCACACCGCCGATCTGGCGCGCGCTGAGTTCTCGCCAATGCCCCCAGTGAATACCAGCGCATCCAGTCCTCCCATTTGCATAATATAGCTGCCAATGGTGGCGCGAATGCGTTCGGCAAACAGAGTGAGAGCGAGTTTAGCCTGCCGGTTACCGGTATTGGCTGCCTGTTCGACATCGCGGTAATCAGACGACACGCCAGAAACGCCCAGCAAGCCTGACTCATTATTTAATAACTGATTCAACTGTTGCGGCGTTTTGCTTTCGCGCTGGGCTATCCACGGCAGAATAGAGGGATCAATATCTCCGCTACGGGTGCCCATCATCACGCCTGACTGCGGCGTAAAGCCCATCGACGTATTGACCGAACGCCCGTTCTTGATGGCGCAGATGCTGCTACCGTTTCCAAGATGACAACAAATCACCCGTAATGCGCTGAGTGGTACGCCCAGCTTTTCCGCCAGAACGCCGCTGACATACTTATGGCTGGTGCCATGAAAGCCATAACGGCGAATCCCCAGTTCAGCATAATAATGCCAGGGAAGCGGGTAAATATAGGCGGGTTCATCCAGCGTCTGGTGAAATGCCGTATCAAACACGGCTACGGAAGGGGCATCAGGCAACAGTTGACGAAAAACGTGAATACCCAACGCGTTTACCGGGTTGTGAAGCGGGGCCAGTTCAGCAAGACGTTCGATTTGCGCTAACGTTTCATCCGTGACCAGCGTCGAGTCTTTAAAAAACTCACCGCCGTGCGCCACACGATGGCCCACCCCGTCAATGTCCCGCAGACTGTTAATGATTTGATAACCCAGCAGCTTTTCCAGAAGCAGCGTTACCGCATCGCGATGATCGGCAACGGGGACGGTTTCCTGCCATTTTTGGCTGTGCGTCTTAATTGTCACCTGCGCATCCGCCATACCGATACGTTCAATCAGCCCCTGACAGAGCATGTCGCCCTGCGGCATCTCCAGCAGCTGGAATTTTAACGATGAGCTGCCGGCGTTAATGGCCATTATTTTGTAAGACATAAAGGTTCCTTCGAATTCAGAAAATCCAGCACGGCGTCGAGACCCGAGTTATTCAGCGCGCTGGTAATAAAAATCTGCTGTGCGCCAGCCTGCGTAAGCCATTCCGCAACCAGCGAAATACGCTGCGGCTCGGCCAGATCGGCCTTAGTGACCAGGCCAATCGTCGGTCGGTTCATCGGGGCGGTAAGCCCCGGAGAAAAGGGCGACCACTGGGCGTCGGCATTTAACACCAGGGCGATAACGTCGGCCTCGCAGGCGCTGGTCAGCAGGGCGCTATACAGGCAGCGGTTCTCCAGGTACTCGCCCGGCGTGTCGATGGCCATCGGCGACCATTCAATGGCCTGGGTTTTCTTATAATGGAGCGCTTCGCCGCGCAGGCTTTGGGTCAGCGAGGTTTTCCCGCACTGGCTGGGGCCGATAAACATCAAACGCTTCATTGGCTTACGTCCGGGTAATCGAACAGGTGGTGAATTGCATCATCTCGCCCAGCGTGCGCGTCACCTGCTTGAGGGCATATTCCACAGCAGAAACGTCGCCGGTCAGCACCACGGCACCGGTAAAGCGATCGAGAAAACCAATTTCCACCGCGCCGGATTTGGTGGCGATATCGCAGGCGATAATCGATGCTTCGCTCGGCGTGATGGTAAGGATGCCAATGGCGGAGACCGCATCCGGCAGGCCCAGTTTCTTAAAGAGATCTTTCCCTGGATTAGCAATCAGGTGCGCGAGAGTGACCTGTTTCCCCGGCACGTATTCCTGAATCATGCGATCCGTTGTCGGTTGTCTTTCCATTATCCCTCCACCATCTGTCGCCACATGGCTTCATGCGGGCGCGGGATCACCGAACGGTAAACCAGCAACCCTTTCTCGCCCGCGCTTTCGCTGGCAACCGTCACGGCGTTATTGACGTCTGAAACGTCGCCCGCCACCACCATGTAGCATTTACCGCCGATGCCGAAGGCCATATGCACCCGCACCAGGGTGACGTTTGAGCCTTTCACCGCCCGGTCTGCGGCGCTGATGCAGGCCGCCACGCTCCAGGTTTCGACGATACCGACCGCCTGGAGTTTCTCGACGCTATTCAGGCCGCTGATGGCCGGAAGTACGCTGGGATGAATATTTGCCAGCACCAGGCTGTCGACGAGCATCTCGCCGGCCTGCGACGTACCGGTTTCAATGGCCTGCTGGACAGCGCCGATATCTCCGCCGAGCATCAGTAAAAACTTCCCCGGACAGATGGTCTTGCTGACCAGCAGATCGACGTTGGCGCTTTTCAGCATGGCATCACCAAGCTCCATGCCTTTGGCGATGCTGGTGAGTTCTAAAATTCCTATAGCCTGAGACATGGTTAACCTCTTACAACCGTGATGGCCTGTTCGCTGATGGCCGATACAACGCCGTCGATGCTGGCGTGAACGGGGGCGCCGAGCGCGCCAGGCGGGATATCGGCAACGCATTGCCCGCGCGTCACGCGCTCGCCGACGGCAACAGTCGGTACTGCGCTGGCACCAATATGCTGGCGCAGCTGCAAAGTGACTTTTTCTACTGACGGCTCTTCTTCAACCAGCGGAGCTTCCTGGTACCAGGGGCTTAGTCCCAGTTTGGCGATCAGCCGCTTCACCGGCACCAGGCGATATTTCGCCATTTCGTCGGTCGGATTCAGCGGCCCTACGTAGCGCTGGTTTTGCGCCCGCAGCTCGCGTTTTAACATGCGATTGATGCGCATCGGCGAGATCCCCACCGGGCAGGCCACGCTTTCACAAATGTTGCATTCCGAGCAGGTAAGGGCGCTCAGCAGCAACTGCGGCGTGGCGGCCTGGTGAAAGTTCAACGCCCGCACCAGCAGGTGCGGAGAGAGTTCGTGGCCGATCAGGTGTCGCGGACAGAGATCGGTACACAGTCGGCACTGTTCGCAGACGGTGCGCGCGACGGAAAGCACCGTGCGCTCGTCCTGCATTCTCCGCTGGATAAGCAGATGGCTTTTGGGGAGCACCAGCAGGCCGCCGGTAGTTTTCGTCACCGGGTTATCAAGAGAGGTAATCAGGCCACCCATCATCGGGCCGCCGTTAATAAAACCAGGGTCGTCGACCGTTGCGCCGCCCGCCAGCGCCAGCACTTCATGCAGTGACATGCCGATAGGAACGGTAACGGTCAACGGTCTGGCGACCGCGCCGTTTACGGTCAACGTGCGACGAGTGACCGGAAACTGCTGCTCGACCGCCCGGGCAATATTCAGCACCGTTTGCACGTTATTGACGACCACGCCGACGCTGGCCGGTAGCGCAGCCGGGGCGACCCGGCGGCCGGTTGCCATCCAGATAGTCAGCACCTCATCGCCCGCTGGATAAACATCCGGCAGAATATGCAGGCGGATACCGGCGGGCAGTAGCGGGGTAAGGGCGTCGATGGCCCGGCGGTATTTTTCTTTCAGGGCAATCACCCCTTCGCGCGCGCCGGTCGCCGTCATGGCATACTGTACGCCGCGCACAAGGCGCGCAGCTTGCTGCCACATCAGTTGCTGGTCAACTTTGAGCATCGGTTCACACTCGGCGGCGTTCACCAGAAAAATCTCTACCTGCGCCTGTAGTTTGACGTGAGCGGGAAAACCTGCGCCGCCCGCGCCGACAACGCCCGCTGCGCGGACGCGCTCGCGAATTTCATCAGCGCTATGAGACATTTCAACGACGTTGACGGCGGTACTCATAGCAGTTCCTCCAGCAGTTCCCGAATGGCTTCGGCATTGGCCGGGCGCGGGTTAGTGCGCAGCGTAACGTCCGCCAGCGCAGCCTGCACCATCGCCGGAATGCGTGCGGAAAAGTCGGATCTTCCTTCTTTAAGCGCAACGGCCAGTGAGGGAAGGGCACAGCGTTGCTTAAGCAGTTCGATTTGCTGAATCAGCGCATTGATCGCCGCAACGTCATTGGCTTCTGCCGGGCAAAAACCGCAGGCTTTGGCCATCCGCGCGTAGCGTTTGGCGGCGCGCGGGTCACCCGCGTTAAAGCGGATCACCGTCGTGAGCAGCAGCGCATTGGCCAGCCCGTGCGGCAGATGGAACTGTCCGCCGAGCTGGTGAGCTATCGCGTGGTTAAGACCCAGTCCCGCCTGGCTGAATGCCATCCCCGCCAGCGTTGAAGCATTGTGCATTTTCCCGCGCGTCGCTACGCAGTCGCCTTTTTCCACCGCCGTGGGCAGATACTGGAACACCAGTTTGGCGGCTTTTTCCGCCAGCGCGTCGGTAAAGTCGCTGGCGTGCGGTGACACCCAGGCCTCCAGGGCGTGGGTCAGCACGTCCATACCGGTGTTGGCGGTAATCTGCGGCGGTACGCTGACCACCAATTCCGGGTCAAGGATCGCCATATCCGGATACAGCGCATTGTTGAACAGCGGGTACTTGATGCCTTTATCCGGGTCGCTAATTACGCAGGCGCTGGTCACTTCCGAGCCGGTGCCGCTGGTGGTCGGGATCGCCACGCAGGTTTCGATATTGATGCCGCTTTGCTGGCTAAACCAGACAATCGCTTTTGCCGCGTCCATTGCCGAGCCGCCGCCAAAACCGATCACCACCTGCGGTTGCAGGGCCTGCATTTGCGCAATGCCCTGCACCACGGTATGGATGGTGGGGTCCGGCGTTATCTCGCTAAAGACGCTGATGCGGTTATCTGCGGGCAGCGCGTTACGCAGCGTATCCAGCAGCGGAGAGCGCGCCAGAAAACCATCGCAGATTATCCAGATGTGCTTATTGGTAAAGCGCTTGAGCACCGCCAGGCTGCCCTGACCGCTGTACAACCGCGTTTGTAGTGAGAAGGTATTCATCGCGACCTCGGTTAGCGAATAGAAAAGCCGTTGGTCAGTACGCAGCGCCGGGAGCGGGCAAAAGTACGCGCTGACGTGGTCCCTTCACCGGTTGGCGTGGCGATAGTGAAGGTGGTAAAGCCTTCGCCGCCGACGCCGATCCCGGCATAAGAGGGGCCGTTTTTGACGAATATCGAGGTTTGCAGCGTGCGGGCCGCGAGGTTCAGGCGCGACACGTTCTGCGAGTGCATAATGGCGGTATGATGTAGCCCCTCTTCAACCTTCAGGGCCAGCGCTAGCGCGCTATCGAAATCGCTGACTTTTACCACCGGCAGCATCGGCATCAACTGTTCACTGGTGACCCACGTATCGTCGGCGTTGACAACGGCAATCAGCAGACGCGGCGCTTTTGCAGGGACAGCGATCCCGGCGGCTTCCAGCATGGCCGATGGGCTCTTGCCGACCAGTTTTTTATTCGCCTGGCCTTCAGGCAGGCAGGCGGCGCGGAGTTTGTCGGTATCGGCAGGGCTTAGCAACAGCGCGCCGAAGGTTTGCATTTGCTGCACCAGACGCTCGGCGACGCTCTCCACTACGATCAGGCTCTTCTCGGCAATGCAGGGCAGGTTATAATCGAATGACGCGCCGTTGATGATATCTTCTGCCGCTTTCACCAGGTCCGCTGTTTCATCGACGATGCAGGGCGGGTTACCCGCGCCAGCGCCAATCACCTTCTTACCGCTCTTCATGCCCATTGCCACAATGCCCGGGCCGCCGGTAATGGCCAGTACTGCGATTCGCGGGTGGGCCATCATCTGCTGGGTCGCTTCGAAGGTGGGTTCAGCTACAGTCACCACCAGATTGCGGATGCCGCAGCAGCGGAAGGCAATCTCTTCAATCAGGCTAATCAGCTTCAGAGAGACCTTTTTCGCGCCCGGATGCGGGCTAAAGTAGACGCTGTTGCCCGCAGCTAACATGCTGATGCTGTTATTGATGATGGTTTCCGTCGGGTTGGTGCTTGGGGCGACTGAACCGATGACGCCAAACGGCGAGTATTCAAAGAGTACCATGCCGCCGTCACCGGTCAGCGCGGTGGTGGTGAGGTCTTCTACGCCCGGCGTGTTGTCCAGCGCAGCCTTGTTTTTGAGGAATTTATCTTCTTTGTTGCCCATCCCCGTTTCATTGGCGCTCTCTTCCGCCAGGGTCGCCAGCAGCGGCGTCAGCTCCTGACGCATCGCGCTGATAATGGCGCTGCGGGTTTTTAGCGGGCACTGCTGATAACGTAAGAACGCCTGGTGCGCGGCATCGATAGCCTCGCTCACGGACTGGAAAATCCCTTTGCCCTGAGGCTGGGCCGGTGTTTGCGCTGGCGTGGTTAATTGCTCGCTAAGAATGGTGCGAATCAGGGTTTCGAGTTCAGAAGTATTCATTGATGAGTTCCCACGTTAATAGCCGCGATGGCGGTCTGTGCTATATCCATGTCCTGCTCAACGCTGCCGCCGCTGATGCCAAGACCCCCAATTAATATGCCGTCGCGCCACAGGGCGTAACCGCCGCCAAAGGTGACCACTTTTCCCTGTAAATGACTTTCCAGGCCATAAAGCGCCGCGCCTGGCTGAACGACATCGCTCAGCTCATGGGTCGCCGTTTTCATCGCCACTGCGGTCCAGGCCTTTTTCGGCGCCAGCTCGCTGCTGACCAGCAGGGCGTCCGGCATCCGCCAGGTCACAGTTTCCGTGCCGTGCGCGTCAACGATGCTGACGACTACCGGAACCTGCAGTTGCTGCGCGCGCTCAACGGCGGCGCGGGTGAGCTGGTGTAGATCGTGGAATGAGAGGGCCACGGGCGTTGTCTCCTTGCTGCGGGTCGGCTGGCTGGCAGCCAGATAGCGCTTGCTAACTTCACGGATGATGTTGGCCTGGTGCGCATCGCTATCTTCCGCGCGGGCCAGGGCGTACAGGCAGTCCGATAAGCGGTTGATGTAGCGCATCAGCACCTGGCGTACGTTGACTTCAGTTGCCAGTTCAACCAGACGGCGTTCGGCGCGGCGCGCCAGCGTGCGGGCAAAATGTAATCGGCTCGCGGCTTCGCAGCGTCCGGGTAAAATAAAGCTGTGCAGCGGTTCGACGCGGGCCATCGCCCGATCGATAGCGGCTTCCAGGGCCGAAATCTCTTCGCTGCTGATGTAGCGCTGTTTGGGCGACGGCTGCTCGCTGTCGCTGGCCAGCTCTGCGCTAAACCAAAAAAGTTGCTGCTGGATGGCCTCAAGTAAGGTGCGGTGATTTTCATCCGCAGCGGCGCAGGCGCACAGGCTCAGCGCGGCGTTCAGCTCATCCAGCGTGCCGTAGGCTTCAACCCGCGGGTGGGTTTTGCTCACCCGCTGGCCGGTAAACAGTGATGTGGTGCCAGCGTCACCTGTTCGGGTATAAATCGCCATAACCGCCCCTTAACACGAAAGCGTATCTACAATGCCGACAACGGCGAGGTCGATGGCCTCATTTGGCCCGGAAAAAACGTGCCTGGCGCTGGAGCCGCCGCTGAGCAAAACCAGTTCGCCGACGCCCGCGCCGACGGAGTCCACGGCCACTTCATCGCCGGAGGTAGGCGAGGCGGGGAGTTCGCCATCGGCGCTGACCCGACGCACCAGCAGCAGCTTTTTCCCAATCAAAGAAGGTGATTTTTGCGTGGAGACAACCGCGCCCGTGACTCGTGCCAGATGCATGATTTACTCCTGCTTAATTAATTGAATATTCCGCGCATTGGCCGCGTCACGCGCCATGGCGGTCACGATGCATTTGCGGTGGACAACCACACGCCCCCGGCTTAGCAGCGCGACATCGCGATAGCTCAGCACCGAACCCGCATGCAGAACCAGCGGCAGTCCGTGCTCGTCGGTGAATACCAGCGGCAGACGAGCCAGTTTTTTTACCGGGATAACCGGCAGCAGCTGGCTGTGCAGGCTGAGCTGTACGCGGATGCCAAACGCCAGCGCGTCGTGAATTTTCCGGGCGGCGGCATCGTCGGTTTCTGCATCCGCAAGCTGACTCAGCAGCGGCAGGTCGACGAGCAGGATGCGCAGCGACGCGTGCTGACAGAACAGTGCTGGACAGTCGGCATCGCGAAGTTGCGTAACGCTCAGCGTCGCCGTGCTCTGGGCACGGCGATGCAGCCGGGAGACAATCTCCTCGACAATGCGCTGCAGGGTTTCGCCGTTCATCGCGGGCCTACCAGCCGGGCAAAGGCCTGCGGGTTATCGGCACCAGCGGCGTTGGCTTCATCGGTATCAATGTGCATTTCGAGGCGCATGTCCGGTGAAACGCGAATCGCCACGTTGTTGAAAATCAGCCCGCGCTCGTCGCCTTCAATCGCCACTGAAACCCTATCGCCGTGGGAAACCCGCAGGATCAGCGCATCAAGCGGCGACATATGGATATGCCGCTGCGCGACGATAACCCCGGAAGGTAGCTCCAGTTCGGCAAAGGGGCTGACCAGGCGGATGCCCGGCGTCCCCTTCAGGTTGCCGGACATTCTCAGCGGCGCGGCAATCCCCAGCGTTCTCGCATCGGTACGCGAAATTTCCACCTGGCTTACCGAGCGCAGCGGACCGAGCAGGCGCACATTTTTGAGCTGCCCTTTCGGTCCCACCAGGGTGACGGTTTGCTCCGCGGCGTATTGTCCCGGCTGCAGCAGCGCTTTTTTCTCGCTGATGGGATGGCCGGGAAACAGCCGCTCATAATCCTGTGCGGACAGGTGGATATGACGGTTTGAGACGCCCAGCGGGATAGGCCGCAGGCGCATCTCATCAAGAACTTTACTGACCGTTGATTGCAGAAGCTCTTTATCCATTACGCTTCACCTCGCTTACCGGGATGAATGCAAAGCGTGCGAGGTTCGCCCTTCTGGCGAGGACATTTTGGATCCAGACACAGGTTGCAACTGACCAGTTCTGATTCCTGCGGGGCCTCTTCTGCTGGCGCTCCAGAAACGACATCAGCTATCTCTGACTCTTCAGGCTCAGGTTCAATGACGGAGGGTGGGGGTGTCTCTGCGAGCAGGATCCCTTCTCCGGGCCTGGCGATAACCTTGTGGGCCACCAGGCCATTCCGCTGTTCGGCGAAATGCGCACCGGTGGTGATAGCCGCCTGAACGGAGGCCACATCACCGGTAATTTTAATCACCATCCAGCCTGAACCATTGGTCTTTTCGAGGGCGAGCAGCGTGATAGAAGCGGATTTCGCCATGATATCGGCGCAGCTGATAGCCAGTGCCAGACCACAAACTTCAAGTAATCCCAGTGATTGCTTCACGCGGTGCTCCTTATTTGCCATCGATTAGGCTGATTTCGGTAAAATGGCCTCAACATCGCTGTGCGGACGCGGGATAACGTGGCAGGATTTCACTTCACCCACGACGCTTGCCGCCGCGCTGCCTGCATCTACGGCTGCTTTAACCGCGCCGACATCGCCGCGAACCATGACGGTAACCAGGCCAGAACCAATTTTTTCGTAGCCCACCAGCTGTACGTTGGCGGATTTAACCATTGCATCGGCGGCTTCAATGGCGCCGACCAGCCCTTTTGTTTCAACCAGTCCCAGTGCGTTATTCATACTGCCGTTCTCCTGTGATTAAGCATGGAGATCCCGAAAAGGGATCCCTTTGACCAGCCGTGCCGCGTTATTACCGGTGTTGCGTTGGGCCTGACTGTCCTGATGATGCATCAGCGTAAAAAGCGGCGCCGATGCGGGTAAATTCTTGTAATGCACGACCAGCGAGTGTCGATCGCAGGCAATGCCAACCAGCAGCGGCGAGCTGCGCGCCGCCTGCCAGGCGCTGTCAACGACATCTCCAGCCGGGTGATGCTGAAGCAGGAAAGGGATGCCTTCCTCTTCGATACCCAGCAGCACTTCGTGCCAGAGGCTGGCGCAGTCGTTGATAACGGTAATGACGATAGCCGGGGCGCTGTGATTACTGTCCATGTGCAAACTCCTTGTGCCAGGAGAGAATCAGGCCGGTGGCCACCGCGTTTCTTGGGCCTTCGCTGCCGCGAATATTTCCCCGCCCTGCGACCAGGCGGTAGTGCGCCAGCGCATCGGTGACCAGCTGCGGAACTTCGAAATCCAGCGACGAGCCGCCGACCAGCACCACGAACGGAATATCGCGAATGTTGCCGGTTGGACTGACCTGACGCAGCGCGCGCAGGGCGTTGGTGACAAAGACGCGTTCTTTAGCGCTGCGGCGAATAGCACGCACTTTTTCCAGCGCTAAGTCGCCGGGAAGCGGCACCAGTTCGTCCGGTTTCACCACGCAGACGCGGGCGAACACGGCGGGAGGCAGCGGCGTCGGGAAGAACTGGACGCTGCCGTCCTCGTGGCGTAAGTGGAACAGGCTTTCGACCTTAGCCAGCGGGTATTTTTTGATCTCTTCCGCCAGATAGCGGTCTTCCAGCCCCAGCTCGCGGGCAATGATCATCGTCACCATGTCGCCTGCCCCGGCGAGATGGGTGGCGATGATTTCGCCTTTAGGGTTAATGATGGAGGCATCGGTGGAGCCCGCGCCGAGGTCAAGGATCGCCAACGGTCGGGTGGTACCCGGCGTGGTCAGCGCGCCGAGAATGGCGGCTTCAGCCTCAGCGCCGCCGATCTGCACGTCGATATTAAGCTTCTGCTCAATTTCACGGGCAATCATCGCCATCTGCAGGCGGTCTGATTTCACCATCGAGGCGATGCCGACGGCCTGCTCCAGCGAGAACTCCCCGGCCAGACCGCCGGTGACGCTCACCGGAACCGAGGTGTCAACGGCCAGTAGATCCTGAATGAAAATCTCACTGCTCGGCTTGTTGGTCAGTTCGGCCATGGTCTGGCGCACGTGCTCCAGCATGCCGCCGATATTGGTCCCGGCCTCGCCGGTGACGTTGTCGAGCTTACCGCTGCCGTCCACTGCTTTCATGATGGCTTCGGCACCGGCGGCGACATCCACGCGCACGGTTCGGCCCTGCGCCTGCAGTTCCAGGTTACCGGCGGGTATTGCGCGCGCTTTGACGTCGCCGGATGGCGTTTTAACCACCACGGCGGAACGGTTGCCGATCAGCGCGCGCGCCATCGGGACGATGTTTTTCGTCTCATCGGCGTTGAGATTAAATACGGTGGCGATGCCGTAAGGGTTAGAGAGGGTTTCGATAACCTTTCCCGGCACGGCGACTTCAATCGCCGCCAGCATCCCCAGCGGAATGCGGTCGATGTACAGAACTTCATCGACAATCGGTAGCGATTTTTCCAGCCGGTTGCTGACCAGTACGCCATCGTCGCGCTGCAAAATGACGCCGGTAATCTGGTATCCGGCGCGCATTGAGGCGTTGATAACATTGGCGATATCGGCAAAATCAAAGGCTGACGATACCACCAGAATATAGGACGAGTCCGCCGGGCGGGTTAACAGCTCCTCCGGCGTAATCGTGATACCCACACCAAGGCCTACTCCGCCCGGCGTTTTTGGGTTATGGCCAATCATTGTCGATTCGGTGATGATGGTTTCGGTAATGGTTTCCATCGCCACATCGCCAATCACCGGCGTGGCTTCGTTAATGCGGATGAGCGAAATATCGCTGACATTGATCCCCGCGCGCTTTGCGACGAGGGCGAGCGCTTCCTGAATGCCGAACACGTTACGCAACGTGCCTTTGATCCCGGTGGTTTCCGCCAGCGCGCTGTGGGTGATTGTCAGCGCGCCAGCCTCATTCAGAGTCGCCAGGGCGACTTCCGTTGATGAGTTGCCGATATCAATGCCAGCTATATATCGCATCACATACCCCTGTAATTAATCGTCGCCTTTGAGTTTTTTACGCTCAACGTACAGCCCTGCCGCTTCACGAACGAAAGCTGCGCAAATCTTTGCCTGATAACGATTTTCGAGATCATCGGCGATAGCGAGCAGCTCTTCTTTCGTTGAACGATACGGACGAAGGGCGTTGTAGATTTCAAGAATGCGATCGTCCGGTACCGCGGTCAGTTCGGCGGCGCGTTCGAAGTTCATCGCCAGCCGGTCGCGGCCCGCGTCCTTGGCGATAGACGCCTGTAAGCGCAGGGTTTCCGGGGTAATACGCATATCCTGAGCGGTGACTTTATTGCTCAGCACGTTTTCTAGCGTAAAGTCGTCCAGCGTTTTATTGGTGGCGGTTTTCACCCATTCCGGGTGCTTGTTCGCCAGCGGGTAGTCGCTGACCTTTGCGCTGCGGGACGTGCCGCCTGCCGCAGGAGCCGCTGCTGGCGCATCGCCCTGCAGGCTGTTCATGCGGCTCAATACGTCCCGGACCATCGATTCAATTGCGTCGGTATTCATGGAGTTATCCTTTATCAAAGCGCCACGCGCAGTTCCTGCGGGTTTTTGCCCGTCACGACGTACTTGGTCTCTTTAATGTGCAAAATGGCCGACTTTGCCTGGTACTTCGGGCGTGCCATCTGGTCATTGAGCGTAGGGACCGGCTGCGGTGATTCGCGTTTCGCATAACGGGCGGCGTTTTTACCAATCTGACGGTAGGTTTCCAGCGTCAGCAGCGGTGCCTGCGGGAACAGCTCCAGGTTGGAGAGCGGCGGTAGCCCCTGCTGGTGGATAACCGTAGTACCTTTCGACTGGATGCCGATGGAGATGCCGGATCCGCTCAGGCGGTTACCTTCAACGGCGACGAACGCCACGTCGGAAGATTTAAAGCAGCGAATCACGCGCGCCTTGATGCCTTCTTCTTCAATACCGGCAATGACTTCGCGCAGAATGCTCTTATGCGGTAAGCCCACGATATTGACGGTTTGCGCCAGGCCAAATGCCGGGCCGACGGCGATAATGACTTCGTCCTGCTGAGTACCCTGGCGCGCTTCGCCCACTTCGGTCAGAAAGCCGTCGCCCGCAGGCGCAGCGGTCTGTGGTGCTGTGGATGCCGCAGGCGCATTAAACGAGACGGGTTTATCGCTGCCCTTCATATCGCGGAGCACGTCTTCAATTATCTGGCGCAGCAATTTTTCATTAATTTCCATTTCTCACCCCTTAATCAATCTCGTTGGGATCAAGAGCGCCAGGGATGTTTTTAATCTCTTCCCAGCGTTCTCCCTGCAGGCGATAACCTGTTGCCGGACCGGCATAGTCATTGACGTCATTAACCGCAGAGAGCACTTGTCCGTCGCCGACGATAATGGCGGAGGTGTGCAAATAGTCGCCGGTTAGCTTGGCTTTCTGGATGTTGAGCATGTCCTGGGCCACGTCGGTAAACCCGCCCTGCGCCAGCGCTTTCACAACTTCCAGACCGTTGCGGTTTTTATTGATGATTTCCTGGGCGAACTTGATGTCTTCGACGATGTTGCGCTCCGGCATATCTTTCGAACCGTGGGCATAGGTCGCGGCTTCAACTTCTTCATCGGTAATCGGCGGCAGTCCCATTCCGGCAAACACGGCCTGTAGCGCGCGGGCGGCTTTGTTACGGATGGCGATAACGTCCTCTTCACGAACCGGGCGCAGACCGCCGTCCACTTTCAGGTCGCGCTGGATAACGTTGTAGTCGTCAAAGTCTTCCGCATCTTCGTTGGAACCGGCGAACATGTTGTCGTAGTTCGGCACCGCGGAATAACCAGAGGAGATAAAGTCGGTACCCGGCAGGAACTGCATCAGCAGGCGCGCGGTACGACGCATATCGGAGTGGGTGAAGGTCTGGTCGTTACTGGAGGCGCATTCCAGATCCAGCGAAGAGCAGATCAGGTTTTCCGCCAGCACGGCACGAATGCCTGACGGCACGGCAGACGGTACGCCGATGCAGCTTACGGAGCCGTTTTGCAGCCCCTGAACGCCAGCCGCTTTGGTGATATAGATGCAGCGCGCTTCCAGATACAGCATGGATTTGCCTTCGGCGTAGCCCATCTGCACTTCTGAGCCGGAGCCGGAGGTGAAGCGCATTTTCAGGCCGCGAGAGGCGTAGGAAGAGGCTAAGAAGCCTTTCGACCATGGCGTATCGTCACCGTCGGTGAAGACCGGCTCGGTGCCGTAAACGGAAATGGTTTCGGCGTAGCAGGTGTGGCCCAGCATGCCGAGCTTCAGCTCGGTGGCTTCTTCCAGTGAGCACTGCGTCAGTACGCCCGGACGACCAACCTGAGAGCCGACCAACAGCGCGATGGCGTTGAACGGCGCGTAGCGTGCTACCGCAACCGTGGTTTCTTGTTCGTCAAACCCGCGCCATGCGCCTTCGGCGGCGTCGGCGGCGATTTGCACCGGGTTGTCTTTAACGTTGGTGACGTGCGCCTGCTGAGATGGCGTGCGGCGGGCGCGCATTTTCTGCATCGCCATCATCATCTCAACCACGTTCATATGCGAAACCACTTCAACAATTTTCGCTGGGGTCATCGCGGTGGTTAGCGGGACGATTTCGCTGCGCTTGACGTTCGGATCGCAGAGCATGTTAGCCAGCTTGACCGAATCCATCGCCATCACTTCTTCGGCGCGGTTCAGGTTGATGCCGTAGCGGGCGATAAAGTGGTCGATCAGGTCGAATTCGCTAACCGGTTTTCCGTCCAGCTCGGTTACCGCGCCGTTAACGATTTTTATCGACGGTTTCGGGTCGTTCGGGCTTTCCATTGCGATAAAGCCTTCTTCGATCCACTCCTTAACAAAGCCGTCCTGATTCACAGGGCGTTTCGCCAGTGCTTCAAATCTTTTCGATCTCATGAATCAGCCTCGTGGGTATCAGATGTAGGACGGGCGATCGTTTTTCGGTTCAGAACCGAGGGTCGCAAGGACGGTTTTGCCAATTTCGCGGGCGGAGGTCACCGCCTGACGAACCGCGCCGGAGTCGCCGGAAATCACCAGAATGGCTTCGTTACTAAAGCTGGTGCCGTGCGCCGGCGAGCTGTACGCCACGACTTCAACGTTGGCTGACTTCAGGGCGGTATCGGCCATCAGTACGCCGACGGAAGCCGGAGCGCCGACGATGACGCCGCAGGCACGGCCAATCGGCGCGCCGAACGCTTTTTCCAGGGCGTAGCTGGCGCGAGCGGTGTACTGCAGCTCGATATGCCCGGCTTCGTTGCCGTAAACATCGCCGAAGGTGCGGTCCAGCTCTTTCAGCGCGACTTCGATACCGCGCTTGACGTCGGACACGTCGTTACCGCCTAAAATAATCAGCGAACCGTGGCCCGCGCCGCCTTTGGTATCGCGCGGCAGCTCAATGCTGACCACTTCGGTGTTGGTGGCTTTCACCGCTTCGTCCGCCGCCATAATGTGCGGGCCTGCGCCGGTGCGAGCGCCGAGAATACCGATGGAACGATAGCGCTTCTCAAGCTTCATCGCGTCCAGCAGGGCGGCATCGACGTTGGCGATAACCAGGCCCAGGGTATCGCCAATGGCGGTCCCGACAAATTCCGTTAAACTGCAGCTTTTTTCTGCCATAGCCGTCTCTCGTATAGGTTGGGGTTGACCAGGGATGGCCTGTTGTTCCGGCGTTGCCACACGGGCAATCACCTGCGCCATGATCTGTTCCACCAGCTCATTGCTGCTCATTGGCTAATTCCCTTCGGTAAGATTTTTTCTACATCGGTGTGAGGGCGTGGGATGACGTGTACGGCTTTCACTTCACCCACGTTGCGTGCGGCTGCGGCACCTGCATCGGTGGCCGCTTTGACCGCGCCAACATCGCCGCGCACGATGACGGTTACCAGCCCGGAGCCAATCTTTTCATAGCCCACTAACATCACATTGGCTGACTTAACCATTGCATCAGCGGCCTCTATGGCTGCGGTTAAGCCTTTGGTTTCTACCATTCCTAGTGCTTCTTGTTGCATAAAGACCTCGCATGGAGTGTTCCGATAGTTGGGACTATAAGAAGATGCGAGGAAAAAGAATGGCTGACTTGCTGTTGAGCATCAGAAAATAATGGGAAAGCAATATGACTAAATTGCCTTTTATTTTTATAACTCATTGATAATCAATATTTAATTTATTATTGTCTATATGATTATTTTGTTTTTATTATTTCATTTTTACATTTTTGTTAGTGACGAGAGTATTTTTATTTGATATGGCGAAAGACGCAAAATGTGATGTTTATTCGAAATTGATAAGTTGGCTTGTGCAATATTTTATTATTTCAACAGGCGTATTTTATAGCTCAAATTTCCCGTGTGATGGGCTGATAAAAATATCGGAAAAGCAAAATTTTGCTATCGCAACACGATTTTTCCGGAAGGCAGGCCCGCAGGTTGCCAACAATTTACAGGCGGCACTTTTTATAGTGAGGTTAGCTGTACTCTACCGCCAGCCGAAACTTGCGCTGGCCAGGACACGAACTTTGCTCAGAAGGTGTCACATGAATGATTCTCTAAAGGCGCAATGTGGTGCGGAATTTTTAGGCACCGGACTCTTTTTGTTTTTTGGTATCGGTTGTTTGAGCGCGCTCAAAGTCGCAGGCGCCAGCCTCGGATTATGGGAGATTTGCATTATTTGGGGGCTTGGGATTTCACTGGCCGTTTACCTTACGGCCGGCATCTCCGGCGGACATCTTAACCCTGCGGTGACGATTGCGCTGTGGCTGTTTGCCTGCTTCCCCAAACAGAAAGTATTGCCTTATATTATTGCCCAGTTTGCCGGCGCTTTTGGCGGCGCTCTGCTGGCGTATGTGCTTTATAGTAGCCTTTTTACTGAATTTGAGACTGCGCATCATATGGTGCGCGGTAGCGTCGAAAGTTTGCAATTAGCCAGCATTTTCAGTACCTATCCGGCCGCAGCGCTAAATGTATGGCAGGCTGCGTTGGTGGAAGTGGTCATTACGTCGATTCTGATGGGCATGATCATGGCATTGACGGATGATGGCAATGGCATTCCTAAAGGGCCGCTTGCGCCTTTGCTTATTGGGATATTGGTTGCCGTTATCGGCGCGTCTACTGGACCCCTTACCGGTTTTGCAATGAACCCGGCGCGTGATTTCGGTCCCAAACTGTTCACATGGTTAGCGGGGTGGGGGAACATGGCGATGAGCGGTGGGCGAGAGATCCCTTATTTTATCGTGCCGATTGTCGCGCCTGTTATCGGCGCCTGTGCCGGAGCAGCCATATATCGCTATTTTATTGGTAAGAATTTACCTTGTAACCGCTGTGAACTGTAAGAAAATGCGAACCAGATTCACAGCAATGATGTATCGTAAAAACAGGTGAGATAATTTCGTGATCTGCTTTCACGAACTGATCAAAACGTCTCCCAGCAATGGGAGACTTTTGATATTGTCATTGTACTTTTTATCAGGGCCAGGATAATGCTAATAAAAAGTGAATGTAAATAATGTGTTTTGTTTATAACAATAAATTAACTGAGGGGTTTTATCATGATTTCTGCGAGCGCTCTGAACTCAGAACTCATTAATAAAATCGCACAGGATTTTGCACAAGCCACCGGTCTGGCGGTTGTGGTTGTCAATATTCATGGTGATGAAATATCTGAGCTATTCAATTTCACGCCGTTTTGTCAGTTGATGCGGCAGCATCCCCAGCATAGTACACGTTGTCGTATGAGCGATCGCTGCGGGGGACTGGAGGCATCGAAGTCCGATCAACCCTGTATTTATCGTTGTCATGCCGGTCTAACGGATTTTTCTATTCCGCTGGTAATCGCAGGGCATTTAGTTGGCTTTGTTTTATGCGGGCAGGTTCGTTTAAGTAATGACGTGGAGCTGGTAAACATTCTTAATGTCGACGATCGCTGGCAGGCTGACCCTGAGCTCTTGAATGAATTTCGGAATGTGCCAGAGATGGACTATTCACGCGTTATCGCTTCCGCCGATCTTCTTAAACTGATTGTTGAGAATTGCCTGAAAAAACAGCTCAATTTCGTGGTTATCAAAGACAATCCGCAGCAATCGGAGGCAAATAAAACCACTCGTGGTCCCACTCCGCATGACAGTAAAATGAAAAAAGCGCTTCGCTATATTGATGCGCATTTGTCCGACGATCTTCGTCTTGAGGATGTCGCCTCACATGTCTATCTCAGCCCCTATTACTTCAGTAAACTATTCAAGAAATATCAGGGAATCGGATTTAATGCGTGGGTAAACCGCCAGAGAATGGTTAGCGCCAGAGAATTGCTTTGCCATAGTGACTGGAGTATTGCCAGTATTGCGCGTAATTTAGGCTTTTCGCAAACCAGCTATTTTTGCAAAGTCTTCCGCCAGACCTATCAGGTTACGCCGCAGGCTTATCGCCAGCAGATAAATGAGAATTCTCATCCTCCATCGTTATGAATAGCAATATTTTGCTATTGCCGATTTTTGATAGTCTTTTGTATCTTAATCATTTCAGAAAGAAAATTTATCTGGTGTAACAATAAATTGTCATAGCGCAACAAAATAATAAAATTTAGGGCATAAACTGCACCAGTTTTTATTTTTGTGATGAAGTACAGTGTCAGGAAAGATAAGTTTTATTACGCTTTGTCGATACGTTTTATCGTCAATATACCGGTAAGGATGAGTAGATTAACGTCAGATGAGCAACCGCTCAGGCTATTGCTCACAGAAATGTAAAACGTAGCACATTATTAATTGCCGTTATGGGTGTGCCGTACAGCCATAACGTAAACCAACAGGTTTGCCACATTTGTGGTAGGGAAGGGGGTGAAAATCCCCCGCAGCCCCCGCTGCTGTGATGCTGACGACCCCGTAAAGACCACTGATCGCAAGATTGGGAAGGACGGGCGAGGAGGACGCTAAGCCAGAAGACCTGCCTGTCGGTGATAACCAACAACTTCGGTGGGAAGTGGGTTGCGAAGACGCGTACAGTCGAAAGACTGAACATGCGCGTACCTGTATACCCCTACCACCCTGAACAGGATCAGGGTAATGGCGGCAAGGCATCACGCATTTATTCTTGCAGGCACAGGAAGCGGTTGCGGCAAAACCACGGTGACGCTTGGTTTGTTGAGGCTGCTGCAAAAACGCGCGCTGCGCGTACAGCCGTTTAAAGTTGGGCCAGATTACCTTGATACCGGCTGGCATACCGCTATCTGTGGCGTGGCGTCCCGTAATCTTGACAGTTTCATGCTTCCTCCTCCTGTTCTCAACGCCTTATTTTGCGAACAAATGCGGCAGGCGGATATCGCTGTCATTGAAGGCGTCATGGGGCTGTATGACGGCTATGGCGTCGACCCCAATTACTGCAGCACAGCCGCGATGGCCAAACAGCTTGGTTGCCCGGTCATCCTACTGGTGGACGGCAAGGCTGTTTCAACGTCGCTTGCGGCTACCGTTATGGGATTTCAGCACTTCGACCCGACCCTCAACCTCGCGGGCGTGATTGTGAATCGCGTCACTAGCGACGCCCACTATCAGCTCCTCAAAAATGCCATTGAACATTATTGCTCACTGCCGGTACTGGGGTATGTCCCTCCTTGCGACGGCGTCGCATTACCTGAACGCCACCTGGGGTTGATTACCGCCAGAGAATCCCTCGTCAATCAGCAATCATGGCATGATTTTGCCGCCATGCTGGAACAAACAGTGGATGTGGATGCGCTACTCTCGCTGAGCGTGTTATCAGCGCTTCCGGCGGGAATGTGGCCTGAGCGCCCCGATAACACAGCGGGGGCAGGGCTGACGCTTGCTCTGGCGGATGATGAGGCCTTTAACTTTTATTACCCCGATAACATCGATTTGCTGGAGCGTGCCGGCGTTAACATTGTGCGTTTTAGCCCACTGCATGACAGCGCATTGCCTGATTGCCAGATGATCTGGCTGGGCGGTGGATATCCTGAATTATACGCCGCAGAGCTGGCGGCAAATACGGCGATGTTAAAACATTTGCGGGCGGCGCATCAGCGCGGCGTGGCGATTTACGCGGAGTGTGGCGGTCTGATGTATTTGGGGAGCACTCTGGAGGATAGCGGCGGGGAAATTCATCAGATGGCGAATATTATCCCCGGTCACAGCAAAATGGGTAAGCGACTTACCCGCTTTGGTTACTGTGAGGCGCAGGCTATGCAGCCAACGCTATTGGCGGTGCTTGGCGAGATAGTGCGCGGCCATGAATTTCACTACTCAGATTTTATTCCCGAAACACCCGCCGTTATGGCCTGTCGTAAGGTTCGCGATGGCCGCGTGTTACAGGAATGGACTGGCGGCTGGCAGACAGGCAACACGTTTGCCAGCTATCTGCACGTCCATTTCGCCCAGCGTCCGGAAATGTTGCAGCACTGGCTGGCGGCGGCGAGGCGCGTATTATGACGATTCTTGCCTGGTGTATCGCCTGGGTGCTGGATTTTATCATCGGCGACCCTCAACACTGGCCCCATCCGGTACGCTGGATAGGTCGTTTAATCACGTTTGTGCAGCGTATTGTGCGTCGCTATTGTCCCGGCGATAAAGCGCTGCGGATTGGCGGCGGCGTAATGTGGGTTGTGGTTGTCGGGGCGACCTGGGGCGTGGCATGGGGCGTACTGGCGCTGGCGCAGCGGATTCACCCCTGGTTTGGCTGGATCGTTGAAGTCTGGATGATCTTTACCACGCTGGCCGGACGCTCTCTGGCCCGCGCCGCGCAGGAGGTTGAACGACCGTTGCGGGAGAACGACCTTGCGGAAAGCCGAATAAAACTCTCCTGGATCGTCGGGCGCGATACGTCGCAACTTCAGCCAGCGCAGATCAATCGCGCCGTGGTGGAAACGGTTGCAGAAAACACCGTTGACGGCATTATCGCGCCGCTCTTTTTCCTCTTTCTCGGCGGCGCGCCGCTGGCGATGGCCTACAAAGCCGTCAATACCCTGGATTCAATGGTGGGCTACAAACATGAAAAATACCGGGCGATTGGTATGGTCAGCGCCCGTATGGACGACGTAGCGAACTATCTTCCTGCCCGACTGAGCTGGCTGTTGCTGGGCATTGCGGCAGGACTGTGTCGCCTGAGTGGTTGGCGGGCGCTGCGTATTGGCTGGCGTGACCGTTATAACCACAGTAGCCCAAATTGCGCCTGGTCGGAAGCGTGTGTGGCCGGCGCCTTAGGAATCCAGCTCGGCGGCCCAAATAACTACTTTGGCGAGCGTGTGGACAAGCCCTGGATAGGCGACGCGCAGCGCGATATTTCTGTGGACGATATTTCCCGAACGATTCGATTGATGTGGGTCGCTTCAACCCTGGCGCTGGCGCTGTTTATTGCGGCGCGGTGCGGGTTATCTGGCGTGGCCTGAGGACGACAGTATGCATTATATCCAGCAGCCCCAAACCATTGAGGCCAACAGTTTCACCATTATTAGCGACATTATTCGCGAAACGCGTCCTGATTACCGTTTCGCCAGCCCGCTCCATGAGGCCATTATCAAGCGGGTTATTCATACCACCGCCGATTTCGACTGGCTGGACATTTTGTGGTTCTCTGCCGATGCGCTGGAGCAGCTTTGTGATGCGTTACGCCATCCGTGCATTATTTATACCGATACCACGATGGCGCTGTCCGGCATTAATAAAAGATTACTGGCGACGTTTGGCGGCGAGTGTCGCTGTTATATCAGCGATCCGCGCGTGGTGCGCGCCGCACAAACGCAGGGGATTACCCGTTCAATGGCCGCCGTCGATATCGCTATCGCCGAGGAGGAGAAAAACAAGCTCTTTGTTTTCGGTAATGCGCCGACGGCCCTGTTCCGTTTGCTTGAACATAACGTGACGGTGAGCGGCGTGGTGGGCGTACCGGTAGGCTTTGTCGGCGCGGCGGAGTCCAAAGAGGCGCTCACCCATAGCCATTTCCCCGCGGTTGCCGCGTTAGGGCGTAAAGGCGGCAGTAACGTGGCTGCCGCTATCGTCAATGCGCTGCTCTATCACCTCCGGGAGGCCTGATGAGCGAGCTTTCTTTTGACACGCCGGTCTGGCACCACGGTAAAGCGTTACGTAAAGGATATACCACCGGTTCCTGCGCGACGGCGGCGGCAAAAGTCGCCGCGCTGATGGTATTGCGTCAACATCTGATTCATCAGGTCTCCATCGTCACGCCGTCGGGCGTCACGCTATGCCTGAACGTGGAGTCGCCGCACATTGAAGGCCAGCAGGCGATAGCCGCAATTCGTAAAGATGGCGGCGATGATGTGGATGCCACGCACGGAATGCTGATTTTTGCCCGCGTTACGCTCAACGACAGCGGTGAGATTACGCTCACTGGCGGCGAAGGTATTGGTAGGGTAACGCGTAAAGGGGTTGGACTACCGCTCGGGAGCGCCGCCATCAATCGTACGCCGCGCCATACCATTGAGTCTGCAGTGCGCGAAGCGATAGGCCCGGCGCGTGGGGCCGATGTGGAGATTTTTGCCCCGGAAGGCGAAGCGCGGGCGCAAAAAACGTATAACTCGCGGCTTGGCATTCTTGGCGGCATTTCCATTATTGGCACTACCGGCATTGTGACGCCGATGTCGGAAGAAAGCTGGAAACGCTCGCTATCGCTGGAACTGGAGATCAAACGGGCGTCAGGATTAACGCGGGTGATACTCGTGCCGGGCAACCACGGCGAACGGTTTGTTCGCGAACAAATGGGCGTCGACACACAGGCAGTCGTCACCATGAGCAATTTTGTCGGCTACATGATTGAAGAGGCGGTACGGCTGGGATTTTGCCAGATAGTGCTGGTGGGGCATCCTGGAAAACTGATCAAAATCGCCGCCGGGATCTTTCATACCCATAGCCATATTGCCGATGCGCGCATGGAAACGCTGGTCGCGCATTTAGCTTTACTGGGCGCGCCGCTGGAGTTACTCACCCTGGTCAGCGATTGCGATACCACCGAAGCGGCAATGGAGCACATTGAAGCATATGGCTTCGGGCATATCTATAACCATCTTGCCAGGCGTATTTGTTTGCGAGTCATGCAGATGCTGCGTTTTACCAAAACGCCGCCTGTCTGCGACGCCATCCTGTTTTCTTTTGATAACCATATTCTCGGCAGTAATCGTCCCGTCGACGAGATTGCTAAGGAGCTGCAATGCTAACGGTCGTGGGAATGGGGCCCGCTGGACGGCATTTGATGACGCCTGCGGCGCTGGAAGCGATAGACCACGCCGATGCGCTGGCAGGCGGTAAACGGCATTTGGCGCAGTTTCCGGCGTTTGGCGGCGAACGATTTACGCTGGGCGCGGATATTGGCGCGTTGTTGTCATGGATTGCCGCCCGTCGGGATAAAGGGATCGTGGTGCTGGCCTCCGGCGATCCGCTGTTTTATGGCATCGGTACACGCCTGGTGGCGCATTTTGGTATCGAACAGGTTCGCATTATCCCTGGCATCAGCGCCGTACAGTATCTGTGCGCACAGGCTGGAATTGATATGAATGACATGTGGTTGACCAGTAGCCACGGTCGTTGCGTCAGCTTCGAGCAGCTGGCGAACCATCGCAAAGTGGCGATGGTCACGGATGCCCGCTGCGGGCCGCGGGAAATCGCGCGGGAGCTGGTCGCGCGCGGTAAAGGGCATCGCTTAATGGTGATTGGTGAAAATCTGGCGATGGAAAATGAGCGGATCCACTGGCTACCCGTCAGTGCGGTCAACGCCGACTATGAAATGAATGCAGTGGTGATCCTGGATGAAAGATGAGCTTTTTCTGCGCGGCGAGAACGTGCCAATGACCAAAGAGGCGGTACGGGCGCTGGCACTGTCGAAACTTGAGCTCCACCGCGCCAGTCACCTGATTGACGTCGGGGCGGGAACGGGAAGCGTCTCAATTGAAGCGGCGCTGCAATTTCCTTCGTTGCAGGTGACGGCTATTGAGCGTAATCCTGCCGCGCTACGGCTGCTTGATGAGAATCGTCAGCGCTTTGCCTGCGGCAATATCGATATTCTCCCCGGCGAAGCGCCAATGACCATAACCGGGAAAGCCGATGCGGTGTTTATGGGCGGCAGCGGCGGGCATCTGACGGCGCTGATTGACTGGGCGATGGGCCATCTGCATCCCGGTGGCCGTCTGGTGATGACCTTTATCTTGCAGGAAAACCTCCATAGCGCGCTGGCGCATCTTGCGCACATCGGCGCATGTCGAATGGACTGTGTACAGCTTCAGCTTTCATCGTTAACGCCGCTGGGGGCGGGACACTATTTCAAACCGAACAACCCTGTTTTTGTTATCGCCTGTCAGAAGGAAGAAAACCATGTCAGAGACATTTGATCCACGCTGTGTATGGTTCGTCGGCGCCGGGCCGGGCGATCGCGAGCTGATCACGCTTAAAGGCTACCGCCTGCTGCAACAGGCGCAGGTAGTTATCTATGCCGGTTCGCTGATCAATACCGAACTGCTGGATTACTGCCCCGCGCAGGCAGAACGCTACGACAGCGCCGAACTGCATCTTGAGCAGATTATCGAGCTGATGGCCGCGGGCGTGAAAGCGGGAAAAACGGTGGTGCGGTTGCAAACGGGCGATGTCTCGCTGTACGGCTCCGTGCGTGAGCAAGGCGAAGAGTTAACCCGCCGTGGTATCGACTGGCAGGTAGTGCCTGGCGTCAGCGCGTTTCTCGGCGCTGCGGCGGAGCTGGGTGTGGAATATACCGTACCGGAGGTATCGCAGAGTCTCATTATTACCCGTCTGGAAGGGCGTACGCCAGTACCGGCGCGCGAACAACTGGAGGCGTTCGCCAGTCACCAGACGTCGATGGCGATTTATCTCTCCGTTCAGCGTATTCATCGGGTGGCGGAACGTCTCATTGCCGGCGGTTATCCGGCAACTACGCCTGTCGCGGTCATCTATAAGGCTACCTGGCCGGAAAGCCAGACCGTTCGCGGCACATTAGCGGATATTAGCGACAAAGTACGTGATGCTGGCATCCGTAAGACGGCGCTAATCCTGGTCGGGAATTTTCTGGGTAAGGAGTATCACTACTCAAGACTTTATGCAGCGGACTTTAGCCATGAATACCGTAAAGCCTGAATCCATTGCGTTGTTTTGCCTGACGCCCGGCGGCGTGGCGCTGGCAAAGAGACTCGCCGCGATGCTGCCGTTAACCTGCTTTACCAGTGAAAAACTGCGGGAAGAGGGATTTATTCCCTTCGATGGCGGATTCGCTAATACCGCCCGGCAGGCTTTTACCACTTATACCGCGCTTATTTTTATCGGCGCGACCGGCATTGCCGTTCGTGTCCTGGCGCCGTTAGTGAACGATAAGTTCAGCGATCCGGCGGTGGTCGTCATTGATGAACGTGGTCAGCATGTCATTAGCCTGCTTTCCGGTCATGCGGGCGGGGCCAATGCCTTGACGCGCTACCTGGCAGGAATGTTAGGCGCCGATCCGGTGATTACCACGGCAACGGATGTCAATGAGATGTCCGCGTTGGACACTTTAGCTTTCCAGCTTAACGCCCGCATGACCGATCTTCGCACGGCGGTAAAAACCGTTAACCAGATGTTGGTCAGTCATCAACGTGTAGGGTTATGGTGGGATGCCGAACTAACGGAAGAGATCGGCCAGTGTGATATTCGCGGTTTTATCCCTGTTGATGATTTGCAGCGGCTGCCTGAACTGGATGCGCTTATCTGCGTCTCTTTGCGTAATGACCTCCCTGAGCTTCCCGTACCGCACTGGAAACTGGTGCCCCAGCGTGTGGTGGCGGGAATTGGTTGTCGCCGCGATACGCCATTTCCCCTGTTAGCGACATTACTGGCGCGTCAGCTTGAAGCGCAAAAACTCGATCCGCTGGCGTTAAAAGCAATTGGCAGCGTCACGCTCAAAAAAGGGGAACCGGGGCTTATTCAGCTCGCCTCCTGCTGCCGCGTGCCTTTTAAAACCTTTACCGCCGAAGCGTTGCGCGAATTCGAACACCATTTTCCCGGTTCTGGCTTCGTCAGAAAAACGGTGGGCGTTGGCAGCGTATCCGGCCCGGCTGCGTGGTTATTAAGCCAGGGACAATTGTTAGGCGAGACCCTGCGAGAACAGGGCGTCACTATTACTTTGGGAGTTGCACACTGATGTTAAGCGTAATCGGAATTGGCCCTGGCTCACAGTCAATGATGACCATGGAAGCGATTGAGGCGTTACAGGCGGCGGAAATCGTCGTCGGTTATAAAACCTACACCCACCTGGTGAAAGCCTTTACCGGCGATAAGCAGGTGATCAAAACCGGGATGTGCAAAGAGATTGAACGCTGCCAGGCGGCGATTGAGCTGGCGCAGGCCGGGCATAACGTGGCGCTGATTAGCAGCGGCGACGCCGGTATTTACGGCATGGCGGGACTGGTGCTGGAGCTGGTGAGCAAGCAGAAGCTGGATGTAGAGGTTCGCCTTATTCCGGGGATGACCGCCAGTATCGCAGCCGCCTCGCTGCTGGGTGCGCCGCTGATGCACGACTTCTGTCATATCAGCCTCAGCGACCTGCTGACCCCGTGGCCGGTAATTGAAAAGCGTATCGTTGCCGCCGGAGAGGCAGACTTTGTTATCTGTTTTTACAACCCGCGCAGCCGCGGGCGCGAAGGGCATCTGGCGCGCGCGTTTAACCTGCTTACCGCCAGTAAAAGCGCGCAGACGCCGGTTGGCGTGGTGAAATCCGCCGGACGTAAGAAAGAGGAAAAATGGCTGACTACGCTCGGCGATATGGATTTTGAACCGGTAGATATGACCAGTCTGGTCATCGTTGGTAATAAGACGACCTATGTTCAGGATGGGCTGATGATAACGCCGCGAGGTTACACGCTGTGAATGAGGGGGAAGTGCTGGTGGTGGGCGGCACCAGCGATGCGCGCGCGTTATGCCGACAACTGGATGCGGCGAACGTCGCGTACACCTTATCCGTGGCGACGCCAGCCGGAAAAGCGCTGGCTGGCGACATTAAAGGACAGGTGCGCTGTGGTCGTCTGGAGTACGGGCAGATGGTCGCCTGGCTAAAAGAAAACCGTACTCGCTGGGTAATAGATGCATCGCATCCTTATGCAGAAATGGTCAGCCATAACCTCCTTCGCGCCTGTGAAACGGCAGGCGTGTTGTTAAGTCGTTATCAGCGTCCGGAGCAGCTTAGCAATCTGACGCATCCGCTTCTCTATACGGCGCGCAGTATTGCCGATGCCTGCGAGATAGCGAGGCGTTTTGGTCCGCGCGTGTTACTGACGACCGGCAGTAAAGATCTGGCCGTCTGGCGTGCCGGACTGGCGGAAAAAACGTTGCTGGCGCGTGTACTGCCCGTGGCGGAGGTGATTCAACGCTGCAGCGAACTGGGGTTCGGCGTTGGAGAAATTTTCGCTCTGTGTGGGCCGTTCAGCGCTGATTTTAACGCCGCGTTTTACCACCAGTGCCGGGCCGACGTGGTCATTACCAAAGCGTCCGGCGCGGAGGGGGGATATCAGGAAAAAGTTCAGCCCTGTCTGGATGCGGGCATTCCCTGCATCGTTATTGCGCGCCCGACGCCGCTTGTGACGGGTGATGAGTTACTGGAAAGCCAGGCCGCCTTTGCGCAGCGTTTATCGCGCTGGCTGGCCGCAGCTAAGGAGTAAAAATGAAAAAAGCGCTTCTGGTGGTCAGTTTTGGCACCAGCTATCACGACACCTGTGAAAAAAACATTGTGGCGTGCGAACGTGATCTGGCGGCGTCCTGTCCCGATCGCGACCTGTTTCGCGCCTTCACTTCCGGAATGATCATTCGCAAGCTTCGCCAGCGTGACGGTATCGACATCGATACGCCATTACAGGCTTTGCAAAAGCTTGCCGCACAGGGATATCAGGACGTGGCGATTCAGTCGTTGCACATTATTAACGGCGACGAATATGAAAAAATTGTCCGTGAAGTACAACTCTTGCGTCCGTTATTCACTCGCCTGACGCTGGGCGTGCCGCTGCTGAGCAGCCATAACGATTATGTGCAGCTAATGCAGGCGTTGCGACAACAGATGCCATCGCTCAGACAAACGGAGAAAGTCGTTTTTATGGGCCACGGCGCCAGCCATCATGCATTCGCTGCTTATGCCTGTCTCGATCATATGATGACCGCGCAGCGCTTTCCGGCGCGCGTCGGCGCCGTAGAAAGCTACCCGGAGGTCGACATCCTGATCGACAGCCTGCGTGACGAAGGCGTCACCGGCGTACATTTGATGCCATTAATGCTGGTGGCGGGCGATCACGCCATTAATGATATGGCTTCAGACGACGGCGACTCATGGAAAATGCGCTTTAACGCGGCGGGTATTCCGGCGACGCCGTGGCTGAGCGGGCTGGGAGAAAACCCGGCTATCCGGGCGATGTTTGTCGCGCATTTGCACCAGGCGCTGAACATGGCGGTAGAGGAGGCGGCATGAACGGTAAATTATACGCATTAAGTACCGGGCCAGGCGCGCCCGACCTGATAACCGTCCGCGCAGCGCGGATTCTTGGCTCGCTGGACATTCTGTATGCGCCCGCCGGTCGTAAGGGGGGCGATAGTCTGGCGCTGTCGATTGTGCGCGACTATCTCGGCGAGCAGACGGAAGTACGTTGTTGCCATTTCCCTATGAGCGCTGACGGTGCCGAGAAAGAAGCGGTCTGGAACGAGGTTGCCGCCGCGCTTACCGCAGAGGTGGAAGCGGGTAAACAGGTCGGTTTTATTACCCTGGGCGATGCGATGCTATTCAGTACCTGGATTTTTTTACTCCAGCGAATCGGCTGCCCGGAGTGGCTGGAGATTGTCCCCGGCGTCACGTCCTTCGCCGCGATAGCCGCCCGCGCGAAAATGCCGCTCGCCATAGAACGGCAATCGCTGGCGGTTATTTCTTGTACCGCGCCGGAAGCGGAAATAGCCCAGGCGCTACAACAGCATGATAGCCTGGTGTTGATGAAAGTGTATGGCCGGTTCGCCCGTATTAAAGCGTTGCTGGCGCAGGCTGGCCTGCTGGAATGCGCCTTAATGATGTCCGAGGCCACACTGCCCGGCGAGCAGTGCTGGCGCCATCTCCACGAGGTCAACGATGATCGACCGTTGCCCTATTTTTCGACCATTCTGGTCAATAAACAGTGGGAGTATGCAGAATGAAACTTGAACAGCAGCTTAGACAGTTGTCTTTCAGTGGACTGGCTGCAGCGCTATTGCTGATGGTTGTCCCGCAACAGGCGTTTGCGATGCATATCATGGAGGGCTTTTTACCGCCAGTGTGGGCGCTGGCCTGGTGGTTACTGTTTTTACCCTGCTTGTGGTATGGGCTGGTGCGCTTACGGCGTATTGTGCAGGAGGATAATCATCAGAAGGTACTGCTGGCGTTGTGCGGCGCGTTTATTTTTGTCCTGTCCGCGCTCAAAATTCCGTCGGTAACGGGGAGTTGTTCACATCCGACCGGCGTTGGTCTGGCGGTTATCTTGTTCGGGCCCGGGGTGGTGGCGATTCTCGGTGCGGTTGTGCTGTTGTTTCAGGCGCTATTGCTGGCGCACGGCGGCCTGACGACGCTTGGCGCAAATGGAATGTCGATGGCGGTGATTGGCCCGGTTGTCGGTTATCTGGTGTGGAAAATGGCCTGCCGTGCCGGACTGCGCCGCGATGTCGCCGTTTTTCTGTGCGCGATGCTGGCGGATTTGGCGACCTATTTTGTGACTTCAGTCCAGCTTGGCGTTGCGTTTCCCGATCCCCATGCCGGAGCGACAGGGTCTGTTGTGAAGTTTATGGGGATTTTCTGCCTCACACAGATTCCTGTCGCCATTGCCGAAGGTTTATTAACCGTCATGATTTATGACCAGTTGACTAAACGGCAAGTGATTACCGTACAAGGACATTAAAATGAAAAAAATGTTGATGTTGTTAGCGATGGTGGTGGCGCTGGTGATTCTGCCGTTTTTTATTAACCACGGCGGTGAATATGGCGGTTCAGACGGCGAAGCGGAAAGCCAGATTCAGGCTATTGCGCCGCAGTATAAACCCTGGTTTCAGCCGTTATATGAACCTGCCAGCGGTGAAATTGAAAGCCTGCTGTTTACCCTTCAGGGCTCTCTTGGCGCGGCGGTGATTTTTTATATCCTGGGGTATTGCAAAGGTAAACAACGCCGTGATGACCGGGCTTGATCGACTCAGCTATCAAAGCCGCTGGGCACACGTTGCGCCGCAGCGCAAGTTTTTGCTGTGGCTGGCGATGATGATACTGGCGTTTGTTCTGCCGCCTGTAGGGCAGGGCATTGAGCTGCTGATCATTGCCGGATTGAGCTGTTGGCTATTGCGCATATCCCTCTGGCGCTGGTGTCGATGGATGGCGATACCTTTTGGATTTTTGTTGGTCGGCGTGATAACGATTATCTTCAGCATCAGCCGCGAGCCGCAAATGCTGCTGGCTGGCATCTCTGTCGGGCCGTACTGGATCGGGATTACCCGTGCGGGCGTGGTTACGGCGAATGAAACGTTCTGGCGTAGCCTGACGGCGCTGTCCGCGACGTTGTGGCTGGTGATGAACCTACCGTTTCCGCAGTTAATTAGCTTGCTTAAGCGCGCGCATATTCCACGCCTGCTTACCGAGCAAATCCTGTTAACGTGGCGCTTTCTCTTTATTCTTCTGGATGAGGCGGTGGCAATTCGTCGCGCGCAAACGCTGCGTTTTGGTTATTGCAGCCTGCCGAACGGCTATCGATCTCTGGCAATGCTGACTGGACTCCTGTTTACGCGGGTGTTAATGCGTTATCAGCAAATGACTACCACGCTGGATATCAAACTGTATCAGGGTGATTTTCACCTGTAAGGACTATTATGCTTGCCACTTCAGACCTGTGGTTTCGTTATCAGGATGAGCCGGTACTTAAAGGGTTAAATCTGGATTTTTCGCTTTCGCCTGTTACCGGTTTGGTGGGTGCGAACGGCTGTGGGAAGTCTACGCTTTTTATGAACCTGAGCGGCCTGTTGCGTCCGCAAAAAGGGGCCGTGTTGTGGCAGGGAAAACCGCTGGATTACAGCAAGCGCGGACTACTGGCGCTGCGCCAGCAAGTTGCGACGGTTTTTCAGGACCCTGAACAGCAGATTTTTTATACTGATATCGATAGCGATATTGCGTTTAGTTTACGTAATTTGGGGGTGCCGGAAGCGGAAATCACGCGCCGCGTCGACGAGGCGCTAACGCTGGTTGACGCCCAACATTTTCGCCATCAGCCCATTCAGTGTTTGAGTCATGGGCAAAAAAAACGTGTGGCTATCGCCGGAGCGCTGGTGCTACAGGCGCGCTATCTATTGCTGGATGAACCCACTGCCGGTCTCGATCCCGCAGGGCGCACTCAGATGCTTGCTATCATCAGGCGGATTGTGGCGCAGGGCAATCATGTCATTATCTCCAGCCATGATATCGATCTTATTTATGAAATTAGCGATGCCGTATACGTGTTACGTCAGGGCCAGGTCCTGACGCATGGCGCGCCTGGCGAGGTTTTCGCGTGTACGGAAGCGATGGAACAAGCGGGGCTAACCCAGCCCTGGCTGGTCAAACTTCATACTCAACTGGGACTGCCGCTGTGTAAAACAGAAACGGAGTTTTTTCATCGAATGCAAAAGTGCGCATTCAGGGAGGCGTCATGACACAGGCAGTTATGTTGCAGGGGACGGCATCCGACGTCGGCAAAAGTGTGCTGGCGGCGGGTTTATGCCGCATTTTTTATCAGGATGGTCTGCGTACCGCGCCGTTTAAATCGCAAAATATGGCGCTTAATTCTGGTATTACGCCGGATGGCAAAGAGATGGGGCGGGCGCAGATTTTTCAGGCGGAAGCCGCGGGGATCACGCCAGATGTGCGTATGAATCCGGTGCTGCTCAAACCGACCAGCGATCGCCAGGCGCAGGTCGTGCTGATGGGGAAAGTGGCGACCAATATGGATGCGGTTAGTTACCATGACTATAAACCGCGTTTGCGTGAGCAAATTCTTGCGGTCTATAACAGCCTGGCGCAGGAATATGACGTTATTGTGCTGGAAGGCGCCGGAAGCCCGGCGGAAATCAATCTGCGCGATCGCGATATCGTCAATATGGGAATGGCGGAAATGGCCCAGTGTCCGGTTATTCTGGTGGCGGATATCGACCGGGGCGGCGTATTCGCCGCTATTTATGGCACGCTGGCGCTGCTGCATAAACAGGAGCGTGACAGAGTAAAGGGCGTCATTATCAACAAATTCCGCGGCGACGTGGCGCTACTCTATTCCGGTATCGAACAAATCGAATCGCTTACCGGCGTCCCGGTCCTGGGGGTGATGCCGTGGCTGGATGTGGATCTGGAAGATGAAGATGGCGTCGCGCTGCAAAACGATAAATATCGCGGTAACGCCCCCCGTGATATCACTATTGCCATTGTGCAACTGCCACATATTTCTAACTTTACGGATTTTAACGCTCTGGCGGCGCAGCCGGATGTGCGCATACGCTATATTCGCCGCCCGGAAGCGTTGACTGACGTTGATCTGGTGATCCTGCCGGGCAGTAAGAATACGCTGAGCGACCTCTCCTGGCTGCGCGAAAGCGGGATGGCGGATGCGGTATTGCAGACACATCGGCAGGGCGTGCCAGTGATGGGAATTTGCGGCGGCTACCAGATGCTGGGCGACACCATTGTGGATGAGGTGGAGTCGGGGCTGGGTACGCAGCCGGGCCTGGGGCTGCTTAATACGATCACTCGCTTTGCACAGGATAAAACCACGACGCAGGTTAACGCGACAATGTCAGACGAGCTGCCCGGCTGGCTGGTTGCCGCGGCGGGGCTACCGGTACGCGGTTATGAAATTCACATGGGGGAAACGGTGCTACAGGAAGGATGCTGTACGGCCATGACGTTACAGAAAAATGGATGCTCTGTGGCGGATGGCGCGGTCACCGCCGATGGACTGGCGTTTGGCACTTACCTTCATGGCCTGTTTGACAGCGATGCGTTTACCCGTGCGGTGGTCAATGGGTTACGGGCGCGAAAAGGACTTGCGCCGTGGGAAACGACTTTTTGTTATGCGGAGCATAAAGCGCGGCAATTTGATCTGCTGGCGGAAGCGATGCGGCAACATATTGATATTGATAAAATTTATACCATCATGCAACAACATCAGGAGCCGGTATGATGATTCTGGTGACGGGCGGGGCGCGTAGTGGTAAAAGCCGTCATGCTGAAGCCTTAATTGGCGATGCGCCGCAGGTACTGTATATCGCCACCTCGCAGATTCTTGATGACGAGATGGCGGCGAGAATTCAGCATCATAAAGATGGCAGGCCGGCACACTGGCGGACCGCAGAATGCTGGCGGCATCTTGATACGTTGATTACCGCGGATCTTGCCCCTGACGACACGATTTTGCTGGAATGTATTACCACCATGGTGACGAATCTGCTGTTTGCGCTGGGAGGCGAAAACGATCCCGAGCAGTGGGATTATGCGGCGATGGAGCGCGCCATTGACGATGAAATTCAGATTTTAATTGCAGCCTGCCAGCGCTGCCCGGCGAAAGTGGTACTGGTGACAAATGAGGTGGGAATGGGGATCGTCCCGGAAAACCGTCTGGCGCGCCATTTTCGTGATATTGCCGGTCGGGTCAACCAACGACTGGCGGCAGCGGCGGATGAGGTCTGGCTGGTAGTCTCAGGTATTGGAGTCAAAATTAAATGAGTAAGCTGTTTTGGGCCATGCTCGCTTTTATTAGCCGCTTGCCCGTGCCGTCACGCTGGTCGCAGGGACTGGATTTCGAGCAGTATTCGCGTGGGATCGTGATGTTTCCCTTTATCGGATTGATTCTGGGGGGCGTAAGCGGCCTGATTTTCATCCTCCTGCAACCCTGGTGCGGTATTCCGCTAGCGGCGTTGTTCTGTATTCTGGCGCTGGCGCTGCTGACCGGTGGTTTTCACCTGGATGGGCTGGCCGATACCTGCGATGGCATTTTTTCCGCGCGCCGCCGTGAGCGAATGCTGGAGATTATGCGTGATAGTCGCCTGGGAACCCATGGCGGGCTGGCGCTTATTTTCGTGCTACTGGCAAAAATTCTGGTGGTCAGTGAACTGGCGTTACGTGGAACGCCAATGTTGGCGGCGCTGGCGGCGGCCTGTGCGGCTGGGCGTGGCAGCGCCGTTTTATTGATGTACCGTCATCGCTACGCCCGTGACGAGGGGCTCGGCAATGTATTTATCGGTAAAGTCAGCGGACGGCAAACCTGCATTACTCTGGGATTGGCGGTAATCGTCGCCACGGTATTACTGCCTGGTATGCAAGGACTGGCCGCAATGGTGGTCACACTCGCGGCGATTTTCATCCTTGGCCAGTTGCTTAAACGTACGCTTGGCGGTCAAACCGGCGATACGCTGGGCGCGGCGATCGAACTTGGCGAACTGATCTTTCTGCTGGCTCTGTTATGAGCCGATTATTACGGACGAGACATCTTATGCAGACACTACACGCTTTACTCCATGACATTCCTGCGCCGGACGCCGAGGCGATGGCGCGTGCGCAGCAACATATTGACGGCCTACTCAAACCGCCGGGCAGCCTGGGCAGGCTGGAGGCCTTAGCCGTTCAGCTCGCAGGAATGCCGGGTCTTAACGGTATGCCGCAGGTAGGTGAAAAGGCGATGCTGGTGATGTGCGCCGACCATGGCGTCTGGGATGAAGGCGTGGCGGTTTCGCCCAAAATCGTGACGGCGATTCAGGCGGCGAATATGACGCGGGGAACAACCGGCGTATGCGTGCTTGCCGCTCAGGCCGGTGCGAAGGTGCATGTCATTGATGTTGGTATTGATGCTGAACCTATTCCTGGCGTAGTTAATATGCGCGTCGCGCGCGGCTGCGGAAATATTGCCGTTGGCCCGGCGATGAGTCGCTCGCAGGCTGAGGCGCTTTTGCTGGAGGTTTCCCGCTACACCTGCGACCTGGCGCAACGCGGCGTGACCTTATTTGGCGTAGGGGAGCTGGGAATGGCGAACACTACGCCAGCCGCCGCGATGGTCAGCGTTTTTACAGGAAGTGATGCAAAAGAGGTGGTGGGGATTGGCGCGAATCTTCCGCCTTCCCGCATCGATAATAAAGTGGACGTCGTGCGGCGGGCGATTGCGATTAATCAGCCCAATCCGCGCGATGGCATTGATGTGTTGTCGAAGGTGGGGGGTTTCGATCTGGTCGGGATGACCGGCGTGATGCTTGGCGCGGCAAGGTGTGGCTTACCCGTATTGCTGGATGGCTTTCTTTCCTACTCGGCAGCGCTGGCGGCCTGTCAGATTGCGCCTGCGGTGAGACCTTATCTGATCCCGTCGCACTTTTCGGCGGAAAAGGGTGCCCGCATCGCGCTCGCGCATTTGTCTATGGAGCCCTATTTGCATATGGCGATGCGGTTAGGTGAAGGAAGCGGCGCGGCGCTGGCGATGCCGATCGTGGAAGCCGCGTGCGCCATGTTCCACAATATGGGGGAGTTAGCGGCCAGTAATATTGTCCTGCCGGAGGGGAACGCAAACGCAACATAACCCGGGCGCACAACACCAGCCATGTGAGAAAAAAGCTATACTTAACGCACACCTGCCGCGACAAAGGAAGGGATATAATGCGTCGTACCACACCTTTTTTTCCGTTTTTCGTCTTGTTGGTAAGCCATTTCTCGCTGGCTATAAGCTATCCGTTGCCGCCCGAAGGCAGTCGTCTGGTAGGACAGCCTGTCACAATCGCCGTACCACAGAACAATACTCAGCCCTTAGAGTCATTTGCCGCCCGCTACGGTCAGGGGCTGAGTAATATGCTTGAAGCGAATCCCGGCGTGGATGTGTTTTTACCTCAGTCTGGTTCCACACTGGTGGTGCCGCAGCAGTTGATTCTGCCTGACACCGTTCGTGAAGGTATTGTGGTAAACGTCGCCGAGATGCGCCTTTATTATTATCCCGCAGGCACGAATACGGTTGAGGTGCTACCCATTGGTATTGGTCAGGCTGGCCGTGAAACGCCGCGCAACTGGGTAACTGCGGTTGAACGCAAACAAGATGGCCCGGTTTGGGTGCCAACGGCTAATACGCGTCGGGAATATGCTAAAGAGGGAAAAACGCTGCCCGCGATGGTGCCTGCGGGGCCGGATAACCCTATGGGGCTATACGCAATATATATCGGCAGGTTATATGCCATCCATGGCACTAACGCTAACTTTGGCATTGGCCTTCGCGTCAGTCAGGGCTGTATCCGTTTACGCAATGACGATATTAAATATTTATTCGACCATGTTCCTGTAGGAACCCGCGTTCAGATTATCGACAGGCCCGTTAAATTTTCGGTAGAGCCGGATGGCAGTCGTTGGCTGGAGGTACACGAACCGCTTTCTCGTAACCGTGCTGAATTTGAGTCAGACAAAAAAGTTCCATTGCCCGTTACGCCAGTGCTGCGCACGTTTATCAAAGGGGATGACGTTGATACTTCGCGGGTTAATGAGGTGCTGGAGCGCCGTTCCGGAATGCCGGTCAACATTAGCGCGGGCAGGTCTGGCCTTTAAATATCCTGCTACATTGCTGGTTTTCATGGGCTGGAGCATCTGTATTAGTAGTGAGTGTCATGGCAGGGGCTTCATTTTCTCAGCGAACCGTGAGGCCCCCGATTAAGTCCCCAAAAACTATGGATGTCAAAAAACCCGGCAAACCTTATCAGGTCAACCGGGTAAAGATAAGTTCTTGTTTTTTTTAAACATCTCCGGACTCGCTGGGAGATCCCGAAACTAAAATCTGGCTCCTCTGACTGGACTCGAACCAGTGACATACGGATTAACAGTCCGCCGTTCTACCGACTGAACTACAGAGGAATCGTGTGGGGTCGTATATTAGCGGCGGAAAAATTTTTGTCAAACCCCATTTAACCTCTTACAGATTCGATTGCGGGTTATCTCATCACTTTGTTGCATTTGCAGACATTTTTTCTGCAAAAAGCTTTGCAGCCTTACGATTTCTCGCTCATTATTGAAATGTGGTTTCAACTCTCTTCTTTAAGGTCCATTTTGAACGTCTCCACTGCCTTACGCCAGGCTGTCGTCCGTACGCCCTGGTATGCCAAACGCAAGAGCTACAAAGTGTTGTTCTGGCGTGAAATCACCCCACTTGCTATCCCTATTTTTCTGGAAAATACCTGTGTTTTGCTAATGGGCGTGCTCAGTACTTTTCTCGTCAGTTGGCTGGGCAAGGAAGCAATGGCGGGCGTGGGGCTTGCCGACAGTTTTAATATGGTAATTATGGCTTTTTTTGCGGCTATCGATCTTGGTACTACGGTGGTGGTTGCCTTTAGCCTGGGCAAGCGCGACAGGCGACGGGCAAGGGCGGCGGCGCGCCAGTCGCTGGTGATTATGACGCTATTTGCCGTTGTGTTGGCAGTGGTCATTCATTATTTCGGCAGTGAAATTATTAATATTGTCGCAGGCGAGGCGACGCCAGAAGTAAAGGGGCTGGCGTTAACGTACCTTGAACTGACGGTGCTGAGTTATCCGGCTGCGGCAATTGCGCTAATCGGTAGCGGCGCGCTGCGTGGGGCTGGTAATACGAAAATCCCGTTGATGATTAACGGCGGGATGAACATTCTCAATATTATCATCAGCAGCATCCTGATTTACGGGGCTTTCTCCTGGCAAGGGCTGGGTTTTGCCGGCGCGGGGCTGGGGTTAACCATTTCGCGCTACATCGGCGCGGTAGCGATTATTTGGGTGCTGATGATTGGTTTTAATCCGGCGCTGCGCATTCCGCTGAAAAGCTATCTGAAGCCGCTGAATTTCGGCATTATCTGGGAAGTGATGGGTATTGGTATTCCGGCGAGCATTGAGTCAGTGCTGTTCAACGGTGGCAAGCTACTGACACAAATGTTTGTCGCCGGAATGGGCACTAACGTTATTGCGGGTAACTTTATTGCCTTTTCCGTGGCGGCGCTTATCAACCTGCCGGGTAACGCCCTTGGTTCGGCGTCGACTATTATCACCGGTAAGCGTCTTGGTACCGGACAAATTGGTCAGGCAGAGCGTCAACTGCGCCATGTATTCTGGATGTCGACTATCGTACTTACGGCAATCGCCTGGGGGACAGCGCCGTTCGCGGGTCTGTTTGCCTCATTTTATACCCAGGAGCAGGACGTAAAAGAGGTAGTGAAAGTTCTGCTCTGGCTTAATGCTGCCTTTATGCCAATTTGGGCGGCCGCGTGGGTGTTGCCGTCGGGTTTTAAAGGCGCGCGCGATGTGCGATTTGCGATGTGGGTATCGATGCTGGGGATGTGGGGCTGTCGCGTTGTGGCAGGGTATACGCTTGGTATTGTGCTGGGTATGGGGGTTGTAGGGGTTTGGCTGGGGATGTTTCTTGACTGGGCCGTGCGCGGCGCACTGTTTTACTGGCGTCTGGTAAGCGGGCGCTGGCTGTGGAGATACCCGCGCGTAAAGAGGGAGTAAGCGCTTTTTGCTGTGAAAATCATCAGGAAACGGTGAATTTTAACCGAAGTGTGGAATAAAACAGCAAACGAACTTTTTTTGTGAAAACAGGCTTTGACAAGCCAGGGGCACCTCGTTAATATTCGCCCCGTTCACACGATTCCTCTGTAGTTCAGTCGGTAGAACGGCGGACTGTTAATCCGTATGTCACTGGTTCGAGTCCAGTCAGAGGAGCCAGATTTTAGTTTCGGGACATCCCAGCGAGTCCGGAGACGTTTAAAAGACAAGAAATTATCTTTACCCGGTTGACCTGATAAGGTTTACCGGGTTTTTGATATCCATAGTTTCTTGAGGGCTTAATCGGAGGCTTCACGGTTCGTTGGAAAAATGGAGCCCCCGCCGATGGCATTAACCGATACCGCTATCCGCAAGATCAAACCCGTATCAGTATGCTGACATATAGATGTGTTCGGTTCAAACGGAGCGATCACACAAGCTTGCCAGGTGATGCCCCTGGTGGGAATCGCGACTGTCTCTTTCATCTGATTTCAGATATTTCCCGTGATCTTGATCCGTTCTTTCCCAAAAGATTGATTTCTTTCATTCGAAACAAGGCTGTATAATAAGTAAACCAAAATAGCAGCTATAGAGTTTCTAATGGATACAGTAGAAGAACTAAATGGAACATACTTCTATGCAGGAAAATCCAATCTGACTGCTGCCGAACTTCTGTTTATGATTTTTTGTGAGAATACCGCAAGCCAGTTTGGGATTGGTGTTGCAGATTTCGGGGCCGTTGTTGCTCTGGTATCAGGTCGTAATAATCTCTGGACAAGGGCGAAACCCGCTGGAGCGACTAAAGGCACATCATACGCGTCCAGGACTGCACGTACAGTGTTTAAAAAGTCAAAATTTCCCTTTGGAATATCCCTTCCGACATGGTTAGGCGGTTACACCCCGTGGACAGCCAGACGTGTTATGGTTCGTAACATTGCGCCGTTTGTTGGACGGTCCATTCCTTTGATCGGGGAAATTATCCTTGCCGCAGATGTGTCACAAATAACATATCGCACTATACGCGACTACAATACCATTGCTCGGGGCAATGATAAGTTATGGTAGACAATATTGAACAGCAAGTTTACGAGCTTGTACGGCCTTATGCTGGCACATATCTGTTCAACATTAAGCAAGTGGAATTAACACCAGAGATTGACCTTGATACTGATCTGAGCATTGATGAACTTGAAGCCGAAGATCTCATGAATAAATTTTTCGAGAAACTCAATGTCGAGCGAGGTAACTTCAGAATAGAAACCTATTTTCCTAATCACCCTTTTTCATGGCATCCGTTCAAGAAAACGGAGCCTGTACCCGTCCCAGATTTCACTATCAGCATGCTGATCGAGTCAGCAAAAGCCGGGAAATGGTTATATGACTAATTGTAATGAACTTAACAAATGGCTGTACCAGTACCCTTCTTTTTGAGCGATGATGGTGGCCTAAGATAGTTCTCTTTTCTTTTTAAAGGGTTCATGTTTACTGCCGCCGCCCTTACGCTAACCCCTTTAGTTTCCTCCTTTGCTGTCATACTATCGAATGACGTGCCTCACCTGTGAACGCTAAGGAGAATAATATGGAAAATAAAGGCACAAACCTGACGCCCGAGCAGGCGCTGGATCGCCTGGAGGAGCTGTACGAGCAGTCGGTTAACGCGCTCCGTGAAGCCATCGCTGACTATGTTGATAACGGTACGCTGCCCGATCCCCACGCCAGGCTTAACGGACTGTTTGTTTATCCTTCGCTGTCTGTAAGCTGGGATGGCGCGACACCGAACCCACCTAAAACACGCGCTTTTGGACGCTTTACTCATCCCGGCTGTTATACCACTACCGTTACGCGGCCTGCGCTATTTCGCGCTTATCTTCTGGAACAGCTTAACCTCGTTTACCATGATTATGGCGCGCATATTACGGTAGAGGCCTCGCACCATGAGATCCCGTATCCTTACGTGATCGACGGCTCAGCTCTGACGCTGGATCGTTCTATGAGCGCCGGGCTAACGCGCCATTTTCCTACCACAGAACTGGCGCAGATTGGCGATGAGACGGCAGACGGTCTGTTCCACCCCGGCGAATTCTATCCGTTATCGCACTTCGACGCGCGTCGTGTTGACTTCTCGTTGGCCCGGTTACGGCACTATACCGGTACGCCGGTTGAACATTTTCAGCCCTTCGTTTTGTTTACCAACTACACCCGCTATGTCGATGAGTTTGTGCGCTGGGGATGCAGCCAAATTCTTGATCCTGACAGTCCCTATGTCGCGCTTTCCTGTGCCGGCGGAGTTTGGATCACGGCAGAAACGGAAGCGCCGGAAGAGGCTATTTCCGATCTGGCCTGGAAGAAGCATCAGATGCCCGCCTGGCACCTGGTAACGGCAGATGGGCAGGGGATTACGCTGGTAAATATCGGTGTCGGCCCTTCAAATGCTAAAACGATTTGCGACCATTTGGCCGTGTTGCGGCCTGACGTCTGGCTTATGATTGGGCACTGTGGAGGGTTACGAGAAAGTCAGGCGATTGGCGATTATGTGCTGGCCCATGCCTACTTACGCGATGATCATGTGCTGGATGCCGTTCTACCGCCTGATATTCCTATTCCAAGCATTGCGGAAGTACAGCGTGCACTGTACGACGCTACCAAAGTGGTTAGCGGAATGCCCGGCGAAGAGGTGAAACAGCGACTGCGTACGGGAACGGTCGTCACCACGGATGACCGTAACTGGGAGCTTCGTTATTCTGCATCGGCGCTGCGATTCAACCTTAGCCGCGCGGTTGCGATTGATATGGAGAGCGCGACGATTGCAGCCCAGGGCTATCGCTTTCGTGTGCCTTACGGCACGTTGCTTTGTGTTTCTGACAAACCTTTACACGGTGAAATTAAACTGCCCGGGCAGGCAAACCGGTTTTATGAGGGGGCTATTTCAGAACATTTGCAAATTGGTATTCGTGCTATTGATTTGCTACGCGCAGAAGGTGATCGTTTGCACTCACGTAAATTACGCACGTTTAATGAGCCACCGTTTCGCTAACGAAATGAGCTGTCGCCTGCTGTTGGACAGGAGCGGAAGAGGCGTATTTATGTGATATGGAAACTGGTTGAATGAAGCCTTAGCGGGAGGCGATTCCGCATCCCGCTAAGGCCTTATTGTGCCGCGAGCTTCATCACCATCGCCGGAGACCTGTCACCGATAATCGCCTCTACGTCAGGAAACGCGCCGGAAGGCGAAAACATTGCGTCGCACTTCACGCTCCTTGAGCGCCTGACCCACAAGCCCGGATTGACAAGCAGATACAGACCCTGAGAATCGGTCAGTTTAAAGGGGTTATCAGAAGGCTTGATACTGCGGATTTTCGCGTCGGACAGGGACATATGGTGGTCACTCCATTATCGAACTGAAATGATCCCAAATCAGACCACCAATTTCGCCGGATACGCAGGAAAAACCAGACACACATCGGGAAAGATTTTCACGATAACTTATTGAAATCTAAGGTAATAAGAATTTATAAGTAAGCCTGAAAACAGGAATTTGGCTCCTCTGACTGGATACTGATATTGATTTATCATATTGAATTTATGAAGATTTTATTTTTAAAATTGGAGTGAAGCCCTCAATAAGGCGCCAAACGCAATAACTATTCTGAAATGTGATATTTGTCATGTTTTAGATTACTCTTTGGCCGTAAGTGGGCATAACAGACAGCTTTGTGTCAAAGTGGACATCGGTTATGTAATTACCTGAGTGCCAAAGCCAAAATATCAGTACGATAACCAACTCAATACGAAATTTGTGAGTTGGTTTGTAATGGTTCGGTTAAATTTCACTGTGTTCTTTTGGCTTAATTACAAGTAAGGCAATCAAGACACTAATTGATGCAGCAAGCAGAACCATATTATTTACTGCATCATAAGCGAAAATATATGAGAATGGGCTATCAAATTAACATTAATTACTTGTTACTAACTCACTGTAAGTTAATTTAGTTAAGTACTTAACATAGTCTACTGCGTTTTCTTTAATCACTTCTTTGGAAGGGTTATATTCTGCACCATAAAAGGCAAAGTGTGGAACATATTCAGCACCAACATATTTAATCGTAATTTCAAATGGGCGAAGTACTTCTTGCATGGTAAATTTATAACGGCCATTCGCCATATAGTCTGCAAGTTCAATACCGGCAGTTACAGCCAAAGCTATTTTTTTATTCTTCAGCTTATCGCCTGTAGAGCCGTATGCCCATCCATAAAGAAACACTTCATCCAGCCATTGTTTCAACATGGGAGGGCAGTTGAACCAGTAAACTGGGAACTGCAAAACCAGCGACTCATGTTGCTCAACCAGTCTTTGCTCAGTTTCGATATTGATCCTGCCGTCAGGGTATGCTTTATAAAGCTCATGGACAGTAAACTGATCAGGATACTTTTTTAACTCATTTATCCAACACTGATTAACAACTGAATTTTCAATATTTGGATGAGCGACAACTATAAGCGTTTTTTTCATCATTTCCTCATTCAGGACTGACTTGCGATTGGGTTACTCAGGAGTATATGATTGGCCCTGTCGTTTGTGAAGTACGCAAATTTAGGTTATATACTTACCAAAAGGAGAGTGTAAATGGTGACTGAGACATGCTCACAGACTGGTATCAACCTGGAGGAAACCGATTTTGGTTATACTCTTTCCTTAATTAGCGGGAAATATAAAATGATAGTTATGTACTGGTTAAATGAAAATAAACCAGTCATGCGATACAACGAGCTTAAACGCCGCATCGGTACGATTTCTTTCAAAACTCTGAGTAATACTCTGAAAGAACTCGAACAAGATGGAATAATCAATAGGGTGGAGTATCCTCAAATACCGCCCAAAGTTGAATACAGTCTTTCAAAACGAGGGGAATCATTAATGCCAATTCTGGATTTAATGTGTGATTGGGGTGGGAAAAACCGCAACTAATAATTTAGTGGTGTGGATACAGATGATGAACAACTCTGAGTAATTCTCAACTGTTCATAGCAGACTTCGGCGATCGGTGTAATGATTGGCATCGCTCAGTCCGGCTGGTGACTGGTGATGCTTAGCGATTGATCAGATCGCACAATCCGGGCTGAGTTCCCTCAAAGCGATCTGCTATTCCACACTATTTAGGAACACGTTATCGTAGCTTAGCTGATAGCCTGCATATCATGATAGATAAATGCAGATATTTTCTGAATCACTTCAAAGTGTAATCCTTAGGGGGCGAATGGCTATATCCCGTTCTTAGCCGACTGTCAGAACTGGCTATACACCTGCGCCACATACCGCTCACGCTCGTCACCATGCCCCAAATCCATCGCTACCATCGCCAGCGCCTCTTTCCTGCTAAACTCCTTCGCCAGATAGTGACGAAGGCTAGCTTCTAGCTTCTTCTCTTTGCCATCAATGCGGTACTTCATGTACCAGAGTTTTGAGCCGTTGGGTTTGATCAGCAGGTTGGGTTCTGAACCGTCGGTGATCTTGAAGGATTTCTCGGTGAGTTTGATCTTGCGGATAGCGGTATCGGTTAATGCCATAGGAGGGGGCTCCATTTTCTCAACGAACCGTGAGGCCCCCGATTAAGTCCCCAAAAACTATGGATGTCAAGAAACCCGGTAGGCCTTCGCAGGCCAACCGGGTAAAGATAAGTTCTTGTTTTTTAAACGTCTCCGGACTTACCAGGATGTCCCGAAACGGAAATTTGGCTCCTCTGACTGGACTCGAACCAGTGACATACGGATTAACAGTCCGCCGTTCTACCGACTGAACTACAGAGGAATCGTGTGAACGGGGCGCATAGTAACGATGTGCGATCGGCTTGTCAAAGGGGGAAATAAGATTGCGCGTTTGTTTGCTGACAAAAACAACAAAGCGTTGAAGTTTTGATCTAATCCCTGCTTTGCCCCGGCATGGCGCAACTTTGTCTGTAATTGCACAAGTCAAATTTTCCTGAAGGATTTTTTCATCAGCCTGTTTTTTTTGCGTTCGGGTCAATCCCCTGAGCCAGCTACCTTTTAGCCTCGTCACGGCATTATCTGGCATCGGCAAGCGATACAGCAGGGTAAACCCCAATGGAAAACACCTCCTGATTGCCATAATAGCGGTAGCCCAACTGCCAGTATTTCGAACCGATAGAGGCCAAACCCGTCAGTGAGCTTGACGGCCTTTTCCGCTGGTCTGGCATTTTTTACTTTGGTATCAGTCAGTGACATGACGGTTCCCTCGGCGTACCGGTAAAACGCAAATCGAACCAGCTTTACCAGCAAAAGGGTATAGCTTCGAATGATTTTTAGTGAACGAGGGTGAACCTGAAGAAGGAGATAACCAGTTGATATAAATGCAGAAAGCAGACGTCAGTGAACGTCTGCTTCCCTAAATTTGGCTCCTCTGACTGGACTCGAACCAGTGACATACGGATTAACAGTCCGCCGTTCTACCGACTGAACTACAGAGGAATTGTTTCAACGAGGCGCATAATACTGGGCCCGCTATAACGTGTCAACAGTAAAATTAACGCGCCAATTCAATTGGTTAATTAACCCACAAAGTGAGGAATTAATGTTCGGATTCCTCGCCGTAGTCGCCTTCGGCAGCGCTTACCCGTAAGCGCTGAGAAGGATCCTGGCGATAGAACTGGCAAAAACGCTGCCATAGCGCCGGGAAACGCGGAGCAAACAGTTCTGGCGCGCTGAAAAAATACTCTGACAACACGGCAAAACATTCTGCAGGGTCGGTGGCGGCATAGGCATCTATACTGGCAGCGCTTTCGCCAACAAGATCGATTTCATCCTGAATATTATTCATTGCCGCGTGGAGATCGTGTTCCCAGCCAGCCACATCGCGCAACGGGATGAAAGGGATGCCGCTGGCGCGATCGCCATTACGCATATCCAGTTTGTGCGCGACTTCATGGATAATGAGGTTGAAACCCGAAGCATCGAACGAGTCCTGGATATCCAGCCAGTTCAGAATGATGGGCCCTTGTTGCCAGCTTTGTCCCGACTGTACGACACGCTGGCTGTGCACCAGACCTATGTCATCTTCCCATTCATCATCTACCACAAAGGGCGCGGGATAAATGAGCACTTCATGAAAACCATCAAGCCACTCAATACCGAGCTCCAGGATCGGTAAGCAAAAAATTAACGCAATACGTGCACTTTTTAACGAGTCGAGCTCAAATCCCTGTAGCGCTACCAGTCTTTTCTGCTGCAAAAAACGTTCGGCTAGCGCAATAAGCCGAGCCTGTTCTTGCGCGGTGAGGTTTACCAGAAGAGGTATAGCCAGCGCATCATTCCACGGCCAGTCTTCGTTCTGGGTTATTTCTTGTGCTTTCCAGGGCCACTTAATCATCGTTTTGCTCGTAAACTCGTCACTTGAACAAAATTACCCGAATAGGGTCTGTTAAAATGCCAAATTACCTGGCATCATTGCAACATACGGAGAGATGCCGGAGCGGCTGAACGGACCGGTCTCGAAAACCGGAGTAGGGGCAACTCTACCGGGGGTTCAAATCCCCCTCTCTCCGCCACAATTCAAACACTTAGCTCATCTTCTTTCAGCGATCAGTCTCACACTTAGAATACACTTAGAATATTCTGTTAGAATATTACGTGAAAAACGTATCGCCATCTTATGCTTTTTCTGCCAGAAGAGGGGGCCAAGGATAGTGTTATTTTTACTTTTCGATTATAAGTCAACTCCTGGTTTTCAGCCCCGGTCTTTCGCTGTACCCCATCGGGATTCACAGTGATATCACTCGCGGCGACTTAACGCCGTCGTCCTCGGTAATCATCGCCCCCGGCCTGTTGCCCGAAATGTTCCCCTGTAGACATGGTCGCCAGGCAAAAGATTAATTGCTGTCAGGGAAACGCGCTGGCGCGTGGCGATAACTTACGCTGCGGGGCTGTCGACGCTGTATAGAAAATGTGGCCTCCAGACTGGCTTAAATATGCACACATGACAATACAACCGGAAAATTTACAAAACCCATAATTTGAACTGAGAGAGAAACTTACAAACGAAGCGACGAAGATTTAAACAGCCGTAGCGACTCCGGTATCTTGCGCGCATGTTTAAATAATACTACTGTATATAAAAACAGTATTCGAGGTATGGATTATGGAATTTTTCAGACCTACAGAGTTGCGCGAAATTATTCCTCTCCCATTTTTCAGTTACTTAGTGCCGTGTGGATTCCCCAGCCCCGCAGCGGACTACATTGAGCAGCGTATCGATCTTAATGAGTTGCTCGTTTCTCATCCCAGCTCAACATATTTTGTCAAAGCCACGGGTGATTCAATGATTGAAGCAGGCATCAGCGACGGCGACCTGCTGGTGGTGGATAGCTCACGGAACGCTGACCACGGTGACATTGTAATTGCGGCAATTGAAGGAGAGTTCACCGTAAAACGGTTGCAGTTGCGCCCGACAGTGCAGTTAATCCCCATGAACGGCGCCTATCGACCTATACCTGTCGGCAGTGAAGACACGCTCGACATATTTGGGGTGGTGACCTTTATCATTAAAGCGGTCAGTTGATTATGTTCGCGCTCTGCGATGTTAATAGCTTTTACGCCTCCTGCGAAACGGTCTTTCGTCCTGATTTATGTGGCCGACCGGTGGTGGTGTTATCAAACAATGATGGCTGCGTTATCGCGTGTAGCGCTGAGGCGAAACAGCTCGGTATCGCACCAGGTGAGCCATACTTCAAACAGAAAGAACGCTTCCGGCGATCCGGTGTTGTTTGCTTCAGCAGTAATTACGAGCTTTACGCTGATATGTCGAACCGGGTAATGACCACACTCGAGGAGATGGTGCCGCGGGTAGAAATTTACAGCATTGATGAGGCTTTTTGTGATCTGACGGGGGTACGAAACTGCCGGGATCTGACAGATTTCGGGCACGAGATAAGAGCGACGGTCTTGAAGCGCACGCACCTGACTGTCGGTGTAGGCATTGCCCAGACGAAAACCCTTGCCAAGCTGGCTAATCATGCTGCGAAAAAGTGGCAGCGCCAGACCGGCGGGGTGGTTGACCTATCGAACATCGATCGCCAGCGTCGGCTGCTAGCCCTGATACCCGTAGAGGATGTCTGGGGTGTCGGCAGGCGTATCAGTAAGAAGCTCAATGCCCTGGGCATCAAGACTGCTCTCGATCTCTCTGAACAAAGTACCTGGATCATCAGGAAACACTTCAATGTCGTGCTGGAGCGTACCGTGAGAGAGCTTCGCGGAGAGCCATGTCTGGAGCTTGAGGAGTTTGCGCCGGCAAAGCAGGAAATCGTTTGTAGCCGCTCTTTCGGCGAGCGGGTCACAGACTATGAGGAAATGCGCCAGGCTGTTTACAGCTACGCTGCGCGCGCGGCAGAAAAACTCCGCGGCGAGCACCAGTACTGCCGTTTCATCTCAACATTCGTCAAAACATCCCCCTTTGCCCTGAACGAGCCCTACTACGGTAACAGCGCCGCAGTGACGCTTCTCACCCCCACGCAGGATTCACGCGACATTATCAATGCGGCTGTGAAATGCCTGGATAAAATCTGGCGCGACGGCCATCGCTACCAGAAAGCGGGGGTGATGCTGGGTGACTTCTTCAGTCAGGGCGTAGCGCAACTCAACCTTTTCGACGATAATGCGCCGCGCGCCGGTAGTGCGAAGTTGATGGAAGTACTGGACCATCTTAACGCAAAAGACGGGAAGGGGACGCTGTACTTCGCCGGGCAGGGGATGTCGCAACAGTGGGCTATGAAGCGAGAAATGCTTTCGCCTCGGTACACCACAAGATACTCTGATCTACTGCGTGTTAAGTAACTTGTGCGATCAATGCCTGAGATAGTTCCCCAACTCGTCCCCGTTCTCTAACCGGTTTTGGTCGCACAAGATCACAGGAACCTCTCACGATGAGGCGCATGTATCCTGGTTTACGACATCAGGAAATGTGGCGCGTTTATTGCCAGGTAGGCGTTGTGAGACGTCACTTATTTACGCCAGGTTTCAGCCGTAGCGACGGGCATGGATAAAAAGAGTATGGCAATCAGCGTGATAATGCTAAAAAACAATTAATATTTTTTTAACAAAACTAAAGCTTGCTATGTGCAGTTAACCATGCGTTAATGGTTGTGCGGTTTGATACAAACTTATCTGAAGTAGTGATTGTAATATTTCTCATCATTTGTTCCTCTTGAGATCTCCTTTAGGTTTTTTTCTCTCTGATAATTTTCTTCAGGCCATTTTGCCCAAGGGCTCATTCAAAAGGTAACAATATTATGACGACGAAAATCACTGGTTTAGTAAAATGGTTTAACCCTGAAAAGGGCTTTGGTTTCATTACGCCTAAAGATGGCAGCAAAGATGTGTTTGTGCATTTTTCCGCCATTCAAAGTAATGAATTCCGCACTCTGAATGAAAATCAGGAAGTGGAGTTTTCAGTAGAGCAGGGACCAAAAGGTCCATCAGCGGTCAACGTTGTGGCGCTTTAAGGCAACTGATATTACTAATAAAATTCACTTCCGGTGTCCATGTTGCCATGGTTCACAATACAGAACATCGACATTCGATGTTACTGAGCAAAACCCATTTGGCGCGAAATGTATTTTTTGTAAGTCAACCATGATCACTTTTGATAATGTTGGATTATACATTCGCTCAGGGCAGGTTCCGCCAGATTTTAGAAAATAATTCATATTAGCTCCGTACCGGAGCTTTTTTATGCCCGATGATTATCATCTATAGACGCTGGCATTCATCATCTATAGTGGCATTTTCCTTTCCCCAAAGGTGTTATTTCTCTTGCAGACAGCGCCTGAAAAGAGCGACGTTGTCTTCATCTATCCGATGAAACCAGGTCACCTGTCTTTGCGCCGTTATCCGTTATTTAATTCTTGCCCTATAATAACAAGCCCGCGCTAAGCACGGGCTTGAATAATATAAAGCGTCTTAGAACTGGTAGACCAGACCAACACCTACGATATCATCGGTTGCAATACCGTTGTTTGCGTAGAAGTCATCATCTTCGTCCAGCAGGTTGATTTTATAATCAACGTAGGTGGACATATTTTTGTTGAAGTAGTAAGTCATACCAACGTCAACATATTTAACCAGATCTTTGTCGGTGTAACGATAGTTACCACGGCTATCCATATCCTGGCCGCCTAAATCTTTGCCCTTAGACTGCAAGTAGGCGATGGACGGACGCAGACCGAAATCGAACTGATACTGCGCAACCACTTCAAAGTTCTGGGTTTTGTTAGCGATACCGCCGCCACCCAACTTACCGTCTGCAGAGTGATAGTCGCTGTCTCCATAAGAGGTCATATTGCGGGTTTCAGAGTACATCGCCGCCAGGTATACGTTATAGGCGTCATATTTGACACCTACGGTCCAGGCTTCGGCAGTTTCACCGCCGGCATCATTGTTGCCATAGTAACGATGACCATCACCATATCCATTACCTACTTGGGCATCGGTACGGTCAGAACTTGAATAAGCAGCCCCCAGGCTCAACCCGAAGTCAAAGTCATAAGAGGTAGAGAGGCCGAAACCGTCACCGTTTTCTTTATCTATACCGCGGTTAGTTCCATTACCGGAGCCTTCCTGGCCAAATCCGTTATTGCCACTTTCGTTATTACCCTGGTATTGCAGCGCGAAGTTCCAGCCTTCCACCAGGCCGAAGAAGTCGGTGTTACGATAGGTGGCCAGGCCGTTAGCACGCTGAAGCATATATACATCTGTCTGGGTGTAAGAGTCGCCGCCGAATTCCGGCAGCACATCGGTCCAGGCTTCAACGTCGTAGATAACACCATAGTTACGGCCATAATCGAAAGAGCCGTACTCGCCGAATTTCAGACCGGCAAAGCCCAGACGAGTCCAGGACGTATCCCTGTTACCTTCAGTGCCACTCGCCTGCATGTTGTATTCCCACTGACCATAGCCGGTCAGCATATCGTTGATTTGCGTCTCACCCTTAAAGCCAATACGGGCGTAGGACTTATCGCCGTCGTCGCCTGCATTGTCAGAGAAGTAACGCAGACCATCAACTTTGCCGTACAGGTCGAGTTTGTTGCCATTTTTATTATAAACTTCAGCCGCATTTGCTGCGCCTGCCACTAATAACGCCGGGACAAGCAGTGCCAGAACTTTTCTGTTCATTATGTATTCCCTTATGATAATAATTTATATGAATATGTAGCCACTTCAACAAAACTACAAATTGATACTATTCTATGAAGTTCATGGAATTTAAAAAATAACATGTAACAAAGATATTTAAAATATTTCAATTTGTTTCTATTTGGTTTTTTATAATACAGACTATATAAGTAACTAAGAATATATATTCTATAATTATCATTTTTTATCAATGGGTTATGTGTTTTGATTTGATGGTTGTTGGTGTGAATATAATTTGTTTTTTATATGTATTTGATGCTTTGATTATGAAAAAACATAAAAAAAACCGGCATAAATGCCGGTAATGTGGGTAATGATAAAATAAATGATAAAAGGCTAATAACCGAATCATTCTGACACTTAATGCTAATAAAATAAAACGCTATCGCGGTGCGTAAAAATAAGTTGTTCTGGTTATGGGTTATTCTGCATCAGAGTGCGATTCAATCACCATTCCCTTATTTAACAGCAGGTTCAGCGCCAGGCGTAACATTAACTGAGAATAAACTATTTGTGGAATGAATAACCAAAACAGGTGGATAAGGTATTCTATGGTCGAAATGTGACTAATGTCACATTATAATGTAATTAATGTCATATGACTTACATCACAAAAGCGGAGTAAAGTTTGAGTACCAGGGAGGACAACGCCACCCGTAGCATGGGTGGCAAATTAGCGTTATGGGTTTTTTATACCTTTTGCGGCTACTTCATCTGGGCGATGGCGCGTTGCGTGTGGCTGATGTCCGCCATACAAACCGAGCCGGTTCTCGGCCCAATCAGCACTCCTGGCAGCGCAACGGAAAAATGGCTTAACGCGCTTTCGCTGGGCGTCGTCTGGCTTATTCTGGGGAGTATTGCCTGGTATACCCGGCCTCGCAAAAACAGGGCTTATCCCGCCGACACTCAGCCAGAAACGCGCAAGCACGCAGGGATGTAAAGTGGTGGCGGATATGTCAGGATAGCGAACCCTGTGCTCAGGCATGTAATAAAAATGGTCTGCTATAAAGAGAGGGCGTATGGACTCAGGATACTGGCAATTGCAGTTTGAAGACTGGCTACGTCACCACCACCAGGAACAGGATGCCGCGCATGACATCTTCCATTTTCGTCGTGTTTGGGCAACCGCGCAAACGCTGGGGGAAAACAGTCCTGTCGACTGGCTGGTGGTGCTATCGGCATGTTATTTCCATGACATTGTCAGCCTGGCGAAAAATCATCCGCAGCGGCATCGCTCTTCCATTCTGTCGGCGGCAGAAACCCTACGTATTTTTCTGCGGGATTTTCCTGACTTTCCGGCAGAAAAACTGGCGGGCATTTGTCATGCTATCGAAGCGCATAGCTTCAGCGCAAAAATTGCGCCTACCACGCCAGAGGCAAAAATCGTGCAGGATGCAGACAGGCTGGAGGCGTTGGGCGCCATTGGTCTGGCGCGGGTCTTCGCGGTCTCCGGCGCGCTGGGCGTCGCGCTGTTTGATGCCGACGATCCCTTTGCCGACAGACGGCCTCTTAACGATAAGCAATTCGCGCTCGACCATTTTCAAACCAAGCTGCTGAAACTGCCGCTGACGATGCAGACCGAACGGGGCAAGTACCTGGCGCAGCGTAATGCGGATTTTCTGGTGTCGTACATGGCGAAACTGAGCGCTGAGCTGAAAGGCGACTATGAAACACGGGATGAGGCGGTCATCCAGATGTTTGCTACGCATCAGTAACCCCTGTCGCTGAAACGTAAACCGCGTCATTTTATGTTAGTCTGTCGGCAATTATTTTTGGCCGGTTAAATGTATGCAGGAAAATATTTCAGTAACGCACGCCCGGAACCTCATCGCCGACGACGCCGGAAGCGAGATCCAGGCGATGCTGAGTCAATTGCTGGAAATCTATGATGTTAAAACGCTGGTGGCGCACCTTAACGGCCTGGGCGAGCAGCACTGGAGCCCGGCCATCTTCAAGCGCGTAATGATGAACGCGGCATGGCATCGCTTGAGCGACAATGAGCTCACCTGTCTTAAAACAGGGTTGCCGACGCCGCCAGCGCATCATCCGCATTACGCCTTTCGTTTTATCGATCTCTTCGCGGGCATCGGCGGCATTCGCCGCGGATTTGAAGCGATAGGCGGACAGTGCGTGTTTACCAGCGAATGGAATAAGCACGCGGTACGGACATATAAAGCGAACTATTTTTGCGATCCGCTGCAACATCGCTTTAATGAAGATATCCGCGATATCACATTGAGCCACCGGGAAGGGGTCAGCGATGATGAGGTGGCGGAACACATTCGCCAGCATATTCCGCAACATGATGTCCTGCTGGCGGGCTTTCCCTGTCAGCCATTTTCTCTGGCGGGCGTTTCCAAGAAAAATGCGCTGGGCCGCGCCCACGGCTTTGCCTGCGAGACTCAGGGGACGTTATTTTTTGATGTCGTAAGAATTATCGACGCTCGCCGCCCCGCGCTGTTTGTGCTGGAAAACGTGAAAAACCTTAAAAGTCACGACCAGGGCAACACCTTCCGCATTATTATGCAAACGCTCGATGAACTGGGATATGACGTGGCGGATGCCGCTGACAATGGCCCGGACGATCCGAAAATTATCGACGGGCAGCACTTTCTTCCTCAGCATCGGGAACGTATTGTGTTGGTGGGATTCCGTCGCGATTTAAACCTGAAAACCGATTTTACGTTACGCAATATCGCCCGCTGTTATCCACCGCGCCGTCCGACGCTGGCAGAACTGCTGGAGCCCGTCGTCGAAGCCAAATATATCCTGACGCCGGTGCTGTGGAAATATTTATATCGCTACGCGAAAAAGCACCAGGCGCGGGGAAACGGTTTTGGCTATGGCATGGTTTACCCTGACAATCCGGAAAGTGTGGCGCGCACGTTATCTGCTCGCTACTACAAAGATGGCGCCGAAATTCTGATCGATCGTGGTTGGGATATGGCGAAAGGCGAAGTGAATTTCGACGATGCTGGCAACCAACAACATCGTCCCCGCCGACTCACGCCGAGAGAGTGCGCGCGTTTAATGGGATTTGAGGCGCCGCAAACGTACCAGTTCAGGATACCTGTCTCGGATACGCAGGCCTATCGCCAGTTTGGCAACTCCGTGGTGGTGCCGGTATTTGCCGCGGTAGCAAAGCTGCTGGAACCCAAAATTCACCAGGCGGTGACGCTGCGTCAGAGAGAGACGGTAGATGGCGGACGTTCACGATAAAGCCACGCGCAGTAAAAATATGCGCGCGATAGCGACCCGCGATACGGCTATTGAAAAACGTCTTGCTGGCCTGTTAAGCGCGCAGGGGATTACGTTTCATACTCAGGACGCGACATTACCGGGCAAGCCGGACTTTGTGGTGAATGACTATGATTGTGTGATTTTTACTCACGGCTGCTTTTGGCATCATCACCACTGTTATCTGTTCAAAGTACCGGCCACGCGAACGGCTTTCTGGCTGGAAAAAATCGGTAAGAACGTTGAGCGCGATGAGCGCGATATTCAGCGTTTACAGGCGCTTGGCTGGCGGGTACTGATCGTCTGGGAGTGTGCCTTGCGCGGACGAGCGAAATTGAGCGACGCGGCGTTGGCGGAGCGCCTGGAAGAGTGGATCTGCGGCGGCGGCGCCAGCGCGCAGATCGACACCCAGGGGATTCATCTACTTGCGTGAATCTTCCGTTTTACACGGCGTGACCACCGCCCTGGCGGGAAACAGGTACTTACCCAGAGTCACCAGCACTACGGCAAACACAATCACACCCAGCGCGGCCCATTCAACGGGCGATAACCTCTCACCGCCCAGGCCAGTGCCAAGCAACACGGCGACAACCGGATTCACATAGGCGTAGCTGGTCGCCAGCGCCGGACTGACGTTGCGAATCAGGTACATATAGGCATTAATGGCGATAATAGAACCGAACAACGCCAGGTAGCCGACGGCCATAAACCCCGATAAGCCAGGCAGCGTGGCGAGCTTTTCGCCGGAAAGAAATGCCGCGCAAAGCAATACCACGCCCGCCGCCAGCATTTCAATCGCACCCGCCATCATGCCCACAGGGAGGGCGATGCGCGAGCCGTAAACGGAACCAAATGCCCAGCTCATCGAACCTATCAGGATCAAAATCGCGCCCCACGGATTGCCGCTTAAGTTGCCGCCGCTGTTCAGCAGAATAATCCCGGCAAGTCCAATGGCAATCCCCACCCATTCTAATTTGCGCGTTTTAATACCAAAAAAGTAGCTAAAGCACAGCGTAAATAGCGGGACAGTGGCGACCACGACGGCAGCAATGCCCGATGGCACGTTTTGATGCTCCGCCACCGTCACCAGGCCGTTACCCACCGCCAGCAGCAGTAGACCAATCAGCGCGGCGTTGATGGTCTGGCGCAGCGGCGGAAGTTTTTCGCCGCGCAGCAGCAAAAACGCCATGAGCAACATCCCCGCCGAGAGAAAACGTACGCCTGCCATCATCAGCGGCGGCCAGCTTTCAACGCCTATGCGGATAACAAAATAGGTAGACCCCCAAATGATGTACAAGGCAAAAAGCGCGCCAAAAAGAGGTAATAACTGCCGGAAACGCATAATCACTCACGGTGAAATAAAAAGGGTGGATATAGTAAACGTCAAAATTATTATGCTGGCGAGCATTATAATTGTCCTTTTGGAATAAAAAGGCGTTGACCCGCGCCGCCGGTTTCGGCATTGCGCGTTTTGCTACATACTTAACGTCTTAGAAGAAAAGACCGAGGAAATCATTTTGGCAGGAAGTAGCTTACTGACATTACTCGACGATATCGCCACGCTGCTGGACGATATTTCGGTAATGGGCAAATTGGCCGCGAAAAAAACCGCGGGCGTACTGGGGGACGACCTGTCGCTCAATGCGCAGCAGGTGACCGGCGTTCGCGCTAATCGCGAGCTGCCAGTGGTATGGAGCGTGGCGAAAGGATCATTAATCAACAAGGTTATTCTGGTGCCGTTGGCGCTGCTGATAAGCGCATTTATCCCGTGGGCCATCACGCCTTTATTAATGTTAGGCGGCGCGTTTCTCTGCTTTGAAGGGGTAGAAAAAGTCCTGCATACCTTTGAGGCGCGAAAACACAAAGAAGACCCGGCGGAGCGGCAAAAACGTCTTGAGGCGCTGGCTGCGCAAGATCCTTTGGCCTTTGAAAAAGATAAAGTAAAAGGGGCGGTCCGTACCGATTTCATTCTTTCCGCTGAAATTGTGGCCATTACCCTGGGGATTGTCGCGCAGGCGCCGCTGCTTAATCAGGTGTTGGTACTGGCGGGGATTGCGTTGATTGTGACCATTGGCGTGTATGGCCTGGTGGGTATTATTGTCAAACTGGATGATATGGGGTACTGGCTGGCGGAAAAGCGTAGCGTGCTGGCGCAGGGCGTCGGTAAAGGATTGCTGATTATCGCGCCCTGGTTAATGAAAGCATTATCCATTGTCGGTACGCTGGCGATGTTTCTGGTTGGCGGCGGGATTGTCGTACACGGTATTGCGCCGCTACACCATGCCATTGAACATTTTGCGCAGCAGCAGGGGGCTTTCATGGCGCATACGATCCCTGCGGGGCTGAATCTGGTGCTCGGCTTTATTATCGGCGCCATTGTGGTGGCGCTGGTGAAAGGTGTGGCGAAAATTCGCGGTGTTTCGCACTGATTTTCTACAATGAATTATGCAAAATTGCCCATCCTCGTCTAAGGTGAAAACGTTTCATCTGATACAGGAGGCAGGTATGGTCTTTTCTGTCAGTGAGGAAGTTACCGTGAAAGAGGGTGGGCCCCGGATGATCGTCACCGGTTATTCCAGCGGAATGGTAGAGTGTCGCTGGTATGATGGTTTTGGCGTAAAGCGGGAGGCATTCCATGAGAATGAGCTCGTGCCAGGCAAGGAAAGGCGCGTGCGGGACGAAGCCCGATGACAAAACGCCCGGTTAATGCCGGGCGTTTTGCTGTGGAGAAAAAGAGTCGTCGCGCTGCGACATGCTGCTACCTGGTTATGCCAGGATTGAGTGGTATCCCTTGATGAGGTCTGGCTACCGTAAGCCATCAGGGGGCGTTGTATCAATAACCAGGAGTTACCAGGGTGCCGCACGAAACACTGTTAGATAATCAAGGCTGGTTTAAAAAGCTGGCGCGGCGTTTTGGTCCCGGTCATGTCGTCAACACCTGTTTTCTGATCGTGATGCTGTTCTCGACGCTACTTACCTGGCGGGAAGTGATGATACTGAAAGACGCGTATGTCGCCAGTCAGCGCAATCATCTGGGGAGCGTCGCGAATGTCCTTGACCGCCAACTGCAATTCAACATGGACAGGTTGATCTTTTTACGCAACGGTATGCATGAAGCGCTGGTGGCGCCGCTGGCTTTTTCCGCATTGCAAAGCGCGGTGACGCAGTTTGAGCAACGACGCGTCAGACATTTCTGGCAACTGGAGCTGGATAAGCGGCGGACATTGCCGTTATATGGCGTTTCCGATCAATTTGTCGCCCGGACGACGCTTCTTTCGCGGGAGAGTCGTGACCTGGCAAATGAATTGACCGCCACGCTGGAGTTAGGGTATCTGGCGCGTCTGGCGCGCTCATCCGCCATGCTGACGCTGGAGACGATGTATGTTTCTCGCTCAGGGTTTTACCTCTCAACTCTCCCTACGGCGTACGGTAGCGATATTGTCTCCCGTTACTATCAGTACGTGACCCAGCCCTGGTTTATCGAGCAAAGCCAACGGCGTAACCCACAGCGCGGCGTGCGGTGGTTTACCTCCGCACAGCCCTATGTTGCTGACGAGCAGAAAAAAGTGACAGCCAGTCTACCGCTGGATCACGATAATTACTGGTATGGCGTACTGGCAATGGATATTCCCGTCGCGTCATTACAGCGGTTCCTGCGCGATGCGGCCGAAAAGGATATTGAAGGGGAATATCAGCTATACGATAACCATCTCCGTTTGTTGACGGACTCCGCGCCGGAACAACAAACCGCGAATACGTTAAATGACCGTGAGCGCGCCTTACTGGCGCGTGAAATAGAAAAAGATACCCTGGGCGGGCTGCGTTTAGGAACGCATTATGTAAGCTGGGAGCGGCTGGATCATTTTGATGGCGTCCTGCTGCGCGTGCATACACTACGTGAAGGCATCCAAGGGAATTTTGGCAGTATTAGTATCGCGCTGACGCTGTTATGGGTGCTTTTTACGGCGATGCTGTTGATCTCTTGGGGCGTTATTCGACATATGGTCAAAAACATGTTTGTTCTGCAAAATTCGCTGCAATGGCAGGCATGGCACGATCCGCTGACCCGGCTATATAACCGTGGCGCGCTGTTTGAAAAAGCGTCCAGGCTGGCAAAGCGCTACCGGGAAGCCCGCCAGCCATTTTCTGTGATACAGCTGGATTTAGATTATTTTAAAAGCGTTAACGATCGCTTTGGTCATCAGGCAGGCGATCGCGTGTTGTCCCATGCCGCTGGGCTCATTGGCAGCACCATTCGAGCGCACGACATCGCCGGACGGGTAGGGGGCGAAGAGTTTTGTATCGTGCTGCCCGGCGCGACGAAAGCGCAGGCGCTGCAGATTGCCGAACGCATACGCCAGCGCATTAATGACAAAGAGATTCTGGTGACGAAAAGCACGACGCTTCGTATCAGCGCGTCAATGGGGATCAGTAGCGCGGAGGAATACGGCGACTATGATTTTGAGCAGTTGCAGTCGCTGGCCGACAAACGGCTTTATTACGCCAAACAGTCCGGACGTAACCGTATTTGCGCCAGCGACGCGACTCAGGAGCGGGAAAAGAAATAGTCCATTCCTTCGCGCCAGCCATCCGGCCCTTCGTTCTGGCTACGGTAGACGCGCTGAGGATCGTCGTTACGCAAATGTACGCCCTCCCGGTTTAGCCCTTTAACGACAACCGCATAATCCATCATATCCAGTAAGGGCGCATCATTGGGGCCGTCTCCTAACCCCAACGTTAGAGGACGCGCGCGCCACTGGCGACGATATGCTTCTATCAGCCAGTTAGCAGCCTGATCTTTACCGGCGGAGGCGTCCAGCACATGCCAGAAACGGGCGCCATGGACAAATTGCAGTCCCAGGTCATTTAAATGGGCGACAAACTGCGCCATGCGTTCATCGCTATCGCGCCAGATCAGCGACACCGACGCTTCATGCAGACGGGTTAGGGCAGACTGTGCCCGGTTTAGGCCCGTCCATTCGCTTATCACCTGATCGTCAACGTCATCAAACGTGGTGAACTTAAACTGTTCCTTTTCACGCAATTTATGCAGGACGAGGCGGATTTCGTTGTGAGAAATACCGGCTATCAGACGGGGATAGTTGGGATGGTCTTCCCAATGAACGTCCAGTTGGATCACCGCGCCGTTTTCCGCAATCAGCGGCAGTCCCTGTAGATTTAACGTCGTCTGGAGCTGGAGCATTTCAGCCGCGGTTTTACTGCTACAGAGGATCACGGGCACGCCGCTTTCATGCAGGCGTGTAAGCCAGGGGGCCGCGGGCTGCCACTCAAACGTGTGGCTGTTCAGCAATGTGCCGTCCAGATCGGTAAAAATCAGCAAGGGGTCATGGATTGAGAGCATTTTTTCCTCATTTTCCGTTGCAACGGCGGGCTTATTTCCAGGAAAAGTCCTAAAGCACACCCGAAAGAAGTCGAACGCTAACTGGAACCGATCCCGTCGCTTCCAGGCAGCACATGCGTTGTCACACTTTTGCTACCGAACTATTAGCGCGCTTAATCATTCATGTAAAAAATATTTACTTGTCATGCAAAAAAATTGCAGATAAGGTAAATCTCACATCAGATTTCCTGGTGTAACGAATTTTCAAGTGCTTCTTGCATAAGCAAGTTTGATCCCGACCCGTAGGGCCGGGATTTTTTTCGGCCATTTTTAACGGTTTACTTCTGTTACACTAAAATCATGAATATCCAGCTCGAATGCTTCAGCTAATTCATGCCATGTATGATATTCCCGTCCGTCTACGCTCACCCGCTCAGGATCTTCCTGGCTACGGTGAACCTCGCTTTCGCTGATTTCATTGATGGCCGCCAGTAGCGCATCTACATCGACGCTCACTTCGCGCTTGGCCGTATCACTGTACTCTTTTGCCGTTTTCATCTTCACTACCTCACGGGTTCCTGACAGCCTAAGTATAGACCGTTGAGAAAACCAGCAAACACGCCGGCAAGGCGCTGTCAGACGCAGAAAATTGTTCTACACTGGCACAAAGCGACAGGAGGAAAATGATGAAGGTGAATGATCGGGTAACCGTTAAAACGGACGGCGGTCCCCGCCGACCGGGCGTGGTACTGGCAGTGGAAGAATTTAGTGAAGGCACAATGTACCTGGTTTCGCTGGAGGATTACCCGCTCGGCATCTGGTTCTTCAATGAGTCAGGTCACCAGGATGGTATTTTTGTCGAGAAGGCGGAGCAGGACTAATTGAGCCGGACTGGAGGTACATTGCCAGTCCGGATGTCTCAGCGCATGTTAACAAAAATGCCGTTAGTGACGTTATCTGTCAGCCGTACTACGTGATAGATCACTTGTTTATTATGCGTTTTTATCTTTCTTTTTATATTCCCCTTATGGGAGGATACTGTTTTTGCTTTAATATTCATTCTGTCAGAAATCTGAATGGTTCCCTGACCTTCCATCCACATTCGCAACATGCTGGATTCAGTTCGACTTAACGACAATGTTGGTAAATTTATGGTTCCTGAAATACCCGACTCTTTTTTCAGAATATCGCCAAGAATGATATCCAGCGAGTCAGGTTTAATCGATTTTGAGCTAATCAATAAGTTTTTTCTTACTAATAAATATTCATCAAAATGCACATTAGCAATTGCCATAAAAACAATAAATAAAGTGTCAGGATGTTGATTAATGATTTGCTTTATTTGTTGACTGTCTGAAGGCGTATGAATGAAACAGTCCTCATTAATAAACACCACCGAAGGCTGATGCGCGCCACAAGCGATAGCGAGTTCGTCAACGGTTTCGATGTCGTTGATTTCCCTTTTTTTCACCCCTCTGCTGACCAGATACCCGCTTAACCCTAGCCGGGTGTAACTGCATAAATCCATAATAATCGTTGACATGGCATACCCTCACTCAATGCGTAACGATAATTCCCCTTACCTGAATAACTCACCATAATCAGACGGAACACGAATAGTCACCTTAGACAACGCTTACGCGGTTTTTCAGGCGAACTTACTATCCCGTAAAGTTACATATAATTTGCCAGGAATCATCTTAAAGTAAAGTGAATGTTGCGTTATGTGAGTGAAGTAAAAACAAATAAGGGGCAGCGGATATATCCTGGTGAATGTTTTTTAAAATTTATTTTCGGATAAACCTTAGTAAAACAGGATAAAAATTATGGGTTATTATTTATCGGCATCTCGCTAACAATATCAGCAAGCAAATTGAAAATTTCGCTGAATAAATGTTCGCAAAACGGCGCAATTAATGGCATTAGCGCGGCCATCAGCATAATGCCGACGGTGAGGGTAAGCGGGAAACCGATAACAAATATCGAGAGCTGCGGCGCCATGCGGTTTAATAGCCCCAGCGCCAGGTTGAGCGTAAGCAGGAGGGTAATGACCGGCAATGCCAGCATCAGTCCGTTTAAGAAAATGAGCCCTCCGGCCCTGGCGAGCGCCATAAATGCATTACTGTTCACCGGGTTACTCCCGATGGGCAGAGTGTGGAAGGTATCGACCAGCAGCGAAATAAGCCACAAATGGCCATTAAAGGTGAGAAACAGTAGCATGGCGAGCATATCCATAATACGCGCCAGAACCGGCATATTCAGGTGGCTGCCCGGGTCGACGAAGGTGGCAAAGGAAAGCCCCATTTGCAGACCGATAAACTCACCTGCGGTACGCACCGCCGCAAAGGCGAATTGCATGGTAAATCCCAGCGCAATACCGATCAGAATTTGTTGCATCGCCAGCCATAAGGCGGCAATAGAAAAAAGCGGCGTATCGTTTGCCGGTAGCGACGGCGCGATAACAAGGGTAATCATTATTCCCAACCCCAGTTTTACCCGCTTGGGAATAGCGCGCTCGCTGAGAATGGGCGCCGTTGAAATCAGCGCCAGTACGCGCAGCAAAGGCCAGAAATAGAGATGCAGCCAGTATAGCCATTGCTCGCTTGTAACCTGGATCATCGTTCTGTTTATCCGATGATATAAGGTAAATTGCTGAACAGAGTGCGCACGTAATCCAGCAGCAGGTTGAGCATCCACGGGCCGGCAACGATAATTGCGATGAATACCGCGACGATTTTAGGGATAAACGACAGCGTCATTTCATTAATCTGAGTCGCGGCCTGCAAGATGCTGATAATGAGGCCGGTAATCAGCGCGACGAGTAACAGCGGCGCAGCCAGGGCGAGAGCGACTTTCATCGCCTCGGTGCCCATCATCATGACGGATTCAGGAGTCATTTTGCGCCTCTAACTGTAAAAGCTTTGGGCCAGCGACCCCACAAGCAATTGCCAACCATCGACCAGCACAAACAGCATCAGCTTAAACGGTAGGGCGATTGTCGCTGGCGGCACCATCATCATCCCCAACGCCATCAATACGCTGGCGATCACCAGGTCGATAATCAAAAAAGGGATAAAAATCGTAAAACCGATCTGAAACGCCGTCTTTAATTCGCTGGTGACATAAGCGGGCAGGAGGATACGCATCGGTACTGCTTCCGGTCCCTGTAACGGACCGCTATTGGCCAGACGGGCAAACAGCGCCAGATCGGCTTCGCGGGTTTGGCGCAGCATGAACGCGCGTAACGGTTGCGCGCCTTTGTCCAGCGCTTCCTGCATAGAAATTTTCTGCTCGCTAAACGGCTGGTAAGCGTCCACGTAAATCTTGTCAATGACGGGCGACATAATAAAAAAGGTCAAAAACAACGCCAGTCCGAGTAACACCTGATTTGGCGGTGCCGAGGGCGTGCCCAGCGCGTTACGCAACAGGCCAAAAACAATGATGATACGCGTGAAGCTCGTCATCATCAGTAAAATCGCTGGCAGAAACGTCAGCGAGGTGATGAAAACCAGCGTCTGGACGGATAATGACCAGCTTTGGCCTCCGCCCGCTAATGGTTGGCTGATAAGCCCCGGCAGTTGCGCAGCGGCGGCGGGACTAAAAAGCCACAGACCCGCCAGAGAAAGGAATAACAAACGGCGCATCAGGATCTCCCGGAACGCTTGAGTAAGTTCTTCATCATGTTCTGGAAATCCGCCGGTGGGGCAACGGGTGCTTCCGTGTCATTCTCTGCGGGCGGCAGGGTGTGCAGCAGGTTGATCTGCGAGGCGGTCACGCCCAGTACCAGACGAGCATTTTCGACCTCGACAATCACCACGCGTTCGCGCGGGCCAAGCGAGGCGCTGGCTGACACCTTGAGTCCCCGGACGCTATTTCCTTTGGGCGCGAATCCCATACGCTTAATCACCCAGGCCGCCGCCAGAATAAGCGCAATAATGCCAATTAATGCGCCGCTCACCTGCATGAGCGGCGATCCGGCTGGCGCGGTGGGCTGAGAAACCGTGGCTTCTGTCTTCATCATTAACGACTCAAACGACGCATACGCTCGGATGGCGTAATAATATCGGTGATACGTACGCCGTATTTATCCGCCACGACGACCACTTCACCCTGGGCAATCAGGTAGCCATTAATCAGGATATCCAGCGGCTCGCCCGCCAGCCCGTCCAGCGCGACGACCGACCCCTGCGTCAGTCGCAGCAGTTCTTTAATGGTCATTCGCGTGCGGCCCAGCTCTACGGTCAGTTTGACCGGGATATCCATAATCAGATCGATATCCTGCATAGCACCGCTGACATCGCCGCCGCCAAGCTGTTGGAAAACCGCGTCGGCGGCGCTTTTATTGGTGGTCGCTTTTTGCTCGTTTAACGCGTCAGCCCACAGATCATCCAATGCGCCAGTATTCTCATCGGACGGATTATTCATGTCACTCATTTGGGCTGTTCCTCATTCAGCGAATTCAAAATTGGGTTGATCAAATGTTCTACGCGTAGCGCATACTGTCCGTTTACGGTGCCATATTGGCTGGTGAGTACCGGAACGCCGTCCACATGAGCAATAATGCGGTCGGGTTTTTCAATCGGCAGTACATCGCCGGGTTTCAGCTTCAAAATCTGGGAAAGACGTAACGGAATATCGGCAAAATTGGCTACCAGCTCCAGTTCAGAGTGCTGAACCTGGCGTACCAGGTTATCACGCCAGTTCTGATCTTCATGGCGCGAGTTTTCCAGCGGCGGATTCACCAACAGCTCACGCAGCGGCTCGATCATGCTAAATGGCAGACAGATGTTAAATTCACCGGTCAGATTGCCGATCTCCACATGAAACGGCGTATTGACGACGATATCGTTCGGCGAGGTGGTGATATTGGTAAATTTCACCTGCATTTCGGAACGCACATACTCCACTTCCAGCGGATTAATGGCTTTCCATGCGTCGCTATAGCCTTCCAGCGCCAGTTTCAACATACGGTTGATGACCCGCTGTTCCGTATGGGTAAACTCGCGGCCCTCGACTTTGGTCGGAAAACGGCCGTCGCCGCCGAACAGGTTATCGACGGCAATAAACACCAGACTCGGCGAGAACACCACCAGCCCGGTGCCGCGTAGCGGCTTCAGGTGGATCAGGTTCAGGTTGGTCGGTACCGGCAGGTTACGCGCAAATTCGTGATACGGCTGAATACGTATGGCGCCCACGGTAATATCCGGGCTGCGGCGCAGCAGGTTAAATAATCCCATCCGGAACTGGCGTGCGAAACGCTCGTTAATAATCTCCAGCGCCTGCAAGCGTTCACGCACGACGCGACGCTGGGTATTGGGATCGTAAGGGCGAATATCGCTATCGCTTGCGATACCGGGAGTGGGTTCGTCTTTGGTGTCGCTGTCGCCGTTCAACAGCGCATCGATTTCAGCCTGAGAAAGAATACTATCGCCCATATCGTTACCGCAGAATAAAAGCTGTATAAAGCACGTCAGTGACGACCTGTTTTGGTTGTCCGGCAACGAGCGGCGCGGCCAGCGTCTCTTTAATGGCGGCAATCAGTTTTTGTTTGCCAGCTTCTGTTGAGAGCTCGGCGGCATTCTGACGGGAAAACAACAACAGCAGACGGCTGCGCACTTCCGGCAGATATTCATTTAATCGCGCGCGCGTCGCTTCGTCTTTCAGACGCAGGGTCACGCCGATATACAACACGCGATCCGCATCGCCCAGATTGACGGTAAACGTATCCAGCGCAAAAAATACCGGCGCGGGCGGCGGAGCCGGTTCCGCTTTAGCGTTCGTGGTCGGTTGCTGCTGCATACGCCAGTAGCTATAACCGGCGGTCGCGCAGGCGGCGAGGGTAATCAACACCAGCAAAGGTATCCAAATCGAGCGTTTGCTCTTTTTGTTAATCGCGGAGTCAGTCATCTGATACGGGCTTCCTGTTTCGGTACTGCTTATTGGCTGATTATCCCGTGTCCTGTCCACGACAAAGCGTGGAAAAGACGCGGATAATCATGCTACCTCTGGCGTTAGGCGAAGATATCCACTGCGCCATTGCCGCGCGCGGCGGCCTGAAGCGAGGCCGGCGCCGCTAACGCTATGTCATCTTCAGCGCCAAACGCGTCCGGGTGTTGGGCGCGGGCAGACTGTTGTTGCGATGAAGACTGCTGCTGTCCGGCAAAGCTTTCGCTACTGATACTGCTTTGTCCCAACTGAATGCCGCTTTCCGCCAACTGAGTGCGCAACATGGGCAGGGCGGCTTCCAGCGCGGCGCGGACATGGCTGTGCGGCGATACCATCTGGAGCTGCGCCTGATTGTCATCCAGCTTGAGCGAAATATGCACCTGACCTAACTCTTCCGGATGCAATCGAAGCTGCGCGCTTTGCTGTCCCTGACGCGTAAATAACATGACCTGCTGACTGAACGTTTGCTGCCATTCATGGCTGCCTAACGGCGCGCTGAGTACCGGGGCTGAGGCGACAGGTAGCGGTTGCGGTTGCGCCGTGGCGCTGCTGAGCGTCGGCATTGCCGCGCCATGCGTTACTGGCGCGGGCGGGCTATCCACCTCCACTTTCGCGCTGGTCGCGGCGGCAGCAACCACCAGCGGCGTCAGTGATGGCCCCGTGGCGCGATCGTCGCTGGCGCGCGCAAGCGACGCCTCGGTTTTCCCTTTTTCATGCTCGCTAAAAGAGAGCGTATGTGTCTCTTCCTGCGGCGCCGATGGCATGTCGCCGCGCAACAGTGACGGCAAGGCGATGTGATTTTCAGCCGGCGTCTCTCCGGCGACAGGCGTCGCGACAGGTTGTCCGGGCAGCATGGCGAATAAAGCGCTCAGACTGGCAAGATCCTCATCGCTCAGCGCGGGCGTTTTCTCGTCATGCTGCGCCGTCTTACTCAGTGCGGCCAGAGCGCTGGTTTTCAACGATGGCGTTAGCGTAGACAGTAGATGCTGCGCTTGTGTCAGATCGGTAAGCGTTTCATCCGTCGCATTCGCTTTTTGCGCCAGCAGGTTGGCAAGCTTCACCGCCTGGCCCGGCTCGCCATGTTGGGTCAGTAACTCTTTCGATAATTTGCCGCCTGCCGCCTGTAAATCGGCCAGCGTGATGCGGGCGTCTTTGCCCTGTGCGCCGTCTGCGCCTAACGCGCCCGCCAGGAGCGCCAGAAAGTCCTCGGCTGAACCGGTGGTTTTTCCTGACGTCAGACCCGCGGTCATGTCGGTATCGGTGGTGATCAGTTGGGGCAGGGTGATCATTCGGGTTTCCTCATTGCTGCACGCTGAGCAAATTCATCCATCTTTTTCTGATCCATGCGGTTTTCAGCTAACAGCGCTGCCGCGGTTTGTCGGTCCTGTAAGGTTTGCCAGGCCTGAAGTCGCTGCTTTTTCTCACGCCAGCTCTTCAGCGCCAGGTCGACTTTTTGCGTCCACTGCGTAAGCTGGAGGCGATGCTGCTCTATCGCCTTTTCCAGTGTCTGAATAAACTGCTGATAGTTGATCCAGCGATTACTGGCGATGCCGTTGCCCATATCGGTGTTCAAATTACTGCGATACTCATTCTGATAATCGATCAGCATTTTGAGCTGTTCTTCCGCCTGTTGGCAGCCGCGACGCATTTCGCCCAGTAAACGCGCCGCATCATCTACCTCTTTTTCGGCCAGATCTTTGAGTGTTTCCAGAGCGCCATGTTGTGCCATGATCGTCGCCCTCCTGCTTTATCACACCGTCGGGAAAATTAAATCGAGCGCCTGCAGAGAGTCCTCCCAGTCGGCCCGTTCAAAAATGCCTTGCTGTAAAAACGCTTCCAGTTGCGGCCATAAGGTAATGGCTTTATCGAGCATCGGATCGCTGCCTTTGGCATAGGCACCGACGCTGACCAGATCGCGGTTACGCTGGAAACTGGAAAGCAACTGTTTAAATAGCCGTACCCGCGCATAGTGCTGCTCGGTAATGAGCGCGGTCATTGCCCGGCTGATTGACGCCTCGATATCAATGGCCGGATAGTGCCCGGCCTCCGCCAGACGGCGGGACAAGACAATGTGCCCGTCGAGGATTGCGCGTGCCGAGTCGGCAATGGGATCTTGTTGGTCGTCCCCCTCGGTCAACACGGTATAAAACGCGGTGATAGAGCCGCCGCCGTGGATGCCATTACCGGCACGTTCGACCAGCGCCGGCAGCTTTGCGAACACCGAGGGCGGATAACCTTTGGTGGCTGGCGGTTCGCCGATTGCCAGCGCAATTTCACGCTGTGCCATCGCATAGCGCGTCAGCGAATCCATAATCAGCAACACATGCTGTCCGCGATCGCGAAAGTCTTCGGCGATGCGGGTGGCATAGGCGGCGCCCTGCATTCGCAGCAGCGGCGAAACATCCGCCGGGGCGGCAATCACCACCGAACGCGCGCGACCGTCGGGGCCGAGAATATTTTCGATAAAATCTTTAACTTCGCGGCCACGTTCGCCGATAAGTCCCACGACAATCACGTCCGCCCGCGTGTAGCGCGCCATCATGCCAAGCAGAACCGACTTACCGACGCCGGAACCAGCAAAGAGTCCCATACGCTGACCGCGCCCTACGGTTAACAACGCGTTGATAGCGCGTACGCCGGTATCCAACACATGTTCGATTGGCGTTCGCTGTAGCGGGTTAAACGGCGGCGTGATTAACGCGCCAGTTTCCAGCGTATCCGGCGCAGGCAGTCCGTCGAGCGGTTTACCGCCGCCATCCAGCACCCGACCAAGCAAGGCCGGGCCGAGCGGTAGCTGTTTGCCGCTTTGCAGACCGTCGCCATGCCCGTTACGGGCGTAAACGCGGGCACCGGGCAGAATGCCTTCGACCTCTTCCAGCGGCATTAAAAACAGACGCTGGCCGTTAAAACCGACGACTTCCGATTCCACCTCTTTGGTTTCAGGGCCGTCCTGGCGCTCAATAATGCAGGTGGCGCCCAGCGGAAGCTGGAGACCGGTGGCCTCCAGTACCAGGCCAGTGGCGCGGGTTAAACGTCCATAACGACGCACCGCCGGCAATAACGCCATTTTTGCTTCAAAGTTGTCGAGCGCGGTAAGCCAGCGGGTCAGACGCGTGGTCATCAGAGCACTCCCGGCGCCGCCAGGCGACACAACTCTTGCCAGCGAGTAGCGACGCTGGCGTCCAGATCGCCCTCATCGGCAGAGACTTTACACCCGCCGTGATGCAACGTTGGGTCCCCGCGCAACCGCCATCCGTGAAGACTGAGCGTGGCGCCCAGCATCTCTTCCACCCGCTGTAAGTCGTCCGGATGCACGCGCAATTGCGGCTTGCCGCTAAAGAGCGGCTCTTGCTGCAACAGTTGTTGGATCTGTTTAATCAGCGCCGAGTTGTCCACCGCCGGCGTTTGGCCGATGACCTGACGTGCGGCCTCCAGGGCCATTTGCATCAGCCGTGAGGCGATAACGCTATCGAGCGCGTCAAGCGTGTTCTGAAACTCGCTCACTAACTGCTGCATACGGGCATGAATCGGCGCCTGCTGCGTCTGCGCCTGGGCTTGTCCTTGCTCCAGCCCCTGCGCTAACCCTTCCTGATATCCCTGCGCGTGTCCTTTTTGCCGTCCCTCCGCCAGCCCGGCGTTATAACCTTGTTCATGGGCCTGTATTTTTAGCTGCGCCAGCTCCTGCTCCAGCTGCTGTTCTGCAGTGAGTTCGGGCTCCGGCGTATCGTCTGTCAAGGTCACGTTATCAGCCTCAACTGGCACAAACGTCTCCGGCGGCGGGGCGAGATCGTCGGGGGTCCAGACTTGCCACGGCAATTCATTAGACATAGGTATCCTCGCCGCTGCCAATCACCATTTCGCCGGTTTCCGCCAGACGACGCACAATAAGCAGAATTGCTTTCTGCTCGTTTTCCACCTGAGACAGACGAACCGGGCCACGGTTGGCAAGGTCGTCGCGCAGGATATCGGCGGCGCGCTGGGACATATTGCGCAGGAACTTCTCGCGTAATGGCGGTTCGGCGCCTTTCAGAGCGATCAGCAGCGATTCGGAATCCACTTCCTGCAACAGACGCTGGATACTGCGATCGTCCACATCCACCAGATTTTCGAACAGGAACATCTCGTCGATGATTTTCTGCGCCAGTTCGCCGTCGAATTCGCGCACAGCGGTAATAACCGCTTCTTCCTGCTGCGTTTTCATCAGGTTGATAATTTCCGCCGCGGTTCTTACGCCGCCCATTTTGCTGCGTTTCAGGTTCTGACCGTCGAGCAGGCCATTCAGCACTTCGGTCAACTCCGCCAGCGCCGCCGGCTGTACGCCGCCAAATGTCGCGATACGCAGCATCACATCATGACGCAGACGTTCGTCAAACAGCGCCAGAATATCGGCGGCCTGACTGCGTTTGAGGTGGACCAGAATGGTGGCGATAATCTGCGGGTGTTCATCGCGAATCAGGTCGGCGGCGCTCTGCGGTTCCATAAAGTTGAGCGTTTCGATACCGCTGGTGGTATCGCGCGTTTCCAGAATATCTTCCAGCAGGCTGGAGGCGCGTTCTTCGCCCAGCGCTTTAACCAGTACGGAGCGCAGGTATTCGTTGGCGTTAATATTCAGCGCGGCGAACTGCTCCGCTTCTTGCTCAAACTCTGATAGTACGTCCGTCAGTTGTTTGTTGGAGATCTGACGCACGTTAGCCATCGCTGTACTTAGCGCCTGCACTTCGCGGGTGGAGAGGTGCTTAAACACCTCTGCCGCCCGGTCTTCGCCAATGGTCATCAACAAAATGACGCTTTTATCGGTACCGCTAAGATTACTCATGATCGTTACTCATCCACTGGCGAATGACCAGCGCCACCACGCGCGGATCGTTGTCTGACATTTCGCGAATACGCTGGCTCATCACCTCAGCGCCCAGACGCTGGTTAGCCCGGCGTTGCTGGAGCTGCTCGTCTTTGCTAAGGCGTACTTCCACGGCTTCTTCGGTTTCCTGGCGAACCTGCGCCTGTTCCTGCGCCGCTTTCGCTTCTTCAACACGGCGCGTCAACTGCGGACGTACCGCTTTGCGCCACAGAATCCAGGCCACCACCAGCACCAGTAACCAGCGACCTGCCGCGAGCAACTGATCGATAAAGGACTGCTGTTGCCAGAAGGGCAGTTCGCCGCCGGTGTTATCCACTGCGCTAAACGGTGAATTCACCACGTTTAGCGTATCGCCGCGTTTATCAGAAAAACCCATCGCTTCACGGGTTAAATCCTCGATCTGTTTCATCTGATCGGCGGTCAATGGCAGCGGTTTGCCATCTGCCAGCGTTTTGTAATTCACCACGACGGCCACGGAGAGACGCTCAATATCGCCCACATTCATTTTGGTGTGACGAATGGTGCGGTCCACTTCGTAGTTACTGGTTTCATTACGCTGTGTATTGCGCGGGCCAGCACTGTTACTGTTGGTACTGGTGCTGGTTTGTGGCGTATTCTGCGCGTTTTGTTGATTGGTCGGCGGCGTGGCGATCGGCGCCTCGTTAGGCGGCGCTGGTTGGTTCGACAGCGCGCCAGGCACGCCGCCGGGATAGCCCGCGCCTACCTGTTCGCTAATATTCAACTGACGTGAACGCAGGGTGGCCTTCGACGCATCGCCGTTCGGGCTGTAGTGCTCTTCCGTCTGTTCTTTATTGGCAAAATCCAACTGGGCGGTTACCTGAGCGTGAACATTACCGTTCCCGACGATAGGCGACAGAATGGCTTCGATACGGCGTTGGATGCGGCTTTCCACATCATTAGCAAATTTTAATTGCGCGTCATTAAGGTCGCGACCGCTGGTATTGGATTGCGTGAGCAGATGACCGGATTGATCGACCAGAGTGACGTTTCCTGGCGGCAAACCGGCGACAGCGCTGGAAACCAGATGTACCACGGCGCTAATTTGTCCTTCATCCAGCGCCCGTCCCGGTTCCAGTGTGACGGTGACGGAGGCGGAAGGGGATTTTTGTTCCCGCACAAATAGTGACGGCTTTGGCATCGCCAGGTGAACACGGGCGCTTTTTACCGGACCCAGCGTCTCGATCGTCCGGGCCAGTTCACCTTCCAGCGCGCGCTGGTAATTCACCTGCTCGCTGAACTGACTGATACCGAATTTTTCCTGATCAAGCAGTTCAAAGCCTACCGCGCCGCCTTTAGGCAGCCCCTGCTGCGCCAGACGCAGACGCAGTTCATGCACTTTGTCGGCGGGCACTTCAATCGCGCCGCTGCCATTGGCAAAGCGATAGGGGATATTCATCTGGGTCAACTGCGCGACGATCGCGCCGCCGTCCTGATCGGAAAGGTTGCTAAATAGCGTGCGGTAATCGGGCGTTTTGGCCCACAGCACCATCGCAACGACGATCGCCACGGCAGCGGAACCCGCTACAATTAACGGAATTCGGGGATTCGCGCGTAGGCGATTAAGCCACTCGAGAGGTTTAGGTTGGGTTGCAGTCGATGCAGTCGCACTCATCTCGCACCTCGTGACTGATCGTGGACGGCGTTTTTTGCAAAGTGGAACAAGACTCACTCCCGGGTCAGCAAACTCGAAAAATTGACGGTCTCATTATTTGTGGTTTCGAATTTTTCTATGCGCTAAAAACCGAGGTTTTTTATCGTTATTTAACGCCTTTATCTTATTGACAAACTGGTAATCTCTGCTGCGTAAAAAATCATCCAGGGGAATAGCATGGCAGCAATACAGGGGATTGAAGGGGTTATTAGCCAGTTACAGGCGACGGCGATGGCCGCGCGCGGGCAAGACACGCACTCGCAGTCGACGGTGAGTTTTGCCGGCCAGCTACATGCTGCGCTGGATCGTATTAGCGACAGACAAACGGCGGCGCGCGTTCAGGCAGAAAAATTCACTCTGGGTGAGCCGGGCATTGCGCTTAATGACGTAATGGCCGATATGCAAAAAGCGTCCGTCTCCATGCAAATGGGGATTCAGGTGCGCAACAAGCTGGTCGCCGCGTATCAGGAAGTCATGTCCATGCAGGTTTAAGCCAGAGCTGACAACACATCCGCAGCGAACTCCCGGGCGCTTACCTACGTCAGCGGCGGGGGACGCGACGCCCATGCAACCAGTGCGTGATTATGTGGGCTTGTTTTTGCGAGGCGCGCTCATTTTATTGATAAGCGGGTTGCACATTGTTGCAGGGACTTATTAAAAATAGGGTACGCCTGTTTACTGACGCCATTCATTCCTACTATTCGTTCTGACGCTATTGTCATTGAGTTTGCAATCCAGAATGTTCCTGCAATATATGCGCCGTTGCGATAATACACGGTAAATTCTTTATTAATGCCTGGAATATCTGTTTCATGGAGATCCAGTATATACCCATACGGGGACAGATTATCAGCGAGACAGCGGGCAATGGCGCTCGGATGTGCATTGACCACTGTGACGGGTGAGTAACGGGCAGCGGCAAGACAGACGACTCCAATAATGGAGATGAAAATAAATTTTATCATTTTTTTGGCTTCTGCTGTGCATAAATAAATCATCACCTGATAATGTCAGTGAGTAAAAATATAAATACCTGATAGTCTTTTATGACGTAGAGGGAAAATAATAATTGTTTTATGTTTTGCTTAAAATAACCCTGGGTTTTTCATCGGCTCAGACAAAATTAAAACGGTATACGTTATATAATAGATTTATGCCACGGCGCACAAGACGACCTTGTCTGATTTCTTTTATGCGTTGTAGATTTTTGCCGGTTATGCCGTAAAAAGGTCTCCCGCCGTAACGTACAGCGGGAATATGCGTTTATTTTTGAATCAGATAACGAATTGTCGGGCCATCCTGCTGGATATCCAGCACCGTATAGCCGTGATTGCGCGCATCCAGTGGAATATTATTAATGGACTGCGGACAGTCGCTCACCACCTCCAGGATCTCCCCTTTTTTTAGCTGCGGCATCGCTTCCAGAGTGGCGACCGCCGGGTACGGACAAGGTTCGCCAACCATATCCAGACGGTAATCAGGGACGATATTTTTCATACAGATTCCTTAGCAGGCGTCAGCCCCGCACGGCGGAAAAAACGTTTTTCCCAGCCGATAATTAACATCAGCGCGGCAAATAATAACAGGTAGGTGACCAGCAGACCGCCCAGCGGACCAAAGGTATTCAGCAGGTTAACTTTATCCCAACTGGTCGCCAGCGCGGGCGCGAAATCATCCCAGTAGTAAGCCAGGATGGTCGAACCGATGACATTGCCGAGGCCCACCCACCAGTAATGCACCTGGCCTTCTACGGCGCGGTACATCCAGCCGGTTTCGCAGCCGCCCGCCAGCACGATGCCAAAACCGAACAGCAGTCCGCCAATGACCGCATTCGGGCCAGCCCACATAATTTTAGGTGCAACGCCCAACTGCACGTAGCTGAAAATACCAATGGCGCTGACCGCCATGCCGAAAATAATCGCTTTCGCCATATGGGCGCGTCCGGAGATCCACAGATCGCGAAAGGCCGAGGTAAAGCAGATTTGCGCGCGCTCGATCAGTAGCCCAAACCCGACGCCGAACAGCATCGCCAGCCCCAGTTTCGGCTGATGCATTGCCGTTAATAACGCCCAGCCAATCATGCCGATAAAGACCAGCATACCGAGCCTGAAACGCCGTCTTGCCTGATCCGGTTTCTGCGTCAGTGGTGAAGCCGCGGAGACCTTCTGCATTTTCACCGGTATGCGAAATATCGGCAGCAACGTAAAGCGGGCGCCGAACCAGGAGCCGATAGCGGTCGCCAGCGCAAAGAACCACGCGTGTAGGGAGAACTGCGGGATCCCGGTAAAAAAGGCGGCCAGGTTACACCCCATCGCCAGACGCGCGCCGAAGCCAGCGATCATGCCTCCGACCACCGCCTGTACGATACGGATTCGGCTGCGCGGCATACGCAGTTTTACGTTGTTGGCCCACAGCGCCGCGGCGAAACAGCCGCCGAACATGCCGAGGATCATCATGCCGTCGATACGCGTCAGCGGCGTACCTTCCAGATGAATCAGCTTGTAGTAGCCCCACTGTTCGGCATGAACGCCAAAAAGCTGCAAAATTTGCCCGCCCCAGCGGGTAAATTCGCCCGTCACGGCCCAGAACGTGCCGGTGATGCCAAAATAGTAGGTAGAGAGAATACCGGCTGCGATCACCGCAGGGGCCGGCGCCCAGAATTTAATTAACCAGGTTTGCTTGAAGTGTTGCCATGACATGTGTTTAGCCTCTGAACTCAGAAGGTGTGAAACAAGAAGTGCGCATACTACACCGATCACAGAATTTGCCTACACCTAATAAGCGGTAATACCGACTGGATCAAATTGCGGTCAGCGCCTGGAAAGGCTGGCGGCGTCAGGGCTTTAATGCCACAATTCCTCTTTCTTCTGATGCAGGATGAATGATGAAAAAAGTAGCGATCGTTGGCGCATTGCTGGTTCTGGCCGGATGCGCCGAGGTGGAAAACTATAATGATGTGGTGAAAACGCCCGCGCCGGCCGGTCTGGAAGGGTACTGGCAGTCAAAAGGCCCACAACGTAAGCTGGTGAGCCCTGAAGCTATCGCCAGCCTGGTAGTGACTAAAGAAGGCGATACGCTGGACTGCCGCCAGTGGCAGCGCGTTATTGCTCTGCCGGGCAAGCTGACCATGCTCTCCGATGACTTAACCAATGTTACGGTTAAGCGTGAGCTCTATGAAATTGAGCGCGACGGGAATACTCTGGAATATGATGGCATGACGCTGCAACGGGTCGCTCGTCCGACGCCGGAGTGCGCCGCCGCGTTAGAAAAAACGCCGCTGCCGACGCCGCTGCCGTAATTTCGCTTCCCGGCAGCGCTCTGCCGCCGGGAACGCTCATCACACGTCCTCAATGACCCACACGCTGACGCTGCCTGCGTTGCAGAAGAACGTCGCTTCGCCTTGATCATTAGTTACAACATGCTCACTGCGGTTTCCCAGAAAATCACGCCAGGTCTTGTTAGCGTAATTGTCGCCGAGCAGGAGGGTTTTTTCACCGTCGTCGCCATTGGAAAGTACAACCACACAGCCCGGATTCTCTTCAGTACCGCTGCGACTAAAGGCGATACAGTTAGGATGATCGAAAAAGAGAGTTTGTATACCGTGCGCAAAACGCTGACGAGCAAGGATCAGCCGATCCAGTTGGTTAATCACCGGCATGTCGACCCGACAGGTCTCGCCATTTTCGCCGCTATCCTCATAGCTGGCGCCGTATAAATCGGGATAGAATACCGACGGTACGCCGTTTTCACGCAGCAGGATCAGCGCATAGGCCAATGGTTTGAACCAGGGTTCTACCGGCGCCTCCAGCGCCTGTAGCGGTTGTGTATCGTGGTTAGCGACCAGCGTCACCGCATGAAAAGGGTCGGCTTCTACCAGCGTGCCGGTGAAAATGTGGCGCATGTCATACTCCGCGCCGTGGCGCGAGGCTTCATGAAATTTCATCTGCAACGGCGCGTCGAACAGCATGGTTTTCCCGTCGACCTGATCGATGTACGTTTGCAATTTATCCACTTCATGCGACCAGTATTCTGCGACAATAAACAGCGGTTTTGGTGCAACCGCCTGTACATGCTCAATCCATTCTTTATAAAACCAGGCGGGTATATGTTTTACCGCGTCCAGGCGAAAGCCGTCACAGTGGGTTTGTTCCATGACCCAACGAGCCCAATATTTAATCTCTTCCGTAACCGCGTGATTGCGAAAATCGATATTTTCCCCCATCAGATAGTCAAAATTACCCATCTCATCATCAACCTGATCGTTCCAGCCATCGCCGGTATAGTCATTGACGATCTTAAAAATGCCGTCTTCGTCGGGATTCTCGATGTGATCAATGCCGCTGAAACAGTGATAGTCCCAAATAAAGTTGGAATACTGGCCCGCGCGGGCAGGGAAGGTGTAGCGCGTCCAGCCTTCGCATTCAATGATGTTGTCATCGATTTGCGTGCGGTCATCCTGATTCACGCGCTGAACGCGAATACGTTCTTTTTCGTCTGCCCCCATTTTGTGGTTCACGACGACGTCGAGCAGCACCGCAATACTATTTTTTTTGAGCGCGTCTATCGCCGTCAGTAACTGGCGTTTATCGCCGTACTTTGTCGCGATAGTTCCTTTTTGGTCAAATTCGCCGAGGTCAAACAGGTCGTAGGTATCATAGCCTACGGAAAAGCCGCCGGAGGCGCCTTTACAGGCGGGCGGTAGCCAGACCATATTGATACCGATATCATTCAGCCCATCAGCACGTTCCGCCAGCTCAGACCAGAGTTTACCGCCGTCGGGATAATACCAGTGGAAGTACTGCAATAACGTGGGGTTTTTCATCTTCCGTGCTCCAGAAGTCGTTTAGCCGACCTCTGGAGTATGGAAGAATTTTCATACGAGACGGGAAAATATTATGAGGCGCCAGGCGCGTCTGGCACGAGTAACATACCGGAGAGACGGCCATAAGCGTTGTTGAGTGATTTTTGGCGGGTGGATTGTCCGATCAAACTACTGAGTTCATCCAGTCGCTGTTGCAGCAGCCCTTTCAGGAGCTGCTCATTATCCAGCGTTTGTTTGATGTATCCGGCGACCATATCCTGAATACTTCGCGTAATGCCCGGTGGAGTTTGCTTTTCCATCACCGTTTCAATACTTTGCAGATAGGAGACCTCTTGTTGCAGTAAGAGATCCCATTCACCTCGCTGCGCAAGTTCAAGCAGCGATTGACTGAGCAGCGCAATACGCTGCCAACGGTTGATAAACTCCACGGTTGAGGTCATTAACGAGACTCCTGGAAAGATGCTTTCGGTGAAATCTGTTTCCAGGCTTCTGCAATATTGCTGAGTAACCCTTCCACTTCTTCGATGGCCTGAGCGTCGTTACGCAAATTAGCCTGCAGTAAACGGCGAATCATATAGTCGTATAGCTCGGAAAGATTCGTCGCAATCTCACCGCCTTTTTCCTGATCGAGGCCGGCTTTCAGCCCGTTATCGATAATATTAATGGCTTTGCTTAACGCTTCACCTTTCGCGACAACATCGCCTTGTTCTAAAAACAGGCGAGCGCGCACCAGAGCGCTATTCGCGCCATCAAACAACATTTCAATCAACTGATGCGGGCTGGCGCTCATCACGGCGCTTTCCACGCTGACTTGCGCATAAGCTTTGATACCGCTCGCGGTGTACATGGTGACCTCTGTTATCAGGACTTGTTCATAGCTGTAAATTGCTGGGTCAAATAACTACTGGTGTTATTCAGCTTACTCATCATGGTATCCAGTTGGGTAAACTGGGCCTTGTAACGGGCAACGGTTTCATCGATGCTGTTGCTAACGGACAGGTACTGTTTCGTCAGGCTTTTCAGCGTGGCGTTAACGTTGTCCTGCGCATTATCAATAATGCCGTCATCCGCCAAATAACTTTTCACTTCGGTGGCAATTTTGGTGGTGATCCCCGTTTCTTTACCATCGCCCACCAGCAGCTCACGCGCTGCGGCTGTGTTATCTTTCAGTACTTTGGTCAGCTTATCATCATCAATCTTCAGTTTGCCGGAAGTCCCATCCTGAGTGATGCCAATTTCCGCCATTGTTTTGAACGCAGAATTACTGCCGCTATTGGCAAATTGTGCCCGAATCCCGGTCTGGATAGTACGAACCACACTATCGCCTAACAGCGCGCCGTTTTTATCGCTGGCTTCTTCGCCCGGCTCAACGGCGGTATATTTGGTTAACGAGCTAAAGGTATCCACCAGCGAGTTATAGGCATCCACCCAGGATTTAATCGCCTCTTTCGCCTTGGTATCATCTTTCGTTACCGTCACGGTCGCGTCGGTCACTTTCTTCGTCAGGGTGAGCGTAATTCCCTGAGGGGCGTCGGTTACGGTATTGCTCTGACGCTCAATGTCGATGCCGTTTACGTTCAGCTTCGCGTTTTCTGCTTTCACCAGCTCTTGCATATTGCCGGTATTGGTGGTGCTGTCATAAGCGAGTAAATCGTTAAGTTTTGTATCGCCTTCCACCGTGATCTTCATCGTATTGTCGGTACCGCTATTGGCGGTAAGCACCAACTGGAATTCGTTCTCTTTGACCTTAACGATACTGGCGGCGATACCGCTGTCGGCGTCATTGATGGCGTCACGGATCGCCTCCATGGAGGTGTCGCCTTTATCCAGCTTAATTTCCAGCGGCTCTTTACGTCCCGGCTGTTCAATTTTAATTGTCCGGGACGTGACCGACGTATCGCCCAACTGCTCTTTGGTGGTCGCGAAGGTGGTTTTTGTCGCCAGCGACTGTGCGGCGGCAAGCTGGGTTACGTTAATCTTATAAGTCCCTGCGGCAGCGCCAGCGGTAGTACTGACTTTGAGATCTTCAGTGGTGCTGGACGCCACGGTAGACTTAAATAAATCCGCTTTATTTAACGCGGTATTTGCCGTCTGGAATTTTTCTAATGCGCTTTTCAATGTGCCATAGGCGGTTAGCTTTGCCGAATTCGCGCTCTGCTGTTTGGTAATTGGCGTTAAGCGTCCTTTTTCGTTCTTTGTCAGGTCTGTCAACAACTGGTCTAACGGTAAGTTTGATCCCACACCTAATGATGAAATTGAAGCCATGCCTTCTTCCTTTTTGATTGCAAACAGTAGTTAAGCGCGTTATCGGCAATCTGGAGGCAAAGTTTAATGATAATTTTGCAAAAATAATGCGCGGAATAATGATGCATAAAGCGGCTATTTCGCCGCCTAAGAAAAAGATCGGGGGAAGTGAAAAATTTTCTAAAGTTCGAAATTCAGGTGCCGATACAAGGGTTACGGTGAGAAACCGTGGGCAACAGCCCAATAACATCAAGTTGTAATTGATAAGGAAAAGATCATGGCACAAGTCATTAATACAAACAGCCTGTCGCTGTTGACCCAGAATAACCTGAACAAATCCCAGTCCGCTCTGGGCACCGCTATCGAGCGTCTGTCTTCTGGTCTGCGTATCAACAGCGCGAAAGACGATGCGGCAGGTCAGGCGATTGCTAACCGTTTCACCGCGAACATCAAAGGTCTGACTCAGGCTTCCCGTAACGCTAACGACGGTATCTCCATTGCGCAGACCACTGAAGGCGCGCTGAACGAAATCAACAACAACCTGCAGCGTGTGCGTGAACTGGCGGTTCAGTCTGCTAACAGCACCAACTCCCAGTCTGACCTCGACTCCATCCAGGCTGAAATCACCCAGCGTCTGAACGAAATCGACCGTGTATCCGGCCAGACTCAGTTCAACGGCGTGAAAGTCCTGGCGCAGGACAACACCCTGACCATCCAGGTTGGTGCCAACGACGGTGAAACTATCGATATCGATCTGAAGCAGATCAACTCTCAGACCCTGGGTCTGGATACGCTGAATGTGCAACAAAAATATAAGGTCAGCGATACGGCTGCAACTGTTACTGGCTATACAGATTCTGCTACTGCTATTGACAAATCTACGTTTGCTGCATCAGCAACTACCTTAGGTGGTACTCCTGCTATTACTGGTGATCTGAAGTTTGATGATACTACTGGAAAATATTACGCTGATGTTTCAGGTACTACGGCTAAAGATGGTGTTTATGAAGTAACAGTTGCAGCTGATGGAAAAGTCACTTTAACTGGCACACCAACAGGACCAATTACTGCTGGCTTCCCTTCAACTGCAACAAAAGATGTTAAACAAACTCAGCAAGAAAACGCTGATTTGACAGAGGCCAAAGCCGCATTGACAGCAGCGGGTGTTGCAGCGGCTGGCACAGCATCTGTTGTTAAGATGTCTTATACTGATAATAACGGTAAAACTATTGATGGTGGTTTAGCAGTTAAGGTAGGCGATGATTACTATTCTGCAACTCAAAATAAAGATGGTTCCATAAGTATTAATACTACGAAATACACTGCAGATGACGGTACATCCAAAACTGCACTAAACAAACTGGGTGGCGCAGACGGCAAAACCGAAGTTGTTTCTATTGGTGGTAAAACTTACGCTGCAAGTAAAGCCGAAGGTCACAACTTTAAAGCACAGCCTGATCTGGCGGAAGCGGCTGCTACAACCACCGAAAACCCGCTGCAGAAAATTGATGCTGCTTTGGCACAGGTTGACACGTTACGTTCTGACCTGGGTGCGGTACAGAACCGTTTCAACTCCGCTATTACCAACCTGGGCAACACCGTAAACAACCTGACTTCTGCCCGTAGCCGTATCGAAGATTCCGACTACGCGACCGAGGTTTCCAACATGTCTCGCGCGCAGATTCTGCAGCAGGCCGGTACCTCCGTTCTGGCGCAGGCTAACCAGGTTCCGCAAAACGTCCTCTCTTTACTGCGTTAATCCGGCGATTGATTCACCGACACGTGGTACACAATCAAGGCAGCGAAAGCTGCCTTTTTTAATTCCGGAGCCTGTGTAATGAAAGAAATCACCGTCACTGAACCTGCCTTTGTCACCCGCTTTTCCTGTTCTGGCTCGGCCTGTCGCGACCACTGTTGTAAGGGCTGGAAAATCACGCTGGATAAGACGACGGTTAAAAAGTATCTCGCCAGTAAAGACGCGACGATTCGTACCATCGCGCAAGACCATATTATCCTGCTGAAAAAGAACAACAGCCACTGGGGCGAAATTAAGCTGCCTTCGGCGCTGGGGAATTGCCCTTATCTGGATGAGGACCGTCTGTGCCGGGTACAAAAAACGTTAGGCGCAAAGGCATTAAGTCATACCTGTTCCTCTTTCCCGCGGGCGCATCATACCTACAAAAATGAGGTACGTAACTCCCTGAGTCTTGCCTGCCCGGAGGTGACGTCCCGCATTTTAAACGATCCTGACGCGATGGCGCTCGGCGAAAAAACAATCATTCAGCAGACATTCAATACTGCGCCGTTATTCCCAGCGCAGCAAAAGTTACTCAATCTGTTTTGCCTGAGTCTGATCAACCATGCCAACAGCAGTACGGAAGCCGCGCTCTATGCGTTAATAAAATTTGTCATGTATACGCAGAAATTTGCCAAAATAGATGATGCCGCGCTGGGCGAACTGGAACAGGTGTATGCCGCGTTACTTGAGCAGTTGCAGACCGGCGTGCTGGCGCAGGAATTGATGAATATCGCGCCGGACAGCAAGGTAAAAACCTCGCTGGTATTGCAGATGCAGGACTATTTCCGCTCGCTCCCGCTTAGTCGTGGCAGTGTTATCCTCGATCACTACATCCAGTGCCTTCTGCGGGTGCTGACGGCGGAAGAGGGCGTTTCAATGGAGCAGAAGGTGAGCGATATTGAGTCCTCATTAGCGCGCTGTCTACAGGCGGATGAGCAGCAGAAGAACTGGGCTTTCAGAAATTTAATTCTCTATAAAATTTGGGAAAATAATTTCCCCAACCAGCCGAATGTCGACCCGTTACGCGCGCTGTATATTATCGTGGCGGAATATGCCTTTATTAAGCTATTAACGGCAGCCTGCGTGCATGAGCGCGGGCGGCTTGAGTGGGATGACGTTACTAATATTGTGTATAGTTTTCACTCCCGCAGCCAGCATAACAGCGAGGTGGCGAAGAATTTTCATCGCCATATAGAAACGGTGCGTACTGGCGACGATCTGTCGATGATTCATCTTCTGACATAGTTTTGTTCGGGGTGGGCTTTTGCGCATCCCGTTTATCCTATCTGGCTGATTTTATTCTGCTCTTTGAGCCGCTAAAAAGGCGCTACAGGTTACATAAGTGAAATAACCCTTCTTTTATAGCCTTATTCCTTCGATAGAACCCTCTGTAGAAACGGATAATCATGCCGATAACTCATTTAACGCAGGGCTGTTTATCGTGAATTCACTGTATACCGCTGAAGGTGTAATGGATAAACACTCGCTGTGGCAGCGTTATGTACCGCTGGTGCGTCACGAAGCATTGCGCCTGCAGGTGCGATTGCCGGCGAGCGTGGAACTGGACGATCTGCTACAAGCGGGCGGCATCGGGTTATTAAATGCGGTCGACCGATATGACGCTTTGCAAGGAACGGCATTTACCACTTACGCAGTGCAGCGTATTCGTGGGGCGATGCTGGATGAATTACGCAGCCGCGATTGGGTGCCGCGTAGCGTCCGGCGTAATGCCCGCGAAGTGGCGCAGGCGATGGGACAACTGGAGCAGGAACTGGGGCGTAATGCGACGGAAACCGAAGTGGCGGAACGTCTTGGCATCCCTGTTGCGGAGTATCGTCAGATGTTGCTCGATACCAACAACAGCCAACTTTTCTCTTACGATGAGTGGCGGGAAGAGCATGGCGATAGCATCGAACTGGTGACTGAAGAACATCAACAGGAAAACCCGTTACATCAACTGCTGGAGGGCGACCTGCGACAGCGGGTAATGGACGCGATTGAATCGCTGCCGGAACGCGAGCAACTGGTGTTAACGCTGTATTACCAGGAAGAGCTCAACCTCAAAGAGATTGGCGCGGTACTGGAAGTCGGCGAATCGCGGGTCAGCCAGTTGCATAGTCAGGCCATCAAACGATTACGCACCAAACTGGGTAAGTTATAGGTCGCGCATGGTCGCACCCGAAAAGTGCCGCACAACGTATAGACTACCAGGAGTTCTCATGACGGTGCAGCAACCTAAAAGGCGGCCCTTGAGCCGCTATCTTAAAGACTTTAAACACAGCCAGACGCATTGCGCGCATTGTCACAAACTGCTCGACCGCATTACGCTGGTTCGCCGTGGCAAGATCGTTAATAAAATCGCTATTTCACAGCTGGATATGCTACTTGACGACGCTGCCTGGCAGCGGGAGCAGAAGGAGTGGGTGGCGCTGTGTCGCTTTTGCGGCGATTTGCACTGCAAAAAGCAGAGTGATTTTTTCGATATTATCGGTTTCAAACAGTATTTGTTTGAACAAACCGAGATGAGTCATGGCACGGTGCGGGAATATGTCGTGCGTTTACGACGTCTTGGCAATTACCTCAGCGAGCAAAACATTTCCCACGATCTGCTGCAGGACGGTTTTCTCGATGAAAGCCTGGCGCCATGGTTGCCGGAAACCAGCACCAATAATTACCGTATCGCACTACGTAAATACCAGCAATATAAAGCGCATCAGCAGATTGCGCCCAGACAGAAATCCCCCTTTACCGCCAGTTCTGATATATATTAAAAAAGCATAAGATGTAGCAGAGTCGTGTTGGTGAAACGTGGCAAACCTTCTACATTAGGCTGAGTCCCCCAAAGGTTCGCGAGACGTGACGATGCGCCATGGCGGGACACAGTCTATGGTCATTAACGGCAATATTCGGGGTTACTATGAAATTAGCACTGCTGGGACGTCAGGCACTGATGGGAGTAATGGCTGTAGCGCTGGTGGCGGGAATGAGCGCGAAGAGCTTTGCCGATGAGGGTTTGCTGAACAAAGTTAAAGAACGCGGCACGCTGCTGGTAGGGCTGGAAGGTACCTATCCGCCGTTTAGCTTTCAGGGCGAAGACGGCAAATTAACCGGTTTTGAAGTCGATTTCGCCGAGGCGTTGGCAAAACATCTGGGCGTTAAAGCGTCGTTGAAGCCGACCAAATGGGACGGAATACTGGCGTCGCTGGACGCTAAACGCATTGATGTAGTGATAAACCAGGTCACGATTTCAGACGTCCGCAAGAAAAAATATGATTTCTCTACGCCTTATACTGTCTCCGGCGTTCAGGCGCTGGTGAAAAAAGGCAATGAAGGCACGATCAAAACGGCGGCCGATCTGCAGGGCAAAACAGTCGGCGTTGGGCTGGGGACTAACTATGAAGAGTGGCTACGTCAACATGTGCAGGGCGTGGATATCCGTACCTATGACGATGATCCTACAAAATACCAGGATCTGCGCGTAGGCCGTATTGACGCGATTTTAGTCGATCGTCTGGCGGCGCTGGATCTGGTGAAAAAAACCAAAGGTACGCTGGCTGTCACCGGTGATGCGTTTTCGCGTCAGGAGTCCGGCGTTGCGTTACGTAAAGGCAACGAAGACTTGCTGAAGGCGGTAGATAACGCCATTGCGGAAATGCAAAAAGATGGCACCTTAAAAGCGCTCTCTGAAAAATGGTTTGGCGCTGACGTGACCCAATAATGCTCTACGTTGCCCGGCAGGCAGAGCGCCGCCGGGCAATATCAACCTCATACTATGTCAGCAAACGGAGGCGCGTGAATCGGCGCCTTTTTTATTTCCGTTGGATCAACGTGCATAATAAAAAGAACACACCACAACGTTACCGGAGGCTCAATGCCACTACATCACTTAACGCGCTTCCCTCGCCTGGAGCTTATCGGCGCGCCGACCCCGCTCGAATACCTGCCGCGATTGTCTGATTATCTTGGCCGTGAGATTTACATTAAGCGCGATGACGTTACGCCCATTGCAATGGGCGGCAATAAACTGCGCAAGCTGGAGTTTCTGGTGGCCGACGCGCTGCGAGAAGGGGCGGATACGCTGATAACCGCAGGGGCGATTCAGTCGAACCATGTCCGTCAGACGGCGGCGGTCGCGGCCAAATTGGGACTACATTGCGTCGCCTTGCTGGAAAATCCAATCGGTACCACCGCGGAAAATTACCTGACGAATGGTAATCGCCTGTTACTGGATTTATTTAATACGCAAATTGAGATGTGCGATGCGCTAACCGATCCGGATGCGCAGCTGCAAACGCTGGCGACGCGCATTGAAGCGCAAGGGTTCAGGCCCTATGTGATTCCGGTCGGCGGCTCCAGCGCGCTGGGCGCAATGGGATACGTAGAGAGCGCCCTGGAAATCGCCCAGCAGTGTGAAGAGGTCGTCGGGCTCTCTTCGGTGGTGGTGGCCTCCGGCAGCGCCGGAACGCACGCCGGGTTAGCTGTCGGGCTGGAACATCTGATGCCGGATGTCGAACTGATTGGCGTGACCGTTTCACGTTCTGTCGCCGAGCAGAAACCCAAAGTGATTGCCTTGCAGCAGGCTATTGCCGGTCAGCTGGCGCTGACGGCGACGGCGGATATCCATTTATGGGATGACTATTTTGCCCCGGGTTACGGCGTGCCAAATGACGCGGGGATGGAGGCGGTGAAACTGCTGGCGAGCCTGGAGGGGGTGCTGCTGGATCCGGTATATACCGGTAAAGCGATGGCGGGTCTGATAGACGGCATCAGCCAGAAACGCTTTAACGATGACGGGCCGATTCTCTTTATTCACACCGGTGGGGCGCCTGCGTTGTTTGCCTACCATCCTCATGTATAACCTCCAGGTAATCAACGCGAATGCAAGAAAGTATCCAACTGGTTATTGAATCGCTGCCGTATTTGCTTAAAGGCGCCGTCTTTACCCTGCAACTGAGTATTGGCGGTATGTTTTTTGGTCTGCTGCTGGGATTTGTGCTGGCGCTGATGCGGATGTCTCAGCTATGGCCGGTTCGCTGGCTGGCGCGCTTTTATATCTCGATTTTTCGCGGTACGCCGCTTATCGCCCAGTTATTTATGATCTATTACGGCCTGCCGCAATTTGGTATTGAGCTGGACCCTATCCCGGCGGCGATGATTGGTTTATCGCTCAATACCGCGGCTTACACATCCGAGACGCTGCGCGCGGCGATCTCGGCTATCGACAAGGGACAATGGGAAGCGGCGGCGAGCATTGGCATGACGCCGTGGCAAACGCTACGTCGCGCTATTTTGCCGCAGGCCGCTCGCGTCGCGCTTCCGCCGTTGAGCAACAGCTTTATCAGCCTGGTGAAAGATACGTCGCTCGCCGCGACGATTCAGGTGCCGGAGTTGTTCCGCCAGGCGCAGTTAATTACCTCGCGAACGCTGGAGGTGTTTACCATGTATCTGGCCGCGTCGTTAATCTACTGGGTAATGGCGACCGTCTTATCGGCACTGCAAAACTATTTTGAAAACCAGCTTAACCGCCAGGAGAGAGAGCCAAAATGAGTGCGATCGAAGTCACCAACCTGGTCAAAAAATTTCATGGTCAAACGGTGCTGCACGGTATCGACCTTGAGGTGAAGCCCGGAGAAGTCGTCGCCATTATCGGCCCGAGCGGCTCAGGGAAAACAACGTTATTACGCTGCATTAACCTGCTGGAACAACCGGAAGCGGGCACCATTAAAGTGGGCGATATTATCATCGATACCGCCCGCCCATTCAGCCAGCAAAAAGGGTTGATTCGCCAGCTACGTCAGCATGTCGGCTTTGTCTTTCAGAGTTTTAACCTGTTCCCGCATCGTACCGTGCTGGAAAATATCATTGAAGGTCCGGTGATTGTAAAGGGAGAGCCGAAAGCCGAGGCGACGGCGCTGGCGCGGGAACTGTTAGCCAAAGTCGGGTTGGCCGGTAAAGAGACCCGTTATCCGCGCCGCCTGTCGGGCGGGCAACAGCAGCGCGTGGCGATTGCGCGTGCGCTGGCGATGCGCCCGGAAGTGATACTGTTTGATGAGCCCACGTCGGCGCTTGATCCTGAATTAGTCGGCGAGGTGCTTAATACGATTCGCCAGCTGGCGCAGGAAAAGCGCACGATGGTGATCGTTACTCACGAAATGGGCTTTGCGCGTGACGTGGCTGACCGGGCAATATTTATGGATCAGGGGCAAATCGTCGAGCAGGGGCCGGCGAAAACCTTGTTCGCCGATCCTCAGCATCCGCGTACCCGCCAGTTCCTTGAGAAATTTTTAGTGAAATAATGCCTTTTCAACGCTCGCCCGAATTAGCCGCGCCTTGGGCGAGCGCAATGAATAATTATGAAGTCATTCTGCCAGATTATTAACCTCGCTCTCAGGCGGAAGCCAAAAAGTGTAATGCCGCTCAAGTATTCTACGTTTCGTCCGATATTTCTTATATATAAACACTATTTATGTGTTCATTTAAGTCATTCATAATAATGATTATCAATATCAAAGGCGTGACCATAAAATATGCAGGAAAATGATTTCTTCACCTGGCGACGCGCAATGTTGTTACGCTTTCAGGAGATGGCGGCAGCAGAGGATGTTTATACTGAATTGCAATATCAGACACAGCGGCTGGAATTTGATTATTATGCCCTGTGTGTTCGTCATCCCGTTCCCTTTACCCGGCCTAAAATATCGCTTCGTACCACTTATCCTCCGGCGTGGGTAACGCATTATCAGTCCGAAAACTATTTCGCGATCGATCCGGTATTAAAGCCGGAAAATTTCAGACAGGGTCATTTACATTGGGATGACGTGCTATTTCATGAAGCGCAGGCGATGTGGGATGCCGCCCAGCGTTTCGGATTACGCAGAGGCGTAACCCAGTGTGTGATGTTGCCGAACCGGGCGCTGGGCTTTTTATCTTTCTCTCGTAGCAGTTTACGCTGCTCCTCGTTTACCTACGATGAAGTGGAGCTGAGGTTGCAACTGCTGGCGCGGGAGAGTCTTTCGGCGCTGACAAGATTTGAAGACGACATGGTGATGGCGCCTGAGATGCGTTTCAGTAAACGTGAGAAAGAGATTCTGAAGTGGACGGCGGAAGGGAAGACCTCATCGGAGATCGCCATTATTCTGTCGATTTCTGAAAATACCGTTAACTTCCATCAGAAAAACATGCAGAAGAAATTCAATGCGCCAAATAAAACACAGATTGCCTGCTACGCTGCGGCGACAGGTCTGATATGACGTGCTGAGGATGCTTCGCGCCAGACGCGAAACCGGCTGAAAGCGATGCTAACAGCCGGTTTTTTACTACTGGCGGTAAGCCTGTTTAATTTGCTTAACCGTACTGGAAAATACCGCCGCTTGTGCTTCATCATCCATCTGCGCGATCTGTTTTTCCATTTTAAGAATCACGCGCCCTGCATCGGCCTGGCCCATCGCCTGCAGCATCAGCGTTAACATGGCTTTCAGGCAGTTGACTTCAGTAGCCAGTTCTTGATTATTCTCAGCGGTGGAAAAATCAGGCGTACTCATTTATTTTCCTCGTTATGTTTCAGTGAAAATGTGCGATAGCAGATGTTAAGGCGGCGGAGTATACCATAAGCTACGCTAAAAATAGCAGTGGTTGTTTTTTGATCAAAAAGCGGAGGGGTTACCCACAAAATAAACGTTGCCGCGTGATGCATATATTTTCTTCATTCTTTGTTTATTACGCGTATTTTACTCGTTAATTATTGTTACAAAGTTGATTCCCTAATTAGTGTTTAGACAGCGGAACGTGAAATTTTTGTCACCATTATGAAATAGCAGCCCGGGACAGCGCCGTCAGAAGGGGCTACAACGTTGGCAGTTGCCACACGACGTACAACATAATTTCCAAAAACGAGAGCAAAATCGAATACCCGGTGTTTTTTTACGTTTCAAAGTTGAGATAAAACCAGCTAATATAAGGGCGATTAACTATCAGTAGCGTTATCCCTATTCTGGAGATATTCCTTTGATCAACGTTCTTCTTGTTGATGACCACGAACTGGTGCGCGCAGGGATACGACGCATTCTTGAAGATATAAAGGGCATTAAAGTTGTCGGTGAAGCGTGCTGCGGAGAGGATGCGGTAAAATGGTGCCGTACTAACGCCGTTGACGTCGTGCTGATGGATATGAACATGCCCGGTATTGGCGGCCTTGAGGCGACGCGTAAAATTGCCCGCTCGACAGCGGATATCAAAGTGATCATGCTGACCGTCCATACGGAGAACCCGTTGCCCGCCAAAGTGATGCAGGCTGGCGCAGCTGGCTATCTCAGCAAAGGCGCTGCGCCTCAGGAGGTGGTGAGCGCTATTCGTTCGGTGTATTCCGGACAACGTTATATCGCCTCCGATATCGCTCAGCAGATGGCGCTCAGTCAGATCGAGCCTGCAAAAACGGAAACGCCGTTCGCCAGTTTGTCTGAACGCGAGTTGCAGATTATGCTGATGATCACCAAGGGTCAGAAGGTCAATGAGATTTCAGAACAGCTGAATCTCAGTCCTAAAACGGTGAACAGCTATCGCTATCGTATGTTCAGTAAATTAAACATTCATGGTGATGTTGAGCTGACTCACCTGGCAATCCGCCATGGCCTGTGTAATGCGGAGACGTTAACAAGCCAGTGAGTGAAATATTTGACGCAAAGGCGTTTTTGAAAACCGTTACCAGCCAACCCGGTGTCTATCGTATGTATGACGCCGGCGGTACGGTTATTTATGTCGGTAAAGCAAAAGACCTGAAAAAGCGTCTTTCCAGCTACTTTCGCAGCAACCTGGCTTCGCGTAAAACCGAAGCGCTAGTTGCGCAAATTCAACACATTGATGTCACGGTAACGCATACCGAAACGGAAGCGCTGCTGCTTGAGCATAATTACATCAAGTTGTATCAACCGCGTTACAACGTGTTGTTGCGTGATGATAAATCCTATCCTTTTATTTTTCTGAGCGGCGATACCCATCCGCGTCTGGCGATGCACCGTGGCGCCAAACATGCGAAAGGCGAGTACTTCGGCCCATTTCCTAATGGCTATGCCGTGCGGGAAACGCTGGCGCTGTTACAGAAAATTTTCCCTATCCGCCAGTGCGAAAACAGCGTATATCGCAACCGCTCGCGTCCTTGCCTGCAATATCAGATTGGCCGCTGTTTAGGCCCCTGCGTTGCAGGACTGGTCAGCGAGGAGGAGTATGCGCAACAGGTGGAGTATGTCCGGTTGTTTTTGTCCGGTAAGGACGACCAGGTCTTAACACAGCTGATTGCCCGGATGGAAAAGGCCAGCCAGGATCTGGCATTTGAAGAGGCGGCGCGTATTCGCGATCAGATCCAGGCGGTACGCCGGGTCACGGAAAAACAGTTTGTCTCCAATGCGGGCGACGATCTCGACGTTATCGGCGTGGCTTTTGATGCGGGTATGGCCTGTGTGCATGTGCTGTTTATTCGCCAGGGTAAGGTGCTGGGCAGCCGCAGCTATTTTCCAAAAGTACCTGGCGGTACGGAACTGGGCGAAGTGGTGGAAACCTTTGTCGGGCAGTTTTACCTGCAGGGTAGCCAGATGCGCACGCTACCGGGCGAGATACTGCTCGATTTTAATCTGAGTGATAAAACGCTGCTGGCCGATTCGTTGTCGGAACTTGCCGGACGGCGTATTCATGTCCAGACAAAACCGCGCGGCGATCGCGCCCGTTATCTCAAGCTGGCGCGGACCAACGCGGCAACGGCCTTAATCACTAAACTCTCGCAGCAGTCCACCATCACGCAGCGTTTGACTGCGCTGGCGGCGGTATTAAAACTTCCTGCGATCAAGCGGATGGAGTGTTTTGACATCAGCCATACCATGGGGGAGCAAACGGTCGCATCCTGTGTGGTATTTGACGCTAACGGGCCGTTACGCGCCGAGTATCGTCGTTATAATATCGCGGGCATCACGCCGGGTGATGACTACGCGGCGATGAATCAGGTGCTACGTCGGCGTTATGGCAAGGCCATAGAAGAAAGTAAGATTCCGGACGTTATTCTGATCGACGGCGGAAAAGGGCAGCTCGCCCAGGCGAAAGCCGTTTTCGCTGAGCTGGATGTCCCCTGGGATAAGCATCGCCCTTTGCTGCTCGGCGTCGCCAAAGGCGCGGACAGAAAGGCCGGTCTGGAAACACTCTTTTTTGAACCGGAAGGCGAGGGGTTTAGCCTGCCGCCGGACTCGCCGGCGCTGCATGTTATTCAGCATATTCGCGATGAGTCGCACGATCACGCGATCGGCGGGCACCGTAAAAAACGCGCGAAGGTTAAAAATACCAGTACGCTGGAAACTATTGAAGGCGTTGGGCCTAAACGTCGCCAGATGCTGCTGAAATATATGGGCGGTTTGCAAGGACTACGTAACGCCAGCGTAGAAGAAATTGCAAAAGTGCCGGGTATTTCGCAAGGTCTGGCAGAAAAGATCTTCTGGTCGTTGAAACATTGAGGCCACTGTAGCAACATAGGGGTAATTTCACTGACAACAGATAGTTACCCGTCACTATGCAATTTAATATCCCTACGTTGCTCACGCTGTTTCGCGTCATCCTGATTCCATTCTTTGTCGTGGTGTTTTATTTGCCGTTCGCCTGGGCGCCGATGGTCAGCGCGCTGATTTTCTGTATTGCTGCTATTACCGACTGGTTTGACGGCTTTCTGGCGCGACGCTGGAACCAGAGTACGCGTTTCGGCGCTTTCCTCGACCCCGTCGCCGACAAGGTGCTGGTGGCGATCGCCATGGTGCTGGTTACCGAGCATTATCATAGCTGGTGGGTGACGTTACCTGCGGCGACGATGATCGCCCGCGAAATTATTATCTCTGCTCTGCGTGAATGGATGGCGGAGCTGGGCAAACGCAGTAGTGTAGCGGTCTCCTGGATCGGTAAAGTCAAAACTACCGCGCAGATGGTGGCGCTGGCGTGGCTCTTGTGGCGTCCGAATATCTGGGTAGAGTATGCCGGGATCGCGCTTTTCTTTGTCGCAGCGGTGCTAACGTTGTGGTCCATGTTGCAATATTTGAGCGCTGCACGCGGAGATTTGCTTGATCAGTGATCGTTTCGCCGCAAATTTCAGCAAACGATCGTGAGTGACGAAAAATATCGTTGACTCAGTGCGTCAGGTAAGTAGAATGCAACGCATCGAACGGCAGCACTGATTGCCAGACGATAACAAAATCAAGTGATTAACAAAGTTGCTTGATACTGCGGGAATAGCTCAGTTGGTAGAGCACGACCTTGCCAAGGTCGGGGTCGCGAGTTCGAGTCTCGTTTCCCGCTCCAGTTTAAAAGCATTGGCGTAAAGCGAATGCTGGCTGAAAAGTCAAAAAAATTTGGCGCGTTAACAAAGCGGTTATGTAGCGGATTGCAAATCCGTCTAGTCCGGTTCGACTCCGGAACGCGCCTCCAATTTTTCCCGAGCCCGGATGGTGGAATCGGTAGACACAAGGGATTTAAAATCCCTCGGCGTTCGCGCTGTGCGGGTTCAAGTCCCGCTCCGGGTACCATGGGAAAGACAAGAATAATCAAAGCAATAAGCAGTGTCGTGAAACCACCTACGGGTGGTTTTTTTGTGCCTTCAGTTTGTATGCCGACCGCGAGCGTGAACTCTCAAGCGCGATACACAGTAAAAAACATCGGTAGCGGCATTTCTGCCAGTACAGCAGTTATGTGCTACCGACCCGCAAGAACTTATGCCCGGTAAATACTAAACGTCGGGTAAATCAGCCGATAAAATCCATTAATCTCTATAAAAAATGCTGATATGTTTTATGCCTGCTTTATAAAGTGAGTAGGTCTGCCAGTGAAATATACCGATAATGCAAAATTATTTATTAGCTTCATTAATATTGGGATTGTAGGTTGTGCTTTGCTACTTTTTTTTATTTTGTATGAGCCTGAGAGTGCAATCGTAACCTACTCTCTTCCCGGTGAGCTTTCCTCTTCGACATGTGATGCGCGTAATTTTATTGGCTACGTCGATGAAAATGACTTTGCAGAGTATATAAAAAAAGTAGAACTGACGCGCTACAGTATGTATTGTCTGAAAAAAACAGGGGCGGGCCAGTGGAGTATTTATGCAAATTAAACGAGTATAAAACTGTTCAGGGGGTGTTTTCTGCACAATTTAATTAAAGGTAGATAGCGAACTAATATTCATCACAAGGTAATGTGATCCGCTTCATGCTTTAATCACGTTTTGCAATATTGTCTTAATAACAGGTCAACTACAGATAATTTCGGGTTTTCGTGAATGGCGGTTTTGGTCAGTCTCTATATTATGCTTTCCCCGCTTTACGGAGATGATGATGCAAAAGAAAACCTGGGCCGTTTTATTGATACCATTGTGCCTCACCGCTTGCCACCAGACGACCAACCGATCAACAGCCAAAGATGAAATTCTCACAGGGAGCTATATTGACCCGACAAAAACACGCTTTCCGTTAGCGGATTATTCACAGTCGGTTGATAAATGGATACCTCCGGACTCGGCTGATTACACTATTCCGGTTATTGATAGTGCTACCCAACAACGCTACTTTAGCGCACTAAAATCTCATTATTTCGGAATGGACAGTGAAGCGCACTCGCCGTGGAATGGTTTTTATATTACCGCATTGCTGAAAAAAAACGCAGCACAGGCCCGGGATGCCAGTATTAAGCAGTTTCTTAGCGACGGCAGTGCTTATTGGGGGGAAAACTTCAGACTTTATACCTCTCGCTGGAAAGAGGAGGTTAGAGGGAATACGGATACGCAGATTGACAATATCTATCATGCCTCCCGGCGAGGCATTATGGTCAGGGAAAGTTTAGTCAGAGCGCTGCCAACGGACGACCCGCTCTTTAACGATCCCCGTCAGGCGGGCGAGGGGTACCCGTTTGATAATTTACAAATGTCTTCGCTGCGTCCCGGTACGCCGGTCTATACGCTGACGAAGAGCAAAGACCAACGCTGGCAATATGTCGTTTCACCAGCGGTAACTGGCTGGGTTCATAGTGAAGATATTGCCAGTACGGATCAGAAATTTATAACACAGTGGGTTTTGCTTGCTCATAAGCAACTGGGGGCATTTATCAACGCGCCGGTTTCTGTCCATGCCGCAGGCGTCTATTATTTCACCGGGCGACCGGGCACTATTTTACCGTTCCGACATCAACGGGCGGGCCAGTTCCTGATTGCGGCGCCAGTTCGCGGCAGCAACGGTCGCGCGTTTATCCATTGGGTCTGGCTAAGCGGTAACGAGTTTACGGCTATGCCGTGGAAAATGACGCCGGAAAATATCGCCGTGCTAATGAAAGCAATGCACGGCGCCCCCTACGGTTGGGGAAATTTTAACTTTTATAATGATTGTTCAGCCGAAGTCCGCAGCCTGTTAATGCCGTTTGGCATATTCCTGCCCAGACATTCATCCGCGCAGGTAGAGTCTGCTGGACGGGTGGTCGATCTTAGTCATAAAAATCCCCAAATGCGGATCGATTATCTCACCAGATACGGAAAGCCGTTTACTACGCTGGTCTATATTCCAGGGCATATTATGCTGTATATCGGTAACACAACCATGAATGGGCAGGTCGTGCCGATGACTTATCAGAATATCTGGGGATTGCGCCCAAACCATGCTAATAGCCGGAGCATTATCGGTGAGGCAGTATTTTTGCCGTTACTGCGTTTTTATCCTGAAAATCCTGAGCTGATATCGCTGGCTGGTAAGGTTCTGTTTAAGCTTGGTTATATAGAATAGGTTGACAAACTGTGTTATCGCGGAAGACATGATTAAGGCAACCGTGCGCGTGGATATAAAGAGAGTATCCCTGTAAACTGTGTCTGAAAAAAGTATGAGCTATAGTGCGGGCTGTTTATTTGAAATACTATCTGGAGCTGATTCTGGATGTGATTATGTGTCTCACACATTGAAGTGAGAGTTATTGTTGGCGGTATCTGGCTGGAGGCTGGGTGGTAAAAAGACGTAATTTATTGCATTTTAATAACGGTGCCCGGTCAGAGCGCGATCTTGGGGATCTGGTCACTAAAGTTTTTGAGAAAGCGGCGAAAAAAGAACCGCAACCGCTATACACATTTAGCCTTCCGTTGCTGAGTGTGCAGGATGAGATCCGTGTTTACTGTAAGAAAAAAAATATCAAAATAGGGTACGATACGCTGTTTATGGAAATAACCTTTTCTGCTGACAGAGAAGCGGTAGACGAACTCATTAAACACTTTTTTACTGAAAATAAGCTCTATTTGAGAGGGCGGTTTTATCTGTCCGCGGCGGTGGTATAAGTTAGCATGAGTATAATATAGCGAGAAACCCATCTCTCGCTTTTGTGTGGGGCGAGCGCTTCCTGGCGGAAAATCTGCGCCCTGATCCTCCTTTTGTGCGTTAACTTCCGGAATCCTCCTCATTTCGTGTTAATCTGGCCCCTGATGGTTGCCATCCAAACTGCCTGCAAAAAAATTATTTTTATCCGCTGCAATGTAAGAGGCCTACAGGCGGAAGTCATCACTGAGGAAAAGCGTTATGAAAATGGAACCATTAAACGAGAACGAGCTGGAATGGCTGGATGATGTGCTGACGAAATACAATACCGATCAGGCCATTTTGGATGTCGCGGAGCTGGACGGTCTGATTACTGCGGTACTAAGTTCTCCGCGTCCCATCGAGCCGGAACAGTGGCTGGTCGCGATATGGGGGGGACCCGCGTACGTACCGCGCTGGACATCTGAAAAAGAAATGACGCGATTTATGGATCTGGTGTTCCAGCACATGGCGGACACAGCCGCCCGGCTTGAAGACTATCCAGAACAGTTCGAGCCGCTGTTTGGCCTGCGAGAAGTTGATGGCCATGAATTAACGATTGTTGAAGAATGGTGCTTTGGTTACATGCGCGGAGTGTCGCTGTCCGACTGGTCTGACTTGCCGGATACGCTAAAACCGGCGCTGGAAGCGATTGCCTTACACGGCACTGAAGAAAACTTTGCGCTGTTGGATAAAATGAGCCCGGAAGCGTTCGATAAAAGCGTTGACGCTATCCGTATCGCGGCGCTTGAGCTTCATGCCTGGTGGATGGCGCATCCGCACACGACGCCGCTACAGATGCCGATAAAAGCAGAGGTGAAAGTGGGGCGTAACGATCCTTGTCCATGCGGGAGTGGCAAAAAATTTAAGCAGTGCTGCCTGCATTAATGGCTCGTAAACGGCCATAGCGTGATGATTATCGAGCCTGGACGGCGTCCGGGCCCGGTAATCTTTGCCTGGCATTAACCTGGATCGGGCAGGAACCCCAGTGCGATCGAAAACTGGACGCCAATCACGACAATGCCGCAGATAAACACCAGCGCCAGCGCTGGCGTGCCGCCTGCCACACGATATCCCGCCTGAGGGCTCTGTTTACGGCATTGCCAGACCAGCATGGCAGGGATGAGTAGTGCCAGTACTGCCAGCGCTACGCCGGCATAGCCTAATGCCATCACAAATCCACGTGGGTAGAAAAGCGCAAACGCCAGCGGCGGCAGAAAGGTAATCAGCCCGGTTTGCAGGCGTCCGGACACCGTACTGCGGCGCTGGAATAGATCGGCCAGGTAATCAAATAATCCTAGCGCTACGCCCAGAAAAGAGGTCGCCAGCGCCAGATCGGCGAACAGGTGGACCGCCAGTTCGACATGTGGCGAAGCGACCACTTCTCTGAGCGCCTGCAGCAGGCCATTTAACCCGGCATGGCTGGCCAGTAGCCCTCTGAATGTCGGCGAGTCGATACTTCCCAGCGTGGCGAGCTGCCAAAAAATATAGGCCACTAGCGGAATGGCGCTACCCGTCATAAAGACCCAACGCAGCCGGCGAATGTTGCCGTTCATATAACTCACAATACTCGGTACGCTTCCGTGAAAACCAAACGAGGTGAAAATGACCGGTATGGCGGATAACGCCAGCCCCTGCTGTAAAGGAAGCGTAAGAAGATTTACTTTATGAATATGTGGCGTGAGCAACGCAAGCATGATGACCAGAAAAATGATCTTTGCGCTAAACAGGAAGCGGTTAAAAAGGTCGACCAGCGAGGTGCCCACACACACCACCCCACCGGCAACAAAGGTGAACAGCAGTACTCCGGCAGCGGGCGAGAGCGTGGCGCCAAGCCAGTTATTAATACTGGATGCCAGTAATTCTCCGGCTCCGGAAATGTAGGCGGCGGTGAGCGCATACATTAAGAACATCATACTGAATCCCGTAAGCCACTGTCCGTAACGTCCAAGATAGCGTTTTGCCAACGAGCCCAGCCCGGTATCTGCCGGAACGTGTTGATATACCTCCAGTAATAGTAGCGCGGTATAACACATCAGCGCCCACAGGCCAATCAACAATCCCAGCGTGACGCTGAAACCAACGCCAGCCGCTGCCAGCGGCATTGCCAGCATCCCGGCGCCGATAGTGGTGCCTGCCACGATAAAAATACTGCCCAGAGTTCTGTTTTTCACGCTTTCTACTACCCCGGTAACAAAGAACGGTGATATCCGCGGCGCAGGGTAAGGCATTACGCTATTTTCGTCAAATGGTCGTTACAATGGGTGTACTGTAAAATTTACAGTTCCGGGCATAAAAGCGAATATGGGAAGAGACGCGGACAACCGCCGCAAACCTGCGCTAGCGCAAAGACGCTCGCACACGGACACATTAGGCTACGAGTTTTATTCAGGAGGGGTTATGGATTCCATTCACGGTCACGAAGTACTCAATATGATGATTGAGTCTGGCGAGCAGTACACGCATACCTCGCTGGAGGCGGCAATAAAAGCGCGCTTTGGCGAGCGGGCACGATTTCACACCTGTTCAGCGTCAGATATGACGGCGGCGGAACTGGTCGCGTTTCTGGCGGCGAAAGGAAAGTTTATTGCCGTGGAGGACGGTTTTTCAACGCATGAGAGTAAAATCTGCCGCCACTAATACGCCACGGTGAGAGCTCGTCTCACCGTGTAAGGACGTGTTGGATTAATTTTGCGTATCCAGTGTGGAGAGTTCTTTATCAATGAAATAAAGCCCTTCGCCGCTTTTTCCCGCCAGCGTTAATTTATCAATAATAGATTTGAACAGTTTTTCTTCTTCATGCTGCTCGGCCACATACCACTGCAAGAAATTAAATGTCGGATAATCCTGGCTGGTCATTGCGGCATGAGCCAGTTCATTAATTTTTTGCGTAATAATCTGCTCATGCTCATAGGTCGCGCGGAACAGCTCATCCAGTGAGGTGTACTCAGCGAAGGGCGAAGAAACGGTATTAATGCGCGGCAGGCTTCCGGTATCGGTAAGGTAGTCAAACAGGCGCTGCATATGCGTCATCTCTTCTTGCGCATGGCGACGAAGAAATGCGGCCGCGCCTTCAAAGCTGTGATAGCTGCACCACGCGCTCATTTGTTGATAGAGCAGGGAGGAATACAACTCCAGATTCATTTGCTCATTCAGCTTGTCGATCATTTCTGTTTTCAGCATGGTTCCGCTCCACAAATAGCAAAAGATATACAGTAATGTGGCGCCACTATAATTTGTTATTTTATTATTTGCAAAAGGTAAAATATTATTTTTAATTATTAAAAATACGAATGGGAATAAAACGCATTAGCGCCAGTGTATAGCGTATAGAAATAAAGGAAAGCCAGCACCTTCATGCTGGCAATAGCGACCCTGCACTCTCCTTCATTGTACATTGTGTCGGCGTTAAGCCAGCCGCCTTAATAATAAAGCGGCATGATTTGCGGGACGGCAACGCCCCGGCACTGCCAGGAGAGGGTAAATCGGGTGTTCAGACACAACGAGCCCGCATAAATGCTACAGGTTCCTACCGGCTGACCAAACGAAACGGCATCGGCATAGCCCATCTGCTGGCATTCGCGTGTTGCGGTCCCGTGAGATACATAATCATCTGTCCGTGAAGTAAAAAATAGCGGCTGGTTATACGTCAGGCGCACGATGCCGCTTATTGGGCTGGCTTCGCTGACCTGCGCTTGTCGAGTAATGGTGCATCCCGTCAGGGCTAGCAGTGAAAGAGTAAAAATAAGAGGCTTCATAAAATCGCTCCGACAATTCGGTATCAGACCATGCTACCTCGTGTCTTGCACCGTCAATGGCTGGAATAACTTACGGATTCGCCTTGATTAAAGGTAACGGCAGGAGGTTTACAGCGGGAACAGAAAATGTGTGAGCGTCTCTTCATTTAATGAAACTTGGTTTCATTAAATTTGAATGCGTGTTCTTAAGTGTATAGTGTGGGCAAAACGTCATGATTTACGCAGACGCGACCGTCTGCATTCAGGAGGAACACGATGAAAATTGCACTGATGATGGAAAATAGCCAGGCCAGCAAAAATGCCATCATTTATAACGAACTTAGCGCCGTCGCCAATGAAAAGGGATTTCCCGTTTTTAACGTCGGCATGTGCGACGAAAATGACCATCACCTGACGTACATTCATTTAGGCATCATGGCAAGTATTCTGCTTAATGCAAACGCGGTTGATTTTGTGGTTACTGGCTGTGGCACCGGGCAGGGCGCGCTGATGTCGTTAAATATTCATCCAGGTGTCATTTGTGGCTATTGCATCGATCCGGCAGATGCTTTTCTGTTTGCGCAGATCAACAACGGCAATGCGTTGTCCCTGCCATTTGCAAAAGGCTTTGGCTGGGGCGCTGAGCTGAACGTGCGTTTCATCTTTGAAAAAGCGTTTACCGGGCGTAAAGGCGAGGGGTATCCGCCTGAGCGCAAAGCGCCGCAGGTACGCAATGCGGGCATTTTGAACCAGGTTAAGGCCGCGGTCGTCAAAGAGAATTATCTGGATACACTGCGGGCTATCGATCCTGAACTGGTTAAAACGGCGGTTTCAGGGCCGCGTTTCCAGCAATGTTTGTTTGAAAACGGACAGAATAAAGAAATAGAAGCGTTTGTACGTGAGATGCTGGGGTAATGCCCGGACAAGCCAGAGACGTTTCGCGCCTGTCGGCTGGCATGATGTGCCGATACTACGCCAGTAGCGACAGGCGCCACCTCTGGCAAACAGATCAGAAACGGTGTAGGCCGGATAAGCTGCTTCGCGTTGCTATCCGGCTAATAACGTCTCAATATTGTCGCTCGGGGTGCCGCTATCAGTGATGCTGATAGGTCACGACGTTAAGGAGATGCTGATCGGTTTGCGCCAGGCATAACCCTGCTCGTTTAGCGCTGCGAACTTCTTCGAGAATAGTTTGTAAAAGTACGCCATCCTGCTGCTGCTCTTTTTCCAGGGTATGGAGAAAATCAAGCGTTGAGGCATCATTCAGCGCTTTCGCTTCATCTGCCAGACGCGACAGCGTGCTGGCGCGTTGCTGATAATCCTCCAGGGTTTTCTGGAACAATTCTTCCAGAGAGCAGAGCTCTTCACCCGGAACGTCAATGGCTTTAACGATAGGGGTGGCGCCGGCGTTTTTCATAAAATTAAACATGCGCATCATCTGCGTCACGTTGCCTTGCGCCTGGGTACGAAGAAAGGTGGCGGTGCCTGTTAAACTGTGTTCAGAACACCATTCGCTTAGATGGAGGTAAAGATTTGATGCGTAAAACTCAAGGTTCATTGGCGTGTTGAGCTTTTGAACCATTCCTACAGCTGCCATAACAATATCCTTATTTCCAGAAAGTGTTGATGTGCATGACAGACGAGAATGCAACGGGTCGTTGTCACATTCTTACCTCTATGCACAATAAATACTCTTAGCAGAAGAACTCCGTTCCGCCAGTCCCTTATGCGATCTCATTTCCTGTTTATCGATCGGTAATGAGAATAGCGCGTCAATAAAAATAAGAAAATCCTTAAATGCAATTGTTTATCTTTTTTTACATTTTCAGCGGTGTGATTTTTTCGGGTGTAATGGCTTTTGGTATGACATGATTTCAATGCTTTGAAAGATAAAGGGTATTCTATTTTTCACTGATTTATGAAACATTGTTTCAGATCATGAGGTGAGACTTTCAAGTATGGTAATTTCAATAAAATAAACATTAGTCAGTCTGGATATCACACGCATAAACGGTTGAGAGCAAATATGCCTGTTTTTATAAACTAGCCGATTTTGCGGTAGATCATTTTTAATGTCATTAATCATACGAGTACGTTATTCGGTTGAGCGCAGTTTTGATGGGTGACTCGTTAACAAGGAGCAGTCAATGAAAAAGGTCGCGGTGCTGTTGGCACCAGGATTTGAAGAAGCAGAGGCCATTGTTACTCTTGATATTCTGCGACGTTTGCATATCGACGTCGAAACGCTGGCGTGTGCTGAATCACGGGCGGTGGTGAGTTACCATGATATTCCTATGGTTGCGGACAGCACGCTGAGTGAACGCCAGCAGGCTCTTTTCGATGCGGTAGTGCTGCCGGGCGGTCCGCAGGGGAGCGCTAATCTGGCGGCTAATCCGGCCGTGATCGCTTTCGTTGCGCGTCATGATGCGGCAGGCAAATTAATTTGTCCTATCTGTTCCGCGGCGGCAAGGGTGCTGGGTGCTCACGGATTGCTGAAGGGGCGTCGTTATGTCTGTTCCGGCGACCTGTGGAAAGCGGTTCCGGAAGGTGTCTATGTGGATGCGCCCGTTGTTGAAGATGGTAATTTAATTAGCGGCAAAGGCTTGGGTCATGTCTTTGATTTCGCGCTAACCCTTTCCGCCAGACTGCTGGGAGACGATGCGCCGGTTCGCGAACAGGCTGAACATATCTATTATCCCTGGTAATCGTTATTCACCCAGGGCCGTAAGGATTAGCTGGCTGATGTATGGATTAATGTGCTGGCTTTCCTGCCTTTTGGCTGATGAATTCGCTCTGGGTTATGTCATTTTCCGCTAAAACTATTCCTGCCATCAGCATTTATCTAATGAATGAAAGACAGTGCACCGTTTTACGCCTTCTCTAACAAGAATCGTTTGATTTTACCCTACATAAAAAACGCTAAAGCTGGTCAATGACTTCCCTGGGTTATGAGTTAATCGTTATTTCTGCGTGTGTCTTAGGGGGTGTATTCCTGAAAGGCGGCCTCGGAAAAGTCTCATATGTGGTGGCGAGCGTACTGATATCAGGAACGGTGGAGAACGCGATGAACCTGTACAACATTTCACCTTTTGCACAGTGTGTGGTTCGCGGCTGAATCCTTCTGGCAGCAGTTATTTTCGACCATTATAAGCAAAAAGCGAAGCGTACGATTTGATGAATTAACACTCAACTAAACAGTATAGCTTCACGTCATCGCCAACCGCTACCCCGTCTGGCGATGGTCTTTCTAAATGGCGAGCAGCGTCACACTGTCTATACTTACATGACTAATGAGACCGTTTGTGAGTCTCAATATGATGATAAGGAGGAGACCAGGGTGGCAGAACCGTTAACCGTATCCCCCGAACTCACTGCGAACTATGCGTATTTTTTTGACCTTGATGGCACATTGGCAGAGATAAAGCCTCATCCCGATCAGGTAGTGGTACCGCATAAAATCCTTCAGTTGTTAGACCGTCTCGCGGCGCACAACGCAGGGGCACTGGCATTGATTTCAGGGCGTTCAATGACTGAGCTGGATGCTTTGGCGAAGCCTTTTCGCTTTCCGCTCGCCGGCGTTCACGGGGCAGAGCGTCGTGACATCAATGGTAAAACCCATATCGTGCGCCTTCCTGAAGCGGTAGTCCGTGAGGTGGAGGCGTTATTACGTTCGACGCTTGTAGCGCTGCCCGGAACGGAGCTGGAGACGAAGGGGATGGCGTTTGCGCTGCACTACCGTCAGGCTCCGGAACATGAAGCGGCGCTATTGGCGCTTGCGCAACACGTTACGCAGCACTGGCCGCAACTGGCGTTGCAGCCTGGTAAATGTGTTGTGGAAATCAAACCTAAGGGAACCAATAAAGGCGAAGCGATTGCCGCCTTTATGCAGGAGGCGCCCTTTGCGGGACGGATTCCCGTTTTTGTGGGCGACGATTTGACCGATGAGGCTGGCTTTGGCGTGGTGAATCACGCTGGCGGAATTTCCGTAAAAGTGGGCGTCGGGGCAACCCAGGCGGCATGGCGGCTGGAAAGCGTACCCGATGTCTGGCGCTGGCTGGAGCAAATCAATTATCCACAACAAGAACAACAAGTAATGAATAACAGGAGAGATGGCTATGAGTCGTTTAGTCGTAGTATCTAATCGAATTGCCCCCCCGGATAATAAAGGCGGCGCCGGCGGCCTCGCCGTTGGCGTGCTTGGCGCGCTAAAAGCGGCTGGCGGGTTGTGGTTCGGCTGGAGTGGCGAGACAGGTAACGAGGATGAGCCATTAAAAAAGGTGACAAAAGGTAATATTACCTGGGCATCGTTTAACCTGAGTGAACAAGATTACGAAGATTATTACTGTCAATTTTCCAATGCGGTTCTCTGGCCTGCGTTCCATTATCGTCTGGACCTGGTACAGTTTCAGCGTCCTGCATGGGAAGGCTATATGCGGGTGAATGCGTTATTAGCGGATAAGTTATTGCCCCTCATTAAAGAGAACGACATCATTTGGGTGCATGACTACCACCTGTTACCGTTCGCCAGCGAGCTGCGTAAACGCGGCGTGAACAACCGAATTGGTTTTTTCCTGCATATTCCATTCCCGACCCCGGAGATTTTTAACGCCTTACCGCCGCATGATGAACTGCTGGAGCAGTTGTGTGACTTTGATCTGCTAGGGTTCCAGACGGAAAATGATCGCCTGGCTTTTCTGGATAGCCTTTCGAGTCAAACGCGAGTCACGACTCGCAGCGGCAAGCAGCATATCGCGTGGGGTAAAGACTTCCAGACAGAAGTGTATCCTATCGGTATTGAGCCCGATGAGATTGCTCTACAGGCTGCCGGGCCGTTGCCGCCAAAACTGGCGCAGCTCAAGGCGGAACTGAAAAATGTGAAGAATATTTTTTCCGTTGAGCGGCTGGATTATTCGAAAGGGCTGCCGGAACGCTTTCTGGCGTATGAAGCGCTACTGGAAAACTATCCGCAGCATCGGGGAAAAATTCGTTATACCCAAATTGCGCCTACGTCACGCGGCGAAGTACAGGCATATCAGGATATTCGCCACCAGCTTGAGACGGAAGCAGGCCGGATTAATGGGAAATATGGACAATTGGGCTGGACGCCGCTCTATTATCTGAATCAGCATTTTGACCGTAAACTGTTAATGAAGATATTCCGTTATTCAGACGTCGGGCTCGTCACCCCGTTGCGTGACGGGATGAACCTGGTGGCGAAAGAGTTTGTCGCCGCGCAGGACCCCGCTAATCCTGGCGTATTGGTACTGTCACAGTTTGCCGGCGCGGCGAATGAACTGACGTCGGCGTTAATCGTCAATCCTTACGATCGGGATGACGTGGCGGCGGCGCTCAATCGTGCGTTAACGATGCCCCTTGCTGAGCGTATTTCGCGCCATGCGGAAATGCTGGACGTGATCGTTAAAAATGACATTAACCGCTGGCAGGAGCGTTTTATTCATGACCTAAAGGAGGTCACGCCGCGTAGCCCTGAGCGTCAGCAGCAGAACAACGTGGCGACGTTCCCTAAGCTGGCCTGAAATATTGCGAGCGGCGACTAGTCGCCCGCTAACGGCACCAGCAACACATCTACCTGGCTGGCGCTGACGACACTTTTTGCCGAGCAGGACGCGCGCGAAAAGAAACTGTGGTTATGGTTGCCGCAAATGACCAGATCAACATGGTGTTTGCGGCACACAGCTAAAATATGCTGGCTTAACTCACCTGATGCGATGAAAGTTTGTTCAATCGGATAATCCGCCTTTTCCCCCAGCATCTTAAGAAAATTCTCGGTCTCCTCATGCATAACCGCGCGTAAATCCTCCATCATGGGCGCGGCGAACTGGTTATACAGTTCGGGATCGGAAGCGAGAGTAATCAGGCTTACTTTCGCCTGAACAGGGCGGGCGATAGAGACCGCTTTAGCCAGTAGCTGGTGACTTTCCGGGGTGACGGCAACGGCGACAAGAATATGGGTGTAGCTCATAACTCGCTCCTTGATTGCAAGAATATGAGATTGTGCTTTAGCTTTACTCTGTTTATCGCATTTCTGCAATGCGCTAATGCCACATTAATGTGAAGGACATCATAATTAATCATTAATTATTCTTATGTAAAGAATCGTGGCATAAGACACTTTTTACACACCACCAGGATGCTTTATTTAAACGGGTGAACAAGGAAAGCTAAAAGTTAAATCAAATGAGCTTATTTTTAACAGAGGAGGGCGTATGCTGTGACGAGATTAATTAATAACGTTTAATATTTAAGCCACTGTTTAATAAAGGTAAAATAGAATCGTTTCTAAAATAGAAATAATAGCCTGTTATCTATTATCCTGGCGTTATTTTAACAGAGAGAAACAAAAAAGAATTTGGTGTTGACGTACCCCTATTCAGCAGTGTGGAATAGAAAAAGTGAACATTAGGTTATTAATTAAACAAAGTAAAAGCCATGCTGATGGTTTTATAGTAAGTATTCTGTTAAATTATGTGATCTACATCACATATTTTCTAAAATCGCCGTCCCGCTCCGTTGTATGTCACGAAGCTGACGAGTAGAGTTGCGTCGAATTAGGAAAAATCTTAGGCATTTGTAAGAATTGATGTAAACGTGTAAGGCGAATCTCAGTGTGAGGCTGCGTTATACGTCACAATGTCCACAATGTCTGAGCGCTGCTATGCATTTGACCTTTTTGCTTCTTTTACCGGGCCTTCCCGGCGACATCACGGGGTGCGGCTACGTCGCACAAAAATAAAGTTGGTTATTCTGGATGGGAACAATGCATACATCCGAGTTGCTAAAACACATTTATGACATCAATTTGTCATATTTACTCCTTGCACAGCGTTTGATCGTCCAGGACAAAGCATCTGCGATGTTCCGCCTCGGTATCAACGAAGAGATGGCAAACACACTGGGCGCGTTGACCCTGCCGCAGATGGTCAAACTGGCGGAGACGAACCAGTTAGTTTGTCATTTCCGGTTTGACGATCATCAGACGATCACCCGTTTGACTCAGGATTCGCGCGTCGATGATTTACAGCAGATTCACACAGGTATCATGCTTTCAACGCGTCTGCTCAATGAAGTGGACGATACGGCGCGTAAGAAAAGGGCATGATAATGAGTGAAAAAAGCATTGTTCAGGAAGCTCGCGATATCCAGTTGGCGATGGAGTTGATTAATCTTGGCGCTCGTCTACAAATGCTGGAAAGCGAAACACAGCTCAGCCGTGGTCGCCTCATCAGGCTGTACAAAGAATTACGCGGTAGCCCGCCGCCTAAAGGGATGCTGCCATTTTCGACAGACTGGTTTATGACCTGGGAGCAAAATATTCATGCCTCCATGTTCTGCAACGCCTGGCAATTTTTACTGAAGACCGGCTTATGCAGCGGTGTGGATGCGGTGATTAAAGCTTATCGGCTTTATCTTGAGCAGTGTCCGCAACCGCCTGAAGGGCCGTTGTTGGCGCTGACTCGCGCATGGACGCTGGTGCGTTTTGTTGAAAGTGGGTTGCTTGAATTGTCGAGCTGTAACTGCTGCGGTGGGAACTTTATTACCCATGCGCATCAGCCCGTGGGCAGCTTTGCGTGTAGTTTATGCCAGCCGCCATCCCGCGCAGTAAAAAGACGTAAACTTTCCCGAGATGCTGCCGATATTATTCCACAACTGCTGGATGAACAGATCGAACAGGCTGTTTAACCGAAACGGTGTGGACAAACACTCCAGCAGCGGTAAGTCATTACCGCTGCTTTTTTTTGCCTTGCCTTCGCGTTAATCGCCCGACTGCGCATCCTGTCATAGTCAACAGCGGAAGGATGATGTCGTGCTTATCTTATTAGGTTACCTGGTGGTTATCGGTACAGTTTTCGGCGGTTATGTCATGACCGGCGGACACCTTGGGGCACTCTATCAACCTGCTGAACTGGTCATCATTGGCGGCGCGGGGATAGGGGCGTTCATTGTCGGCAACAACGGGAAGGCCATCAAAGGCACGATGAAAGCGATCCCGTTGTTATTTCGTCGTTCGAAATACACGAAATCTATGTACATGGATTTGCTGGCGTTGCTCTATCGCCTGATGGCCAAATCACGCCAGCAGGGGATGTTCTCCCTTGAACGCGATATTGAAAATCCGAAAGAGAGTGAAATCTTCGCCAGTTATCCGCGTATTCTGGCCGATGCGGTAATGCTTGATTTTATTGTCGATTATCTGCGCCTGATCATCAGCGGCAACATGAATACGTTCGAAATTGAAGCGTTGATGGATGAAGAGATTGAAACCCATGAAAGCGAGGCGGAAGTCCCGGCCAACAGCCTGGCGATGGTGGGGGATTCGCTGCCTGCCTTTGGTATCGTCGCGGCGGTAATGGGGGTGGTTCACGCTCTGGCTTCAGCCGATCGTCCGGCAGCGGAGTTGGGGGCGCTGATTGCCCATGCCATGGTAGGTACGTTCCTCGGTATTTTACTGGCTTATGGATTCATTTCACCGTTAGCGACCGTTTTGCGCCAGAAGAGCGCCGAAACCACCAAAATGATGCAGTGCGTAAAAATTACACTGCTGTCTAATCTGAACGGCTATGCGCCGCCGATTGCCGTGGAATTTGGTCGTAAAACGCTTTATTCCAGTGAGCGTCCATCGTTTATTGAGTTGGAAGAACACGTTCGCGCAGTGAGAAACCCAAACCAGCAGCAGACGACTGAGGAAGCATGAAAAATCAGGCTCATCCCATTGTCGTCGTAAAACGCCGCAGGCACAAACCGCACGGCGGCGGGGCGCACGGTTCCTGGAAAATTGCCTACGCCGATTTTATGACGGCGATGATGGCTTTTTTTCTGGTGATGTGGCTGATTTCCATCTCCAGCCCTAAAGAATTAATTCAGATTGCCGAATATTTTCGTACGCCGTTGGCCACCGCGGTAACGGGGGGAAATCGGATTGCCAATAGCGAGAGCCCGATACCAGGCGGCGGCGATGATTACACCCAACAGCAGGGTGAAGTGGAAAAGCAGCCGAATATCGACGAGCTGAAAAAACGGATGGAGCAGAGTCGCTTAAACAAACTGCGCGGCGATCTGGATCAGCTGATCGAATCCGATCCCAAACTGCGCGCGTTACGTCCGCATCTGAAAATTGATTTGGTTCAGGAGGGGTTGCGCATCCAGATTATCGACAGCCAGAACCGCCCGATGTTTAAAACCGGCAGCGCCGAAGTTGAGCCGTATATGCGCGATATCCTGCGTGCGATTGCGCCAGTGTTAAACGGTATACCTAATCGCATTAGCCTGGCCGGCCATACCGATGACTTTCCCTACGCGAACGGCGAAAAAGGCTATAGCAACTGGGAGTTATCCGCCGATCGCGCCAATGCCTCGCGTCGCGAACTGGTCGCTGGCGGGCTGGATAACGGAAAAGTATTACGGGTGGTTGGCATGGCCGCCACGATGCGGCTGAGCGATCGCGGTCCTGATGACGCCATCAACCGCCGTATAAGCCTGCTGGTGTTAAACAAACAGGCGGAACAGGCCATTTTGCATGAAAACGCTGAAAGCCAGAATGAGCCGGTAAGTGTATTACAACAGCCTGCGGCAGCCCCGCCGGCAAGCGTACCCACATCGCCAAAAGCGGAACCGAGGTGATAGCGTGAGCATGGATATTAGCGATTTTTATCAGACATTTTTTGATGAAGCTGACGAGCTGTTGGCTGATATGGAGCAGCATCTGCTGGATTTGGTGCCGGAATCCCCGGACGCTGAACAACTGAACGCCATTTTTCGCGCGGCGCACTCCATTAAAGGCGGCGCGGGCACATTCGGCTTCACTATTCTGCAGGAAACCACACATTTAATGGAAAACCTGCTGGATGAAGCCCGACGCGGTGAAATGCAGCTCAATACCGACATTATCAACCTGTTTTTGGAAACGAAAGATATTATGCAGGAACAGCTCGACGCCTATAAAAACTCCGAAGAGCCGGATGCCGCAAGCTTCGAATATATCTGCAATGCGCTACGCCAGTTGGCGCTGGAGGCGAAAGGCGAAACCACGCCGGCGGTCGTAGAAACCGCGGCACTAAGCGCGGCGATCCAGGAAGAGAGCGTAGCCGAAACCGAATCGCCTCGTGACGAGAGTAAACTGCGCATTGTACTTTCACGGTTGAAAGCCAATGAGGTCGATCTGCTTGAAGAAGAGTTGGGCAATCTGGCTACTCTGACGGATGTCGTTAAGGGAGCGGATTCACTGTCGGCAACTCTGGATGGCAGCGTCGCGGAAGATGACATTGTCGCGGTGCTCTGTTTTGTCATCGAGGCCGATCAGATCGCTTTTGAAAAAGTGGTCGCCGCGCCCGTGGAAAAAGCGCAAGAGAAAACCGAGGTAGCACCGGTAGCGCCTCCGGCAGTCGTTGCGCCAGCCGCCAAAAGCGCGGCCCATGAACATCATGCGGGGCGTGAAAAACCTGCGCGTGAACGCGAGTCCACCAGCATTCGCGTGGCGGTAGAGAAAGTGGATCAGCTCATAAACCTGGTCGGCGAGTTAGTGATTACCCAGTCAATGTTGGCCCAGCGTTCTAACGAGCTGGACCCGGTAAACCACGGCGATCTCATTACCAGTATGGGGCAGTTACAACGTAACGCCCGCGACTTACAAGAGTCGGTGATGTCGATTCGCATGATGCCTATGGAGTATGTCTTCAGCCGTTTCCCGCGTCTGGTACGCGATTTAGCGGGCAAACTGGGCAAGCAGGTAGAGTTGACGCTGGTGGGGAGTTCCACTGAACTTGATAAAAGCCTGATCGAACGCATTATCGACCCGCTAACGCACCTGGTGCGCAACAGTCTCGACCACGGGATTGAAATGCCAGAAAAACGCCTTGAGGCGGGGAAAAATGTTGTCGGCAATCTGATCCTTTCCGCAGAACATCAGGGCGGGAATATTTGTATTGAAGTGACCGATGACGGCGCGGGGCTTAACCGTGAGCGTATCCTGGCGAAGGCCATGTCGCAGGGGATGGCGGTGAATGAAAACATGACCGACGATGAAGTAGGCATGTTGATCTTCGCGCCGGGATTCTCAACTGCGGAACAGGTCACGGATGTCTCCGGTCGCGGCGTTGGCATGGATGTGGTGAAACGTAACATTCAGGAGATGGGCGGTCACGTTGAGATCCAGTCAAAACAAGGCTCCGGCACCACGATTCGTATTCTGCTGCCGTTGACGCTGGCCATCCTCGATGGGATGTCGGTTCGCGTGGCGGGGGAAGTTTTTATCCTGCCGTTAAATGCGGTGATGGAGTCGCTGCAACCGCGTGAAGAGGATCTTCATCCGCTGGCGGGCGGCGAACGGGTTCTGGAAGTTCGCGGCGAGTATTTGCCGCTGGTCGAATTGTGGAAAGTGTTTGACGTGGACGGGGCGAAAACCGAAGCCACGCAGGGCATTGTTGTGATCCTGCAAAGCGCGGGACGCCGTTACGCGCTACTGGTCGATCAGCTCATCGGTCAGCACCAGGTGGTGGTCAAAAATCTGGAAAGCAATTATCGCAAGGTACCGGGGATTTCCGCCGCGACGATCCTGGGCGACGGCAGCGTCGCGCTGATTGTTGATGTTTCCGCATTGCAGGGTTTAAACCGCGAACAACGTATGGCGATCACAGCCGCCTGATTGAGTGAGAAGGGAATAATATGACCGGTATGAGTAATGTAAGCAAACTGGCCGGCGAGCCGTCAGGTCAGGAATTCCTGGTGTTTACACTGGGAAATGAAGAGTACGGCATCGATATCCTGAAAGTACAGGAGATCCGTGGCTATGACCAAGTGACGCGCATCGCCAATACACCGGCCTTTATAAAAGGGGTGACTAACCTGCGCGGCGTGATTGTACCCATTGTCGATCTGCGCGTGAAATTCTGCGAAGGCGACGTTGAGTATGATGACAATACGGTAGTGATCGTACTGAATCTGGGGCAACGCGTCGTCGGGATAGTGGTAGACGGCGTGTCTGACGTACTGTCGTTAACGGCGGAACAGATCCGTCCGGCGCCAGAATTTGCCGTGACCTTGTCAACAGAATATTTGACGGGATTGGGCGCGCTCGGCGAGCGTATGCTGATTCTGGTGAATATCGAAAAACTGCTTAACAGCGAAGAGATGGCGCTGCTGGATATCGCAGCATCACACGTCGCGTAATAACGTTGCCGGATGGCGTCGCGCCATCCGGCAATATTCACCGTTATGCTTCCACCAGCGGTGAGAGTGCCTCTTCATCGCCCGCGCCCAGCCCCTGCATTTTGCGCCGGCATCGCCGCTGCGACACTGTTATTGTCAATATCGTCTTCCGGAACAGCGTATTTCCTTTTTGCAAAAGTAAAGTTATCACCGCAGGTGCCGATAACGTTGATAACTCGTTATCAGGAAGGTGCCTTATGTTTAACCGTATCCGCGTTGTCACAATGCTGATGATGGTGCTGGGGGTTTTCGCACTGCTACAGCTTGTTTCCGGTGGTTTGCTGTTTTCTTCATTACAGCATAACCAGCAAGGTTTTGTTATTTCTAACGAATTACGCCAGCAACAAAGCGAACTCACGTCGACATGGGACTTAATGCTGCAAACGCGCATTAACCTGAGCCGCTCCGCCGCACGCATGATGATGGACGCTTCTAACCAGCAGAGCAGCGCCAAAACGGATTTACTCCAGAATGCAAAAACGACCCTCGCACAGGCGGCGGCGCACTACGCCAATTTCAAAAACATGACGCCATTGCCAGCGATGGCGGAGGCCAGCGCGAACGTCGATGAAAAATATCAGCGCTATCAGGCCGCATTAACCGAACTTATTCAGTTTCTGGACAATGGCAATATGGATGCCTACTTCGCCCAGCCAACCCAGGGAATGCAAAACGCGTTGGGCGAGGCGCTGGGCAATTACGCCCGGGTGAGCGAAAACCTGTACCGCCAGACATTTGATCAAAGCGCTCATGACTACCGTTTTGCGCAATGGCAACTGGGGGTTCTTGCGGTCGTGCTGGTGCTGATTTTGATGGTGGTTTGGTTCGGCATTCGTCATGCCCTGCTTAACCCATTAGCGCGAGTGATTACTCATATCCGTGAAATTGCCAGCGGCGATCTGACGAAAACGCTCACCGTCTCAGGACGTAATGAAATTGGCGAACTGGCGGGAACGGTTGAACATATGCAACGCTCGCTGATTGACACCGTGACGCAGGTTCGTGAAGGTTCGGATGCGATTTATTCCGGCACCAGTGAAATTGCCGCCGGTAATACCGACCTCTCTTCCCGTACCGAACAACAAGCCTCCGCTCTGGAAGAGACGGCGGCCAGCATGGAACAACTGACGGCCACCGTGAAGCAAAACGCCGATAACGCCCGTCAGGCTTCGCAACTGGCGCAAAGCGCCTCCGAGACCGCGCGTCATGGCGGCAAAGTGGTCGACGGCGTAGTAAACACTATGCACGAAATTGCCGACAGTTCGAAAAAAATCGCTGACATTATCAGCGTTATCGACGGTATTGCCTTCCAGACTAACATTCTGGCGCTGAACGCGGCGGTAGAAGCGGCGCGCGCGGGAGAGCAGGGGCGCGGTTTTGCGGTCGTGGCAGGCGAGGTGCGTAATCTGGCCAGCCGCAGTGCCCAGGCGGCGAAAGAAATAAAAGCGTTGATTGAAGATTCCGTCTCGCGTGTCGATACCGGTTCAGTGCTGGTGGAAAGCGCCGGGGAAACCATGACTGACATCGTCAATGCCGTTACGCGCGTCACGGATATCATGGGCGAAATCGCCTCCGCCTCGGATGAACAAAGCCGGGGTATCGATCAGGTCGCTTTGGCCGTTTCCGAAATGGATCGCGTAACGCAACAGAACGCCTCGCTGGTTCAGGAATCCGCAGCGGCCGCCGCCGCGCTGGAAGAGCAGGCCAGCCGTCTGACCCAGGCGGTATCGGCTTTCCGCCTGGCATCGCGACCGCTGGCGGTAAATAAACCTGAGATGCGTTTATCAGTGGACGCTCAGTCCGGCAATACGCCGCGGCCCTTAGCCGCCGGGGATGATGCGAACTGGGAAACCTTCTGATCGATGTGCGCTGTGTGCTGTCGGTTATCGATTAATTTGCGAACCCGCCGATCCCTTTCGTCTGGTTCGCATAGATAAAAGCAAAAAATGTGTAATACGGGAAGCATGGCGCTGCCGCAGGGCGCGCCCGTTGTACTTTGAATGTGATTAAGAAGGCGCTATGACATCATCTCTGCCCTCCGGGCAAACGTCAGTATTGTTACAGATGACACAGCGCCTCGCGCTGTCCGACGCGCATTTTCGTCGGATATGTCAATTAATCTACCAGCGTGCAGGGATCGTGCTGGCCGACCATAAGCGGGATATGGTTTATAACCGCCTGGTCCGTCGGCTGCGTGCCCTGGGACTGGATGATTTTGGCCGTTATCTCAGTATGCTGGAGGCTAATCAAAACAGCGCTGAGTGGCAGGCTTTTATCAACGCTCTGACTACCAACCTGACCGCTTTTTTTCGCGAGGCGCACCATTTTCCCATCCTTGCGGAACATGCGCGTCGCCGCCACGGCGAGTACCGCGTCTGGAGTGCGGCGGCATCGACAGGAGAAGAACCTTACAGTATCGCCATTACGCTGGCGGATGCGTTGGGGATGGCCCCCGGTCGCTGGAAAGTATTCGCCAGCGATATTGATACTGAAGTGCTGGAAAAAGCGAGAAGCGGTATTTATCGCCTCAGCGAACTGAAAACGTTATCGCCGCAGCAGCTACAACGTTACTTCATGCGCGGTACGGGGCCGCATGAAGGACTGGTGCGCGTGCGTCAGGAACTGGCCAGTTATGTTGAATTTTCCTCCGTTAATTTGTTGGAAAAGCAGTACAACGTACCCGGTCCCTTTGACGCGATTTTTTGCCGTAACGTCATGATCTATTTTGATAAAACGACTCAGGAGGACATTCTGCGCCGTTTTGTTCCACTCCTTAAACCTGACGGACTGTTGTTTGCCGGTCACTCAGAAAACTTTAGCAACCTCGTGCGCGAGTTTAGCCTGCGCGGACAGACGGTGTATGCGCTAAGTAAGGATAAAGCATGAGTAAAATCAGGGTATTGTCAGTTGATGATTCCGCGCTAATGCGCCAAATCATGACTGAAATTATTAATAGCCATAGCGATATGGAGATGGTGGCGACTGCGCCGGACCCGTTGGTCGCCAGGGATCTCATCAAAAAATTTAATCCGGACGTATTGACCCTGGACGTTGAGATGCCGCGTATGGACGGCCTCGATTTTCTGGAAAAACTGATGCGCCTGCGACCGATGCCGGTGGTGATGGTCTCTTCGCTGACCGGGAAAGGTTCCGAAGTGACGCTACGGGCGCTGGAGTTGGGGGCCATCGATTTTGTCACTAAACCGCAGCTTGGCATTCGTGAAGGTATGCTGGCGTATAGCGAGATGATCGCCGAAAAAGTGCGTACCGCCGCGCGGGCCCGCATCGCCGCACATAAACCGATGGCGGCCCCGGCAACCTTAAAAGCCGGTCCGCTGCTCAGTTCGGAAAAACTGATTGCTATCGGCGCTTCAACGGGCGGTACTGAAGCTATCCGACATGTGCTGCAACCGCTGCCGCTTTCCAGTCCGGCAGTGATTATTACGCAGCATATGCCGCCTGGCTTTACCCGCTCGTTTGCCGAGCGCCTGAATAAACTCTGTCAAATCAGCGTGAAGGAGGCCGAGGACGGCGAACGCGTATTGCCAGGTCATGCCTACATTGCGCCCGGCGACAAGCATATGGAGCTGGCGCGTAGCGGGGCGAATTATCAAATCAAAATTCATGATGGCCCGCCGGTAAACCGGCATCGGCCTTCCGTGGATGTGCTGTTTCATTCGGTGGCGAAACACGCGGGGCGCAACGCCGTAGGCGTCATTCTTACGGGGATGGGCAACGATGGCGCCGCTGGAATGTTAGCGATGTACCAGGCTGGCGCCTGGACCATTGCGCAAAACGAAGCAAGTTGTGTGGTGTTCGGCATGCCGCGCGAGGCCATCAATATGGGTGGCGTAAGCGAAGTGGTCGATCTTAGCCAGGTAAGCCAGCAGATGCTGGCGAAAATCAGTGCCGGACAGGCGATACGTATTTGAACCAGGAGTAGTTTTTATGGCGGATAAAGAGCTTAAATTTTTGGTTGTGGATGACTTTTCGACCATGCGTCGTATCGTGCGCAACCTCTTAAAAGAGCTTGGATTTAACAATGTGGAAGAGGCCGAAGACGGCGTCGATGCGCTGAACAAGCTCCAGGCGGGCGGCTTTGGTTTTATTATCTCCGACTGGAACATGCCGAACATGGATGGCCTGGAGCTGCTGAAAACCATTCGCGCCGATAGCGCCATGTCGGCGTTACCCGTGTTGATGGTCACGGCGGAAGCCAAGAAAGAGAATATTATCGCCGCCGCACAGGCTGGCGCCAGCGGTTATGTCGTAAAACCGTTCACCGCAGCGACTCTGGAAGAGAAGCTCAACAAAATCTTTGAGAAACTGGGCATGTGAGGATGCGATGATGATGCAACCATCTATCAAGCCTGCTGATGAAGGCTCAGCAGGAGACATCATTGCGCGCATCGGTAGTCTGACCCGAATGCTGCGCGACAGCCTGCGTGAACTGGGGCTGGACCAGGCGATTGCCGAAGCGGCGGAGGCGATCCCTGATGCGCGCGACCGTCTGGATTACGTCGTCCAGATGACGGCGCAGGCGGCGGAGCGCGCGCTAAACAGTGTCGAAGCCTCGCAGCCGCATCAGGATGCGATGGAAAAAGAGGCGAAAGCGCTAACCCAACGTTGGGACGAGTGGTTTGACAATCCGATCGAGCTTTCCGACGCCCGTGAACTGGTGACGGATACGCGCCAGTTTCTCAGGGATGTCCCGGGTCATACCAGCTTTACTAACGCGCAACTGCTGGACATCATGATGGCGCAGGATTTCCAGGATCTGACGGGGCAGGTGATCAAACGCATGATGGACGTGATTCAGGAGATTGAACGCCAGTTGTTAATGGTGCTGCTGGAAAACATCCCGGAACAGAGCGCGCGACCAAAACGCGAGAACGAAAGCTTACTCAACGGCCCGCAGGTGGATACTTCGAAAGCTGGCGTCGTCGCCAGTCAGGATCAGGTGGACGACCTGCTGGACAGTCTTGGATTTTAAGCTTTTTTGACCTGATGGCGCTGCGCTTATCGGGTCCGAATCCGTCAACCAGGCCGGATACGAGACTTTCTTATCGTATCCGGCTATCTCTATTAACGCCATAAACCCCGCCTTTTTTACCGCTTACTCTGCCCATTGGCGTAAAGCGGTTCTGGCATCATTCTCGCTTATCAATCTATCCAGGGTTTGCTGCGTGGCAGAAGAGAGCGACGACGACAAAACAGAAGCCCCCACACCCCACCGACTTGAAAAAGCGCGGGAAGAAGGGCAGATCCCCCGTTCCAGAGAACTGACCTCACTGCTGATATTGCTGGTGGGCGTTTGTATTATTTGGTTCGGCGGCGAGTCGTTAGCGCGGCAACTGGCGGGAATGCTCTCAGCAGGCCTGCACTTTGATCACCGTATGGTGAACGATCCTAACCTGATCCTGGGGCAGATAATTTTGCTGATTAAAGCGGCGATGATGGCACTGCTACCGCTCATCGCGGGCGTGGTGCTGGTGGCGCTTATCTCGCCGGTTATGCTTGGCGGCCTGATTTTTAGCGGTAAGTCGCTACAGCCAAAATTTTCTAAATTAAACCCGCTGCCGGGAATTAAGCGCATGTTTTCGGCGCAGACCGGCGCGGAACTGCTAAAAGCGGTGTTGAAATCCACGCTGGTCGGCTGCGTTACCGGCTTTTATCTCTGGCATCACTGGCCACAAATGATGCGCCTGATGGCGGAGTCGCCGATCGTCGCAATGGGGAATGCGCTGGATCTGGTTGGACTCTGCGCGTTACTGGTGGTACTGGGCGTGATTCCAATGGTGGGATTTGACGTGTTTTTCCAGATCTTTAGCCACCTGAAAAAATTACGCATGTCGCGGCAGGACATTCGTGACGAATTTAAAGAGAGCGAAGGCGATCCGCATGTTAAGGGCAAAATTCGCCAGATGCAACGCGCCGCCGCGCAGCGCCGCATGATGGAAGATGTGCCGAAAGCGGACGTCATTGTCACTAACCCGACGCACTATTCCGTGGCGCTGCAGTATGACGAAAACAAAATGAGCGCGCCGAAAGTGGTCGCGAAGGGGGCTGGATTAATAGCGCTGCGCATTCGCGAGATCGGCGCTGAACATCGGGTTCCCACTTTAGAAGCGCCGCCGCTGGCGCGGGCATTATATCGCCACGCCGAAATCGGTCAGCAAATTCCCGGGCAGTTATATGCTGCCGTTGCGGAAGTGTTGGCCTGGGTCTGGCAGCTTAAACGCTGGCGGCTTGCGGGCGGGCAACGTCCTCCACAACCTGAGAACCTTCCGGTGCCAGAAGCGCTGGATTTTATGAACGAGAAGAATACTGATGGCTAATCTGGTCGCGATGCTGCGCCTGCCCAGCAACCTGAAATCGACGCAATGGCAAATTCTTGCCGGGCCGATCCTCATTCTGCTGATTTTGTCGATGATGGTGCTGCCGCTGCCTGCTTTTATCCTCGACTTATTGTTTACCTTTAATATTGCGCTATCGATCATGGTGCTGCTGGTGGCGATGTTTACCCAGCGCACTCTGGATTTTGCCGCGTTTCCAACCATTCTGCTGTTTACCACGCTACTGCGTCTGGCGCTTAACGTTGCCTCAACGCGCATTATTTTGATGGAAGGGCATACCGGCGCGGCGGCGGCGGGAAAGGTGGTGGAGGCGTTCGGTCATTTCCTGGTCGGCGGTAACTTCGCGATCGGGATTGTGGTTTTTATCATCCTCGTCATTATCAACTTCATGGTCATCACCAAAGGCGCCGGACGTATTGCCGAAGTCGGCGCGCGCTTTGTGCTGGACGGTATGCCCGGTAAGCAAATGGCGATTGACGCCGATCTTAATGCCGGTCTGATTGGTGAAGACGAGGCCAAAAAACGGCGTTCGGAAGTCACTCAGGAAGCCGACTTCTACGGCTCGATGGACGGGGCAAGTAAATTTGTGCGCGGCGACGCCATCGCCGGTATTCTCATCATGGTCATTAACGTGGTCGGCGGGCTGCTGGTCGGCGTATTGCAGCACGGAATGAGCATGGGCAGTGCGGCGGAAAGCTACACCCTGCTGACCATTGGCGACGGCCTGGTCGCCCAGATCCCGGCGCTGGTTATCTCCACGGCGGCGGGCGTCATTGTGACCCGCGTCAGTACCGATCAGGATGTAGGCGAGCAGATGGTTGGCCAACTGTTCAGTAATCCAAGGGTGATGCTGCTGGCGGCGGCGGTGCTGGGGCTGCTTGGCATGGTGCCTGGAATGCCTAACCTGGTATTTTTACTCTTTACCGCCGCTTTGCTCGGCCTGGCATGGTGGCTGCGCGGGCGTGAAGAAAAAGCGCCGGAGGAGCCGCAGCCGGTAAAAATGCCGGAAAATAACTCGGTGGTCGAAGCCACCTGGAATGACGTACAGCTTGAGGATTCACTGGGAATGGAAGTGGGCTACCGCCTGATCCCGATGGTGGATTTTCAACAGGATGGTGAATTGCTCGGACGTATTCGCAGCATTCGTAAAAAATTCGCGCAGGATATGGGGTTCCTGCCGCCGGTGGTCCATATTCGCGACAATATGGATTTACAGCCTGCGCGCTACCGTATTTTGATGAAAGGGGTAGAGATCGGCAGCGGGGACGCCTATCCGGGACGCTGGCTGGCTATTAACCCCGGCACGGCGGCGGGAACGCTACCGGGCGAGAAAACCGTCGATCCAGCTTTTGGCCTTGATGCCATCTGGATTGAAAGCGCCCTGAAAGAGCAGGCGCAAATTCAGGGCTTTACCGTTGTTGAAGCCAGTACCGTTGTGGCGACGCACCTTAACCACTTGATTGGCCAATTCTCCGCCGAACTGTTTGGCCGCCAGGAAGCGCAGCAACTGTTGGATCGTGTCTCTCAGGAGATGCCTAAACTCACGGAGGATCTGGTCCCCGGCGTCGTGACCCTCACGACTTTACACAAAGTCCTGCAAAACTTATTGGCGGAAAAAGTCCCGATTCGCGATATGCGCACCATTCTGGAAACGCTGGCGGAACATGCGCCGTTACAAAGCGATCCGCATGAATTAACCGCCGTGGTACGCGTGGCATTAGGACGAGCGATTACGCAACAGTGGTTCCCCGGTAATGAAGAAGTGCAGGTGATTGGCCTGGATACCGCGCTGGAGCGTTTGCTGCTTCAGGCATTGCAGGGCGGCGGTGGACTTGAGCCTGGGTTGGCGGATCGCCTGCTGGCGCAGACGCAAGAGGCGCTTTCTCGCCAGGAAATGCTTGGCGCGCCGCCGGTATTGCTGGTTAACCATGCGCTACGTCCATTATTGTCCCGCTTTTTGCGGCGCAGTTTACCGCAGCTGGTGGTGTTGTCGAACCTTGAGCTTTCCGATAACCGTCATATCCGCATGACGGCGACCATTGGAGGAAAATAATGCGTAAATGGCTGGCGTTGTTGCTCTTTCCCCTGACGGTTCAGGCCGCAGGCGAAGGCGCGTGGCAGGATAGCGGTATGGGCGTAACCTTAAATTACCGGGGCGTTTCCGCATCGTCTTCGCCATTGTCGGCGCGTCAGCCGGTTTCCGGTGTGATGACGCTGGTCGCCTGGCGTTATGAACTGAATGGCCCGACCCCCGCGGGCTTACGGGTACGTTTATGTTCCCAGTCCCGTTGCGTAGAACTTGATGGTCAGAGTGGCACGACCCACGGTTTTGCCCATGTTCCCGCAGTCGAGCCGCTCCGCTTTGTCTGGGAAGTCCCCGGCGGCGGCCGGCTTATCCCGGCGTTAAAAGTGCGGAGCAACCAGGTGATTGTGAACTACCGCTAACCGCCCCTTTCTTTGCCAGGTAGCAGACCTGACTCTCTTTTTGAATAAATAGAAACGCCGTTTTATAAAATGGTGAGATAGGTTGCCGGACTCTTTGCGTTTTTGCCATTTACGCTCTGGCAATGGCAGAAACAAAAAGGTTTCCGCCCAGATTAGCTTTTACTGTAGCGAATCGACTGCGTCGGCGGTAAAACTGCACGCAGCACTGAATTCGACATTACACAGAGGTTAAGCAAATGATGGTTTATCCAGTCAAACACAGTCCGCTATTGCGTCAGCCTGAGCATTTTATCACCAGAGATGAACTAAAAGCCCTGGTGCAAAAGGTGACGCATAACCTGGTCAATATTAAAGATGAGACAGGCGAATTTTTATTGCGACTGGACGACGGACGCGTGATCGATACTAAAGGCTGGGCCGGATGGGAGTGGACGCACGGCGTGGGCCTGTACGGAATGTATCACTATTACCAACAGACCGGTGACCAGACGATGCGTAAGATCATTGATGACTGGTTTGCCGATCGCTTTGCGGAAGGCGCGACGACGAAAAACGTTAATACGATGGCGCCGTTTTTAACGTTGGCGTATCGCTATGAAGAGACGCGTAATCCAGCGTATTTACCGTGGCTGGAAACGTGGGCCGAATGGGCGATGAATGAAATGCCCCGTACCGATCACGGCGGAATGCAGCACATCACGCTGGCGGAGGAAAATCATCAGCAGATGTGGGACGACACGCTAATGATGACGGTGCTGCCGCTGGCGAAAATCGGTAAACTGTTGAACCGGCCGGAATATGTGGAAGAGGCAACCTATCAGTTCCTGCTGCACGTGCAGAATTTGATGGATAAAGAGACGGGGCTGTGGTTCCACGGCTGGAGCTATGACGGTCATCATAACTTCGCTAACGCTCGCTGGGCGCGCGGCAACAGCTGGCTGACCATTGTGATCCCGGATTTTCTTGAACTGCTGGACTTGCCGGAAAATAATGCCGTGCGCCGTTATCTGGTCCAGGTACTGAATGCGCAGATCGCCGCGCTGGCGAAATGTCAGGATGAAAGTGGTTTGTGGCATACGCTGCTTGACGATCCGCACTCTTATCTTGAGGCGTCGGCGACGGCGGGTTTTGCCTACGGTATTCTTAAAGCGGTGCGCAAACGCTATGTCGAACGGCACTATGCGCAGGTGGCGGAAAAAGCTATTCGGGGGATAGTGAAACATATCTCGCCGGAAGGCGAACTGCTGCAAACATCATTTGGCACTGGCATGGGCCACGATCTCGATTTTTACCGTCATATTCCGTTGACCTCTATGCCTTACGGGCAGGCGATGGCTATGCTGTGTTTGACGGAATATCTGCGTAACTATTTCTGATGTATGCGGATATTCCGGTCGTATCCTTGTCTGATGGCGCTTTGCTTATTTGACTATGGCGCCTGACCCGACTGTGTGGTATCAGCCTGTGGATCAAACAGGTGGTCAAGGATTTTTCGCATGATGGGCGCGGCGGTAACGCCGTCGCTTCCGCCGTTTTCCAGAATCAAGGCAATAGCGACCTTAGGGTTTTTATACGGTGCAAAAGCGGTATAAAACACATGATCGCGCAGGCGAATGGGGATCATTTTCGCGTTGTAGGTCTGATTTTCTTTCAGGCTAAACACCTGCGACGTGCCGCTTTTGGCCGCAATGCCGTAGGGCGCTGTGTGAAAGAACTTATAGCCCGTTCCGTTGGGTGCATTCGCCATGCCATACATCGCCTGACGCACCAGTCCCCAGTATGGCGACGCCGGATCGGCTATCTGTGCCGGTGTTCCTGAAGGGCGATACGGAACCACCGTTTTGCCGCTCTCTTCATTGAGTAACAGGTGAGGGGCAATCACCTTACCGTTGTTGATGAGCGCCACCATCGCTTTAACCATCTGGATGGGGGTGGCAATCCAGTAACCCTGGCCGATGCCGACAGAAATGGTATCGCCCTGATACCAGGCTTTTTTATGGACCCGCTGTTTCCATGCGCGGCTGGGAAGCAGCCCGTCATACTCTTCATTAAGGTCGATACCCGTCGGTTTGCCATAGCCGAACTGAGACAACATCGTGTCGATACGGTCAATACCCATCATATAAGCGACCTGATAGAAAAAGGTATCCGCAGATTCCTCAATCGCTTTAGTGACATCCAGCATACCGTGTCCGGTTTTTTTCCAGTCCCGGTAATGCCGCTGCGTGCCGGGAAGCGTCCAGGTTGGCGCGCCAAAGAAGGTGGTTTGCGGCGTAATAATCCCGCATAACAGCGCGGACATCGCCATATAGGGTTTAACCGTTGACGCCGGGGGATAAAGCCCTTGCGTCACGCGGTTGATCAGCGGCAGATTTTTATCGTGCAGCAGTTTGCCGTAATCCTGATAGCTAATGCCTTTTACAAAGGGGTTCGGGTCGTAGCTGGGCATAGATACCATCGCCAGCACTGAACCATCGTGCGGATCTTCAACCAGTACGGCAGCACGCTGCCCGGCCAGCAAACTTTCAATGTACTCTTGTAAATGGAGATCCAGCGTCAGGTGAATGTTCTTACCCGCGATGGGAGGAACGTCTTTCAGCAGGCGGACAATACGCCCGTGATTATCCACCTCGACCTCCTGATAACCGGTTTTGCCATGAAGATCGTTTTCGTAGTAACGCTCAATCCCCTGTTTACCGATGTTATGGTCCGCCGCGTAATTCTCTGCCAGCCCTTTTTTATCCAGCGCTTTAAGGTCGTTATCGTTTATCTTTGACACGTAACCGAGAACATGCGCCAGCTCCGCGCCGTAAGGATACTGCCGATCCTGATAGCTATTGATCGTGACGCCGTTGAAATGAAACTGATTGACCGCAAAGCGTGCGATTTCAACATCCGTTAGCGCGTTTTTGAGCACTACCGGACGATAGCGGCTACTGGATTTTAGCGCGCGGCGAAAGTCGGCGATATCGTCGGAGGAGAGATCAACAATAGGGGTGAGCTGTTTTAGCAGCGCATCCATATCGGCAATTTTATAGGGCGTAACCGCGATATCATACCAGGTTACGTTACGCACCAGCGGAATGCCGTTGCGATCGTAAATGATGCCGCGCGTGGGCGCGACGGGTAGCATCTTGATATCGTTCTCATTCGAACGGGTGGTGTAGTAGTGGTGCTGGCGGATTTGCAAGTTATAGAGGTTGAAGATCAGGATACCAAAGCAGACAACCACTACACCAAACGCCACAATCACACGTCTCAGGAAGAGTTTCTCTTCCGCATCAAAGTCTTTAAAAGTCATTACCTGTACCTGAACAATCCGCCGCCTAATGATACGGGGCGGTCAGCGCCAGCACAGGTAAAAGATGTTCCATCTCTCTATAGAAATGTGTCATTCCTTGTGATTTGTTACAGATATACCGCTGTGGCAATAAAAAGGCCTGAGTCCGTTACCCGGAGTCAGGCCTGATGATGTTAACGACGGCGCGTTTACATGCGTTCTACGGTTTCGATACCCAACGTATCCAGACCCAGTTTCAGCGTCTTCGCCGTCAGTTGCGCCAGTTTTAGGCGGCTATTGCGAACCGCGTCATTCTCGGCGCTGAGAATAGGGCAGTGCTCGTAGAAGCCGGAGAACAGCCCGGCGACGTCATACAGATATGCGCACATGACGTGCGGCGTACCTTCACGCGCGACCACCGTCAGGGTTTCTTCAAACTGCAGCAGACGGGCAGCGAGCTGCGCTTCGCGATCTTCGCTAATGATAACCGGCGCGCTCGCCAGCGCCTGCTCGTCGATGTCCGCTTTACGGAAAACAGACAGCACACGCGTATAGGCATACTGCATATAAGGAGCGGTATTGCCTTCGAAAGCCAACATATTATCCCAGTCGAAGATATAGTCAGTGGTGCGGTTTTTTGACAGATCGGCGTATTTCACCGCGCCAATACCGACGGCGTTAGCCAGTTTTTCCAGCTCGTCAGCCGGCATATCCGGGTTCTTCTCCGCCACCAGACGACGCGCGCGCTCCAGCGCCTCATCCAACAGATCCGCCAGTTTCACCGTACCGCCCGCGCGAGTTTTAAACGGTTTACCGTCTTTACCCAACATCATGCCGAACATGTGATGTTCCAGCGGAACGGAATCCGGCACATAACCGGCTTTACGCACAATGGTCCAGGCCTGCATCAGGTGCTGGTGCTGACGGGAGTCAATGTAGTAGAGCACGCGGTCGGCGTGCAGCGTTTCGTAACGGTATTTGGCACAGGCGATATCGGTAGTGGTATACAAATAACCGCCATCTTTCTTCTGAATAATGACGCCCATCGGGTCGCCTTCCTTGTTTTTAAACTCATCAAGGAAAACCACCGTTGCGCCTTCGCTTTCAACCGCCAGTCCTTTGGCTTTCAGATCGGCGACGATGCCCGGCAGCATCGGATTATACAGACTTTCGCCCATCACATCGTCACGCGTCAGAGTGACGTTCAGACGATCATAGGTGATCTGGTTTTGCGTCATCGTGATATCAACCAGCTTACGCCACATCTCACGGAAATAGGCATCACCGCTCTGCAATTTGACGACGTAGTTACGCGCGCGCTCGGCAAACGCTTCATCTTCGTCATAATGCTTTTTCGCATCGCGGTAGAATCCTTCGAGATCCGCCAGCGCCATGTCGCCCGCGTTTTCCTGCTGCTGTTTTTCCAGCCAGGCGATAAGCATACCGAACTGGGTGCCCCAGTCGCCGACGTGGTTAGCGCGAATAACATGATGGCCCAGAAACTCCAGCGTGCGTACTGCCGCATCGCCGATAATCGTGGAGCGTAGATGACCAACGTGCATCTCTTTCGCGACGTTGGGCGCGGAGTAGTCGACGACAATTGTCTGACGAGTCGGCTGAGAAACGCCCAGACGTTCGGAGGCCAGCGCCTGTTGCACCTGTTCAGCGAGAAAAGCCGGTTCGAGGAAAATATTGATAAAGCCAGGGCCGGCGATTTCAACCTTGCTGGCGATGCCGCTGAGATCCAGATGAGTCAGCACCTGCTCTGCAAGTTGTCGGGGGGCCATACCCAGTTTTTTCGCAACTGCCATCATGCCGTTGGCCTGATAGTCGCCGAACTGAACTTTGGCTGACTGACGAACCTGGGGCTCGCAATCTGCAGGCGCGCCTGCAGCAATCATGGCCTGACTAACTTTTTCTGAGAGAAGAGCCTGAATATTCACCGGAATACCTTACGTTTATGAAGCGGACTGTATTGCCCGCGCCAGTTTAAGAATTAGGGCGGGAGTATACTGCAAATGCCCGTTGGCGTCAGCATTGCGCGCGCGGCGCGTCGCCTGAAATATACGCAACAATAATCTGCATAAGCATTCAATAAACGCCCAATCAAATCAAAGGTTGGTTGCCGGGGCGCAACAGCGTAAATTAGCGGTTTTCACAGCAAGAAGAGCGTCCTGATATGGCGAACTGGCAACACATTGATGAACTGCATGATATTTCCGCAGATTTACCGCGATTCACTCTGGCGTTCAGAGAACTTTCCACTCGCCTTGGTCTGCAGATTAGCGCCCTTGAGGCCGATCACATTTCATTGCGCTGTCACCAGAATACGACGGCGGAGCGTTGGCGTCGCGGTTTTGAACAATGCGGCGAGCTACTATCGGAAAATATCATCAACGGCAGGCCGATTTGTCTGTTTAAACTGCATGAACCGGTATGTGTGGAACACTGGCGGTTTTCTGTTATTGAATTACCGTGGCCGGGAGAAAAACGCTATCCACACGAAGGGTGGGAGCATATTGAAATCGTGCTGCCCGGCGAGCCGGAGACCTTGAACGCGAGGGCGCTGGCGTTGTTGTCGGATGAGGGGCTTAGTCAGCCGGGGATCGTGGTTAAAACCAGTTCGCCACAGGGCGAGCATGAACGTTTGCCAAACCCTACGCTGGCCGTGACCGATGGCCGCGTCACGGTAAAATTTCATCCATGGTCGATTGAAGCAATTGTCGCCAGCGAACAGGCGGCCCATTAACCTGCCGAGCGGAGTGAATATGGCGTTACTTGAGATCTGTTGTTACAGCATGGAATGCGCGCTCACCGCGCAGCGAAACGGCGCGGATCGTATCGAACTGTGCGCCGCGCCGAAAGAAGGCGGGCTTACGCCTTCGCTGGGCGTCTTACGCAGCGTGCGCGAGCATATTACGATTCCCGTACATCCGATTATTCGTCCTCGTGGCGGGGATTTTTACTACACTGACGGCGAATTTGCCGCCATGCTGGAAGATATCCGCCTCGTCAGAGAGTTGGGGTTTCCCGGGCTGGTTACTGGCGTGTTGACCGTTGATGGGGATGTCGATATGTCGCGAATGGAAAAAATAATGGCGGCGGCCGGACCGCTGGCAGTGACATTCCACCGCGCCTTCGATATGTGCGCTAATCCCTTCAATGCGCTAAAGAATCTGGCTGACGCAGGCGTATCAAGAGTACTGACTTCCGGGCAAAAAGCCGATGCGGCGCAAGGTTTATCAATAATTATGGAACTTATTGCCCAGGGGGATGCTCCAATCATTATGGCTGGTGCGGGGGTTCGTGCAAATAACCTGCAGAATTTCCTCGATGCCGGAGTACGGGAAGTACACAGTTCCGCCGGAGTCTTACTGCCTTCGCCGATGCGCTATCGCAATCAGGGGTTATCGATGTCTGCCGATATACAGGCGGACGAGTATTCTCGCTATAGGGTAGAGGGTGCGGCGGTCGCTGAAATGAAAGGAATCATTGTTCGCCATCAGGCCAAATGATTTTTACCGTTGCATCATGTCGCCCAATATGATGCTTGCTCGTACCAGGCCCCTGCCAATTCAACAGGGGCCTTTTTTTCTCCTTCATATTTCAAGCCGCAGCAGCGTTGGCCGCCTCGCGCACCCCGGTCACGTAGCTACCTACGTTCCCGGGGATTTGCTGCGTTGCCGCCTTGCTGCAACTTGAACTATTTTGGAGAAACGGTGCTATACGTAACGGTCATTCGGCAATCCATCACGGTTTACGCGCAATCAGCACCGCGCGCTGCGGGGCGGGATAGCCTTCCACCGTCTTGCTGCGATCGTTCGGGTCAAGGAAATCGGCCAGCGACTCGGTAACCATCCATTCGGTACGGCGTTGCTCTTCGGTGGTAGTGACGCAGACATCGGCGATACGCACGTCAATAAAGCCGCATTTTTCCAGCCATTTTTTTAATGCCGGCGCGGAAGGAATAAAATAGACGTTACGCATCTGCGCGTAGCGGTCACCCGGCACCAAAACGGTATTTTCGTCGCCGTCGACGACCAGCGTTTCCAGTACCAGTTCACCCTCGTTGACCAACTGATCTTTTAACTGCCACAGATGCTCCAGCGGCGAGCGACGGTGATAAAGCACCCCCATCGAGAAGACGGTATCAAATGCTTTCAGCGCCGGGAGTTGTTCAATGCCTAACGGCAGCAGATGCGCGCGCTGATCGTTACCCAACAGTTTACGCACCGCCTCAAACTGGCAGAGGAAAAGCTGCGTAGGATCGATGCCGACCGCCAGATGTGCGCCCGCGCCAATCATCCGCCACAGGTGATAGCCGCTGCCGCAGCCGACATCAAGGATCGTCCGGCCGGTTAAATCTGACAGATGCGGCAGTACGCGATCCCACTTCCAGTCGGAGCGCCATTCGGTATCAATATCTACGCCATAAAGCGAGAACGGGCCTTTACGCCACGGCATCAGATTACGCAGCAATGTATCAATACGCTTTAGCTGACCTTCGCTGAGCGGCGTTTCGCTTTCCGCCGTGACACTGTGCAGTAAATCCAGCCGCCAGGGCGTAATTTCCGGTAAAAATTCTACCGCGTTCGACCACTGTTTAAACAAGCCATGCTGCTGCTCGCGTTGCCAGGCGGCAATCTGCGCGGGCAATGTTTCCAGCCAGTGGGAGAGATGATTTTTAGCAATGAGCTGATAAAAGTTACCAAACTCGATCATGCGGCAACTCCGGCTTTTAACGCGACAAGCGACCCGAAATTAAAGCACTGGAACCACAGTTCACTGTGTTCGAAACCCGCCTGACGCAGGCGCGCTTTATGTGTTTCCACCGAGTCGGTGAGCATCACGTTTTCCAGCATACTGCGCTTCTGGCTGATCTCCAGTTCGCTGTACCCATTAGCGCGTTTAAAATCGTGGTGCATGTTGAATAACAGCTCGCCCACTTTCGCGTCTTCAAAGCTAAATTTTTCCGACAGTACCAGCGCGCCGCCGGGATTCAACCCCTGGTAAATCTTATCCAGCAATGCCTGGCGTTCGGCAGGTTCAAGGAATTGCAGGGTAAAATTCAGCACCACCATCGAGGCGTTTTCAATAGTGATATCGCGGATATCGCCTTCAACAACTTCAACCGGCGTTGGCGCTTTATATGCATCAATATGGCGGCGGCAGCGTTCTATCATGGCCGGGGAGTTATCGACGGCGATAATGCGACAATGCTCATGGCGGATATTACGCCGAACAGACAGCGTCGCGGCGCCCAGCGAGCAGCCCAGATCGTAGACCTGCGTGTTCGGCTGCACAAAGCGTTCAGCTAACATGCCGATCATGGAGATGATGTTAGAGTAGCCTGGTACCGAACGCTGAATCATGTCGGGGAAAACTTCGGCTACTCGTTCATCAAAAGTCCAGTCGCCGAGACGGGCGATAGGCGCAGAAAAAAGCGTGTCGCGGTGAGACATAACGTATACATCCGGGAAAAATAAAGGCGCATATTGTGCGCTAATACAGGGAGAAAACCAACTCCCAGGGCATATACCACAGGTTTGCCAGCACCATCAGCAACAATGCGCACCAGGTCGCGCTCATCCCCGCCCGCCGCCAGCGGAACAGGCGGTGGTGAAAACCGTAATAATGCATCAGCCGACCGGCGATTAAAATGATGCCGCAGATATGCACCATCCACGTTTCGGCGCCGTTCATTTCCATAAACAGCAGCAGCACCAGCGCGACAGGAATATATTCCACCGCGTTGCCATGAATACGGATGGCGCTTTGCAATTCGCTAAAACCGCCGTCGCCATAGGCGACACGGTACTGCATTCGCAAGCGAACGACATTAAAAGAGAACTTCATTAATAATAACGCACCCAAAACGGCATACAGCGCGCTTACCATACAAACTCCCTTTTAAAATGGCTGATGGCACTGTCTATGATAGGGGGCATTTTCAGAAAAGAGAAGATTGCTGTGGAATGGACGGAGCAGTGCCGATTTCCGGTAAGACGCTACGCAAATCATGCCAAAGCGTATTCACCAGTTCCGGCGCCTGCGCGATATCCGGAGTATGTAAAAACAGAAAAGGCGTGGTGGTCTGCCGCCACTGTGGGAGTTTCTGCAACCAGGCGGCGAAAAACTCACGGTTTTGCACCATATTATCGCTACCGATAAAACGCACCATCGGATGGCTGGCCGTCACGACCGCATGTACCGGGACTTTGGGTTTTTTTCGCTGCGCGTCGCGGACGGCCTCGCTGTGGGGATGGGCGGCATGTACCGGACGACTATCCAGGATCACGCGGTTTACGCCGCGCGCGTGTAACCCGCGATTGAGCCGCTGTTCATCCTCACCTTTGTCAAAAAAACACGGATGACGAACTTCTACGCCATAGGTAAACGTGGCGGGGAGCGCATCAAGAAACTGCCATAAGGCGGGGAGATCGCGCGGTCCAAAGGCGGCGGGCAACTGCAGCCAGTATTGGCCAATACGCGTTTCCAGCGGCGCCAGGCGGGTAAAAAACGCCTGTACCAGATCGTCGCAATGACGCAGCGCGGCCTGGTGAGAAATGGTGGCGGGAAATTTAAAGCAAAAACGGAAATCGTCCGTAGTTTGCGCATACCAACGATCGACAATTTCCGCTTTCGGCAGCGCGTAAAGCGTGGTGTTGCCCTCCACGCAGTTAAAGTGGCGGGCATACTCTTCCAGACTGGTGATGCCGAGCCGCGCCCATTTCGGGTGCGACCATTGCGGCAGGCCAATGTAGATCATAAGGCGTTTAAAATATCCTCTACGCTGCGTACCCGGCCAATGCGCGGGAAAATATGCGTCATACTGCTCTGATGCTGCTCACTGCTGGCGGCGCTACAGGCATCTTCGGCAATAATAAGGTTAAATCCCAACTCCCAGGCGTTACGCGCTGTGGATTCGACGCCGATATTGGTTGAGATCCCGCACAATATGATGGTGTCGATACTCCGGCGGCGAAGCTGTAATTCCAGGTCGGTGCCGTAAAACGCGCCCCACTGGCGTTTAGTCACTACCAGATCGCTGTCCTTTTTACCCAATGCCGTAGGCCAGGTCCACCAGTTTTCCGGCAACGCGTGCGCAGGCGTTGCGGCATCCACCGGCTGTTTTAACGCTTCGGCATAATCATCAGACCATCCGACGCGTACCATAACCACGGGCGAGCCGTTGGCGCGACACTTTTCCGCCAGCCGCGCGGCGCGGGCGACCACCTCATTTGCCGTATACGGGCCGCCGGCAAACGGAAGAATTCCTTCCTGTAAATCAATAACCACCAGGGCGGTTGTGGTCGCGTTGAGTTTCAGCATGATAATCACTCTCCTAAAAATAGCGGATTTCACTACACCTTAAGCGCGATTAAAGGGGAAAGCGGCGACAAATATTGTTAATTTTTGTGAGCATACGCAATACCCGCGTGAAAAAGCCGGGTACAGTCAGTATGAACCAGGCGTCGATCCCGCATGAAACGGGCAAGTTATCGCTCCCATGCTGGATTGACTCTTATCGTGCGGCAGAATTTCCAGTATAATAGCCGCCTTTTTTCATCCAGTTGTGACATACAGCTAAAGCTGCGACTTCGTCGCCTGCATGGCAGGCAACAATCCGCCTGCGGCTAAGTTAAGGGATATCTCATGCGTACAGAATATTGCGGACAGCTACGTCTGTCCCACGTGGGGCAGCAGGTGACTCTGTGTGGTTGGGTCAACCGTCGTCGTGATCTTGGCAGCCTGATCTTTATCGATATGCGCGACCGCGAAGGTATTGTGCAGGTGTTCTTCGATCCGGACCGTGCGGACGCGTTAAAGCTGGCCTCTGAACTGCGTAATGAGTTCTGCATTCAGGTTACGGGCACCGTGCGTGCGCGTGACGCGAAAAACGTCAATGCGGATATGGCGACCGGCGAAATTGAAGTGCTGGCGTCCTCTCTCACTATCATCAACCGCGCAGACTCACTGCCGCTTGACGCTAACCACGTTAATACCGAAGAGGCGCGTCTCAAGTACCGCTATCTGGATTTGCGTCGTCCGGAAATGGCGCAGCGCCTGAAAACTCGCGCCAAAATTACCAGCCTGGTGCGTCGTTTTATGGACGATCACGGTTTCCTTGATATTGAAACGCCGATGCTGACCAAAGCCACGCCGGAAGGCGCGCGCGACTATCTGGTGCCTTCGCGCGTGCACAAAGGTAAATTCTACGCGTTGCCGCAGTCGCCGCAGCTGTTCAAACAGCTCCTGATGATGTCCGGTTTCGATCGTTACTATCAGATAGTCAAATGCTTCCGTGATGAAGACTTACGTGCTGACCGTCAGCCGGAGTTTACTCAGATCGACGTCGAGACCTCCTTCATGACCGCGCCACAGGTGCGCGAAGTGATGGAAGCGCTGGTGCGCCATTTGTGGCTGGAAGTGAAAGGCGTGGATCTGGGGGATTTCCCGGTCATGACGTTTGCCGAAGCGGAACGTCGTTACGGTTCCGACAAGCCAGACCTGCGTAACCCGATGGAACTGGTAGATGTCGCTGACCTGCTGAAATCGGTAGAGTTCGCGGTCTTCGCGGGCCCGGCTAACGATCCGAAAGGCCGCGTGGCAGCGCTGCGTGTGCCTGGCGGCGCACAGCTTAGCCGTAAGCAGATCGACGATTACGGTAACTTTGTTAAGATCTACGGCGCGAAAGGCCTGGCATATATCAAAGTTAACGAGCGCGCGAAAGGTCTGGACGGGATTAACAGTCCGGTGGCCAAGTTCCTGACCGCCGACATTGTCGAGGCTATCCTTGAACGTACCGGCGCCCAGGACGGCGATATGATTTTCTTCGGTGCAGATAACAAAAAAGTGGTTGCCGATGCGCTGGGCGCGCTGCGTCTGAAACTGGGCAAAGACCTGAGCCTGACCGACGAAGACAAATGGGCGCCGCTGTGGGTGATTGACTTCCCGATGTTCGAAGACGACGGCGAAGGCGATCTGACCGCGATGCACCATCCGTTCACCGCCCCGCGTGACATGACGGCGTCTGAACTGAAAACTGCGCCGGAAGAAGCCGTCGCTAACGCTTACGATATGGTGATTAACGGCTATGAAGTGGGCGGCGGTTCGGTGCGTATTCACAACGGTGAAATGCAGCAAACCGTATTTGGTATTCTCGGTATCAATGAGCAGGAGCAGCGCGAGAAGTTCGGCTTCCTGTTGGATGCGTTGAAATACGGTACGCCGCCGCATGCGGGCCTGGCGTTTGGTCTGGACCGTCTGACCATGCTGTTGACCGGCACCGATAATATTCGTGATGTTATCGCCTTCCCGAAAACGACCGCCGCCGCGTGTCTGATGACCGAAGCGCCGAGTTTCGCCAACCAGGCAGCGTTGACGGAGTTGGGGATTCAGGTTGTAAAGAAAGCCGAGAATAACTGATATGAACAATGTACACGACATCATTCGCGTGATATCGCGGCGGCCCGCAGGGGCGAGTCTCATCCGTCACCCAACAGCCAACAACGAGGTTGCGTGAAGGATAAAGTGTACAAGCGCCCCGTTTCGGTCCTGGTGGTTATTTTCGCGCAGGATACGAAACGGGTGCTAATGTTGCAGCGACGCGATGACCCGGATTTTTGGCAGTCAGTGACTGGCAGCATAGAAGAAGGGGAGACCGCGTTGCAGGCCGCCGTACGTGAAGTCAAAGAGGAGGTCACGATTGATGTTGCGGCAGAGCAACTGACCTTAATCGACTGCCAACGTACGGTGGAGTTTGAAATTTTTTCACATTTACGTCATCGCTATGCGCCGGGCGTCATGCACAATACAGAATTCTGGTTCTGCCTTGCGTTACCGCATGAGCGGCAGGTGATATTCACTGAACATCTGACGTACCAGTGGCTTGATGCGCCTGACGCGGCGGCGCTTACCAAGTCCTGGAGTAACCGGCAAGCGATTGAAGAGTTTGTCATTAACGTCGCCTGAAAAGGCGCGCTTTTTTTGAGGAAATATTTATGGCAGGTCATAGTAAATGGGCCAACACCAGACATCGTAAAGCTGCGCAAGATGCCAAGCGCGGTAAAATCTTCACTAAAATTATTCGTGAACTGGTAACGGCAGCTAAATTGGGCGGCGGCGATCCGGATGCCAACCCGCGTCTGCGCGCGGCTGTAGATAAAGCGCTGGCCAACAACATGACCCGCGACACTCTGAACCGTGCCATCGCTCGCGGTGTGGGTGGTGATGAAGACTCGAACATGGAAACCATCATCTATGAAGGTTATGGTCCTGGCGGCACGGCCATTATGATTGAGTGTCTGAGTGACAACCGTAACCGTACCGTAGCGGAAGTGCGTCATGCTTTTAGCAAGTGCGGCGGTAATCTGGGTACCGATGGCTCAGTGGCGTACCTGTTCAGTAAGAAAGGGGTCATCTCCTTTGAGAAAGGCGATGAAGACACCATCATGGAAGCCGCTCTGGAAGCCGGTGCGGAAGATGTTGTGACCTATGATGATGGCGCGATTGATGTTTACACTGCCTGGGAAGAGATGGGCAAAGTGCGTGACGCGCTGGAAGCGGCGGGTCTGAAAGCGGATAGCGCCGAAGTGTCCATGATCCCGTCAACCAAAGCGGATATGGATGCGGAAACCGCGCCGAAACTGCTACGTCTGATCGATATGCTGGAAGACTGTGACGATGTTCAGGAAGTCTACCATAACGGTGAGATCTCTGATGAGGTGGCGGCGACCCTGTAATGGTGCTGTTAAACGCCGGCGGGCAGGGGGTATAGCGTGTCGATTATTCTCGGTATTGACCCCGGCTCGCGCATTACCGGTTATGGCGTTATTCGCCAGGTAGGCAGACAACTGACCTATCTGGGCAGCGGATGTATTCGTACCAAAGTCGATGATTTGCCGTCTCGTTTGAAGCTCATATACGCAGGCGTGACGGAAATCATCACGCAGTTCCAGCCGGACTATTTTGCTATCGAACAGGTGTTTATGGCGAAGAACGCCGATTCAGCCCTCAAGCTGGGACAGGCGCGCGGCGTCGCGATTGTCGCCGCGGTCAATCAGGAACTGCCCGTGTTTGAATACGCGGCGCGTCAGGTGAAGCAAACCGTCGTCGGTATTGGTAGCGCGGAGAAAAGCCAGGTTCAGCATATGGTGCGCACGTTGCTGAAGCTCCCCGCTAACCCGCAGGCCGATGCCGCGGATGCGCTGGCTATCGCCATTACGCATTGCCACGTTAGCCAGAACGCGATGCAAATGAGCGAGAGCCGACTCAATCTGGCGCGGGGAAGGTTGCGCTAAATCATTCTCCCTCAGCCTCGCGTTGAGGGGTTTCAATTCCACAGGCGCTAATTAATTCTAAATTGGGATGTTGCCACAGGCTGGCGGGCGTCACCGTCTTACGATCCCACGGGATTGAACCTAAAAACCAGAACTTCCAGAAGGTGAGTTTCGCATCAGGATTGCTGTGAAGTAATTCTTCGAATGTCTCAATATCGCCTACCGGAATACATAATGCTTCTTTATAGATATCAAACACAAATTTCGAGCAGAACTGGCGCGATGACTCATATTTAAACCCCGTGTGATAAAACTTATTCAGCCGGGCGGGAACCTGTTCCATGATGGCGAGTTTCTGTTCGACCGTCAGACCGCCGCACAGGCGACGAACGGCGTAACGTTGTCCGGCTGAACGTTGTATAAACAGTGACAGCGTGGTGACGGTTGAGAGGGGGACGCGACTTTCCGCCACCAGATAGTCATCACCATTATGACCAATAATAATCCCAACATGGTTGCTCCAGCACTGTGAAGCGGTGGATATCTGGCCGAAAAGCGCGGCACCTATACAGGTAAAGACGATATCCCCGGTTTCATATTGGACAGAATAATGTTTTTTCATCTCTGCATTCCATTATTTGAAATAAATTCCTTTTATTTATTCTATAGGGTAGTTAGCATTATACCAGATAAATGACAAGCCTTAGTGTCATCGAAATATGTATGGTGAATATTTCATTTATTGGAATTAATGTCGCAAATATATTTGGGGGAGAATTAAGGTGGTAAATTTCTCATCATCTGATCTCTCATATTGACAGGGAGTATGACGTGGTTGATGATAAACCAATGAGAATAGGTTGGGTATTTTATTTTTCTTATATTTTTGTTGCTATTATCTTTCATCTATTTATTAGTTTTTGTTATTGTTTGAGTATTGATATGGCAGAGGCTAATACTGTTGTTTTTTTATTAAAGCCAGGGACGATTTCATTATTATTTTTGCTTCTCCCTGTCAGGCGGTTCAGGACCAGACTGTTGGCAACATTGAGTTCAGTTTTTATTACCTTAGTATTTAACCAGTGGCATTTGGTTGCCGGGAATAAAGAACTGGTTTTGTGCCTGCAGGCAGCGTGCTTTATGGCTTTCCTGGCTATGACATCGGTAAAAAAATCCGGGTGGATGATTAGCGCATCATTATTTTTGGTTTGTGCGGCCGGAACGATTCGCCAGTGCTGGCTGGAACAGCTGTTTAACGCTGCCGATATATATATTGTTGATGATGGGCGGAGCTGTGGCGCCAGCGGCCACTGCTTCCAGTATATTGCAGCAAAAGGCCGTGGGTTAGCAGCAAAACGACAGGCACTTTTTAGTAGCGAAGAGTATGTGAATATTTATTATAATTATTCAGAAGGGATACCTGCCGTGAATTTCGATGGCATGAAAAATGAGTTTGCACAATATTTATTGTGTCATGGTGAATTAAAATCTGTTGTGCGCGAAGATAAAACAACATGCGATTAAATTCAGCGCTAGTAGTTAATATTATTACATCTATGCTCGGGTCTGTTTTTTTGGGGCCCCGATGTTCCGCTGTTGGCATTCGTACTGGATACATTATTAGTGGCAACATTTCGTTTGGCTGATATTGATAGTCACGGCGTCCATCGTCTCTTTATCGTAGTCGGCGTTGCGGTAAGCGCTACATTGCGGGGGGCTTGCAAGCCCGGCTGCGATATTGTATTCGCCATATCGGGTTGCGTCTGGCTCCGGTATTAGTGTTATCAGGATACTCATTATTGAAGACTACCGAACGTGTGCCACGGCATGTTGGCAAAAAGTTATTCGCGTAGGACGCAAAAAATTGTCAATGAGTGTACGACTTATTTTGTACGCAGCGGGGAGCGTACCCGTCGTTAGCTATCGCGGGTTGTCGGAGTAGAGAAATATCGGGATACGTGTTTTTCATCTGGATAAACATCCAGTCTTTTTTTATGATAGTGCATTATCTTTTCAGCCCTTTACGCAGGAGCGTCATGTGATAGGCAGACTCAGAGGCATTATTCTCGAAAAACAACCCCCGATCGTGCTGCTGGAGACAGGGGGCGTAGGCTATGAAGTACATATGCCTATGACCTGCTTTTACGAGCTGCCGGAGGCCGGGCAGGAGGCAATCGTCTTCACCCACTTTGTGGTGCGTGAAGATGCGCAGTTGTTGTACGGATTCAACAATAAGCAAGAGCGCACGCTGTTTAAAGAGCTAATTAAAACGAATGGCGTCGGGCCTAAGCTGGCGCTGGCGATTCTCTCCGGCATGTCGGCGCAGCAGTTTGTGAATGCGGTTGAGCGCGAAGAGCTTGGCGCACTGGTGAAGCTGCCGGGTATCGGCAAGAAAACCGCCGAAAGGCTGATTGTCGAAATGAAAGACCGCTTTAAAGGGCTACATGGCGATCTCTTTACGCCAGCGGTCGATCTGGTATTGACATCGCCGACCAGCCCAGGCTCGGAAGATGCAGAACAAGAAGCAGTTGCTGCGCTGGTGGCGCTGGGTTATAAACCGCAAGAAGCCAGTCGGATGGTAAGCAAGATCGCCCGTCCGGATGCAAGCAGTGAAACACTGATTCGCGACGCGTTACGCGCCGCGTTATGAGGTAAAGGATGATAGAAGCAGATCGCCTGATTTCAGCAGGCGCCACGATCGCAGAAGACGTCGCCGATCGCGCCATTCGCCCGAAGTTTTTGGCGGAATATGTCGGCCAACCGCAGGTGCGCTCCCAGATGGAGATCTTTATTCAGGCGGCAAAACTGCGTGGCGATGCACTAGATCACTTGCTGATTTTCGGCCCGCCAGGGTTAGGTAAAACGACTCTGGCGAATATCGTTGCCAATGAAATGGGCGTCAATCTCCGAACCACGTCCGGCCCGGTGCTGGAAAAAGCAGGCGATCTGGCGGCTATGCTCACCAATCTTGAACCGCATGATGTGCTGTTTATTGATGAGATTCACCGGCTTTCACCGGTGGTGGAAGAGGTACTCTATCCGGCGATGGAAGATTACCAGTTGGATATTATGATTGGCGAAGGGCCTGCTGCACGTTCAATTAAAATCGATCTGCCGCCGTTTACGCTCATTGGCGCGACGACGCGCGCCGGGTCGTTAACGTCCCCGCTACGCGACCGTTTTGGTATTGTGCAGCGCCTGGAGTTCTACCAGGTGCCCGATCTGCAGCACATCGTCGGGCGCAGCGCAAGGCACATGGGGCTTGAGATGAGCGATGACGGCGCGCTGGAAGTGGCGCGTCGGGCGCGCGGTACGCCGCGTATAGCCAACCGCCTGCTCAGACGTGTGCGTGATTTCGCCGAGGTGAAGCATGACGGGGCTATTTCAGCGGAAATTGCCGCGCAGGCGCTGGATATGCTGAACGTCGATGCGGAAGGGTTTGACTATATGGATCGCAAGCTGCTGCTGGCGGTTATTGATAAATTCTTCGGTGGACCGGTCGGCCTGGATAACCTGGCGGCGGCGATTGGCGAAGAGCGTGAAACCATTGAGGATGTGCTGGAGCCGTATCTGATTCAGCAAGGCTTTTTGCAGCGCACGCCGCGTGGGCGTATGGCAACGGTGCGCGCCTGGAACCATTTCGGGATCACGCCGCCAGAGATGCCTTAGCGCCTGAAGTCGCTGCGCTCATCAGACCTGGGCGATTTTGTAGACCCGGTAAGCGCAGCGCCACCGGGCAACACACGCTTAGTTTGCCTGCTTTTTCATCATACTGAAGATAAACAGCAGCGCGGCACACAGCACTACGGATGGCCCTGCCGGGGTATCATAAAAGGCTGAGAAGGTCAGTCCACCTGTAACCGCTATCATACCTACACCAACGGCGACGCCCGCCATCTGCTCCGGCGTACGGGCAAAGCGACGCGCGGTTGCAGCGGGGATAATCAGCAGCGACGTAATGATCAGCGCTCCGACAAACTTCATCGCCACGCCAATAGTTAACGCCGTTACCAGCATCAATAGCAGCTTCACGCGCTGTAACTTCACGCCATCGACAAAGGCAAGATCCGGACTGATAGTCATTGACAGCAAGTTGCGCCACTGCCAGAAGAGAATGGCCAGCACAATAACGACCCCAATAGCGATCGAGATAAGATCTTCCGGCGTGACGGCCAGCAAATCGCCAAACAGATAAGCCATTAAATCAACGCGGACGTTGGACATCAGGCTGACCACGACCAGTCCTAAAGATAAGGCGCTGTGCGCCATAATGCCCAGTAAGGTATCAATCGCGAGGTGAGGGCGTTTCTCCAGCCATACCAGACCGGCGGCCAGCAGCAGCGTAACGGCGATTACCGCATAAAAGGGATTAACGTCCAGCAACAGGCCAAAAGCCACGCCCAGAAGCGACGCGTGAGCCAGCGTATCGCCAAAATAGGACATCCGACGCCAGACCACAAATGAGCCCAAAGGACCAGCGGCGCAGGCCAGCATCATCCCGGCCAGCCAGCCGGGCAGTAATAATTCAATCATGAGTGACCATTTCCCCGGCGCAGTACAATACGACCCTGTAAATCGTGGCGATGATTATGATGATGGCGATAAATCCCTAATTGCTCCGCGCCTCGCGGGCCAAACATAGAGATAAATTCCGGATGCATAGACACCACTTCCGGCGCGCCGGAACAGCAAATATGATGGTTCAGACATAACACTTCATCCGTCTTTGCCATGACCAGATGTAGGTCATGCGACACCATCAGCACGGCGCAATCGAGTTCACGGCGCAGCTGATCGATAAGGTCGTATAACGCGACCTGGCCGTTGACATCCACGCCTTGCGTCGGCTCATCAAGTACCAGCAACTGCGGCCTGTTAAGCAGAGCACGCGCCAGCAGTACGCGCTGTGTCTCACCGCCGGAGAGTTTTTGCATGGGCGCGTCAATCAAATGTCCGGCCTGAACGCGTTTAAGCGCCGGGAGAATATCCGTTTTTTGCGTGCCGGGACGTAAACGTAAAAATCGGTTTACCGTCAGCGGAAGCGTGGTATCGAGATAGAGCTTTTGCGGGACATAGCCGATACGGAGTTGCCCGTTGCGCTTGATCACCCCTTCATCAGGGGCTACCAGTCCTAAAACCACGCGTACAAGCGTTGACTTCCCCGCGCCGTTAGGGCCGAGAAGCGTTAAAATTTTTCCGGGGCTCAATTCAAGCGACACGTCAGAGAGGACGCGGCGTTGACCAAATGAGACCGAGACGTTTTCCAGTGAAACTAAACTTGTCATGTTAATTTTAGGCTTGCAGAAGTGATAGAATGTTATAATATCACATTTCACACATTCATTACGATGATTAGTCGCATTATGTTACAGAAAAATACGCTTCTTTTCGCAGCATTATCCGCCGCGCTTTGGGGGAGTGCAACCCAGGCTGCCGACGCCGCCGTTGTCGCTTCGCTTAAACCGCTTGGGTTTATCGCTTCCGCCATTGCTGATGGCGTTACGGATACGCAAGTATTACTTCCGGATGGGGCATCCGAGCATGATTATTCATTGCGTCCATCAGACGTAAAACGCTTACAGGGCGCGGACTTAGTCGTCTGGGTTGGCCCGGAAATGGAAGCCTTTATGGAGAAGTCGGTCAGGAATATTCCTGATAATAAGCAGGTTACCATTGCACAACTTGCCGATGTAAAACCGTTACTCATGAAGGGCGCGGATGATGATGAGGATGAACATGCGCATACGGGCGCCGATGAGGAAAAAGGTGACGTACATCACCATCATGGCGAATATAACATGCATCTTTGGCTCTCCCCAGAGATAGCGCGGGCTACAGCGGTTGCAATCCATGAAAAATTAGTGGAACTTATGCCGCAAAGTCGAGCCAAACTCGACGCCAACCTGAAGGATTTTGAGGCACAATTAGCCGCAACCGATAAACAGGTCGGTAACGAGCTCGCGCCGCTCAAGGGGAAAGGGTATTTCGTTTTTCATGACGCCTACGGTTACTACGAAAAACACTACGGACTCACCCCACTCGGTCACTTTACCGTGAACCCTGAGATACAACCTGGCGCGCAGCGTTTACATGAAATAAGAACACAGTTGGTTGAGCAAAAAGCAACCTGCGTTTTTGCTGAGCCACAATTCAGGCCAGCGGTCGTGGAAGCCGTGGCGAGAGGGACATCCGTTCGAATGGGAACACTGGACCCCCTCGGGACGAACATTAAACTGGGTAAAACAAGCTATTCAGCGTTTTTAAGCCAATTAGCCAACCAGTATGCGAGCTGCCTGAAAGGAGATTAACGAGGAAGTGAATACGTGCAACAGATAGCCCGCTCTGTCGCCCTGGCATTTAATAATCTGCCCCGACCCCACCGCGTTATGCTGGGGTCACTTACCGTTCTGACACTGGCCGTCGCCGTATGGCGGCCCTATGTTTACCACCCAGAATCCGCGCCAATCGTTAAAACTATTGAACTGGAGAAAAGCGAGACTCGTTCCCTCTTACCGGAGGCCAGCGAACCCATTGATCAGGCCGCGCAGGAAGATGAAGCTATTCCTCAGGATGAGCTGGACGATAAAACCGCAGGCGAAGTCGGCGTCCATGAATACGTCGTCTCCACAGGCGATACGTTAAGCAGCATTCTGAATCAGTACGGCATCGATATGAGCGATATTAGCCGACTTGCCGCTTCTGATAAGGAGCTGCGCAATCTGAAAATTGGCCAACAGCTTTCCTGGACACTGACCGCCGATGGCGATTTACAGCGTCTGACATGGGAAGTCTCCCGCCGTGAAACGCGTACCTACGATCGCACTGCCAACGGTTTTAAAATGAGCAGTGAAATGCAGCAGGGGGACTGGGTCAACAGTCTGCTGAAAGGCACGGTAGGGGGGAGCTTTGTCGCCAGCGCGAAAGAGGCCGGTTTAACCAGCAGCGAAATCAGCGCAGTGATAAAAGCCATGCAGTGGCAGATGGATTTTCGCAAGCTGAAAAAGGGCGATGAATTTTCGGTTCTGATGTCGCGCGAGATGCTGGATGGCAAGCGTGAACAGAGTCAGTTGTTGGGCGTGCGGATGCGTTCCGATGGTAAAGATTACTACGCCATTCGCGCCGCTGACGGTAAATTCTATGACCGTAACGGGGTTGGCCTGGCGAAAGGCTTTTTACGCTTCCCGACTGCCAAACAGTTCCGCATCTCCTCCAACTTCAATCCGCGCCGTCTGAACCCGGTTACCGGACGCGTTGCGCCGCATCGTGGCGTTGACTTTGCGATGCCGCAGGGTACGCCGGTGCTGTCGGTGGGGGATGGCGAGGTCGTGGTCGCTAAACGTAGCGGCGCTGCCGGTTACTACATTGCGATTCGTCATGGACGCACCTACACCACACGTTATATGCACTTGCGTAAGCTGCTGGTGAAACCGGGGCAAAAAGTGAAACGTGGCGATCGTATTGCGCTTTCTGGTAACACCGGGCGCTCCACAGGGCCGCATCTGCATTATGAGGTATGGATCAACCAGCAAGCCGTTAACCCTCTAACAGCAAAATTGCCGCGCACGGAAGGTCTGACGGGGTCAGATCGTCGTGAATACCTGGCACAGGTGAAAGAGGTTCTGCCACAACTGCGCTTCGATTAACAAATGCGCTGACAGAGCCGGTACGCGATGTGTGCCGGCTTTTTTGTTTTGTGTGAGACGCAGACGTCGCTACACTATTCACAATTCCTTTTCGCGTCAGCAGACCCTGGAAAAGCATGGAAACCAAAAAAAATAATAGTGAGTATATCCCTGAGTTCGAAAAATCCTTTCGCTATCCGCAGTATTGGGGCGCCTGGTTGGGCGCGGCGGCAATGGCGGGGATCGCATTAACACCGGCATCATTCCGCGACCCTTTGCTGGCGACGCTGGGGCGTTTTGCCGGACGGCTGGGGAAGAGTTCTCGTCGCCGGGCGCTAATTAATCTGTCGTTGTGCTTTCCGCAGCGTAGCGAAGCTGAGCGCGAAGCGATTGTCGATGAGATGTTCGCCACCGCGCCGCAGGCAATGGCGATGATGGCTGAGTTGGCGATGCGCGGTCCGAAAAAAATCCAACAGCGTGTTGACTGGGAAGGTCTGGAAATCATTGAGGAGATGCGTCGTAACGACGAAAAAGTCATTTTTCTCGTACCGCATGGCTGGGGCGTCGACATTCCGGCCATGCTGATGGCCTCTCAGGGGCAAAAAATGGCGGCGATGTTTCATAATCAGGGTAATCCGGTTTTTGACTATATCTGGAACACAGTGCGTCGGCGTTTCGGCGGACGTTTGCATGCGCGTAATGACGGGATTAAACCCTTTATTCAGTCTGTTCGTCAGGGCTACTGGGGTTACTACCTGCCGGACCAGGATCATGGCCCGGAGCATAGTGAATTCGTTGATTTCTTTGCGACATACAAAGCGACGCTGCCTGCGATTGGTCGGCTGATGAAAGTGTGCCGCGCACGCGTGATACCGCTTTTCCCGGTGTATAATGGTAAAACGCATCGCCTGACTATCCAGATTCGCCCGCCAATGGACGATCTGCTCACGGCTGACGATCACACAATCGCCAGACGGATGAACGAAGAGGTCGAAATTTTTGTCGGCCCGCATCCGGAACAGTACACCTGGATCCTGAAGCTGCTCAAAACCCGCAAGCCAGGCGAGATTCAGCCGTATAAGCGTAAAGATCTTTATCCCATCAAATAAATAAAGCCTCTCGTAAGAGAGGCTTTATGCTGACAAACCCTGTACTACCTGATGAACAGGCCTGGAGGAGTTTTACTCAACGGTCAAAATACGCGTGGTATTGGTTGAGCCGACGGTGCTCATGACATCGCCCTGAGTCACGATAACCAGGTCGCCGGAAACCAGATACCCTTTATCGCGCAGCAGATTAACAGCTTCATGCGCCGCGACAACGCCATCAGCCGCGCTATCAAAATGCACCGGCGTTACTCCGCGGTAGAGCGCGGTCAGGTTCAGCGTGCGTTCATGGCGCGACATGGCGAAAATCGGCAGGCCGGAGCTGATACGGGAAGTCATTAGCGCGGTACGACCGGATTCCGTCATGGTGATGATCGCGGTAACACCTTTCAGATGGTTTGCCGCATACATCGCAGACATGGCAATGGCTTCTTCAACGTTGTCGAACTGCACGTCGAGACGGTGTTTAGACACATTGATGCTGGGGATTTTTTCTGCGCCCAGGCAGACGCGCGCCATTGCGGCAACGGTTTCAGAAGGATACTGACCGGCTGCGGTTTCGGCAGACAGCATAACTGCATCCGTGCCATCCAGGACGGCGTTCGCCACGTCCATCACTTCCGCACGGGTCGGCATCGGGTTGGTGATCATCGACTCCATCATCTGCGTTGCGGTGATGACTGCGCGGTTTAGCTGACGCGCACGGCGAATCAGCGCCTTCTGGATACCAACCAGCTCCGGATCGCCGATTTCAACGCCCAGGTCGCCACGTGCGACCATCACAACGTCAGAGGCCAGAATGATATCATCCATGGCGTTTTGGTCGCATACCGCTTCGGCGCGTTCGACTTTAGCCACAATTTTCGCGTCGCAGCCAGCGTCGCGCGCCAGGCGGCGTGCATAGTTCAGATCTTCGCCGCAGCGCGGGAAGGAGACAGCCAGATAGTCAACGCCTATCAGCGCAGCAGTTTGAATATCGGCTTTGTCTTTTTCGGTCAGCGCTTCAGCAGAAAGCCCGCCGCCGAGCTTGTTAATGCCTTTATTGTTAGACAGCGGGCCGCCGACGGTGACCTCGGTAAAGACTTTCATGCCCTGGACTTCAAGCACTTTCAACTGCACTCGACCATCGTCAAGCAGCAGGATATCGCCAGGAACGACGTCTGCCGGCAACCCTTTGTAATCAATGCCGACTTTTTCTTTGTCGCCTTCGCCTTTACCCAGGTTAGCGTCTAACAGAAATTTGTCCCCGATATTGAGGAACACTTTGCCTTCTTTAAAAGTGGAAACGCGAATTTTTGGCCCTTGCAGGTCGCCTAAAATAGCCACATGACGCCCCAATTTGGCGGCAATCTCACGGACTTTATCAGCACGCATTTTATGATCTTCCGGCGAGCCGTGAGAGAAGTTCATACGTACTACGTTTGCGCCCGCGGCGATAACCTTCTCAAGGTTGTTATCGCGGTCAGTTGCCGGGCCTAACGTGGTAACGATTTTGGTTCTGCGAAGCCTTCTGGACATGTAATACTCCGTTGACTAAAACAACTTGGTGTTGCGTGAACATTGATCCGGTCGTTCTGAAACCTTAACGGTATAAAATGAACGTCCCCGGATGACGAAAAGGGTAGAACATTGTTATTGCTTTTAGCGGTCATCACTCCTGATGAGTAATTCTTTATCAAAACGCGATTCCTTGAGCGCTTCCTTGACACGCTTCAAGTTATCTCTGAATTTCGCCCCGCGACGCAAAGTAAATCCCGTTGCCAGCACATCTATCACGGTCAGCTGAGCAAGTCGAGAGACCATGGGCATATAAATGTCTGTATCTTCCGGTACGTCGAGGGTAATGGCCAGCGTGGCTTCGCGCGCCAGCGGCGTTCCAGCGGAGGTCAGGGCGATCACCATCGCATCGTTTTCCCGCGCCAACTGCGCCAGTTCCACCAGGCTCTTGGTTCTGCCAGTATGCGAAATGAGCACGACGACGTCATCATCGTTACAATTCATACAGCTCATCCGTTGCAGCACGATATCGTCGGAGTAAATCACCGGCACATTGAAGCGAAAAAACTTATTCATGGCGTCATGCGCGACCGCGGCGGAGGAACCAAGACCAAAAAAGGCGATTTTTTTTGCCTGGGTCAGTAAATCGACGGCGCGGTTGACGGCCGATTTATCCAGCGACTGACGAACATGGTCGAGACTGGCCATGGCGGACTCGAAGATTTTTCCTGTATAGGCCTCAACGCTGTCATCTTCATCCACATTGCGATTAACATAGGGGGTGCCATTTGCCAGACTTTGCGCCAGATGCAGTTTAAAATCAGGAAAGCCGCGGGTATTCATGCTGCGACAGAAACGGTTCACCGTTGGCTCGCTAACGTTAGCTTCCTGGGCCAGCATGGCAATGCTTAAGTGAATCGATCTGCCTGGGGCGGCCAGAATAACATCGGCGACTTTTCGTTCAGATTTGCTTAAATGTTCCAGTTGAGACTGGACTTTTTCCAGCATATTCATGATTAGCAAGGCTCATGGGTATTAGCGATTTCAATGATGCGCGAAACCGAGCGCGTTTTGTTAGATATTACTCCTGGCGGCTGTCAAAGGGGGCAAAATGGCTAAAAAAGGTGTCGTTTTTTTTCATTACATGACCGACGTCGGATTTTAAGTTCCAGCTTGTGTGGAAAAGCGACAATTTTATTAGGCGTTTTGCCGATTATATTGCCAATCAAACGCCGGTTCACCTATGAAAAGGCGTTTACGGTTTCCGTAATCTCGTAAAAGCAGTACAGTGCTGTGTAATAAAATTACAACGATATCCTGGCTAAAGTACCAGGAGATTAACTGAGGAGAATGACATGGCGGTAACGCAAACAGCCCAGGCATGTGACCTGGTCATTTTCGGCGCGAAAGGCGACCTGGCGCGCCGGAAACTGCTGCCTTCCCTGTATCAGCTTGAGAAAGCCGGCCAGATCCATCCGGATACCCGGATCATTGGGGTGGGGCGCGCGGACTGGGATAAAGAAGCTTATACCCACGTCGTGCGTGAGGCGCTGGAAACCTTCATGAAGGAAAAAATTGATGAAGGCTTGTGGGATACGCTGAGCGGCCGTCTGGATTTTTGTAATCTTGACGTTAACGATACGCCTGCGTTCAGTCGCCTGGGCGATATGCTGGATCAAAAAAACCGTACCACCATTAACTATTTTGCGATGCCGCCCAGCACGTTTGGCGCTATTTGCAAAGGGTTAGGGGAGGCTAAACTCAACGCCAAACCGGCGCGCGTCGTGATGGAAAAACCGTTGGGTACTTCGCTGGCGACCTCGCGTGAGATTAACGATCGGGTCGGCGAATACTTTGAAGAGTGCCAGGTATATCGTATCGACCACTATCTGGGTAAAGAAACGGTTCTCAACCTGCTGGCGCTGCGTTTTGCCAACTCGTTATTCGTTAATAACTGGGATAACCGCACTATCGATCACGTTGAGATTACCGTAGCGGAAGAGGTGGGGATTGAAGGGCGCTGGGGATATTTTGACCAGGCCGGTCAGATGCGCGATATGATCCAGAACCACTTGCTGCAAATTCTCTGCATGATTGCCATGTCACCGCCGTCTGACCTGAGCGCCGACAGTATTCGCGATGAAAAAGTCAAAGTGTTGAAATCGTTGCGCCGTATTGATCGCTCCAACGTGCGTGAAAAAACGGTTCGTGGTCAATACACCGCGGGCTTTGCGCAGGGTCAAAAGGTGCCGGGCTATCTGGAAGAAGAGGGCGCGAATAAAAGCAGCAACACCGAAACTTTCGTCGCGATCCGCGTCGACATCGATAACTGGCGTTGGGCGGGCGTGCCATTCTATCTGCGCACCGGCAAGCGTCTGCCAACCAAGTGCTCTGAAGTCGTGGTTTATTTCAAGACGCCTGAACTGAATCTCTTTAAAGAGTCCTGGCAAGACCTGCCGCAGAACAAATTGACGATTCGCCTGCAGCCGGATGAAGGCGTAGATATTCAGGTGCTTAACAAAGTACCGGGGCTGGATCATAAGCATAATCTGCAGATCACGAAGCTTGATCTGAGCTACTCCGAGACCTTTAATCAGACGCACCTGGCGGATGCATATGAGCGCCTGCTGCTGGAAACGATGCGTGGCATTCAGGCGCTGTTTGTCCGCCGTGACGAAGTGGAAGAAGCCTGGAAGTGGGTGGACTCCATTACCGAAGCATGGGCGATGGACAACGACGCGCCGAAGCCGTATCAGGCGGGCACCTGGGGACCGGTAGCGTCCGTGGCGATGATTACCCGTGACGGTCGTTCGTGGAATGAGTTTGAGTAAATTTGCCACTCACTCTTAGGTGGTATTTTACCGGTAACATGATCTAACACAGATTGTAGAATCATTTTTGCACTTTTAAGCCTCGTGTGGATTCACCTGCGAGGCTTTTTTTATTACACTGCCTGAAACGATTTTGCCCCATTATCCCCGGACATCATGTATTTCACTGTCTTTCCACATTGATGAAACGCATGGTAAACCCGGTAGCCGGACAGATAAATTTCAGGAGCCTCTATGAATCCTAATTTGTTACGCGTAACACAGCGCATTGTCGAACGCTCGCAGCAGACCCGAAAAGCCTATCTTGCCCGCATTGAGCAGGCGAAAACCGCCACGGTCCACCGATCTCAACTGGCCTGCGGCAACCTGGCGCATGGCTTCGCCGCCTGTCAGCCAGAGGACAAAGCCTCGCTGAAAAGTATGTTGCGCAATAATATCGCCATTATTACCTCCTACAATGACATGCTCTCTGCGCATCAACCGTATGAACATTATCCGCAGATTATTCGTCAGGCCCTGCATTCCGTTAATGCGGTAGGTCAGGTCGCAGGCGGCGTACCGGCAATGTGCGATGGCGTTACGCAAGGGCAGGATGGCATGGAGTTGTCATTACTCAGCCGCGAAGTGATAGCGATGTCGGCAGCAGTAGGCCTCTCTCACAATATGTTTGACGGCGCGTTATTCCTCGGCGTATGCGACAAAATCGTTCCGGGGCTGGCGATGGCCGCGCTCTCTTTTGGTCATTTACCCGCGATTTTTGTTCCGTCAGGCCCGATGGCGAGCGGCCTGCCGAATAAAGAAAAAGTCCGTATTCGTCAGTTATATGCGGAAGGAAAAGTAGACAGAATGGCGCTGCTGGAGTCGGAAGCCGCCTCTTACCATGCGCCGGGCACCTGTACATTTTACGGCACCGCCAACACCAACCAGATGGTGGTGGAGTTTATGGGAATGCAGTTGCCGGGTTCTTCGTTTGTGCATCCGGATGCGCCGCTGCGCGAGGCATTGACTGCCGCTGCCGCACGTCAGGTAACACGTCTTACCGGCAACGGCAATACGTGGATGCCGCTCGGTAAAATGATCGACGAAAAAGTCGTGGTGAACGGCATTGTCGCGCTGCTGGCTACCGGCGGTTCCACCAACCACACCATGCATCTGGTTGCAATGGCGCGCGCGGCGGGCATTCTGATCAACTGGGATGACTTCTCGGATTTGTCGGAAGTGGTTCCGTTGATGGCGCGTCTGTACCCGAACGGTCCGGCGGACATTAACCACTTCCAGGCGGCGGGCGGCGTACCGGTATTGATGCGTGAGCTGCTCAATGCCGGATTGCTGCACGAAGACGTTAATACTGTCGCAGGCTTCGGCCTGAAACGCTATACGCTGGAGCCCTGGCTCAACAACGGCGAGCTGGACTGGCGTGAAGGCGCGGAAAGGTCACTGGATAACGATGTCATTGCCTCTTTTGATAAGCCGTTCTCTCCTCACGGCGGTACTAAGGTGCTAAGCGGTAATCTGGGGCGCGCAGTAATGAAGACGTCTGCGGTACCGGTTGAAAACCAGATCATTGAAGCGCCTGCCATGGTATTTGAAAGTCAGCATGATGTGCTGCCTGCGTTTGACGCGGGTCTGCTTGATCGGGATTGTGTCGTTGTCGTGCGTCATCAGGGACCAAAAGCGAATGGAATGCCAGAATTACATAAACTCATGCCGCCACTTGGTGTATTATTGGACCGCCGTTTCAAAATCGCGTTAGTTACTGATGGACGACTTTCAGGCGCTTCGGGTAAAGTGCCTTCAGCTATCCACGTAACGCCGGAAGCCTACGATGGCGGCTTACTGGCAAAAGTGCGCGATGGCGACATCATTCGCGTGAATGGGCAGACAGGTGAGTTAACTCTGCTGGTCGACGAGGCGGAACTTGCCGCTCGTCAGCCTCATATTCCGGACCTGAGCGCGTCGCGCGTCGGAACGGGGCGTGAGTTGTTTGGCGCGCTGCGCGAAAAGCTGTCGGGTGCGGAGCAGGGCGCAACCTGTATCACTTTTTAAGATGACACACTAGTAATCAGGCGAGAGAAGAATTCCGATGAAAAACTGGAAAACAAGTGCAGAAGCAATCCTGACCACCGGCCCGGTTGTCCCGGTCATTGTAGTCAATAAACTGGAGCACGCGGTGCCGATGGCTAAAGCGCTGGTGGCCGGGGGCGTTCGCGTTCTGGAAGTGACTTTACGTACGGCCTGCGCGATGGATGCTATTCGCGCTATCGCTAAAGACGTGCCGGAAGCGATTGTCGGCGCCGGAACCGTTCTCAATCCGCAGCAGTTGGCGGAGGTGACGGAAGCGGGCGCGCAGTTTGCGATTAGCCCGGGACTGACTGAGCCACTGCTGAAAGCCGCGACGGCAGGCACTATCCCATTGATTCCCGGTATTAGCACCGTTTCTGAACTGATGTTGGGCATGGACTATGGTCTGAAAGAGTTCAAATTCTTCCCGGCGGAAGCGAATGGCGGCACTAAAGCGTTGCAGGCGATTGCCGGCCCGTTCTCTCAGGTACGTTTCTGCCCAACCGGCGGCATCTCTCCGGCAAACTATCGTGACTATCTGGCGCTGAAAAGCGTGTTGTGCATCGGCGGTTCCTGGCTGGTGCCGGCCGACGCGCTGGAAGCGGGTGATTACGATCGCATCACCAAACTGGCGCGCGAAGCGGTAGAAGGCGCAAAGCAGTAAGCCGTTAAATGCCCGATGGCGCTTGCTTATCGGGCTTACGAGTGGCGATCAGGCAGGTCTGATAAAAATGCGCTAACGTCGCCATCAGGCGATGGCGCATTAGCCTTTTACCGTCACGCGGCTGGCGGCCTTTTTCGCTCTTATCACCGCTTCTTCAACGTTTTCACCTGTCGCTAACGTTACACCAAGACGACGGCTGCCGTCGATCTCAGGCTTACCAAACAGCCGTACCTGCACTCCGGCTCCTACCGCCGCGTGTACATTATCAAACGTCACATTTCGACTGGTAAGCTGCGGCAGAATCACGGCCGAGGCAGCGGGACCATACTGGCGAATAGCGCCTACGGGCATTCCCAGAAAGGCGCGCACATGCAGCGCAAACTCAGAGAGATCCTGAGAAATCAACGTGACCATTCCGGTATCGTGCGGGCGAGGGGATACTTCGCTGAAAATGACTTCATCGCCACAGACGAAGAGTTCAACGCCGAACAGGCCATGACCGCCTAACGCCAGTACCACATGACGGGCAATCTCTTGCGCCCGCTTCAGCGCCAGTTCGCTCATCTGCTGTGGCTGCCAGGATTCGCGATAGTCACCATCTTGCTGACGATGACCGACCGGCGCGCAGAAATGCACGCCATCGACGGCGCTAACGGTGAGCAACGTAATTTCAAAATCAAATTTAACCACGCCTTCCACAATCACGCGACCCGCGCCAGCGCGTCCGCCCTGTTGAGCATACTCCCATGCCTGCGCGAGCTGTTCGGCCGAGCGGATAAAGCTCTGGCCTTTGCCGGAAGAGCTCATGACCGGTTTGGCGATGCAAGGAAAACCCACTGCGGCTACCGCATCATGAAAACTGGCCTCACTGTCGGCAAAGCGATACGTCGATGTCGGCAGACCTAATTCTTCTGCGGCCAGGCGACGGATCCCTTCGCGGTTCATCGTGAGCTGCGTTGCACGAGCGCAAGGCACGACATTCAGTCCTTCGCCCTCCAGTTCACGCAGCGTATCGGTGGCGATCGCTTCTATTTCCGGCACGATATAATGCGGTTTTTCCACTGTAATCACATGACGTAGCGCCTCGCCGTCCAGCATATTAATGACGTGTGAACGGTGAGCCACATGCATGGCGGGAGCATCAGGATAGCGATCGACGGCGATAACCTCGATCCCCAGGCGTTGGCATTCAATCGCCACCTCTTTTCCCAATTCTCCTGCCCCTAATAACATCACCCGCGTTGCTGCCGGACGCAGCGCAGTGCCTAATAGCGTCATATTTCTGTCCCCTTATTTACCTGCGCGCAGTATATACGAAAACGTTTGCGCATGTCTTTTCGAATAGATTGCTTTTCTTGCTGCCTTGCAATATACTGTATATAAACACAGGTAAATAAGGGGCTGCAAAATGGCGGTTGAAGTTAAATACGTAGTCATTCGCGAGGGTGAGGAGAAGATGTCATTTACCAGTAAAAAGGAAGCCGACGCCTGGGACAAAATGCTCGATACTGCCGATCTTCTTGATACCTGGCTTGAGCAGTCGCCAGTCGTGCTGGAAGATGGGCAGCGCGAGGCGTTGTCGCTGTGGCTGGCGGAACATAAAGAGGTGTTAAGCACTATCCTCAAAACCGGTAAGTTGCCTTCTCCGCAGGCGGTTGAAAAGGACGCCGCGAGTAAAACGAAAAAGCAAGCCGCCTGAACCCGTACTTGCGCTCCCGGCGTTTTGTACCATGCTTTTCCTGAATCATTGTGCTAAGGAGAAAAGTATGAATAAAAGAGGAGCGTTGTTGAGCCTGCTGTTGTTATCCGCCAGCGTATCGGCATTTGCGGCATCCACCGAGAGTAAATCGGTTAAGTTTCCGCAGTGCGAAGGGCTGGATGCCGCGGGGATTGCGGCAAGCGTGAAGCGCGACTACCAGCAAAATCGTATCGTGCGGTGGGCAGACGACCAAAAAAAGGTCGGGCAGGCTGACCCGGTCGCGTGGGTTAATGTGCAGGACGTTGTGGGTCAAAATGATAAATGGACAGTTCCGCTAACTGTTCGCGGTAAAAGTGCCGACATTCATTATCAGGTCATCGTTGATTGCAAAGCCGGCAAGGCGGAATATAAGCCCCGCTAGCAGCGTAATTTGCGCTTCTTTTGCCGGAACAGACAATTCCTGACATCCCCTCGGGTACGCTTGACCATTATTGGTCTGTATTTGAGGGGTACTATGGCTAACTGGTTGAACCAATTACAATCACTTCTTGGGCAAAAAGGCGCTTCCGCATCGCCTTCCGGTGAACAGGGGTTAAATAAACTGCTGGTTCCCGGCGCGCTGGGCGGTCTGGCTGGACTGTTGGTCGCCAATAAGTCTTCGCGCAAATTATTAACCAAATACGGTACTGGCGCTTTGCTGGTGGGTGGCGGCGCGGTGGCGGGTTCCGTATTGTGGAATAAGTACAAAGATAAAGTACGCGCTGCGCATCAGGGGGAGCCGCAATTCGGCAGCCAAAGTACGCCGCTGGATGTTCGCACTGAGCGACTGATCCTGGCGCTGGTTTTTGCTGCAAAAAGCGATGGGCATATTGATGCCAAAGAACGCGCGGCGATTGAGCACCAACTGCGAGAATCAGGTGTTGAAGAGCAAGGGCGTGTGTTTATCGAGAAAGCTATTGAGCAACCGCTTGATCCACAACGTCTGGCACAGGGCGTTCGTAATGAAGAAGAAGCCCTGGAAATCTACTTCCTGAGCTGCGCCGCCATTGATATTGACCACTTTATGGAACGTAGCTATCTGAATGCGTTAGGAGACGCGCTAAAAATTCCTCAGGAGGTTCGGGACGGTATCGAGCAGGACTTGCAGCAGCAAAAACAGGCGCTACCAGGCTGATAACCTGCCATTAAGTAACATGTTTCGCTTGCATCATGCGTGTCTTTTGCCACCCTTATAGGATGGATAGTTTACGTCATTCATGTTGCAGGATAGCGGCGAAGCAGTGACATCTCAGGCGCTTACCGAGGTGAGCGACCGGGACTACCATGCTACGCCGCTGTGTTTGCCGCGTGATATATAACAAATATTAACGCAAAAGAAAAAACGACATGTTGCCAAAAGCCAATCGAATTCCCTATGCCATGACCGTACATGGCGATACGCGCATTGATAATTATTACTGGCTGCGAGATGACACTCGCTCGCAGCCGGAAGTCCTTGATTACCTGCATCAGGAAAATGAGTATGGCCGGAAGGTCATGACCTCTCAGCAGGCGTTACAGGACCGCATTCTAAAAGAAATTATCGATCGTATCCCGCCCAGAGAAGTTTCCGCTCCGTATGTGAAAAACGGCTATCGCTACCGTTATATCTATGAACCCGGCTGCGAATATGCCATCTATCAACGACAATCGGCGTTAAGCGAAGAGTGGGATGTGTGGGAAACCTTGCTCGATGCGAACCAGCGGGCCGCGCACAGCGAATTTTATACGCTCGGCGGACTTGCCATTACGCCGGATAATACCATCATGGCGCTGGCAGAAGATTATTTATCCCGTCGTCAGTATGGGTTGCGTTTTCGTAACCTCGAAAGCGGTAACTGGTATCCGGAACTGCTGGATAACGTTGCGCCTGAATTTGTCTGGGCCAATGATTCCTTGACCCTTTACTATGTGCGTAAGCATAAGAAGACGCTGCTGCCCTATCAGGTTTGGCGGCACACGATTGGCACTCCGTCATCGCAAGATGAACTGGTATATGAAGAGAAAGACGATACCTTTTATGTCAGCCTGCATAAAACCACTTCGCAGCATTATGTGGTGATTCATCTTGCCAGCGCCACCACTAGCGAAGTGCTGTTACTTGACGCGGAACTGGCCGATGCCGAGCCGTTTTCATTTTTACCGCGCCGCAAAGACCATGAATATAGTCTCGATCACTATCAACATAAGTTTTACCTGCGTTCTAACCGGAACGGTAAAAACTTTGGGTTGTACCGTACCCGCGTGCGCAATGAAAACGCCTGGGAAGAGCTGATCCCTCCGCGCGAGCATATTATGCTGGAAGGGTTTACCCTGTTTACCGACTGGTTAGTGGTCGAAGAGCGTCAACGGGGGCTAACCAGCCTGCGGCAAATTAACCGTAAAACCCGTGAGGTGATAGGCATTGCCTTTGACGATCCGGCTTACGTGACGTGGCTTGCCTATAATCCCGAACCTGAGACCTCCCGGCTGCGTTACGGCTATTCTTCAATGACGACGCCAGATACCTTGTTTGAACTGGATATGGATACCGGAGAACGACGGGTACTTAAACAGACGGAAGTGCCTGGGTTTGATTCTGGCTGTTATCAGAGCGAACACCTGTGGATCACCGCACGCGACGGCGTCGAAGTGCCGGTATCGCTGGTTTATCATCAGAAGTATTTTCGTAAAGGGCAAAATCCGCTTCTGGTTTACGGCTACGGATCTTACGGTTCCAGTATTGACGCCGACTTCAGCAGCAGCCGACTGAGCTTGCTGGATCGTGGTTTTGTTTACGCAATCGTACACGTTCGCGGCGGCGGTGAGCTGGGGCAGCAGTGGTATGAAGATGGCAAGTTCCTCAAAAAGCGGAATACTTTTAATGATTATCTTGATGCCTGCGATGCCTTATTAAAACTGGGTTACGGTTCGCCGTCGCTGTGTTACGGGATGGGCGGGAGCGCGGGCGGAATGCTAATGGGCGTCGCTATCAACGAACGCCCCGAGCTTTTCCACGGCGTTATTGCCCAGGTACCCTTTGTTGATGTATTAACCACGATGCTGGATGAGTCGATCCCACTAACGACAGGAGAGTTTGAAGAGTGGGGGAACCCGCAGGATATTGAGTATTATGACTATATGAAAAGCTATAGTCCTTATGACAATGTCAAAGCGCAGGACTATCCGCACCTGCTGGTGACGACAGGATTGCACGATTCCCAGGTGCAATACTGGGAACCGGCGAAGTGGGTGGCAAAATTACGCGAGCTAAAAACGGACCAACGTCTGCTGCTGTTATGTACGGATATGGACTCCGGGCACGGTGGTAAGTCGGGGCGGTTTAAATCCTACGAAGGCGTCGCGCTGGAGTTCGCCTTTTTAATTGGCCTGGCGCAGGGAACCTTACATAGCGCATAGACGCGCGCCCGCAATGGCTTGTGAGCGTCGCGGGTTATTGTGGTGTTCCATTGCTGCGTTGCTCGCCAGCCTGAACATCTTCCAGGTAGTGTTTAAGCGTCAGGCGAAGCTCCGGGCTCATATTATCAAGGTTATTAAAAAGCCAGCGTAAATAGCCCGGATCGCGTTTTGCGACTTCAGATACCGCCTTACCGCGGTATTTACCGAACGGGAAAGTGGTTAACAGCGCCGGACGGCCCGTGATATTGACCATTTCTTCCGCGGTCCAGCCGGTGGTTCGCATAATATCAATCAGCAAGGCGGCGGTGATATAGCAATCATAAAGCGCCCGGTGATGATGCAGCCCCGGCGGCGTTTGTACGCTTAGTTTGCGCGATTTATAGAGCGCCATATTGCTGTATTTTATTCCCGGCCACAGGCGTCGCGACAACTTCATGGTACAGATCCACTCACCCGGCAATTCAGGTAATACGCGTCTGTCGAAACTGGCATTGTGAGCGACATACCACTCACTACCGTAATAAAGCGGTATGACATCTTCAATCCACGGCTTATCGGCGACCATGGCTTCGGTAATACGGTGTATCGCCATCGCCTGCGGCGTAATAGGGCGATCGGGGCGTATCAGGTGACTCATGGGATTGACAATGTTGCCATCAATGACATCTACAGAGGCTATCTCTACGATCCCGCCCTGCAGCCCGCAGGTTTCCGTGTCTATAATCCGCAACATGATTCATTCCTCACCGAAAGACCTTAGCGTAATGGAATGATATCGCCTTGCCAACCCTCCGTTGTGCGCAGGCCCGTCAGTAATAGCGAACCGCAATCGGCACGAACAATAAGTTGCCCGCTTTCATCCCACAGCGCGCTACTGCCACAGGCATTGGCCATCAGTACGGCCAGCGCATATTTATGCGAAAAACGTTGTAAGCGTGAGGTAGAAGCATGTAGTTCAGGTTCGTTAAGACATTGACTGGTTGTGAATAACGTAAATGAGGGATCTATATCACCACCTTCTGGCTGCTCATCCACCACGTTGATAGCGCTTCGCTGCCTGGCAATACAGGCGCCATGACTTTTGTGAAACATGAGCGGCGACGCTAGCCATGGGGCAAAAATAGCGATGCCTTTTACGAAGCGGCAGTTATGCTCAACAGGCATACCCACAATGATAGTCATATGGTGGGTATCGGCCGCATGAGTGAGCGGCTGTAAAAGCGCCTCGTCAGGCGGGGCGGGCAACGATTTATTCCTTTCGTCGCAGCCTATAGCGACAGTGACGGAAAGACCAGCAGTTCGCACTGTTGACGAGCCGCAAGCTCAATATATTCCAGATGATGGGCGACATGCTCCGCCGGCGAGGCGTTCAGGGGCGCATACTGCGCAGCAGCAATTTTCCAGGAGGACATAATGACTTCCTTTTCATAGTCTCTACAGCCATTCTAAAAAGCATAGGTTAAGAATCGCCTTATAATGTAGTCGTCTGCATGTAAGGAAGTGTAACGTTATATAATTTTTATTTAACTTTGGGTTCGTAAGGGAGTCGGGATAGTGATACGGAAGCCAGACGATGGGCAATCAGCCGCTCGCGAAACCAGGCGCGTAGATGCTCTGGCTGCTCACGTTCGACCGCCTCCGCGACAACAGGCATATTGTAGCGCTCTTTAAATGCCACCCCGGCTGCCGCCAGGTCCACATTGACTTTATCCATTTCCGCTTGTTCAAGCTGAGCCAGATTCGTTTTCATACGCGTCTCCTTTTTTGTTGCCGCCAGAAGGTACTAAGAGTCCGCGGTAATGGCAAGATGGAAATGATGATCCTCGACTCATTGATTGTTGAAGGTTATTCTTTGTAACGTAGGTATAACAAAAAGGAATAGTGAATATGGCTTCTTCTGCACCATCGCGACGTTTAGCTTTACTGCTGCTGGCATCGACATTTGCGACGCCAGCGGCCTGGGCACATGCGCACCTGACGCATCAGTATCCAGCGGCGAATGCTGCCGTTACGGCCTCGCCACAGGCGCTGACCCTGAACTTTTCTGAAGGGATTGAGCCAGGATTCAGCGGCGCAACCATTACTGGCCCTCAGCAAGAGCTCATCAAAACGCGCCCGGCAAAGCGAAATGAACAGGATAAAACGCAGTTGATTATCCCGCTTGAGCAGCCGTTAAAATCTGGCGCTTACACGGTAGACTGGCACGTTGTGTCGGTGGATGGACATAAAACAAAAGGGAAATACACCTTCAGCGTGAAATAAATGATGCTGACATTCGTCTGGATAACTCTCCGATTTATTCATTTTGCTAGTTTGATGCTGGTCTACGGCTGCGCGCTTTACGGCGCCTGGCTGTCACCCGCACCAATTCGTCGTTTAATGACGCGTCGATTTTTACATCTGCAACGACATGCCGCCGCCTGGAGCGTTATCAGCGCGGCTTTCATGCTGGCGATTCAGGGCGGACTGATGGGCGGCGGCTGGCCCGATGTTTTTTCCGTCTCGGTGTGGGGCGCGGTACTGCAAACCCGCTTTGGCGCGGTCTGGATATGGCAAATTATCCTCGCGCTGGTCACGCTGGTGGTGGTAGTCATTGCGCCGGTAAAAATGCAACGACGGCTTCTTATTCTAACCGTTGCTCAGTTTATCCTGCTGGCAGGCGTTGGACATGCGACGATGCGCGATGGTGTAGCGGGAACATTACAGCAAATTAACCATGCTCTGCATTTACTCTGTGCCGCAGCCTGGTTTGGCGGGCTGTTGCCAGTGGTTTATTGTATGCGCATGGCTCAGGGACGCTGGCGTCAACATGCCATTAGCGCCATGATGCGTTTTTCTCGTTATGGTCACTTTTTTGTGGCGGGCGTATTGCTCACAGGCATTGGCAACACGCTATTTATCACGGGATTTACCGCTATCTGGCAGACCACCTATGGACAGTTGCTTTTGTTAAAATGTGCGCTGGTGGTGCTTATGGTAGCAATTGCGCTGACGAATCGGTATGTTCTCGTACCACGTATGCGACAGGAAAATCCCCGGACTGACCTATGGTTTGTCAGGATGACGCAAATTGAATGGGGAGTTGGAGGCATAGTTCTGGCGATCGTCAGCCTGTTTGCAACCCTCGAACCTTTTTGATGGACTGGCATAACGAATGAAAAAAATACTCCTTCCGGCGCTTCTGCTGGCCACTTCGGGCGTAGCGTTGGCGGCGCCGCAGGTGATTACCGTAAGTCGTTTTGAAGTAGGAAAAGACAAGTGGGCGTTTAATCGGGAAGAGGTCATGTTGACCTGTCGGCCTGGCCAGGCGCTCTATGTGATCAACCCCAGTACGCTGGTGCAGTATCCCTTGAATGCCATTGCCGAACAGCAAGTAGCGGAGGGTAAAACGCGCGCTCAGCCTATTGCCGTCATTCAAATCGATAACCCGGCGAAGCCCGGTGAGAAAATGAGTCTGGCGCCGTTTATCGAACGTGCGCAAAAGCTTTGTGATCCATCCAATAGCTGACTGATTTTTAATAAAAAACCGTAAACCTTCACGAAAAGGCTTACGGTTTTTTTATCTCTGATGACAGACAAAACGCCAGGTTTTTTCAATCACCTTCGTCGCAAACTGGAAAACCTGGCGTCGTCATCTATTCTTAAAGGGCAAGGCGATTTAGCCTGCATTAATGCCAACTTTTAGCGCACGGCTCTCTCCCAAGAGCCATTTCCCTGGACCGAATACAGGAATCGTATTCGGTCTCTTTTTATTTTTATTATAAAACAGTCAGTTATGATCAATGATCCGAAATTTTCCGAAATTTTTCCGAATTTCTGTATTCCGGTCTTTTTGGTTATATCACAATCAAATTAAATTTAACATTTATTTCACAAGGAAAATTGGAGTATTAGAGCATCATATAAGCTTTATCATCACGCTCATCGAGATAGAGTTTCGTGGTGTTCGCTGATGTGTGGCCCAGGAGTTTTTGGGCGAACACCTCGCCGTGCTCGTTTTTGTACAGCCGCCCGGCCAGACTTCGGATCTCGTGAAATGTCGGTGGATTATTGCTGAAGTTAACACCGGAGGCTTTTCTTGCTTTTACAAATTTCTTTGTCAGCCCATCCGGGTGAATATTCCCGGTCGGGCTATTTTTCCTGATTCCTGCACTGATCATGAAATCGGTTCTGCTTACCAGCCGGCAGCGATCGATAACCGTTCCCGGACGTAACCCTGGCGCCTGAAGTGTCAGGGAGAGGGGAATGGCTATTTTCATTCCGGTTTTAATCTGAGTTACGTATAAGCGGTTGTCAAAAACATCACTAAATTTCATATTTACGATATCCTCCCTACGTTGACCAGTAACCAGCGCGAGATCCATCGCAAGAGGAAACCACACAGGCAGATGTTCTGCCGCCGTCCTCGTGGCGTTATATGTTTCCAGTTGCAGGCGTTCCCTGGCAACCTTAATTTCAGGTGCTCGGGTTGGCTCAACCGGATTCGTTGTTATTCTTCCTTCCACAATTGCCTCACGAAAATCATTCATCGGTAACCGTAAACCGGATGAGTTGCTAAATGCTGTGGAGCGGTATTTCAGGGAGAAGGCCATCACAGCCAGTGTTAACGACCAGACCACAGGGATTATCACCGGTACCGGAGATGATCCGGAACTGAGTTCGTTGTATCTGGACTGTTCACTGTTACCGCAGACACAAAATATCCAGGAGCATTACCGTATCGTCGCGCAGGTCTGGAGTGCCGGTGAAGGCAGTAATGTTTCAGTAATGGTGACAGGCACTGCCGGACTGGATATTGCCTACGGTAGCGCCACATACCGGATTACCGTCAAACTGTACCGATATTGCCCCTCCTGATATTCCGGCCAGTCATATTGCTGTATTTGACCCTGAAACCGAAACGTGGGGTCTAAACGAAGACCATCACGGCGAAACAGTGTACGACACGCAAACCAGCAACCCGATTTATATTTCAAAACCCGGCCCGTTACCGGAGAACACCACCACACAGGCCCCCACATCACCAATAGATAAATTTGAAAACGGTCAGTGGGTGGCTGACCTTGCGACCGCACTCGGTCAGAAATACGCTGAGATTAATGCGTGGCGTAATGCGCAGGAAAACGGTAACTATCCGTTCACACTGAATGATCACCACTGGGACTGCGGTAAAGCGTCGCAGGACCGACTGTCGCCAGTAACGGCGGTGGCAAACAGGGAACGCTACCACCAGGATTCTTCTGGACGGATGCAGATAACATCGATGTGCCAATGAGCGCAGACGAACTGATTAAACTCGAAGCCGCTATGCAACAAAACATGGTACTGGTGGGTTTTAAAATCCACGAACGCCAGCGGCAGATGAAGGACGAAGTGAACAGTCTCACCAACGCACAGGCTGTACTGGGTTACGTGTTGGCTGGCCGGAAAATCGTTAAGGAATGTATTATGAGCTGCTTCACAACCCCGGCCATTCTTGAAATGCCTGGCCACTACCTTTGGCGTGTACATGAATCTTTTGAATTTTACCTCAGCGACGACAACAGCGACGTAATCAGCGTACCAGCCGGATTTGTAACTGATCTCGCCACCGTGCCATGCATCTTCTGGTCAGTCATGCCGCCAGACGGCAAATACGCTAAAGCGGCAATAATCCACGACTACCTTTACGACAATGCGCTGCGCACGAAAAAAGAAGCCAATTTGATATTCCTGGACGGAATGACCGTGCCTGGCGCGCCGAAGTGGAAACGGATTGAGATGTATCTGGCGGTCAGGTGATTTGGCAGGGGAATGTATGGGAAAGAACGTAAATACTGTGAATGATTTGCCACAGATGACGAGATTAAACGGCTGGAAGCATGGGAACTCTACAGCGTAATGGTAAACAGGGTGGATACATCTGCCTCTCCTGGCCGGATAAACCAGCCAGTCTGTAGTCGTTACTGTGGTACTTTAATTGTCCATGTATCACAAATTACTTGTTTACACGTTAATTAATCACCCAGGTTAATAAAAGGTTGTTTCGTTTACCAGCATATTTTACCCTCTGGTAGTTCTGGGATTGATATACCTGCCGGCCAGATTTTACACCACGGAAAGGAAATGCCCGGGAATCCTTTATTACCGCTTTCAGTGGCCATTGCAGATGAAGAAAATGTTATGGCTGATATAGCAAAAACCAGCGCTAACAATACACTGTTAAATTTATTCATAATATTATCCACATAGTTGAGAGTTATGCTGCCTTCTTAACTTTTACCGCAATCCTTTACCAGGATAAAGCAGAGGCGAAAATTTTTCTTGTCTGTCTACTGATTGTTAAGCAAGTATTTACTTTGAAATGGAATAATAAGTGTAGTAATTTCATTCTCTACAGAAAATTTACTTGTATCTGAATGAACTCGTGTAGATACCAGAACCAAATTAACGCCTAAAAAACTGCAAGTTAGTAGTATTACTGTGGTAATGCAGACCATCTGATTACTGTGAAGGTGGCCTCATCTGAAACGCCTGTTAAATCCAGCGTTTTAAGCTTCCTGATATAAGCCATCCATTTAGCCTGGCTGGCTCTATCGTCGTCACATCTTTCACCCCGCGCCAGTTCTGTTCGTCAGTCGGCAATGGTGCTTGTCAAAATTTTGTGGCGGCTACTCTGGATTTATCTGCCACTTTCTGGCAAGTATGATTCTGTTTTCATCAGATAACCAGCTATTTACAGCATCAAGAAGATACTGATTATCCTTCGCCATCATATAGACTTTATTACCGGCAGTGTCGGGGAGGATACTCCTGGTTGATACGCAGAAGACGCCTGGCTCTTTGTTCTGGTAATAAGTACCTTCGAGCAAGTCGGTAAACATGACATCAGCGCTGCGTTCACGAATCCTCTGCAGAGTGGCATCATTATCTTTTTCGCGAATAACATCTGCATACCTGATATGCTTGTCAACATAGTCCAGATTTGTACCACCTGGATTAACAACAATCCGCACGCCCTTACGGTCAATATCTTCAAGAGATTTGAAGTCATTAATCCTGTTACATTGCGTCAGCGCTATTTTCCCATTTTTAAGTACCGGAGAAGAAAGTGCGAACTGTTTTCTTCTGCCGGGAGTTTCTGTAATCCCTCCCATTGCAATATCAAATTTGTCTGCTGCCAGGTCAGTTGACAGTGTAGGCCAACTGCTAGGTACAAACAGGATATTCAGGTGCAGAGCTTTGCCCAGTGAATATGCCATATCAATATCAAAACCGATTAATTTATTTTGTTTGTTGTGAAATGCGAGGGGAGCATAGTCACCAGGCACCCCCACACGTAACTCTTTGCTTTCTTTAATCGCCTGCCAGGGTTTTGCCATCGCGGAATGAATACCTGAAAGTGACAACAAGATAACAAACATAAAATATACTTTTTTCATTACTCTTACCCTAATGTTTGATCAGTAGACTACAGATGAGATTGTCTTCTCTCCATTGCACCGGCAACCTTTACTGGGCAGGGAACCCAATAATAGTGGTATATTAAACGGGAGATCCTCTCGCCACGATATACTATCCGCTATGAATACCTGCTTCGGGTTAAGTGACAGCTTCAATTAAATTTTCACCCTGATTTTTCACATTTCTGATGTGATGGATTACCGCAGTCACGTTGTTTGCAAGAGCGTGCCTTGGTAGGCTGCCTGCTGTTTAGTCAGAACTGACTGTAATCGTGTTTATAGGTCGTACAGTTCACTATTGTGATGTAACGTCGTATGTTGATCAGCAGATCGTATGCTGACGATTTCAAAAGTACATAATTAAGTACATTTTTATATGTCACTTTTGTTTAATTCTATTTAATTCAGTTAGTTGAGTTTTTGTTTTCGTAATCGTTATTAAATAATAATCACAGGAACAATGGGCGCAGCCGGGCGCTTCATTAGGGCCGGAGTACCGTGACAGCAGGTAGCGATTATTTATGATGTTGGCGTTTCGACGTTGTACAGAAAATTTCCGGCGAGTAACATGCCTTTGATGCCATTCATGGGAAAATAACACTCCTTTAATCAGCCATAAGAGTTAATTATATAAACTTAAATGGATTGGTTAGTTGAATTTCATCAAGATTAACTCTATATAAAATATTTATTGTCTTTGTTATGGCGTCTATATATTCAGCGCTATTCATTATAGCAGTGTATTTATCGTATGCTTCGAAGCAATGATTTTCATTAATATATTTACTGCTATTGTTTTTATAAATTTCATATGACTCTTCATTTTTGAAAATGCGCGCATCCAGCCAAGGGTCAAGTATATATTCCGATATTCCTTTTGAATCAGTAAAAGTCAAAAAAACGACCACATGATTCCCTCCTGACGCGCTATTATACATAAGTGATGTGCTTATTCTGGCATCAAATACATTATTTTTCGAAAATCCTATTCCGGTTAGTCTTTGTGGTATATATTTTGCAATAATCGCACCTAAAATTAGCGACATATCAGCACAGTTCCCTGTGTTATATTTTATTGAATCAATGGAAGAATATATTAGACTCAGAGATATTGGGTTTTCTGGTCTTTCAGCCATAGCTCTGTCAAAAGAGTTTGCTTTTATAGCTTGCAGAAATTTCTTGTGATGTTCTCTTTGTAAATTAAGAGCGTCGTATTTTTCCTGCGTATCAATTTTAAGCCTGTCAATTTGCATAGCATCATAACTGTCCGATTTCTTTATTATTGTTCTGACAAAAACGGTACATTCTGAAGCAGCATTAATAATACAGGAGGATAAATCAACTGAAGTACTCTGTTGGTTGTTACAGGCGCTCACTCCAGTTGTGTCGAATTTTTCTGTAGCTACATGTCCAACATTTATAATCAATTACATTTCCCTGTATTCAAAATTAAGCGATATTCTTATGTCACGACAACCTAACAGGGACTGACTACAAAGATCTTTAAAGAAACGTTCATTATTGTATCTATTGATGAACTCCCTTCAGATTTAGAGGTTGTGCCCATGGTCGAAAAGCTCCTCTACGCTCATATACTTAACTTATCGGGGACATGGTAGGTTAGGATGTGAAAACACAGGGACAGTTACTGTCACTGCGAAGGCAGCAATAAGGAGGCCTATCCTGTACGAACTGTGGAAAACTATATCTTGTTCACGATCACCTGCATCGTTGACGATGCGCGATCCTGGAGGTTTGACGACTGCCCGGTATGATCGGTGCCGCAGCCACGTCGTATGCAGGAACGGACTGCGGCAAACTGGCGATCGTTCGATAGTGCGAATATTGAATGGTTGCCAGTCGCGGCGGATTCTACTGGTTAAGAATGGCTAATCAATGTGTTTAATCTGAAACCAGGCATCTGTTCAACTTTTCGTGATCGCTTTTGTTGGCATCACTATTAAGCCTTCGTCTACATGGGCATTTGGCATCGGGAGGCCACCAGTGGAAGAGGTCGAGTGATATATTGGGCAGTGAGTTTGATTGGTCGGGGGATTTATACGCAAAATGGTTCGAAATATGTCCGAATTAAAACGTAAAAAGTGATAACTAATTGAATCTATTAGAATCAAAAATAACGTATTCTAACCGTTAAAATCACTTAATTAATATGTAACATTATGAATTTAAAGAGAAGGATTAATTGTTGCCGTAAACAGAAATCGTATTCGGTCTCTTTTTATTTCGATTATAAATCAACGGGTTATGTGTTTCCCCTCGAAATTTCCTCGAATTTCTGTATTCCGGTCTTTTTGGTTATATCACATCCAAATCCAGTTTAACATTTCTTTTACAGCAAAATCAGAGCATCACGTAAGCTTTATTATCGCGTTCATCGAGATAGAGTTTCGTGGTGTTCTCTGAGGTGTGGCCCAGGAGTTTTTGGGCGAACACCTCGCCGTGCTCGTTTTTGTACAACCGCCCGGCCAGACTTCGGATCTCGTGAAATGTCGGTGGATTATTGCTGAAGTTAACGCCGGAGGCTTTTCTTGCTTTTACAAATGTCTTTGTCAATCCATCTGGATGAATATTCCCGGTCGGGCTATTTTTCCTGATTCCTGCACTGATCATGAAATCAGTTCGGCTTACCAGTCGGCAGCGATCGATTAAGGCGGGCAACGGCATAGACATGAGTAACCTGTGCATCTTCGTTCTCACCCGGACGGTGTACCAGCTTCTCTTCCAGACCAAACTCGAAGCTGAAATCGTCACCTTCACGGACAACGCGCGCGGAAAGGCTGGCAATCTGTCCGGAACGGCGGGCAAGGTCGATCATTCCCCGGTAGCCAATAATTAACTGAACGTTTTTTGCCTGACTTTTCGTTTTTGTTTCCGAACGGCAGCAGATAGGCATGACCGAGCGCGCCGCCGGGTTCCAGCCCAAGCTGGGAACACTGAACGATGGCGCTGACAAAACTCATGGTGTCACAGTCACCCAGCGCCGGAACTTTTCGGATTTCCGTTGTGGCTACCGCCGGTACGCCGTCAACTTGCAGCGCCGCGCCATCCGGCAGGGCCAACTCCGGCACAACTGATAATGGAAGAATTCAGACGGCGTAAGGCGGCGGGAAGGCTTTAACAGGGGGGGGACTTATGAGCAGAAATTACACACCGGCGCAGAAAGCTGAAATACAGAAGCGCCTGACGGAACTGATACGAACACACGGTCGGATGACGTTTGGAGAGCTGCGGAAGATAACAGGGTTAACCATTTTTACAGCCCGCCACTACCTGGAAAAGGCGGAAAGTTGTGGGGATCTGTATCAGGCCGGGAGAAGCGGTATTTTTCCTTCGGAACAGGCTTTCCTGCTTTGGAAGCAGAAACGTGAAGATGCCAGGATTACCCGCTTTCTGAAAACGCCGGAAGGTGTCGTGAGTTCCTACGACCGGACCAGAAACGTTATCTGTACGGAGTGCCGGAACAGCGTGACGATGCAAAGGGTACTGGCATTTTATCCGGGATATTACCGGGAGGCGAAATCTGCATGAAAATCGAATAATATAACTTTGCAGAGGTAGTGAATATCGTAATCACCCGTTCGGCATTTGAATTCCGTGAGCACAGTCGTGTTGTGAATGTCGCCTTGTTCACAACACCAGGAATATTCCACTGTCAACTGGTTGTCTGCGGCTGGACATAATTTTATCTGATATTCAGGCTGTACCAGCGCAAAGGTTCTGTGAGTCCGACTGTCTTTTTTGCTTCCAAATATTCAGTTTTAATTATCTGAGTATGGCAAGGTGATCATCTGTATCAAACACCGGGCAACTGGTTTTACTTTACCCAACGATTACGTCCCTGTTGTTTAGCCCGATAAAGGGCCTCGTCCGCTCTGGCAATAATGCCGGTAACAGTGTCACCGGCTGTGGAAAGGGTGATGCCCATGCTGACGGTGACCGTTTCGCTAACTGCAGATGCTGCATGCGGCAGTGCGGTTTCACGCAGGTTTGTCTGAATACGTTGAGCAACCAGTGCTGCTTCATTCAGCGACGAAGAAGGCAGCACAACGACAAACTCCTCGCCCCCGTAACGTGCCACCAGGTCTGCCGGAGTACGAATCGACCTCTTCACTACACAGGCCACCTTTGCCAGACAGGCATCGCCAGCCTGGTGACCATAATGGTCGTTATAGTTTTTGAAATAGTCCACATCGAGCATGATCAGTGCAAACGGCTCCGTCTGGCGGAGAGCATCCCCAAGAAAACTTTCCATTGAACGTCGATTAGCGGTCCCGGTCAGTGCATCCTGGTGAGCCATAACGTCGAGACGCGCAATAAGCATCCGGTTTTCCTGGTAACGCAACCAGGCTTCATCAAACCAGCGCTGCAGGATAAAGCGACCATAAATGAGTATGGCGGTAAGAGTAAGCCAGACTAATAAAAACCGGATATTCATATACTGGTTAAGCTGCACACTGGCCAGTAGGGCGGTCAGCCATAACGGGACGATGAAAAGTAGCAACGCTGGCAGATGATAATAAAGCGCAGCCAGCGCGGTAAGCATAAGGATGACACTGAGAGGCCAGGCAAAAGGCAGCTGCCACCAGACAATAAAACAGTAGCTACAATAGCTCCACATCAGACTGAGAATCAGCAGCATCACCAGACAAAGAGGAGTAAATCTGGTCGGAAGGCGGTAAATGAAAAGGAGTATCAGGAACGAAAAAACAATAATACTGCCCATAATATCGTCTATTAAAGGCAGTATTCCAGTCTGTGCACTGATCGACTTGTCAAAGTCACTGATGAGTATGTGGCGAAATAAAATGATAAGCGCAAAGCTGATATTCACAAATGTGAACCACGGAATACTTACACGTAGCGCTTGCCTGACCATATCTTTATGATCCTGCCATACCCTTCCAGCACTGGAGGTACGGCGCCTGTCGTCCGAATCCTGCCCCATCCTTAATCGCCTCATATAATGAATAATTACTATCCAGTGTAGTGCGGAGATACTTCACGGTGAAAAATGGAAAAGCTATCAGGCCAGGCTGCATTTTTGGCTGATGAGATGATTTTTGCTCCACAGTGACGAACTTATAGTCACAATTCCTGTAGTAGGGGGGAGAATTATAGTGTCTCCCGGAAACTGGAAGCGAGCTTACCCCACTTACTAAAAGAGGATGTAACTGGCAGACGTAAAACACGATTTATTTGTATCCATAAATAGCGAAATGTAACGTTTTGGTTATATTTAAAAGAGAGAAAATGGTCAGCAATAACTTTAATTGTTTGAATTAAAAGATAATTAATCGACCAGACTCAGTGATACAGAATATTTTTACATGAGGGGTGCAAATGAGACTTAAGTTGATCGTTAAAAGTTTTGCGCTGGCGGGGCTACTCTCTTCCACTGCTCTGACACCTTTATTTGCACAGGAAGCCCCAAAAGGTGCCACTGCTTCAACCAGGCAAGCTAACAATGCGCTTTATAACCAACTTCCTTTCTCTGATAACACCGATTTCACGAATGCCCATAAAGGCTTTATTGCTGATTTACCTGAAGAGGTGATTAAGGGAGAGCAAGGGAATGTCATCTGGAATCCACAGCAGTACGCTTTCATAAAAGAAGGGGAAAAATCTCCTGACACTGTTAACCCTAGTCTGTGGCGTCAGTCCCAACTAATCAATATCAGTGGCTTGTTTGAAGTAACAGACGGCGTCTACCAGATTCGTAACCTTGATTTATCCAACATGACGATTATCGAAGGTAAAGAGGGGATTACGGTTGTCGATCCGCTGGTTTCTGCGGAAACAGCCAAAGCCGGTATGGATTTGTATTTCAAAAACCGTGGCAATAAGCCTGTTGTCGCCATCATTTATACTCATAGCCATGTTGACCACTATGGTGGTGTGCGTGGCGTTGTCGATGAAGCGGACGTGAAATCCGGCAAGGTGAAAGTGTATGCGCCTGCTGGCTTTATGGAGGCAGCAGTAGCCGAGAATATTATGGCCGGCAACGTGATGAGCCGCCGTGCCAGCTATATGTATGGCAACCTCCTGAAACCAGATGCCTCCGGCCAGGTTGGCGCCGGACTGGGGACGACCACCTCTGCGGGGACGGTGACACTGATTGCGCCCACTAATATCATTGATAAAGACGGCCAGAAAGAAGTGATTGATGGCCTGACTTACGACTTTATGCTGGCCCCTGGTTCGGAAGCCCCTTCGGAAATGCTGTGGTTCATCGAAGAGAAGAAACTCATCGAAGCCGCAGAGGACGTCACTCACACCCTGCATAACACTTACTCGCTACGCGGCGCAAAAATTCGTGAGCCGTTGCCCTGGTCGAAATATATCAACGAAGCTATAGTGCGTTGGGGTGACAAAGCTGAAATTATTATGGCCCAGCACCACTGGCCGACTTGGGGTAACGAGAATGTTGTTGGTCTGCTGAAAAGCCAGCGAGACCTGTATCGTTATATCAATGACCAGACTCTGCGTATGGCCAATGAAGGTCTGACTCGCGACGAAATAGCGGCCAACTTCAAACTACCGGATAGCCTGGCAAAAACCTGGGCCAACCGCGGCTATTACGGCTCCATCAGCCATGACGTAAAAGCAACGTATGTGCTGTATCTCGGTTGGTTCGATGGCAATCCGGCAACCCTTGATGAGCTGCCACCCGAAGAAGCGGCTAAGAAATTTGTTGAATATATGGGCGGTGCCGATGCGATTCTTCAGAAAGCCAAAGCAGACTTTGACCAGGGGAACTACCGTTGGGTTGCTCAGGTGGTGAGTAAGGTCGTGTTTGCCGATCCAAATAACCAGAATGCACGTAACCTTGAAGCCGATGCGCTGGAACAATTGGGGTATCAGGCTGAATCTGGTCCATGGCGTAACTTCTACCTGACCGGTGCGCAGGAGCTGCGTAACGGTGTGGTTAAAGGTCCGACGCCAAATACAGCAAGTCCGGATACCGTTCGGGCAATGACCCCTGAAATGTTCTTCGATTTCCTGGCTGTACATATCAACGGTGAAAAAGCGGGTAATGCCCGGGCGGTGTTTAATATTGACCTTGGCAGCGACGGCGGAAAGTACAAGCTTGAGCTGGAAAATGGCGTGCTGAACCACACGGCTAATGCTGAAGCGAAAGACGCTGATGCCACGATTACTCTGAACCGTGACACGCTGAATAAAATTATCCTGAAGGAAGAAACTCTGAAGCAGGCTCAAGATAAAGGAGAAGTCAACGTTACCGGTAATGCTGCGAAACTGGATGAGATGCTGGGCTATATGGACAAGTTTGAGTTCTGGTTCAATATAGTTACACCATAAATAGATTCCCTGCGGCGTCAATGCTGCAGGGAAGTTACTTCAGACAATTCTGTACGTTTTTCATACTCGATTTTTCCTTCATTCTTTATATCTTGCTTCATTTTATGTATTTGCTGCTGAAGCACATGACCCTGATGCCAGTCAGTCCTGATTCTGTTATGCACAGCCTTTTTCATCAGATGACAGTAACTGGTTGTTGCGTGATTCAATGGTCTGCGAGTCTGGTCAACATGCTTTTAGTTAGTTAAATGTGATTCTACTAATTCGTAATGCGAAGGTTATAAGTTTGATTCCTATTATTGCACCATTTCAACGTTACTGAAACTTCCGTGTTAGCCCATAACCATTCCAGTTTCTACAAGACAGGTGCTTGCTATATATTTACCAATCAGTCATTTTAAAAGTGCGTCATAACCGGAGAACTGTCCTCGTCAGGAGGCCTGTTTTCAGAAAGGCAATATCCTGTTTCGACAGTAGCTTATATGTGACCGGGTTAGCAGCACATTCCCCTCCGCCACATTCCAGTACAGTTGAAATAAGGTTGGCAGTAATCAGTAATAGAAATACCCAACCGACAATACTGAACAGGTTCGGATTAATATTCAATGAACGAAATGCAACATTCATGCTACTGATTGCCAGAACTACCGCAACAGCAATAATAATGAGAATTGACGTAATCAGAGTCCAGGTATAAAAGTGTAATCCAAAAAATGCAGAACCATATCCTGTGTCACCGGGCATGATATGCAAACATATTTGCCGGGATGCCATAACTCCGGTCAGGATACTGCCAATAATTACCATCCCGTAATGTATACCTCGTAGACCAAAGCAGAGGTTAAATAAAAAGCCAAAACCGGTGATGATGAGGCCAGCCCGCTGTAATAAGCAAATTGGACAAGGCAGCTCATGCCTAACGAGTTGATAATAAAAGGCTACAACCAGAGCAACGCATATCCCAAGGAGTCCCATCTGATTAATCAGATGAACAAATGTTGTTGGATGATGATGCGTTTTCATACACACTCCTTAAAATGACAAAGTTAGCGAATTGGTCATATGATGGATGAATGATAAAATAGTGACGATGAGTAAAACGGCCCATAGAATGTAGCTGACTTTATCCTTTCTGTTTATGGCTCCCATTGCCACGCTCAGTGCAAGCAAGAATGGCAGAAACATGAACATAAAAAACTCCTTTATTACATTGCTTGTTAATATAATCGCTGTGTATTACCGGGTCTGTATTCCAGCTTATCCACCCCGCATTAGCTGGAGCTCAGTAAGGCATCAGGAATTATTTGCGTTATTATAAATCGATTATTTCTGTGATGAATTATCCCGGCATCTGCTGGTTACAGGGATATTTCTGGCGACAAGAGTAAGAAATATCCCGATAGCTAATGGTATAATAAGCAGCATTGAGTGTGTTGAAATAGCATATCCATAAATATAGTCTTCCAGACTTACCGCAATCAGCGGAAAGATAAGAAATACAAGCGAAGCCTGGAAGGCGTTAGCCTTTTGCTGAAGCGCAAAGTAGCACAGGATACCAAAAACTCCGGCAAAAGCCCCGAGATACAGGGTAGCTAATATTGAGTGTACTGAGAAGGTTGATACTTGTGGTCTTTCAAAAAACCATCCTGTCGCAGAAAGTATCAACCCAGCTAAAAGGCACGGGAGCGCATTAAATGTGATAACAGAGACAGTACAACTTCTTTTCTTACATTGTGTATATATTATGGCATGGATTAACACAGCAGAAATAAGCGCAGTGATACCCTGCCAGTGACTCTCTGTACTTGTATTCGTTTCTTCAAGAAGTATCCCCGTCAATGCAGTGATTGCGATAGTTAAGCCCGCGATCTGCATTAGTTTCGCTTTTTCATTTAGAAACAAAACCGATGCTATCAAAACGGCCACAGGCATATTCGCAAAGATAATGGCGGCAAGCCCAGAGTTGACATAGGTTTCACCATAAATCATTAGTGAGAAAGGAATAGAAAAATAAAAGATGCAAATCACAAACTGGAATAATCGTTGTCCGGGAGGAAACAACAGTGTTTTTTTTCTTAACCATGCAATGATGATTAAAAAAGGTGCTGCAAACATAAACCTCATTCCGGTTGCAAACACTGGAGGGATAGTTTCAACGGCAATTCGCATAGCCAACCATGTAGTCCCCCAGGTCAGTGAAACTAGCATGAATAATATAGATATCGACACCTTGCGCATAAGATCCTCTCCATAAAAAAATTAATTTAGCTTTTTAGCTAGAAAAAAGTAGCGTTTTCTTCACTGTGTTTTTTATATGTTTAGATAAAAATTTCTCTATCAGAAGACGCAGTTATGCTGAATGAGAAAAATAAGAAATGACTCAGGCTGTTACCACACGATTGTCCACTGCGCCTGCAAGACCTGGCAGCAGTTGTCGATTTAATATCTATTCTTGCTGGAAGGCATAAAACGCCTTGAAGATGAAGAGCTCATCATTAGTCGGGTTCCCTTGTTGAGCCAAGACAAGTTTAACTTATCGCTTTCAACCCTTACGATGATAAATGATCTTATCCACCCATAATGGACATACGGCTAAATGAGTAAATTCTCAAGTAAGAGGCAGGATCTGTATCAACCAGTAAGAAGCCCCGGAAACAGCACCGGCGGAATTCCGTCAGGAAGCTCTGAAACTCGCTGAATGTACGTTGCCCGCGAACGATTGTTAATCAGCGCCATAACAAGAATAATTGTTTGTTTCACAAGGAGATAGAAAAAACTATAGCTTTGCGCCGGGGCGGAGGCAGGAGGAGATAACTCGTTGTAATAGAATGTTTTTATATGGCGACCTTAAGAGAAATGCTTTCGCCTCGGTATACCACCCGCTATGAAGACCTGCTTCAGGTTAAGTGGCAGGTTTATCCCGATTTTCACATTCCTGATGTGATGGAACCGCAGCCACATCGTATGCAAGAACGGGCTGCGGCAAGCTGGCGATCGTTCGATAGTGCGAGTATTGAATGGTTGCCAGTTGCGGCGGATTTTACTTGTTCAGGATGACTAACCAATGTGTTTAATCTGAAACTAGCCACCTGTTCAACTTTTCGCGATCGCTTTTGTTGGCATCACTATTAAGCCTTCGTCTACATGGGTATTTGGCATCGGGAGTCCCCCAATGGAAGAGGGGAGTGATGTATTGGGCAGTGAGTTTGTTTGGTCGGGGGATTTATACGCAAAGTGGCCCGAAATACGTCCGAATTAAAACGTAAAAAGTGATAACTAATTGAATCTATTAGAATCAAAAATAACGTGTTCTAATCGTTAAAATCACTTAATTAATATGTAACATTATGAATTTAAAGAGAAAGATCAATGGTTGCCGTAAGCGGGAATCGTATTCGGTCTCTTTTTTTTCTTATAAATCAGTTTCTTATGGTTAATAATCCGAAATTTTCCAGAATTTCTGTATTCCGGGCTTTTTCGTTATATCAGATCCAAATCCAGTTTAACATTTCTTTTACAGCAAAATAAGAACATCACGTAAGCTTCATTATCGCGTTCATCGAGATAGAGTTTCGTGGTGTTCTCGGAAGTATGTCCCAGGAGTTTCTGAGCAAACCCTTCCCCGTAAGCATCTTTATACAGTCGTCCGGATAAGCTGCGGATCTCGTGAAATGTCGGTGGGTTATCACTAAATTTATTCCGGTAAATTTTCGTGTCGCAACAAATTTTTTAGTCAGGCTGTCAGGATGAATACTCCCGTTCGGGCGGTTTTTGCGTATGCCAGCGCTGATAAGGTATTCGCTACGGCTTACCAGGCGGCAACGATCAATCACCGTACTGAGGCGTAAACCCATGGAAGGAGGGGTGAGCGAAAGTGGCAGAGCGATTTTCATCTCGGTCTTGATTGGCTTAACGTACAGTCGCTCATCAATAATGTGACTGAACTGAGACTGTAATTAAAATTGTGTAATTGCCTGTTTTTGATATGTTCACTCCAGTAACGGAGACAGGCAATTATGGACGAAAAGAAACTCAAATTCCTTGCGGCTGAACTGGCTAAAGGCCTTAAAACCGAAGCCGACCTCAATCCGTTTTCCCGTATGCTGACGAAATTAACCGTCGAAACGGCGCTCAATGCGGAGCTGGCTGACCACCCCGGGCATGAGAAAAATGCGCCCAAAACAGGCTCAAACACCCGCAATGGCTACTCGTCAAAAACGGTGTTATGCGATGACGGCGAGATCGAACTGAACACGCCGCGTGACCGTGAAAACACCTTCGAACCGCAGCTACTTAAGAAGCACCAGACGCGCATTACGCAGATGGACAGCCAAATTTTATCCCTCTACGCCAAAGGCATGACTACCCGCGAAATCGTTGCCACCTTCAAAGAGATGTACGACGCCGATGTGTCGCCCATGCTGATATCTAAAGTCATCGACGCCGTAAAAGACAGGTCACTGAGAGGCAAAACCGGCAACTGGATGCGCTGTACCCCATTGTTTATATGGACTGCGTTGTCGTCAAAGTCCGTCAGAATGGCAGCGTAATCAACAAAGCCGTCTTCCTGGCACTGGGTATCAACACCGAAGGCCAGAAAGAGTTACTGGGTATGTGGCTGGCCGAAAATGAATGCGAAAAGTTCTGGCTAAGCGTGCTGACGGAGCTGAAAACCCGGGGCATTCAGGACATCCTGATTGCCTGTGTGGATGGTCTGAAGGGCTTCCCGGATGCGATAAACAGCGTCTTCCCGCAGCCCCATATTCAGCTGTGCATCATTCATATGGTGCGTAACAGCCTGAAATACGTAGCCTGGAAAGGCTACAAAGCCGTCACCAGCGGCCTCAGGCCCGACCGAAGAGGCGGCACTGATGGCGATGGATGCGTTCGCGAAAGTCCGGGACGATAAATATCCGCAAATCAGCAAAAGCTGGCGTGCGCACCGGGAAAACCTCAATACGCTCTTCAGTTATCCGCCGGATATCCGCAAGGCCATCTATACGACAAACGCAATCGAATCCCTGAACTGCGTGATCCGTGCCGCGATTAAGAAACGCAAGGTGTTCCCAACGGATGACTCAGTACGAAAAGTTATTTATCTGGCAATCAAGGATGCGTCAAAAAAATGGAGTATGCCGATCCAGAACTGGTGGCTGGCGATGAGCCGTTTTATTATCGAGTTCGGTGACCGCCTGAGCGATCACCTTTACTAACTGGGCAGTTACACAGAATTACTGATAGGCTCATTCTTTTGTGTTGCGCATCTCTGTTTCTATTGTTTTAGATAGCCATAAGAGCTCCGTTGCTGAGAGTTTTAGTCGTGGGGTTCTTTCTTCTGCACCGGGTGGGCGCATTTCATAACTGCAGGACCATCTGCTGAATACTGTATAGCACTGTATATCGCATGTTGTTGAGGTCAGTGTGCAATTCCTCGGTACTGGCTTGTTCTGTATAGGTCCGGAGATTTCTGGGTAGTGTCCTTTTGGGCCTGAACATATGTGTTTGATTGAAAATGGCATCGTGTTTTATCCTTTACGCTGTGAAATGTTGTTTTGTGCTCTTCCGTTGTGATTGGTGATGTGACGGGATCGTCCATGCACCCTTCCTTTTATTGACGGCGTATCAGTCCATTGATGCCATGCTTGCTTAATTTGTCCAGCATCAGCAAGCCGTCGTTTTCTTTCTGCTGCAATTCAAGCAACTTAAACCGTATTTCGTTAAGTAAATGTTTAATAACTCCGCGCTTGCGAACCACCTTTTTGATAACGTCTTTTTCGAAGTATAAACGGCAGAAGTGATTTTCATAATTCGCCTACACTTTTCACCCTGCGCTGGCAAATCTTCAACGCTGAAAGGCTGGGGAGAAGGGCGTCCAGTTGCTGAACGGAGAGCGTACCAAACACCCTGATTCCACGCGTTATCAAACTTCATACCGTGGTCATCATTCAGACAAGGCGCTTGAGGTTGCTCATATCTTTTGGGGAAAGAGGTTCGGCGGTGGATACTGGATATCCTGGATCGGGAAGTGGGTTCCACTGGTGCCAAATACAGTGGGCTGGTAAACCGGGTGGATACCTCAAATCCTGACAGGCCAGAGCATCAGCCTGATAAAATCGTATTACTGATTTCTAACCAGTGGCACATTAATTGTACCAGCTCAGACTCCAACTGACGGTCTGCTTTAAGCGAGTAGCGGACGTGGCCTGCCCCCAGGAGTAAAAATAAACTTTCTATTGATACATTTAATTAACTTATTTATAACGTTATATTTCAAATGCAAACTTGTTCAATTGGATATGTATGGACATTCAAATTACACATCAAGTTACTGAATTTGATAAAGAAGAACTATTAGCCGGATTAAGAAGCTACAATGCTCAGTTCGTCGATTTTAGTAAAAATGGGCAGCTTGGGGTCTACTGCAGAAACGAAAGCGGCGAAATGGTAGGCGGATTAATTGCTGACAGAAAAGGTCCGTGGCTTTGCATCGACTATCTTTGGGTAAGTGAATCTGCAAGGAGCCGCGGTCTGGGGAGTCAACTTATGGAGATGGCCGAAAAAGAAGGTTTGCGGAAAGGCTGTGTTCATGGACTTGTAGATACCTTTAGCTTCCAGGCTCTCCCTTTTTATGAAAAACAGGGTTATATACTTCAAATGTCGCTACCGGACTTTCCTAAAGTAGGTTCGCAAAGGCATTATTTAATTAAGCCTGGTTTATAGCTTTGCTGCATTTGAATACCCATAGTTTTATGAAAGCTGCAATCTGGTGGCTTTATAATATATCGTACTGGTGGCCTGTACACACCATGATCAGCGTCCGCTTCTGGCACAGGGCGGACAGTCAGATTAGGTTTGGCGCTGTGCCATAGATATGTCAGCTCACATTTGAGCTAATACACATTAATTATCTAAACCAGTTATTAACCACTTCCTCAAACCGCTGGGTTACTTTTTCTCACGGGAATTTATCTTCCACACAACGTTGTCCATGTAAGGTAATATTGTTTAAATCAGGGGATGTCAGCGCTTTATTAATGTCCCTGGCAATGGTCTCCGGGGTTATTGGCTCCTGCAAATGGAAGCCGGTATCCCCCTCTTTTACGAACTCAGTCATCCCGCCGCGTGTACTGACCAGTACACAACGATATAGAGTTAGTTGTCGTTGGTAACTATATGAGTAAAAGTAAAGGTGAAAAAGCAACCTATCAGCGTGAGGTGCGGGAATTAGCAGAACGGCTAAAACCACACTGTCATATGGTTGGAGGTGTAACGCCTGAAGAGATATACAACTACTATTCGTTAGCAGATCTGGTTGTTATTCCTGAGTTGCCACGGATAATCTAGACACTTTCGAGTCGTCGGTAATATCGGTTTTCATATTCTGTCGGTGGCATCTTATCGCTCGAACCATGCCGACGCTTACTGTTATAAAACATTTCGATGTAATCAAAAATATCGCTGCGGGCTTCTTCCCGCGTTCCGTAGATCTTTTTCTTTATCCGTTCACGTTTTAGTAGCTGAAAAAAGCTTTCTGCGACCGCATTATCGTGGCAGTTACCACGACGACTCATACTGCCTTCCAGGCCGTGTGATTTCAAAAACGACTGCCATTCATAGCTTGTATATTGACTGCCCTGGTCAGAGTGAACTAGCACCGCCTTTTGCGGATTACGCCGCCACAAGGCCATCAAAAGCGCATTCAGGACGATCTCTTTGGTCATCCGGGGCTGCATTGACCAGCCGATAACTTTCCGGGAGAACAGATCAACAACCACGGCCAGATACAGCCAGCCTTCGTGGGTTCGGATGTAGGTTATGTCCGTTACCCAACGTTCATCGGGAGCATCCGGATTAAACTGCCGCTGGAGTCGGTCAGGTGCCACGATACTGTCTTCACCTTTGCGTGCCCGCGGGCTCCGGTATCCGACCTGAGCCTTTATGCCGGCCCGCTTCATCAGCCGCCAGACACGGTTCACCCCACACTGCTGCCCGGTGTCACGCAGATCGAGGTGGATCTTGCGATAACCATAGACGCAGCCTGACTCAAGCCAGAACTGTTTGATCTGCCCGGTCAGCATCTGGTTCGCCTGCTCTCGCTGTGAATGCGGCTGCTGAAGCCAGGCGTAAAAGCCACTGGGATGAACATCCAGTACCCGACAGAGCAGGCGAACAGGCCAGCAATGGGTGTTGTCACGGATAAAGGCGTACCTCAGTCGGACAGCTTTGCGAAGTACGCCGCGGCTTTTTTTAATATGTCCCGTTCGTCGGTAACCCGCTTCAGCTCCTTCTGGAGACGGAGGATCTCAGCCTGAGCATCTGACTGTTCTTTATTAGTGGAAGAATCCGGACCGTACTTTTTTATCCAGGCGTAAAGGCTGTGGGGGGTGATATCAAGACGTGTTGCAACGCTGGAAACAGAATAACCACGATCAACAACCTGTTTGACCGCTTCAATTTTAAACTCTTCGGGATAACGCTTACCGCTCATGGGCACCTCTCTTTAAGTCATCTTAAATGACTCTGAGGTGTCTGTTAAACCTGTGGCGATTCAACTTCGTTAGCTATTAATATTCTTGCTATGTATTTATTGGGGTATGCGAACCTTTCGACTTTTACACTGATGATGGCCGCAGCGATGTGCTCAATGAACTAGCTGGTTTGCAGTACCTCACTACTTGGCGGTAGGATGACGGTGGTTAGTTCGAAGAAGTTGCGGAAAACTCAATAGAATACAAGCAATAAAGTGGATTCTTGCAGTGTCCCGGTATAATGATAGCTGCCTGAATCATTGGTATATTTAACAGCAGACCCTCGCTTTTTCGCTTAAAATCTGTTTTTTGTCACAAGCGGCAAGTGTTTAACATTTTCTCAGATTATAGATTAGCGTGCTAGCTAAAGATGTCGAGTGTGGGATGTGACATCTGGTGAACTTATAAAACTCCATAGCTAGTTAAGAACGAAATCGTTATTCGTTAAAAAAACGTTATTATTTATGCGGTCAGGAGAGCTAATAATAAGAGGAAAACTTGCCCGTAATCTGCCCGAATTAAAACGGAAAAAGTGATAACTAATTGAATCTATTAGAACGCAACGGAACGTATTTCAGACGATAAAATAGTGGTTTTTTGTTTAAATATATGAATTTAAAGTGAATTTTTATTTTTAGTGAGAACAGGAATCGAATTCGGTCCCTTTTTATTTCTATTGTAAATCAATTGGTTATGCGTTTCCCCTCGACATTTCCTCAAATTTCTGTATTCCGGTCTTTTTGGTTAGATCACATCCAAATCCGGGTTAACATTTCTTTTACAGTAAAATCAGAGCATCACGTAAGCTTTATTATTGCGTTCATCGAGATAGGGTTTCGTGGTGTTCTCTGAGGTGTGGCCCAGTAGTTTTTGAGCGAATTCCTCGCCGCGTTCGTCTTTGTACAGCCGACCAGCCAGGCTACGGATCTCGTGAAATGTCGGTGGGTTATCACTGAATTTAACACCTGAAATTTTTCTGGCTTTTACAAATTTCTTTGTGAGCCCATCCGGGTGAATATTCCCGGTCGGGCTATTTTTCCTGATTCCTGCACTGATCATGAAATCGGTTCTGCTTACCAGCCGGCAGCGATCGATAACCGTTCCCGGACGTAACCCTGGCACCTCAAGGGTCAGGGATAGGGGAATAGCTATTTTTATTCCGGTTTTAATTTGAGTTACGTATAAGCGGTTGTCAAAAACATCATTAAATTTCATGTTTACGATATCCTCCCTACGTTGACCTGTAACGAGTGCTAAATCCATCGCGAGAGGGAGCCATGAGGGCATATGCTCGTGTAGCATTATAAACCTCTATTCGCAAGCGCTCCCTTGCAACTTCAATTTTTGGTACCTTGGCTTTTTCAACCGGATTCAGTGTTATTCTTCCTTCTACAACAGCTTCACAAAACATGTCAGATAGTACAGACCTCGTCGCCCCCGCCATCGTGTTTTTACCTTCCGCGATCCATAGCTCAAGAAATTCTGCAACATGACGCGTGCTTACTTCTGCCAGAATCATTTCTCCTAATCCGGGCAGTCCGTTTACGGGCCGTAAGTAACGAAGCTTAATGTAAATGTTAGATCGTATGCGCCTGTTAGGGGCTGCGGGTAAGATAGCCTTACAGACGCATCTGAAAAACCTCCGGCTATGCCGGAGAATATTTATTTACAAAAATCTTACTTCTTATCTTCCTTACTAATGATACAAGAACTAATGGGAAAACTATACCGAATGAAAGATATGTTATTGTTTCAATGATTGACCCATTAGATGGGCCGTCAATGCGATGAAGATCATCAATTTGCTTGAGCCCTACAATGGTTAATAGAAGAGTTGCTATCTTGAAAAAGAAGAAGTGCATAGCGAGGATGTGTACTGTATTCTCGCCTATTGTTGTGAAAAATCTAACGAGTATGTTAGATTTTATGTGGTAAGAAATACCAATTACGAGAGAAATGCTAATAAGCGATAAAAAGATAAAGCAATACGGATCAATGCTTCCGTATAAATACATAGTTGGCCGTATTACAATGTAACTAAGGACTATGACGATTAGCGCTGGCAGCATAGCATTTATGCTGCTCAAGGATTTGAATCCAAATTTTTTAAATACATAGCCTATGTAGAAAAACGGCAAATAGACGAAGTATTGTGCGTTTGGAATGTGAGTGTTTATGTAGGGATTATTAGCAATTGCATTGCTTTTTACAATCCACCAACCAATGAAGAATAAAATTAAAACTGAAGATCCAATTAGCAGTTTATTTTCTTTAACCACTCTATTTAGCCAATAAAAAACAAACTGCATTAAAATCAATACTGGTATGAACCACATTGCACCTGCCAGTGCTTCAGATGGTATTGTTATAGACCGTATAAATGCTGTGACATAATCAGTAGGTGAGTAATAAATGTAATTTGTAGGTTGTAACCCAAACTCAGTAAGTAAATTATGCGCCGATATAATTATCGCAGAATAAATAAGGTACTGACAAATAAGCTTTGATCTACTTTTTAAAAATTTACTAAATCTGTCAGCATACTTGTCGTAATGAAAGAAATAACCCGATAGCAGAAAAAATCCGGCAACTTGATAGTAATAGAATACCTCCCCAAATGGGAAATTTGCAATGTGTCCAGCAACAACAGACAGCATCATAATTCCCTTGGCTATATCAAGACTTCTGTCTCTGTTGCTTCTTACAGATGGAGTTTGCAATAATTCTGGCGTTAGATTGTGCATGTCGTACAAAAAGTGAATTAATCAGTGCGAGAAATTTAACATATTACACTGGAAAAGAAAAACAACTTACCACTTGTGAGCAAAACCATCGCGCCAGAAAATTTACAAACATAAAAACCGTCTCTGCATTACAAACTTAGGAACGAGGGGGCTAAGGAGAACCCAGCATATGCAAGCGACAGCCAGAGATTCAAAATTGACGAGATCTGCAGGGTCAATTGCAGTACATGCTTGGCTGAGACTATGAATGGCTATGCCATTTTCCAGCCAGATCTTTCGCGTGCAGCTTCAGATGCCAATACCAGTGGAATGTAGACCACAGGTTCGTCATCAGGTTATAGCTCAGCAGGGCGGCTGTGACACCATCACTCCAGCGGGCCAGGATACTCAAGCCAGATTCTGGTATTCTATCCAGACTTGGGGCAGAGTGACTAACAGAGATTGGTTATCCGGGCTGTATGTTACTTTACCATGCGTAGTGTTCAGTTTCAGACACTGCCGGACGGGCCCGAGTAGTCGGCGGTTCTCCTCTTTTAACCCGAGCATGTCTGCCAGTGCAGAGATGATGCAGAACCGTGAGTGCTCGTCGCTAATCTCCACCACACTGACTTTTTATTGATTGTGAATGAGTCTGTCATTCACGTAAATATCAAGCAGGTAATTCCCTGGCGCAATATAGCCATCCCGGCTGAAGGCGGATAAATCCACACTGAGGTGGTCACTGTTTTTAAGAGAATCGGCGCTGAACTCCGTCGTCTCTACTGGCAACAACAGTATATTCAGAGTAATTAGCAGTGTAGGCCGATTCAGTTTCATGGTATAAGCCGCTATCCGTGTTGCCTGAATAAATGAAAATCCGCCGCTGCTGATTTAAACCGTTCCGTGAAATAACAGCGCATCACTGAAGAAATAAACAATTCTGGCGTCCGGACATACCAGATAAATGGACAGCGAAACTGTTTATTAATATCTGAAATAAATATCGGCTTGTGGGCCGTATCAGAAGTGTTTCTGATTATAGATGACTGTGGTGCCGACAGTGCCTTGGGAGATTGATCCTCCAGCGGTTATCATACGTGCAAAGAAATTCAGCTTATTAGTCGCCGAATAGGTATCCAGCGTAATATCACCTGCTGTAGGTGCCTTGCTCAGGTCCACAGGATTAACGCCATCACCTGTCAGAAGCTGAATAGCCACATTGGTAACAGAATTGCTTGCAGTATTTGCTATTTATCCTTTAGCCAAATGACCGTCCAGTGGGGGCAGAACACTCGGGAATGTCATGGCCACTGTTGAATAGTGGCGGCACCCGCGCCCGAAGTACTTCCGAGGCCCTCAAATAAATACTCGGTAAGATTGATAATAACTGAAACCGAACTCGAGGACTTGCCTGCTGCTGAGACCCTGGTCTACTTTGATGCTCTCGCTGTCCGGCACAATGCTGCCCGACGCATCAATGGCTGAGACACTAAGGTCATCGCCCTCCCGCCAGCGTCAGTGGTGGCAATAGCGCCAGCAGTAAAAGTCGACGCGCCATATATCATACCGACAGTCGCTAGGGTAAGCATTATTTTATTACGCATAGATAATGTCATTTGAGCGAATGAGAATTATTGATCACAGGCTGAAGATAGGTCTGAAAATATTAATGAGAGACGTTCATGTAAAGCGGGTATCAATAATAAAAGCCACACCACCAAAGTGTCTGGCCCCCTCCCGGGACGCCGACATTTAATATAATTCATTGATAATAATAGTGAATTTGAATCAAAATAACAAAAAATAGATCGATACGATAAACGTTTATGATTGTGATTTAAGAGTAATCATGAAAGAAGCACTTTTAAAAAACTAACATGTCGAATGTCTTGTTTGTAAGTGTTTACCATGATTGTGAAATATTATTGATGAAATGTGTCTTTTATTTTTCGGGAGAGCTCAATATCATGAATGATAATTTCAAGTCTGTGTTCAGACCGAAACGAAAACAGGATTAAATACTGCTACAAAATCAAATGTAAGGTTATTAATTCTAATGTTTTAAACTGTCCTGGCTCAAATGCAATAAAGATTCATCGGTGAAGCGGCATATTTCTTTAATTGTGATGGTCATTACGATAGTCGCCATGTACTTCGCAGCACTGAACATAGTATGAAACTACTACAGCTAACACTGTCTACTGGAGTAGTCTGGCTATCAGTCGTGTTGAGCTCTGAAATGTTAAAGATACAACATATGCCGACTCTGGAAGTATTCCTTTGTCTCCGGTTAGACGAAAATTGTTATTGCAGCAGTTGAGAGAATTTCATATCACGGTCTCTTCAGTTGCCGAAAGGATTTATATCTTTTTAGCCAAACAGCGTTATGCTGCTAAAATACTCGACTTGTAGGTTATCACAATAAAGCATTTTTTATGGCGCGAGCAAGTATTTATGGCGATTATTCTTGGTGGAGATGATAGCGCGTCACTGAAATTGATGAGTGCTGGAAAGTGTGTGCTGGGACTGTGGTATCATGGGCAAGGTAAAAGAGCGTACTTACATTTACCGGTATTCCATTCGCTTGGAGAAATACATTCTCTCTACCATGAAATGATAAAAAAATAATTGCTAAGGGGAGGGCTGGGATGGCGTTTAACTAATTGCCCTTCGCCCCTGGCACTGCTAGAGGTACTCAGACAGCCGCTTGTAGGCGGCATGGTGCGGATACAAAAACATATTGCGCTGTTATATAAACTGTAAACTGGGCTGTGCGTATAATACGAATCTTTCACTCAGAGAAACCTGCTGACAGCGTTAGTGCTCCATTAATTAATTTTGTACTAAATCTCTGTGGTATGGCACAGACGTTTAGAAGACAGGTCAATTGCGAGCTGCTGGCTGGGATTTCGTCGCGCCGCTCAAAAATGCGCAGAGTTTTTCACCCGCCGTCAATGGCTCAATGGGCGTTTTTCCGAGGGCGGTCTCAGTCATGACGATAGCAGGACCAATAAGCATGGACCATACTTCGCTCGTGTCTTGCTCAAGCGATGTGAAGGCAAGGAACAGTGTTTTATCTGAAGGAAAGCGGTGCTGAGTATTAAAAAGTTTCAGCCAGGCGCGGGACTGCCGGTCGGCCTGTGTTGAGCGCGTGCCGAAGCGGAGTACTCTTTTTAGTATGGCGATACCCACAATGCCTGGCCCCAGAATAAAGGGACTCCCGACGTTTATGGTGACGCCGACCCCGAGAAAAACGAGGGCGAATGACAGCACGTTATCTACTCTTCTGGTAAGAGTACTGTATAGTTTTTCCAGAGAGTACCGGTAAAGAATTTGATAACTGATTTCATCCTTGCTCATACATCTCCAGATGGTTTTTCGATTACGCTCCGGCATGCTCCCGGAATCCTGACAGATTCTGCAATTATGCCACACTTCCTGGAGGGTATTAATTAGATAGAATATAAATAGTAGGCAAATATTTTGAGCTTTTAGTCGATATCGCTTTGAATATCATTTCTCCTGCACCAGGTGATGCTGTTGTCGAGCATCGCGTCAAACGTTGCTGCGTCGGTCGGACTGCACAGGATAACTCTCGCAGTCAGACTCTCATTATGGTCTCTAAATGGATAACCCGCAGTCGCAACACGCCGGATGTCACGACTGACGCTATTATTACCCAGGTTTGTTAAAGCGGCATGACCACATTTTCTATATATAATAGTTGGTTGTCTTTCGACCAGTATTGTCGAGTTTTTTTGTTTAATTCCACAATCCATTTAAAAACGCCTGCCGTTGCCAGATCGGTACAGTATTTTTCATAGGAATGCTCGCCCGAAAAGTGTTTAGCTGAAGTCAATTTTATTAATTGCGTATTTGGTGTTGAATTGACTTTAATCAGCTTTCTATTGCTTTTAATAGAAATGAAGTGGCCTGCATGAGTGATAATTTTCACATTACCGGTAGCAACAAAATAGATGTAATAAGCGATATTATTATATTCCAGATCGATTAGAAATGCGTTGAAATTTGCATCCTTTCTGACGCGCTCGAAAAAGTGGTTAAGCATAAGCTGTAATTCCATTTGTTAACCTATTGTGAGTTATAATGTTATATGTTGTGTTAGAGTATTGTTGCTTAAAAGCGGCTATACAAAGATGTTACCTAAAAGCAATAATAATCGACTGGTATCATATAGTTTACGTTATGATTGGAATAGTGTTGCAATTGTTACTGATTATTTCTCGTAGCGCGTTTTTTTGACCACTAATAGATGCGTCAATCCATTTCATTTGTAGTTTTTCTGAACGCCATGAAAAGTCATAATATATAAAAATCAGTTAATTAATTGATGTTTAGATAAGGATTACAGTGGCGGAGAGGTTTGGCGTGGCGACTTTATAGGTTTTGAAAAAGCGGCTAACTCGCTGGCAGGATAATTGGTGGCCAGCCTGCGAATGGGGGCAAAATCGTAACAACATCAGCATAAATAATAATATTCATGAATGTTTAGTGTGACGCAGCAGTTGAATTGAAGTGATGTTTTGCCTGTTCAGGATTGTCCCGATAAAAATGTTCCTCGATAAAAGTCGATCACCTTGCGCCGAAAAAAAACAGGCTAAGTGACAGAAGAACAAAATTCATTAGAAAAATAAAATTTATAAAGATCAATGAGTAAAAATGGTTGTGGAGAAGGTGGCTATTTTTTGAAAGCAAGAAATATAAATAAAGTGTAGCTATGCATAGTTATCTAAAAGGAGAACTACCGTGACTAACATAACACTATCCACCCAGCACTACAGAATCCATAGAAGTGACGTTGAACCAGTAAAAGAAAAAACAACGGAGAAGGACATTTTTGTAAAAAGTATTACTGCCGTTAGAAATAGCTTTATCAGCCTGTCGACGAGTCTGTCAGATCGTTTTAGCCTGCATCAACAAACAGACATACCGACTACCCATTTTCATCGTGGGAGCGCCTCTGAGGGTAGGGCAGTATTAACCAGTAAAACTGTTAAAGATTTTATGCTGCAAAAGCTCAATAGTCTGGATATCAAAGGTAATGCGAGTAAAGATCCGGCCTATGCTCGTCAGACATGCGAAGCCATATTATCAGCCGTGTACAGTAATAATAAAGATCACTGTTGTAAATTACTCATCAGTAAAGGGGTCAGTATTACCCCCTTTCTGAAAGAGATAGGAGAGGCTGCGCAGAATGCGGGGCTACCTGGGGAGATAAAAAATGGTGTATTTACTCCAGGTGGGGCAGGGGCGAATCCTTTTGTCGTCCCCCTCATTGCTTCCGCGAGTATTAAATATCCGCATATGTTTATAAATCATAATCAGCAGGTGTCTTTTAAAGCGTATGCTGAGAAAATCGTTATGAAAGAGGTTACGCCGCTGTTTAATAAGGGGACGATGCCGACGCCACAACAATTTCAGTTAACTATAGAAAATATTGCAAATAAGTATCTTCAGAATGCCTCCTGAAGATAGCAAACACAATACTGCTATTAACCATATGAATTAATAGCAGATTTTCTGAAACTATATATTCATTTTTATGGCGACGCTTTTAACAAAACGTCGTCATCTTTATTTTAATATAAAAATCAAATGGATATCCTTAAAACTTAAAATAATTGTTATTACTCTAAATACCGGTATAACCAGACAGCTTTTTTTGTAACGCTGCGTGTTGTTAAGTCTATGATACCCGCGCACGGATGATGTCTCGATAAGGATTAATGGTCTGTTAACTGTCAGGAGAGGTTATGCCGCCTTTAAAAAAAATTATGCTGCTCCTGTTTGTGGGGGTGATGGTCGCCACGGTAACGACACCTGCATTGGCGCTGGTTTGCCTTGCATCTCACTCAGCTAAAGAGTGTGCTGAAGCCTGTGGTGTCGATATGTGGTTTATGTTTTTGGCATGCTTTTAAGGAGGGAGAATATTGAACGTGAACAGGCGATAGTGAGTAGCTCGCTGCGCCAGGGGATAACACTCCCCTGGCGCAGCCAGTTATATTTTATTGCGATAATAACAAAGTATTTACTCGCTACTGATGAAATTCGCTATTTACAACAGCGCACGCTTACTAAGCAAAAAAATCTGCACACGCTATCTTTTTATATCTGTCCTGGGTAATGAACGACAGGAAAAACATGATGCGGCCTGAAGAGATTTATCAGCGAATAGAGGCAAAGAATTGGCGGCATGTCTGGGTGGTTGGCGATATTCACGGCTGTTTTTCAATGTTAATGAAAAGGTTACGTGAGTGTCGATTTGATCCGCAACAAGACTTGTTAGTTTCTGTGGGCGATCTCATTGATAGAGGCCCGGACAGCCTGGGTTGCCTGGCTTTACTGCGTGAGTCCTGGATGATGGCGGTTCGCGGCAATCATGAACAAATGGCGCTGGATGCGCGGGCCTCATCGCAGTCGACGCTGTGGTTGATGAATGGTGGCGACTGGTTTACCCGCCTGACGGCTGAACACGCTGCGCAAGCTGAAGCGCTTTTTATCCTTTGTCAGCGGCTGCCCTGGATACTGGAAGTTCGCTGCCGCCATAGCACGCATGTGATCGCTCATGCAGATTATCCAGCGTCAACCTATCAATGGCAAAAAAAGGTCGACTTACATCAGGTTCTCTGGAGCCGCGAACGGCTCATAAATAAGCGTGGCGGGATTAGCGGAGCCGATCATTTTTGGTTTGGCCATACGCCGTTGCGCCGGCGCATGGATTTTGCCAACGTACACTATATTGATACAGGCGCGGTATTTGGCGGGCAATTGACGTTAGCGCGGATACAATAGCGGTATCAGCGACCAGGGTTAAAAATCGCTATATTGCTGCGCAGGTCGCCAGAAGCCGTCGATAAAATCCTCTACCGGAAAACAGCCGCCATGGCGAATCCGTTGATCGTCCATCGAATAAAGACATTGCTGCTCGGTATCGTAGATGTCCACGACAATATCCTCGCATCCTCCATCCAGGTAACATACAAAAAGTACCAGCGCGAACATTACATCCTCAATGTTAACTACTTTACACGATAGTGTAGGAGAGGTTAGCGCAGGGGGGAAATGAGAAAAGGAAGAATAAATAACCCGCCTGGCGACGGGTTCTTTTTGAGTCAGGCAAGACGCATGACCCAGGCATCAGATTTAGGATCGTAATGATTACGGAACAAAACGGAATGTTCCCCGTTGAGAATGGCGGGAACGCTGGTTTCGGCATCCCAGGCGTCCAGTTGCATACATAAATCCGGATCGGATTTACAGGGGATAGTTAACGTTCGCTCCCCCGGTGATTCGCCATGTAATTCGGCATCGTCGATTTCAAAAGCGCCAATGCGCACACTGGTTTTCATCATCGTGCTCTCCGTTAATACGCTAATTGTGGTACGACCAGTTTAGCCGTCCATTTTTCAGCGTAGTCAACGTACGCAAAAGCGCCAGTCAAAAAGTGCGGTTTTTTTGTGCGCCTTTTAACTGTTACCAGTAAAGAGTTTGCCATCACGTACCAGTTCACGCGGGTAACTGTTCTTTATTCTGGCGCCGATACGTTTTGCCAGACCAAGCGGCTGATGCTGGAACGTCACCAGGACATCATCAGCGGCAGGGGGTGTTTGCGGATAAATATCCCGACCGCGATACCACTCCTCCGCCTCTTGCGCAGAAAGTTCGAACGCGTGAGCATGAGCCGGACAGGCAAGGGCTATCGTCGCCTCATGTTGCCAGCGATAGCCTTTATTATGACTTTCGGCCAGCTTAATGCCGAGCCGGGAAAAACGGACTTTTCCGATCAGTGATTCAATCTCTGCCGGGAACAGCCAGACCTCTTTATCACGCTGCCAAAGATGGAGATTTTCATCCCATAGCAGTCCGACGGCGTTGGCCGCCTGGGTAACGTGTAATGCTTCGCGGCCTTTGAGGGGGGTAAAAGGAAATGCCCCCACTTTATACCCCGGCGCGGGCATGGCTGGAAGGGATGACATTTTACGCAGACGTGCGACAAAGAATCCTTCGCAGTCGTAAATTTGCGGGAAGACGTGCAGGAAGCCTTCCGGGGTGAGGGCGCGGTCAGCGTCAGGAAACAGATCACCCAGCGGCAAAAATTCAACGGCGTCGGCGTAGGTCTCTTTCAGCCAGAGGCAGACCGCTTCGTTTTCCTGGCGATTTAACGTGCAGGTGGAGTAGACCAGCGTGCCGCCGGGTCGTAAAGCATGAAAAGCGCTGTCGAGCAATTCCCGCTGTGTCGCCGCGATATCCAGATTGCTTTCTGGCGACCAGTTTTTTAGCGCATCAGGATCTTTACGTACTACGCCTTCGCCAGAGCAGGGCGCATCCAGCAGGATAGCGTCAAACATCTCCGGTAACGCAGCGCCAAATACGCGGCCATCGAAATGCGTCAGTGCGGTATTGGCGATTCCACATCGGCTGATATTAGCGTGCAGAACTTTGACGCGGCTGGCCGAAAATTCGTTGGCCAGAATGGCGCCGCGGTTCCCCATGCGGGCAGCGATCTGCGTGGTTTTGGAGCCAGGCGCCGCTGCCATATCCATGACCCGCTGCGGATGATTATCATCGGCGAACAGGGCCGCGACCGGCAGCATCGAACTGGCCTCCTGAATGTAAAACAGGCCGCTTAAATGCTCAGCGGTACTGCCAAGCGGCAATGCCTCTTCATCATCGCGCTCGATCCAGAATCCTTCATGACACCACGGAATTGGCGTGAGCGACCAGCCGTAGGGCGCGATTAGGGCAAGGAAATCAGCCACGGAGATTTTAAGCGTATTGATGCGTATACTGCGGCGCAACGGGCGTTGGCAGGCCGAAATAAATTCATCAAAAGAGAGCGTGGAAGGCATTGCTTCACGCATTTGCGTCAGAAAAGCGTCAGGAAAATAGACAGCGTGTTGAGCCACAGGTGTATCGCCGGCAAAAAAACAGGCGCGCAGTGTAGCATAAAACGCTCCGGCGCGAGTACGCCGGAGCCGGGTGTTTAACGTGGCAGAGCGGTGCCCCATTCACGCCACTCTTTCGGTTCGCTCTCTTGTAACAGGAAATGCTTACCGGCTTGCGCTTTTGGCGCCAGCGGCGTACCTGGTGGAGTAGCGAAGGCGATACCGCCACGGATGAACTGATTAAATGTCCCCGTTTTCACCACGCCGCCTGTCAGACCAAAGTCGAGACTATAGCCGGAGGCAAGCCAGAATACGGAGTTATTCCGCACCAGATATTGGTAACGCTTACTGATACGCAAGGTGATCATCACGCGATCGGAGAGCGACCCCAGGGACATTCCGGTGACGGTTCCCACTTCGATACCGCGGAACAGGACGGGGGTGCCAATATTAAGCGAGCCTGCTTCTGGCGCCTCCACGACGATGCTTAACCCATCCAGATAGCGTGAGTCGGTAATCGTGGCTTCCTGCAGTTCAAAGTCGCGCCGCGCCGCGCCGCGTCCTGGCTCAACGTTAATATAGGGCTGGAGAATCGTATCCAGATGCTCGACGCCCGCCGCGGAAATTTGTGGCGTAATAACGGAAAAACGTGTCCCGGCGCGGGCAAATGTCTGTACGTACTCCGGATAAAGTACGGCTTTTGCCTGCACTTCATTACGTGCGGTGATCAATTCCAGCGTCTGGATCTGGCCGATATCAATACCGAGGTAACGAATTGGCATCCCTTCCGCCAGTTTTCCGGCGTCGAACGCGTGCAGCGTAATTTGTCCGCCTACCGCGCGGGCGGAGGTTTCTGAAGCATAAAGAATGCGTTTATCGCCTTTGCGCCGGCTGGCGCTGGCGCCGCTCAGGTTATCAAAACTAATGGCCCCTTTCAGCGCGCGGGAGAGTGGCGAGGCCTGTACCGTTAGGCCGCTGCCGTTAAGTTGCACCTTCGCGCCGCCTTCCGCCCAGAACACGCTATTGCTGGTTAACAGGTGGCGATACTCCGGCTTAATATGCAGGTCGATGTCAAAGGTATTGGCGTGTGGGCGAACGGTGATGACTTCGCCTACTTCAAATTTTCGATACAGCACGACGGAACCTGCCTGGACATCCGGCAACGTTTCGGCCGTCAGCGTTAAGGTGGTAGTCGGTAAGTCACTGAGGCTATTTTCCAGCGCTTTTTCCAGGTTAGCATAGAGCGGGTAGGTGGATTTCATCTTCCCGCTCGTACCGGGTAAAATACGAATTCCGCCGTCAATCCACTCGCTGGCACTGGCGCCGAGGAACTCTACGCCGTCAAGGCCGACTTTGACATCCACCCGGCTGTTGACCACGAATTTACTGTCGCCCTGTACCAAATCCCGGTGCTGCGGTTCAATCGCGACGGTGAATGACACGCCTTTACTGGATAAGTTGCGCTCAATGACCTGGCCAATTTTTACACCATGTAAAATTAACGGCTGGCCCGGTTCGATGCCGTAACTTTCCGGGGCTGTCAGCGTCAGGGTTAAGGCATTCGCCTCATGCAGCAGGGCCTTTTCACCCGGCACCACCACAAATTCACTGCGCGGTTCGCCGTCGCCCGGCACCAGCTCGAAGGTTTTTCCGGTTAACAACGAACTGATATTCGCGTCGCTCAGCGACAGTTTGGGATTGCGTAACTCAATACGCGTATTTTCCCGCATTAGCGGAACAACGCTGGGATCGACGGTCATCTCTCCGGTGACTTTACCGCCAGGGTTGAGCGTCAGTTTAGAAAGCTCACCCACCTCCAGTCCTTGGTACATGAGCGGCGTAGATTCCGCCTTCAGACCGTCTCCGCTGGGCAGCTCAAGTTTAACGATTACCCCTCGTTGGCTGTGGGCTAAATCTTTATATAAGCCGAACGTGTCATCCTGGGCGGCGGGTTTGGAATTGTCCGGCGAATCAAACGCAATCGCACCATTGACCAGGGCCGCGAGGCTCTCCAGTTTCACCTTCGCGCCGCTCAAGCTTAGATCGGCGTCAATGCCGGAGACATTCCAGAAACGGCTGCCTTTTTTCACCAGATCGGTAAACCGTCGCTCAATCAGAACGTCAATCGTAACGCCCTGTTTGTTAGGGTTAATCGAATAGTCATACACCCGTCCGACAGGGATTTTACGGAAATAGACCAGTGAACCGCTATTAAGCGAACCGAGATCCGGCGCATTGAGATGAATCATCAGATCGCCGTTGCTAAGCCGGTATTTGGGCTGTGTATCCAGGGCGACGAAATGATCTCTGGGCTTGCCTTTACCCGGCATCATACCGATGTAATTCCCGCCGACCAACGCATCCAGGCCGGAAACGCCCGCCAGCGAGGCTTTGGGCGTCACCAGCCAGAACTGCGTCTCTTCGCGCAACGCATCTTCCATATCTGATTTGATACTGACGCGAACTTCAATTTTGCGCAGATCTTTGCTCAGGCTGACATCTTCCACGGTGCCGACTTCTACTCCCTGATAACGAACGGGAGTCCGGCCTGGTACGATACCGTCCGCCGACATAAAATCGATAGTCACGCTATTACCGCGATCCTGGTAGCTATCCCATACTAGCCACCCTGCGATCATTAGCGCGATAAGCGGTAGCAGCCAGAAAGGTGAAATACGGCGTTTGGTTTTAATTTGCGCTTCAGTCTTCGAAGCGGGCGTTTCCTGACTCATGTGCATCCCAAAGTAAGCGGCTATCCAGCCATTCCACTGCAAGAATAGTCAAAATTACCGCTGCGCCGAAATAAAACGCAGCCGGTCCCATAGTAAAAGCCAGAATCTGATCGCGATTAATCAGAGACATGGTTAACGAGATAACGAAAAGATCCAGCATCGACCAGCGGCCTATCCATGTCACCAGACGCAGCAACAGAATTCGCGTCCGCAGTCCCTGTTGGCATTTAAAATGGATACTCAACAGTAGCGTAAACATCACGATGACTTTGGTAAACGGCACCAAAATACTGGCGATAAAAACGACGGCGGCGACGGCGATATTGCTGCTGGCAAGCGACATAATGCCCGACAGGATCGTATCTTCCTGACGCCCGCCATTAATGTAGATTACCGAAATAGGCAGCAGGTTTGCCGGCAGCAAAAAGACAATAGACGCCAGCAAGGCCGCCCAACACTTCTGTATGCTCTGTTTTCTGCGTAACCGTAGCGGAATATGACAACGCGGGCAGCGTCCTTTCGCATCCGGATAGCCGCTAAAGTGGCAGCCAAGACAGACGCGCAATCTTTCGTCCGCACGTTGAGCAGGGCGCTGCGGATAAAATCGTTCCCATAGTTGCTCCACATTCAGATGAATCATAGTCAGAATGCTAAGAACCACCAACGAGACGAACGCTAAAAGCCCGATGCCCGGCTGCAGAAAGGCATAGTCCTGCACTTTGATAGAGGCAACGCCAATACCGACCAGATAGATGTCCAGCATCACCCACTCTTTCAGTTTTTCCAGCATCAGCAGGACTGGACGCAGATTCATGCCGAGAAGGCTGCCAAACCACAGGTAAGCAATTGAAAAAACCAGAATAAGCGGCGCGCCCACCACGCAAAAGAGCACCATTGCGGCGGTTAACGGATCGCCCTGTTGCGTCATTTGCCAGATGCCGTGCATCACATTGGCATCAATGCGTACGCCCAACAGGTAGATATGGAGTAGCGGTTCACTCCAGGCAAACGGCATCAATAGCAGCATGGTTACCGCTATCGCGGTCAGCCGCGTTAGCGACCAGTCGCGCCCATCGCGAATTTTGGCCTGGCAACGAGGACAATAAGCGCTTTGATGAGCGCTCATCTCCGGCAAGCTGAACAGCATGTCGCATTCAGGGCAGCGCTGGTAGTGGCTGCGCGGCAGCGCTTCGCTAATTGACCTGATCGTTAGCTTTTTTGTTGGCGTGACGTGTGAGGTGTTCAGAGCCATGTATCGTGAATCAAAGTGTTAGAATAATGTAATCTTAACTCATGACAGGAATAATCTTGAGCAAGAACGCATTTAATGCTTATTTTAATAGCCTGTGTTTAGGAGTAAGACCACGAAGTGATTATATAATGAGCAAAACAGAACTATACGCGGCGTTAAACCGCGATTTTCAGTCGTTAATGGCAGGTGAAACCAGCTTTCTGGCCACGCTGGCGAATACCAGCGCGTTACTGTTCGAACGCCTTACCGAGGTGAACTGGGCGGGATTTTATCTCCTCGAAGGCGATACGCTGGTGTTGGGGCCGTTTCAGGGGCGAATCGCCTGTGTGCGGATTCCGGTTGGTCGCGGCGTGTGCGGCGCAGCGGTAGCGCAGAATAAGGTTCAACGTATTGATGATGTTCATGCGTTTGACGGCCATATTGCCTGTGATGCCGCCAGCAACGCCGAAATTGTGCTGCCTGTCACGGTTGGCGAACGGATTATCGGCGTGCTGGATATAGATAGCACGGCGTTTGGCCGTTTTACCGAAGAAGATGAACACGGCCTGCGTACGCTGGTCGCACAGCTTGAAACCGTGCTTGCAACGACGGATTACAAAAAATTCTTTGCGAGCGTCGCAGGATAATCAACGGATAACGTAGCAATTACTGATGGCGTCATTATAATGACGCCTGTTCATGCCTGCTGCTTGTTGGCTACGTCCGTTGTAATCAGGAAATTTCATGGAAAATCAACCTAAGTTGAATAGCAGTAAAGAAGTTATCGCGTTTCTGGCCGAGCGTTTTCCTCACTGTTTTAGTGCGGAAGGCGAAGCTCGCCCGCTGAAAATTGGTATTTTTCAGGATCTGGTAGAGCGAGTTGGGGGCGAAATGAACCTCAGCAAAACGCAACTTCGTTCCGCTTTACGTCTTTATACTTCAAGCTGGCGTTACCTGTACGGCGTTAAGCCGGGCGCAACGCGCGTCGACCTTGATGGCAATCCGTGCGGCGAGCTGGAAGAACAGCATGTCGAACATGCGCGTAAGCAGCTTGAAGAAGCCAAAGCCCGTGTTCAGGCGCAGCGCGCAGAGCAGCAAGCGAAAAAACGCGAAGCTGCCGCGGCGGCTGGCGAAAAAGAAGACGCGCCGCGACGCGAGCGTAAACCTCGCCCGGTAGCGCGTCGTAAAGAAGGCGCTGAACGTAAACCTCGCGCTGATAAACCGACGACGAAAGCGCCGCGTGCGCCTCGCGAAGAGAAGCACACGCCGGTTTCTGATATTTCAGTATTGACCGTAGGGCAGTCCCTCAAGGTGAAAGCGGGTAATAATGCGATGGATGCCACCGTATTAGAAATCACCAAAGATGGTGTCCGTGTACAGCTGAATTCGGGTATGTCTTTGATTGTACGCGCAGAACACCTGGTGTTCTGAAACGGAGGCCAGGCCTGGCATGAACACTTTTTTTAGGCTTACCGCGTTAGCTGGCCTGCTTGCATTAGCAGGCCAGTCCTTCGCCGTGGAAGATATTACGCGTGCCGATCAAATTCCCGTACTAAAGGAAGAGACGCAACATGCGACGGTGAGCGAGCGCGTAACGTCGCGTTTTACCCGCTCCCATTATCGCCAGTTCGATCTGGATGAGGCATTTTCGGCAAAGATTTTTGATCGCTATCTGAATCTTCTCGACTATAGCCACAACGTTTTGTTGGCGAGCGATGTCGAGCAGTTTGCGAAAAAGAAAACCGTGTTGGGCGATGAGCTGCGCACGGGTAAGCTGGATGTTTTTTACGATCTTTATAACCTGGCGCAAAAGCGCCGGTTTGAACGTTACCAGTACGCGCTAAAAGTGCTGGAACGGCCAATGGATTTCACCGGAAACGATACGTTTAACCTGGACCGCAGTAAAGCGCCCTGGCCGAAAGATGAGGCTGAGCTAAATGCGCTGTGGGATGGTAAAGTGAAATTCGATGAGCTCAGTCTGAAACTCACCGGCAAGAGCGACAAAGAAATTCGCGAAACGCTGACGCGTCGCTACAAATTCGCTATTCGTCGCCTGGCGCAGACCAACAGTGAAGATGTGTTCTCGCTGGCGATGACCGCTTTTGCGCGTGAAATCGACCCACATACGAATTATCTTTCTCCCCGCAATACCGAGCAGTTTAATACCGAAATGAGTCTGTCTCTGGAAGGTATCGGCGCGGTGCTGCAAATGGATGACGATTATACTGTCATTAACTCATTGGTTGCCGGCGGCCCGGCAGCGAAGAGCAAGTCGATTAGCGTCGGCGATCGTATCGTCGGCGTAGGGCAAGCCGGAAAGCCGATGGTCGACGTCATTGGCTGGCGTCTTGACGATGTGGTGGCGCTGATCAAAGGGCCAAAAGGCAGCAAGGTTCGACTGGAAATACTGCCGGCTGGCAAAGGGACGAAAACGCGTATTATCACGCTGACGCGTGAACGGATTCGTCTTGAAGATCGCGCGGTTAAAATGTCGGTGAAAACCGTCGGCAAGGAAAAAGTTGGCGTACTGGATATTCCAGGCTTCTATGTCGGCTTGACCGATGATGTCAAAGTTCAGCTTCAGAAGCTGGAAAAACAGAACGTTAATAGCATCGTTATCGATCTGCGTTCAAACGGCGGCGGGGCGCTGACGGAAGCCGTTTCGCTTTCCGGTCTGTTTATCCCTTCTGGTCCGATAGTTCAGGTGCGCGACAATAACGGCAAAGTGCGTGAGGATAGCGACACCGACGGCGTGGTCTACTATAAAGGCCCGCTGGTGGTGCTGGTCGATCGTTTCAGTGCCTCGGCATCGGAAATTTTCGCTGCCGCAATGCAGGATTATGGTCGCGCGCTGATTGTCGGTGAGCCGACCTTCGGTAAAGGGACGGTACAGCAATATCGCTCGCTAAACCGAATTTACGATCAGATGCTTCGCCCGGAATGGCCTGCGCTGGGTTCGGTGCAGTACACCATTCAGAAGTTTTACCGTGTCAACGGCGGTAGTACGCAGCGTAAAGGGGTCACGCCGGATATCATCATGCCGACTGGCAATGAAGAGACGGAAACCGGAGAAAAATTTGAAGATAACGCCTTGCCGTGGGATAGCATTGATGCGGCGAAATACGTGAAATCGGATGATTTGGCCCCGTTTGGCCCGGAATTATTGAAAGAACACAACGCGCGTATCGCCAAAGATCCTGAGTTCCAGTACATCATGAAGGATATCGCACGTTTCAATGCCATGAAGGATAAGCGCAACATCGTCTCTCTGAATTATGCGCAGCGTGAGAAAGAGAACAATGAAGAAGACGCTCTGCGTCTGGCGCGTATTAACGATCGGTTTAAACGTGAGGGTAAACCGTTGCTGAAGAAACTGGACGATCTGCCAAAGGATTACCAGGAGCCGGACCCGTACCTTGATGAAACGGTGAAGATTGCTCTGGACCTGGCGCATCTTGAAAAAGAAAAACCAGCGGAGCAGGCGGCAGCCAATAAGTAACGCTAAACAGGCACAAAAAATTGTGCCTGTTTTTTTTTAACAAGCGCAGAAGTCGTCAGGATAATGCTACAAAATGTAAAGTTGTGTTTTTCTCGTGACTTACCGCCTGGTGATGCTTGAAAATAGCCATAAGACCCATACGATGTGGGTAATCGCATAGTGCGCTTTGTTAAATTGAGGTTAAAAGAAAATTATGATGCGAATCGCGCTCTTCCTGCTGACGAACCTGGCCGTGATGGTCGTTTTCGGGCTGGTTCTGAGCCTGACAGGGATACAGTCGAGCAGCGTGCAAGGCTTGCTGATCATGGCGCTGCTGTTTGGTTTTGGCGGTTCTTTTATTTCATTGCTGATGTCCAAATGGATGGCGTTAAAATCCGTAGGAGGGGAAGTTATTGAACAGCCTCGCAATGAAAGAGAACGCTGGTTGATGAACACCGTAGCAACGCAAGCGCGCCAGGCCGGTATCGCCATGCCGCAGGTTGCTATCTACCATGCGCCGGACATTAACGCGTTTGCGACGGGCGCACGCCGTGACGCCTCATTGGTCGCTGTGAGCACCGGTTTGTTGCAAAACATGAGCCCTGACGAAGCGGAAGCCGTCATTGCGCATGAAATCAGCCATATTGCCAATGGCGATATGGTGACGATGACGTTGATTCAGGGGGTGGTTAACACCTTCGTTATCTTTATTTCGCGCATTATCGCGCAAATTGCTGCTGGTTTTCTGGGCGGCAACCGCGATGAAGGCGAAGGAAGTAACGGTAATCCGCTAATTTATTTCGCCGTTGCGACGGTGCTGGAACTGGTCTTCGGTATTCTGGCGAGCATCATCACCATGTGGTTCTCCCGTTACCGTGAGTTTCATGCCGATGCGGGATCGGCGAAGCTGGTAGGCCGTGAAAAAATGATTGCCGCGTTGCAGCGCCTGAAAACCAGCTACGAGCCGCAAGAAGCGACCAGCATGATGGCGTTTTGTATTAACGGTAAATCGAAATCGTTAAGCGAGCTGTTTATGACGCACCCACCGCTGGATAAACGCATCGAAGCGCTGCGTAGCGGCGAGTACCTGAAATAATAAGCCCACTGGCAAGTATGAAAAGCGCGTCGAATGACGCGCTTTTTTTACGCCTGAACGCGTGGTTGCGTAATACGTAAACCGCTCACCACCGCCGCGAGAGTCGCCAGGATCGCTGCCGCGAGCAGAGAAAGATGCGTACCGCTATCGCCAAACTGGTTCAACATCAGCGCTACCAGCGCGGCGCCAGTACTTTGGCCTAACAGTCGCGCCGTGCCCAGCATCCCGCTGGCGCCACCGCTGCGCTCACGCGGCGCGGAAGTGATAATGGTGTGATTATTCGGCGACTGGAACAGGCCAAACCCTGCGCCGCAAAGGATCATCGGCCAGATAATATTCAGATCGGAGGGGGAGCCTGGCAACATGACCAGCGCAAACAACCCGGCTGCCATTATCACCATTCCCAGCGCCCCCAGCAAACCGGCATGAAGACGTTCTATCAGGTATCCCGCCAGCGGCGCCATCACCATCGTTGCCAGCGGCCAGGGCGTCAATAACAGGCCGGTTTCTACTTCGCTACGGCCCAGCACGGTTTGCAGATAAAAAGGTAGCGAGACCATGGCTAACATTTGCGCGCAGAACGAGCAAATTGACGTGCCGATCGAGAGTGAAAAAAGCGGAATGCGTAACAAGTCGATGGGTAACAAAGGGACGGGCAAAGAAAGCTGGCGGCGCACGAAGAAAAACCCGACCACGACCAGAACGAGCAGCTCTGCGCCAATCAACGTTAGCGACTGTCCCTGGGCAAAGCCGCTCAATGCGGTAATCAGCAGGCCAAATGTGAGCGCATTCATTACCGCGCTCGGTAAGTCAAAGCGCGGCTTAGTGTCATGGGCGATGTTTGCTGGTAAAAAGCGTATGGCCAGAATTAACGCGATGATACCTAACGGGACATTAATCAGAAACAGCCATTTCCATGATGAGATGGACAAAATCGCTGCGGCGATCGTCGGACCCGCGGCGGAAGAGACTGCGACGATAAAAGAGTTAATTCCCATGCCTCGTCCCAGATGACGCTGGGGGTAGATAAGACGAATCAGCGCCGTGTTTACGCTCATGAGCGCCGCGCCGCCAAATCCCTGCGCGATACGCGCCAGCGTCAGCATCTGCAGCGAGTCTGAAAGCGCGCAAAACAATGATGAAAGCAGAAATACCACTAAACCACATTTGTAGATCCGGCGATAACCAAACATGTCGCCTAAAAAAGACAGGGAAAGTAGTGAGACGACAATGGCGATTTGGTATGCATTGACAATCCAGATAGAGCTGGCAGGGGAGGCATGTAAATCAGTCGCAATGGTTGGCAGCGCGACATTAGCGATTGCGCCATCCAGAACCGCCATCGAAATACCGATAATAATCGTCAGGATAGCGCCGTATCTCTGCGGGAGGGGCAGGCCATCGGCCCGTGTTTTTTCCATAAGTATTTTGTAATAAGGGGAATTATGAGCTGAATAATAATGTTAGCATTAATACTGAGTTGTTATGTCGCAGATTTGTAACGAAGTAAGCAAAGATGGATTGCGGGCGACCTGGCGTGAAATTATAATAAAAACTCGTTCTGAATTTTATAAAACGCTCGTAATGAGGTGATAAATGGCAAACGCAGATCTGGATAAGCAGCCTGATTCTGTATCTTCTGTGCTGAAAGTTTTCGGCATTCTGCAGGCGCTGGGTGAAGAGCGTGAAATAGGGATTACCGAGCTATCGCAGCGCGTCATGATGTCGAAAAGCACTGTTTATCGCTTTTTGCAAACCATGAAAACGCTGGGCTACGTGGCTCAGGAGGGGGAGTCTGAAAAATACTCTCTGACGCTAAAGCTGTTTGAGCTGGGCGCGCGAGCTTTGCAAAATGTTGATCTCATCCGCAGTGCGGACATTCAGATGCGCGAACTGTCTCGTCTGACAAAAGAAACTATCCATCTTGGCGCGCTGGATGAAGACAGCATTGTCTATATCCATAAAATTGACTCTATGTACAATCTGCGGATGTACTCACGTATTGGGCGTCGTAATCCGCTGTACAGTACGGCCATCGGTAAAGTGCTTCTGGCCTGGCGCGACCGTGATGAGGTTAAGCAGATTCTCGACGGCGTAGAGTATAAGCAAAGCACTGGACGCACGATTACCAGCACTGAAGCGTTGCTGCCGCTGTTGGATGAAGTGCGTGCGCAAGGCTACGGTGAAGATAACGAAGAACAGGAAGAAGGGTTACGTTGTATCGGCGTACCGGTATTTGACCGTTTTGGCGTAGTCATCGCAGGGTTAAGCATTTCGTTCCCGACGCTGCGTTTTTCAGAAGAACGCCTACAGGAATATGTGGCTATGTTACACGCCGCCGCGCGTAAAATTTCTGAACAAATGGGTTACAACGATTATCCCTTCTAAGCAACGTTATTAGCATGACGTTAAAAAAAAGCAGCTACGAAAAATGTAGCTGCTTTTTTTATAACATCGGGTGGGATGAAATCGTAAAAGTAGATAATATCTGTCGGCTTATTTAACGGTTATTAAAATATTATTTAACAGTACTTATGAACAACAGCCAATATAGGGGAATTATTGGTGATAGTTTCACTGTGAAATTATTTATTGCCGCTTAGCCATTATCCACCACGGTGGCGATTTTTCTGAAAATGGGACAGTCGGAAAAGCCGATAATGCCGCTGTTGGTATGGAGATATTGCGCCGTGCTGGTGCCGCGTGCGGTCAGGTAATGGCACTGTAAACCCAGCCCCGCAGCGTTCACTTTACTTCCCACCAGGATGCCATAGCCGCTCATCAGCAGGCCTATCCACACCAGGGCAAACAATACAATTGCGCGAATGATCAAACGCATTACTACCTCTTTTCTTTTTTAGTTAGAATAAGAGTAGCGTGTACATTGATTGAAACAAGTGAATCATTCCTAAAAACATATAATGCCGCTACAGTTACTCCTGGTTTAAGTAACTCATGATAATTTAGCGACATAAGATGTAAGATCGGAGAGTGGAGTGAAAAAATTTCGATGGGTCGTTCTCGGCATCGTGGTGGTAGTATGCCTGTTGCTGTGGGCGCAGGTGTTTAATATCATGTGCGATCAGGATGTACAATTTTTCAGCGGTATTTGCGCCATCAATAAATTTATTCCCTGGTAAACGTTTTACACCAGAGATTTCCTTCCCGTGTAGCAGTGGTAGAATGACGTCTCTACATTGAGGTGGTGAAATGAACGACGTTTTAAACTCTGGTGCGTTTTCTCTTGCATCTTTAATAGTATCAATGGTGGTTCTGGTGGTGGGGCTGGCGCTCTGGTTCTTTGTCAACCGGGCAAGTTCCCGTGCCAACGAGCAGATAGAACTGCTCGAAGCGTTGTTGGATCAACAGAAGCGGCAAAACGCGTTGTTACGTCGCCTTTGCGAAGCAAACGAACCAGAAAAAGAAGCGGAACCCGCAACAGCGGCAAGCGAACCAAAAGAGGATGAGGACATCATTCGTCTGGTTGCAGAACGATAATGCTTACCGGGGCGCAAATGGCGCCAGTGCCATACGCCCCATTTCCCCGTCGGATCTCTCCGCGTTGCCGTTTGCAACTGATACTACAGCATCAACACCTTACATAATATATGGCTTTATATGCAACATAGTTTTATATGTATAACAAATGGACATATGGCATTTTTGTGATACTGCTCATTCTCTATTAAAAGCGAAACGTTTCTCTCTCTTTATGGATTGTCATTGTTTGTTCATTATTTTAAGGCATTCTGTAAAGACGCAGAACATCACAAAAAGCGGTGTCGAAAATCGCTTTTCTTTTCTATTATTTTGATTAAAAGGTGTTTTTTATCATTGTGACAATTTATGCATAACTCAGCATAAAAAGTGATATGAAAAATACAGCTTTTAAATGTGATTTGATGCACTGGAAGAAGCGAAGTTATTGAGCTATGGTAGAAAAATGGCTTTTCAGCAGTGACGTTGTCAGGAGTCCGTCAGCGCGTGAGGATATATCTTTCGCAATTTTGTTGCATAAACGTGCTGTCAATTTGTGAAGGTTCTCGTAATTTGTGCGACGGATCGAGACACGTTTAAAAATGGCTTGCCATAATTAACGTTGTATGTGATAACAGGCTTTGGGTTAAACGAGGTACAGTTCTGTTTATGTGTGGCATTTTCAGTAAAGAAGTCCTGAGTAAACACGTTGACGTTGAATACCGCTTCTCTGCCGAACCTTATATTAGTGCCTCAAGCAGTAATGTCTCAGTTTTATCTATGTTATGCCTACGGGCAAAGAAAACACTCTAAGGAATTTTGCAAATGGCAAAGATTAAAGGTCAAGTTAAGTGGTTCAACGAATCCAAAGGTTTTGGCTTCATTACTCCGGCTGACGGCAGCAAAGATGTGTTCGTACACTTCTCCGCTATCCAGGGCAATGGTTTCAAAACTCTGGCTGAAGGCCAGAACGTTGAGTTCGAAATTCAGGACGGCCAGAAAGGTCCGGCTGCTGTTAACGTAACAGCTATCTGATCGACACCACTGATTTGATGCGTTTGTCGCGTCAGCCTCAGATATAAAGCCTCGCTAAAAGCGGGGCTTTTTAATTCAATATCCTTCAAAATGTGTCTGGATGCGCTCTCGTTAGCGATTTGTTGCAAAGGCGCGAGGTTATTAGCATTGTTTTTTCTGGTTTTTCCGTCCGTTTCCCGTTAAATCAATCACCTGAAAAATGATTCGGCTGGAGATCAGGTGAAAAAGAAAAGCGACGGCGATACCCGTAATTTTACGCCCATACGTTTTGCACTACTTTGCACTGCCATTCTGCTCAGTATGGCATTGTTGTTAGGGCGGGTGGCATGGTTGCAAATTGTTACGCCGTCGAAACTGGTGAAACAAGAAGATATGCGCTCGCTTCGTGAAGTGACCACGGCCTCTCCACGCGGCATGATCACCGACAGAGAAGGGCGGCCCTTAGCGGTGAGCGTTCCGGTTAATGCTGTCTGGGCCGATCCGAAGACTATCATAAGCAAAGGCGGCGTTGGCTACAATGAGCGCTGGCAGGCGCTGGCCAGCGCCTTACATCTGTCGCTCAGTACGCTTGCGGAACGGGTAAACAGTAACCCGGCTGGTCGTTTTATCTACCTCGCGCGCCAGGTTTCACCCCAGCAAGCCGAATGGATAGATAAACTGAATCTACCGGGTATTAACCTGCGGGAAGAGTCGCGCCGTTTTTACCCTGCCGGACACGTAGCGGCCAATTTGATCGGCTTTACCAATATCGACGGGCAGGGAATAGAAGGTATTGAAAAGAGCTTTAACGCGCAACTGACGGGAAAACCGGGCTCCCGACTGGTGCGTAAAGATAAATTTGGTCACGTTATTGAGAACATTACGGAAGTGAATCCGGTTCCTGCCCATGAACTTCAGCTTAGCATTGATGAACGTCTGCAAACGGTCACCGAAGATGCGCTGGATAACGCCGTCATCTGGAACAAAGCGGAATCCGGCGCTGCCGTATTGATTAACATCCCAACGGGTGAAATTCTCTCGATGGCGAGCTACCCGGATTTCAACCCGAACAACCGTGAAGGCGCGCAGTTGGACGATTTTCGTAACCGCGCGATTAGCGACACTTTCGAACCCGGTTCTACTGTGAAGCCGTTGGTCATTATGACTGCGTTACAGCAGGGTATCGTGCAACCGGACAGCGTTATCGATACCCATCCTTTTACTCTCGATGGACACCGTATCCGCGACGTCGGTTACTATCCGGAACTGACATTAACCGGCATTTTGCAAAAATCCAGCGATACTGGCGTTTCTCACCTTTCTCTGGCGATGCCGGTGCAGAAATTAATGGATACTTATAAAAGCTTTGGTTTCGGCGTGCCTACCGGACTGGGTCTCACCGGAGAGAGCAGCGGGTTATTACCGAAACGCCGTTACTGGAGTGATTTAGATCGCGCTACCTTCGCTTTTGGCTATGGATTAATGGTGACGCCGCTGCAACTGGCGCATGTTTATGCCACGATTGGCAGCTTTGGTATCTACCGTCCGTTATCGATCACCAAAGTTGATCCGCCCGTGATCGGCACGCGAGTAATGCCGGAAGAACTGGTGCACGAGGTGGAACATATGATGGAGAGCGTCGCGTTGCCTGGCGGCGGCGGAACAAAAGCCGCAGTAAGAGACTACCGTATTGCGGTCAAAACCGGGACGGCGAAAAAAATTGGCGATGATGGTAAATACGTCGATAAGTATGTGGCATATACCGCAGGCGTCGCGCCGGCAAGTAACCCCAGATTTGCGCTGGTGGTGGTGATTAATAATCCGCAAAACGGGGCTTATTATGGCGGCGCGGTATCTGCGCCCGTATTCAGCCAGATCATGGGCGATGTGCTGCGGCTGGAAAATGTTGAGCCAGACGGTATGCCAGCCGATTCAGATCACCTTCTGGTGATGCATGGCAGCCACGTTGCGGTTCCGGGCTCGTAAAGGATTTTCCCGGGGCGCAATTCGCGTTACACTTGCGCCCTTTAGCGCCCCAGTCCGGAGTTGTCATGTCGTTTACCTGTCCGCTTTGCCATCAGCCGCTTACGCAGATTAATAACAGCGTTATATGTCCACAGCGCCATCAGTTTGATGTGGCGAAAGAGGGCTACATCAATCTGCTGCCGGTACAGCATAAACGTTCGCGCGATCCGGGCGACAGCGCCGAAATGATGCAGGCGAGGAGAGCGTTTCTTGATGCGGGCCATTATCAGCCGCTGCGCGATGCGGTGATTAACCTGTTGCGCGAGCGGCTGGATCAGTCGGCCACGGCGATTCTGGATATCGGCTGCGGCGAGGGGTATTACACTCATGCTTTTGCCGAGGCGTTGCCGGGAGTCACCACGTTTGGACTGGACGTTGCTAAAACGGCGATCAAAGCGGCGGCGAAGCGCTATTCGCAGGTGAAGTTTTGTGTGGCGTCAAGCCATCGACTGCCCTTTGCCGATGCGTCAATGGATGCGGTGATCAGAATCTACGCCCCGTGTAAGGCGCAGGAATTGGCGCGTGTGGTGAAACCTGGTGGTTGGGTCGTTACCGCCACGCCAGGGCCGCATCATCTGATGGAACTAAAAGGGCTCATTTATGATGAGGTGCGTTTACATGCGCCGTATACCGAGCAGCTCGACGGATTCACATTGCAGCAGAGTACCCGCCTTGCTTATCACATGCAGCTCACCGCCGAAGCGGCTGTAGCACTGTTGCAAATGACGCCATTTGCCTGGCGCGCCAGGCCAGAAGTGTGGGAACAACTGGCTGCCAGCACCGGACTTAGCTGCCAGACGGATTTCAACCTTCATCTCTGGCAGCGTAACCGTTAACCGTGAAAATGCGTCCAGAGGATCTGGACGCCAATTCCTATCAGTACGACCCCGCCGAGAATTTCAGCACGCTTACCCAGCATTGGGCCGATAAAGCGACCGATCATCATTCCGAGGGTGGACATGATAAGCGTGGCGCAACCGATAGCCAATGCGGTTGCGATGATGTTTACCTGCAAAAACGCCAGACCGACGCCAACCGCCATCGCATCGAGGCTGGTCGCGATAGCCGTCGTGACTAATAGCCAAAAGCTGTGGCGACGTAACGGTGTTTCATCTTCATCACTACCGCCGCGGATACCTTCGATGATCATGCGTCCGCCCAGAAAGATCAGCAGAACAAAGGCTATCCAGTGGTTCCATTCCAGAACGAATTTACTCGCCAATATCCCCAGCCCCCAGCCGATTAACGGGGTCAGCGTTTCAACCGCGCCAAAGATAAGACCGGTACGCAACGCTTCTGAAAATTTGGGTTTATGTAGGGTGGCGCCTTTGCCAATTGATGCCGCGAAAGCATCCATCGACATGCCGAAAGCGAGAAGAACAGTAGCAGTAAAGTGCATGACAGCGTCCTGACCGGGGTATCCATTAAACACATCACTGCCCCCAGCAAACATGCATGTCGCCATTCTGTGACGAAATACACAGCAGTTGATGCGCCTATGGTCTCGCCTGACCAGCGGCGGCTGGTCCGTACGCGCCACGTTTTGCAACGAGTATGTTGACGCGTACATTTCCGGAGTCTGGAAATCGGCTACTCCCCAATTGACGGCGCAACATTAACATATTTTTAGAATATAAAACAACAGCGATAAAATATTATTCGCCTTCTAATTGAAAACGATTTTCATTTAGATTTATTCATCAATAAAACGTTAAATTAAATAACAATTGGTCAATAGAAAATATAGCCTTAGCTATATTATGATTCGAAATAAAATTCGAAAAACATAGTTGAGGCTATATCTTAGCCTATTGATTTTCAATAAGAAGTTTATATATTTTTTCCAGATCGTCGATATTGCGTACACGGATAAGCAAGCGTCGTTGTTCTAATTGCATCACCAGTACGCCGTCTTCCGATAAATTCATCTCTTTAATACGGTTATATTCTATCCAGACATTGGCGAAGAAAAAGCCACGTTGTTTAAAGATGATCCGTGGCGTGCGGATCCAGAATATATAAAACCCCATTAACGCCAGCGCACTTAATAACCATGTGGTCATCTGCGCTCCGTGGCTGGTTATGTTGTTATAAATAAGGATGGCGACCAGCCCAACGAAGATAACGCTGTCTACGCGACCGCGGCGGAGCAGGGCTATAGAAAGCAGAGTGGGGCCATTGCGACGGGGCATGATGAACTGATCGTAGAGAGCGTAAGCCAATAATGCGGCAATAAAGAGAATCAGCACCAGGTCCGTGATAGTCATTTATCCTCCAGAGAAATAAAAAAACGGGGCCGTTTGGCCCCGGTAGTGTACAACAGCCTTACTGGCCCAGCAGCCCTACGGAGTAGCCGGCGATACCGATGACGAAGAAGCCCACGATAATCCACAGCGGGTTAACTTTCTTACGCAGCAGCCACATACAGGCAAAGGTCAACAGTAGCGGAACCAGACCCGGCATCAGCTGGTCGAGAATGGTTTGCACGGTGGTAACGCGTGTCTGACCATCCTGACCGGTGATGGTGGAGACCACCAGCGGGATATTCACATGCGTCCACTTGTTAACCAATGCCCCCATGACAAACAGGCCGAGGATTGACGCCCCCTCAGTCAGTTTTTGCAGGAAGCCGCCGCCCATATCTTTAACGATATCGACGCCTTTGCGGTAGCCATAAGCCACGCCATAATAGCGGGTCGCCAGACGCACCAGGTTAAACAGGATGAAAAACAGCAGCGGACCAAGCAGACTGCCGCTCATCGCAATACCTGCGCCCAGCGCCGCGAATACCGGACGGACGGTACCCCAGAAGATAGGGTCGCCGACGCCTGCCAGCGGTCCCATCAGACCGACTTTGATACCGTTGATAGCACCATCGTCAATCTCTGCGCCGTTCGCACGCTTTTCTTCCATTGCCAGGGTCACGCCCAGTACCGGCGCCGCAACGTAAGGATGAGTGTTAAAGAACTCCAGGTGACGCTTAATCGCCTGTTTACGCGCGTCATTATTCTCCGGATACAGGCGACGAATAGCCGGCACCATAGAGAAGCAGAAGCCCAACGCTTGCATACGTTCGAAGTTCCATGACCCCTGGAACAGGTTAGAACGAAGAAATACGCCGCGAATATCGCTCGGAGTGAGTTTTTTCTCGGTGGTAGTTTTAGTCATATCAACCATTTCGCTCACCTGTTAGTCCAGTTCGTTGTCGAGATCGTTATTGCCAGCAGCCGCTGCAGGCGCGCCCGCTACACGGTTGTATTTCGGGCTCAGCTGGATGTAAAGAATAGCCATCACTGCGCCGATGACACCCAGTGCGACCAGGTTGAAGTTTGTGAAAGCCGCGGTGACGAAACCGAGGTAGAAGAACGGCATCAGGTAGCCTGCGCGCATCATGTTGATAACCATCGCATAACCAACCACGACGATCATGCCGCCGGCGATGTTCAGACCGCCTGTGACGACTTCAGGAATCGCATTCAGCATTCCCTGTACTTCGCTGGTGCCTACGGAGATGGCAACGATAACCGCCGGGATAGCGATACGCATTGCCTGCAGGAACAGAGAAGAAACGTGCAGCCAGGAGAGCGCCGTCAGGTTGCCGTTTTCAGCCGCCTTGTCCGCCGCGTGCTGGAATGCCACGGTGATGGTACGTACGATAATGGTCAGTACCTGGCCTGCTGCCGCCAGCGGAATCGCCAGCGCGATACCGGCGCCAATGCTTTGATGCCCGGCGATGACCAGAACGGTAGAGATGATGGACGCCAGTGCGGCATCAGGCGCAACGGCAGCACCGATGTTCATCCAGCCCAGAGCGATCATTTCCAGAGTACCGCCGATGATAATACCGGTTTTCATGTCCCCCAAAACGGCGCCGATTAAGGTACAGGCGATCAGCGGACGGTGGAACTGAAATTCATCAAGTACCGACTCCATACCTGCGATACATGCGACGATGAACACCAGCACAATCTGAAGAGTGGTAATCTCCATTGTACTTCTCCTATTGCTATCTTAAGTGTGAAAGCTAATTAAATGCCGGCGGTTATTTCGCCACTTTGGCAATTAAATCCATCATTTTCAGTTTCGGATCGGTGGAAACTTTACGCACCTCAAGCTCGATGCCGCGCTCGTTGAGCTTTTTAAAGGCTTCGATATCCTTTTCATCGACGGAAACGGCGTTGTTCACCTGCGTTTTACCTTGACGGTAGGCCATACCGCCAATGTTCACGGAGGTGACTTTCACGCCGCCCTCAACGATGCGCTCGACGTCGGTAGGATTGGTAAACAGAAGCATCACGCGTTCGCCGGCGTATTTCGGGTTATTGTAGACGCGAATCATCTTCGCGACGTCAACCACATGCGCCGTAACGCCCGGCGGCGCAACTTGCGTCAGCAGCGTTTTACGTACGGTATCCGCCGCGACTTCATCGCTCACAACAATAATACGGCTGACATTGGTCTCTTTGGTCCAGCGGGTAGCGACCTGACCGTGAATGAGGCGGTCATCAATACGGGCAAGCCCGATAACCATATAATCATTCGGGCCCATCGGTTTTGCCGGCGTGGCCGCTTTTGGCGCGGCGGCGACTGGCGCTGGCGCGGCTTTTTCTACCGGTTTCGCTTTCAGCGCTTTTACGCCTTCACGACCGGTTTCTACCGCCAGTGCGACCAGCTCGTCAAAGCTCGGATCGTCGTCACGGGCCATAAACGTTTCGACCAGCATCGGGATGTTGACGCCGGCAATAACTTCATAGCGCTCTTTATCGACGACAATGCGGCTGGCAGCATTAAACGGACTGCCTCCCCATGTATCAACGAGAAATAGCACGCCTTTACTGGTATCGAGTTTAGCCAACTGAGCGTTGTACTTTTCGATCAGCGTTTCGGCATTTTCGCCTGGAACGAAATCGATCCAGCCGACGTTTTCCTGCTCGCCTAACAGCATTTCGGCTGTTTTAAGTAACTGCTCTGCAGCCCAACCATGTGTGCCTATAACAATAGCAATGGTCACTTGCTACCTCCTTTATTATTGTCAACACATCAACTTGACAGATGTATTTTTTGAATCGCCGTCCGCAAGCGAATCGATTCAGATGAGGGTTACAACGAAAAACGCATGATTTTCGTGAATTATTTTAGATATCGAAAAAAATATTTTGTGTGATGGAGATCCGTAATTTTGTTTTCGATAATGAGAAATTTCGAAGTGTAAAATATCCCGGTTACATCTCTTTGCAAAGGAAGGTAAATCTTTGCCAAAAACCAGTTGTCTCTGTTATGTTTAGCTTCCGTTTAATTAGAATGGGGTATAGGGCAGCAGCCCGTTGTATGGATCGTCACCGACGTCATTTCACTCTTTGGCCGTTTTGCGCCTGTCAATCTGGCATATCTTGCCATAGCCTTACTTTGTTTATTGCGTTACCGCCTGCATCCTTTGAGATGTTGTGGGCGCCGTTTAGTCATTCCTTAAGCAGGAGCTTGTCATGGAATTATTAATGGATCCCTCAATTTGGGTGGGTTTACTCACGCTCGTCGTCCTGGAAATTGTCCTGGGTATCGATAACCTGGTCTTTATCGCGATCCTCGCCGATAAATTGCCGCCAAAGCAGCGTGACAAAGCGCGTCTTATCGGGCTCTCGCTGGCGCTGATTATGCGTCTGGCGCTGCTGTCCATTATTTCGTGGCTGGTGACCTTAACAAAGCCGCTCTTTACCGTCTGGGATTTTACCTTCTCCGGCCGCGATTTAATTATGCTGCTGGGCGGTATATTCCTGCTGTTTAAAGCGACCACCGAGCTGCATGAACGTCTGGAAAACCGCGAGCATGACACCGGACACGGTAAAGGCTATGCGAGCTTCTGGGTGGTAGTCACGCAGATTGTCATCCTGGATGCGGTCTTCTCGCTGGACGCCGTGATTACGGCGGTAGGTATGGTAAACCATCTGCCGGTTATGATGGCGGCGGTGGTGATTGCGATGGCGGTGATGCTACTGGCGTCAAAACCGCTGACCCGTTTTGTCAACCAGCATCCGACGGTGGTGGTGCTCTGTCTGAGTTTCCTGCTGATGATCGGCTTGAGTCTGGTGGCGGAAGGGTTCGGTTTCCATATTCCGAAAGGCTACCTGTACGCGGCAATTGGTTTCTCGATCGTTATCGAGGTGTTTAACCAGATTGCGCGCCGCAACTTTATTCGTCATCAGTCCACGTTGCCGCTGCGCGCGCGTACTGCGGACGCTATCCTGCGTCTGATGGGCGGTAAACGTCAGGCAAGTACGCAACATGAGACGGATAGCCCGGCCGCGATATCGGTGTCGGAAGGCGCCTTCGCCGAAGAAGAACGCTACATGATTAACGGCGTACTGACTCTGGCGTCGCGCTCCCTGCGCGGCATTATGACGCCGCGAGGCGAAATTAGTTGGGTGGATGCGAATCTCAGCGTAGCTGAAATCCGTCAGCAGTTACTCTCTTCTCCGCATAGCCTGTTCCCGGTATGTCGGGGCGAGCTGGATGAAATTATCGGTATCGTTCGGGCGAAAGAGTTGCTGGTGGCGCTGGAAGAGGGCGCGGACGTTGCGGCTATCGCCGCGTCTTCTCCGGCGATAGTGGTGCCGGAAACGCTTGATCCTATCAATCTGTTAGGCGTTTTGCGTCGCGCGCGCGGCAGTTTCGTTATCGTCACTAACGAGTTCGGCGTGGTGCAGGGGCTGGTTACGCCGCTGGATGTGCTGGAAGCGATTGCCGGTGAGTTCCCGGATGCCGATGAAACGCCGGAAATCGTTGCCGATGCCGAGGGCTGGATAGTGAAGGGCGGCACCGATCTTCATGCGCTACAGCAGGCGCTGGAAGTTGACCATCTGGTGAACGAAGAGGGCGATATTGCGACGGTCGCGGGGTTAGTGATCGCCGCTAATGGCCATATTCCTCGTGTAGGCGATGTCATTGATGTTCCGCCACTGCGGATCACCATTGTCGAGGCCAACGACTACCGTGTCGATCTGGTTCGGATTGTTAAAGAACAGCCTGCCCACGACGAAGAGGAATAACGTCACACGCAGGAATCAAGTCTATAGATGCGGCATCGCGGACATAATCTGTCCGTTATGCCGGGCGGGCGGCGGCGCGCTGCCCGCCAGCCACTGTGGAAATTCGCTAATGGGCATCGGCTTCGCATAGAGATAGCCCTGTAACATTTGCACACCATGCTGGCGCAAATGCTGTGCCTGCGTCTGGTTTTCGACCCCTTCCGCCACCAGTTCAATATTCAGTCTCTGCCCTAGCGCGATAATAATATCGGTCACCGTTGAATTGACCGCATCGGTACCGATGGCCGCGGTGAAGGATTTATCGATTTTCAAAATATCCGGCCGCAGTTTTTCCAGCCAGGAGAGCGAGCTGTTTCCTGTGCCAAAATCATCGATGGCTAACTTGACGCCTTTACGATGCAGCTCGCGCATCAGGCGGTAATCAACGTCAAGCAACGCGTCGCGTTCCGTGAGCTCCAGCACCAGTTGCTGAACAGGTTCCGCACTAAACCAGTACTGATTAAGATCCTTGAGAAGCACGCCGTGTCGGAAATGGCTTGCCGCCACATTGATGCCGATATGAAACTGATGGTTGACGGGGAAATAGTGCCGTTGCCGAATGGTTTCCGCAATCACATAGCGGGTCAGCGGCGCTATCAGGTTATGCTCCTCGGCGATAGGAATAAAAACATCCGGTGAGATCCAGCCCTGGCGCGGGTTATTCCAGCGTAACAGGATCTCAACGCCGGTACACTGCTGCGTGCGGGCATTAAGCAACGGCTGACAAAATAGCTCAAACTCCCGTTCGGCAAGGGCCAGATTAATCTCCCAGGAAAAGCTCATTCTGCTGGCCGTTGCCAGCCAGGCGATATAACCGATCAACAGGCTAAGCAATACGGCCAGCGGTAACTGTGTCGGGAGATGTTTGAACGCCAGTACGCCTGCCGACGGCCCGCTGACGCTGATAGTAAAAGGGAAATGCCGCGATGAAAGCTGGTAACGCTCTTCATCTTTTTTTAATTCCGGAAGAGTATCGACCACGCCCCGACCATATAACAGGTGCCGTTTGCCGACCGTCAGGCTGGCGCTGGTAATTTGCGGCTGCTGCGGCTCAAGTAGCATAGTCGCCAGCAAGTCAATATTCACAATTTCCATCACGCCATCCTGGCCATCGGCAGAGGCGGGATACCACTGAATGAGGATCGGGCTTCCCTTGAGTAACGATTGGTCCGTGGAAAGTAGCAGCAGATCGCCAGCTGCGGGAAGATCGGGCTGAAGCTGGCGTATGGGAGTATTACGGGCGCCAAAAATGCTTGAGCAGTAGAGAATTCCCTCTTTTACCAGCCCGATAGAACGAATGGTTTGCAGGCGGGCGGCTTGCTTACGCAACGGCAAATGCGCGGTCGCGCACGGAAGCTCAAGTAAGGGTAGCAGTATGTTTCGTCCGACCAGGAGAGGATGCAGCACATTATCCAGCGCATCAACGGCATGATTCGCGAATGCAACCGTGCGATGGTGATTTAAGTTCCGCTCCGAAATAAATCGGATGCTCAGCGTAAGAATGAGCGTGACCAGTGCACAAATCGTGCAAACAATGAAACGATTACGGCGATAATGATTGATGATCCGTTGTGCTGTTTGCATGCGGGCCGCCCAATAAGCGTTGGCGACAAAAGCCAACCGCGACACAGCAAGTGTAGTGGGGAAACGTGGAGTCGACGAGGAAGAGATAAAAATTTCGCCCATCCGTAGCAGATGGGCGAAGGGAGGGGAAACGGCGTTTAATCACACTGGACTTTAATGGCCAACCCGCCGCGCGACGTTTCGCGGTATTTTGCGTTCATGTCTTTTCCGGTCTCGTACATCGTTTCGATGACTTTATCCAACGAGACGCGCGGCGCGCTGGTTCGACGCATGGCCATACGCGCAGCGTTGATCGCTTTAACCGAAGCAATGGCGTTACGCTCAATACACGGCACCTGCACCTGACCGGCAACCGGGTCGCAGGTCAGCCCCAGGTTATGCTCCATGCCGATTTCAGCGGCAACGCAAACCTGTTCCGGGCTGGCGCCCAACAGTTCAGCAAGGCCTGCCGCCGCCATCGAACAGGCGACCCCGACTTCACCCTGACAGCCGACTTCCGCGCCGGAAATAGACGCGTTCATCTTATACAGCGCGCCAATAGCGCCTGCCGCCAGGAAGTAGCGGGTGTAAATATCCGGGCTGACAGACTCAATAAAATGGTCGTAGTAAGCCAGTACCGCAGGAACGATGCCGCACGCGCCGTTGGTTGGCGCCGTCACGACGCGGCCGCCTGCGGCGTTCTCTTCGTTCACCGCCAGAGCAAACATGTTCACCCAATCAATGACGTTCATCGGATCGCTGGAAAGCTTATCGCTGGAAACCAGCATACGACGCAGCGCAGAGGCGCGACGCGGTACGCGCAGCGGCCCCGGCAGCACGCCTTCGGTATTCATACCGCGATCAATACAGGCCTGCATGGTCTGCCAGACGTGACCGAAATATTCTTCAATCTCTTTCTTGCTATGCAGCGCCAGTTCGTTTTGCATCACCATACCGGAGAGTGAAAGGCCGGTACTGTTGCAATACTCCAGCATTTCTTTCGCCGATTTAAACGGATAAGGTACAGTAACCTCATTCGTCGCTTCCTGGCCGAAATGCGCTTCATCAACGATAAAGCCGCCGCCGATGGAATAGTACGTCTTGCTATAAATGACCGTGTCGTCATGCCAGGCGTGGATCTGCATCCCGTTTTCATGCAGCGGCAAATTGCCGTTGTGAAAACGCATTCCGTCATCTTTCGGGAAGTCGACTTCGTGACGTCCCTGGGCCAGTAACAGACGCTCGCGCGTTTCGACGTCGCGAATAAAACCGGGGATACTATCAATATCCACGGTAGCGGGTTCATTACCCGCCAGACCCATAATAATGGCGATATCGGTATGGTGACCTTTCCCCGTCAGCGACAGCGAGCCGTAGACATCGACAGCGACGCGGGTAACGTTATCCAGTAATCCTTTTTCGACCAGGTCATCGACGAACTGTTTACCGGCCTTCATCGGGCCAACAGTGTGGGAAGAGGAGGGACCAATCCCTACCTTAAACATGTCGAATAGGCTAATCACGATAATACTCCTGACAGGGCAACCGGGGCTTCCGGTTACGATGTTATAACTGCGCATAGTGTAAGAGGGAACGCTGGCATCAGCTTAACTATTCACATGAATTAAACTAATGAATAACCGCGTTTTTACTAATATTGCGACAGTAATCTCAAGTCGTGTCTTGCGCGCGTAAAGTTAAGTATATACACGTTGCCCTTCAGGCTGCCTCTTTGGGGGAGGCGATTGTTACCACCTTGAGGCAACGTGAATGGCGTTGTGTACAGTCAGGGCTTTACGCCGATTTGCAGCGCCAGCTCACGAAGAATGTTTGCGGTCATGCCCCAGACGAAATAATGCTCATACCAGGAGAGCCATACGCGGTGCGAATTGCCGCGACGGTAAATATCAAGCGGATGATATCGACCCAGTTGCAACGCTTGCGCCAGCGGCATTTCAAACACCGCAGACACTTCGTCTTCACTGGCGCGCCAGGGGAGATTTGGCGGAATAATGCCGACCACCGGGGTGACCTGAAAACCGGTCACGCTGTCTACCGGCGGTAAAACGCCAATCACTTCCACAGCTTGTGGCGGGATGGCGACTTCCTCCTGCGCTTCGCGAAGCGCTGCGGCGATAAGCGAAGCATCGGTACTGTCCACGGCCCCGCCGGGAAAGGCGACCTGTCCGGCGTGTTTGCGCAAATGAATAGCCCGCTGGGTCAACAGCAGCCCCGGTTGGGGGCGGCGAACCACAGGGATCAGTACGGCGGCCTGACGTTGATTTAACGTTTCATGAGTCATCTGCGGGCGCAAAAGCTGAAAGCGCGATAAGAAATGATCGAGCGTCAGACGGCTGGTATCCACGTATTAGTTCTCCAGTGGGTGCAGGATACGATTAACTTTATCAAAAGTTTCCTGATATTCCGCTTCTTCGTTGCTATCGGCCACGATACCGCCGCCGGCTGAGCAATAGAGTTGGCCCTGCGTTGCCGTGACGGTGCGGATAGTAATACTGGTATCCATCTTGCCGCAGAAACTCAGATAACCGATGCTACCGCACCAGGCGTTGCGTCGCTGCGGCTCCAGTTCGTCGATAATTTCCATTGCCCGCACTTTAGGCGCGCCGGTAATGGAGCCGCCGGGGAAAGCCGCGCGCAGCAGGTCGGTAGCATGAAGCGAGTCCGGTAAACGGGCGGTAATGGTGCTAACCAGATGGTGAACGGCAGGAAATGGTTCGACGACGAACAGTTCCGGCACTTTCACCGAACCTGGTACGGCGACCCGGCCAATGTCGTTACGCATCAAATCGACAATCATCAAATTTTCAGCGCGATCTTTCATTGAATTAGCCAGTTTCTGCGCCTGCTGACGATCCGCCTGCGGATCGTTAAGCCGTGGAAGCGTACCTTTGATCGGGCGCGTCTGAATATGACCGTTCTCCAGTTGGATAAAACGCTCAGGAGAAAGGCTCAATATGGCGCCGTCATGTAAACGAAGAAAGGCGCTGAACGGGGCGCGATTTGCGCGGTTAAGGCGTTCGAAAGCCTGCCATTCATCACCCTCGTAGCTCGCCTGAAAACGCTGGGAAAGATTGACCTGATAGCAGTCCCCGCTGTGCAGCCAGGCCTGCACCTGACGAAACTTCTCGCCATACTCGCAACGCGTCATATTGGATTGCCAGGCCGAGGTAAGCCTGAAGGGCGTGCGGGTCGGCGCGTGCTGGCTGGTGAGCCAGCGATATCGGGCGTCTGCATCGTGATAGCTTATCAGCGACACCACCTGTTTTTGGTGATCGACAATCAGCGCCCAGTCGTAAAGGCCAATCGCCATATCGGGTAAAGCGATATCGCGCGCGGCAGTATCGGGCAAAATTTCGAAACGCCGCCCTAAATCATAACCAAACAGACCCAGCGCGCCGCCCTGAAAGGGTAAGTCAGGGTCAGGCTGAGGATGAAAAGGCAGCGCCTCCAGTTGAGTCTGCAAAACGTGTAACGGATCGTCGAGAGTGACGGTAGTCGTGCGCGCAGTACATACCGTGGTTTCCTGGGCGCGCGTGGTCAGTGTGGTGACAGGATCGGCGACCAGAATATCAAAGCGGTTATAGGGATGAATAGCATCACCTGAATGCAGCAGCATCGCCCAGGGCAAATGGTTTACGGGCGCAAAATAGTGTTCAGCGGCGTCCGGACGCCAGGGTAAGGTGATAACAGTGGGAGATAACGTCTTCATCATTCCTGACTCGTTACAACACTACTGGCTTACCGCCGGGTAGCGTGAAATAATTAGCGCTAACAATTTAGCAGGAGTTAATCATGTTTGCAGGTTTACCTTCACTCAGTCATGAACAACAGCAAAAAGCCGTAGAACGTATCCAGGAATTGATGTCGCAAGGTATGAGCAGCGGAGAAGCGATTGCCCAGGTGGCGGGCGAACTTCGCGCCAACCATACCGGCGAACGGATAGTGGCGCGTTTTGAGGATGAAGACGAATAACCGGCTTATACCGCCGCGACAATCTTAATCTCAACTTTATATTTCGGATTCATTAACCCGGCCTGTACGGTACAGCGTACCGGCGCATGGCCTGCGACGACCCACGCATCCCACGCCTTATTCATGGCGGCAAAATCCGCTTTATCGCTCAGGAAAATAGTGGCATCCAGAATACGTGACTTACTGGAGCCCTGTTTTTCCAGCACCGCATCAATTTGCGCCAGAGTATTCGTCGTTTGCTCAAAAGCGTCGGCGTCGAGGTTTTCCGGCACGCCGGTATACCACAGCGTATTATTGTAGATCACCACGTCTGACCAACGATCTTCGGCATCAATACGCACGATAGACATCACTTATTCCTCATTTGCTTTCCATTTGAATGGCTCAAGACTGCCACAATGTGGCGCCGCCGTCACCTCTGTAACTGGCGTAAGCCTTTCTACCCTGACATAATCCCTGTGTAAATTAACAGGGGGCAGTGTGACGGACGATTTTGCAGCAGATGGCCAACTGGCCAAAGCGATAACCGGCTTTAAACCGCGCGAACCACAGCGGCAAATGGCGGTTGCCGTGACACAAGCGATTGAAAATGCGCAGCCTCTGGTTGTTGAAGCCGGCACCGGAACCGGGAAGACCTATGCTTACCTCGCTCCGGCGTTGCGCGCCGGGAAAAAAGTCATTATTTCGACCGGGTCGAAAGCGTTGCAGGATCAACTCTACAGCCGCGATCTGCCGACGGTAGCAAAAGCGTTGGCGTTTACCGGTAAGACGGCCCTGTTGAAAGGACGTTCAAACTACCTCTGCCTGGAGCGGCTGGAACAACAAGCGCTGGCGGGCGGCGATTTACCGGTACAAACGTTAAGCGACGTGATATTGCTGCGCTCCTGGTCAAATCAGACGCGGGATGGCGATATCAGCACCTGCGTCAGCGTGGCGGAGGATTCCCAGGCCTGGCCGCTGGTCACCAGTACCAACGACAACTGCCTTGGCAGCGATTGCCCGCTCTACAAAGAGTGCTTTGTGGTGAAAGCGCGTAAAAAGGCGATGGACGCGGATGTGGTGATTGTAAACCACCACCTTTTTCTTGCGGATATGGTGGTTAAAGAGAGCGGGTTTGGCGAACTTATCCCTCAGGCTGAAGTAATGATCTTCGATGAAGCCCACCAACTGCCTGACATCGCCAGCCAGTATTTCGGCCAATCGCTCTCCAGCCGTCAGTTGCTGGATTTAGCAAAAGACATCACCATCGCCTACCGGACGGAACTGAAAGACACTCAACAGTTGCAAAAATGCGCCGATCGCCTTGCCCAGAGCGCCCAGGATTTTCGTCTGCAACTGGGGGAGCCCGGCTACCGGGGAAATTTGCGTGAACTGTTAGCCGACTCACGTATCCAACGGGCATTTTTACTGCTGGATGATACGCTGGAGCTTTGTTACGACGTGGCGAAGCTGTCGCTGGGCCGTTCAGCGCTGCTGGATGCGGCTTTTGAACGCGCCACGCTATACCGTTCACGGCTGAAACGCTTAAAAGAGATCAATCAGCCGGGATACAGCTACTGGTATGAGTGCACCTCGCGCCATTTCACCCTGGCGCTGACGCCGCTCACCGTGGCGGACAAATTCAAAGAGGTGATGGAACAGAAGCCCGGTAGCTGGATTTTTACCTCGGCCACGTTGTCGGTAAATGATGATCTTCACCACTTTACCGCCCGTCTGGGAATTGAACAGGCAGAATCCATGCTACTGCCCAGCCCATTCGACTATACGCGCCAGGCGTTACTCTGCGTACCGCGTAACCTACCGCAAACCAACCAGCCCGGCGCGGCGCGACAGTTGGCGGCTATGCTCAGGCCGATTATCGAAGCCAATAACGGGCGATGTTTTATGCTGTGCACCTCGCACGCCATGATGCGCGATCTGGCGGAGCAGTTTCGCGCCACCATGACGCTGCCGGTATTGTTGCAAGGGGAAACCAGTAAAGGCCAACTGTTACAGCAATTTGTTAGCGCCGGCAACGCGCTGCTCGTCGCCACCAGCAGCTTCTGGGAAGGGGTGGACGTGCGCGGCGATACGTTATCTTTGGTGATTATCGACAAATTGCCGTTTACTTCCCCGGACGACCCGCTGTTAAAAGCGCGAATGGAAGACTGTCGTTTGCGCGGTGGCGATCCGTTTGATGAGGTTCAACTGCCCGATGCGGTGATTACGCTGAAGCAGGGGGTGGGGCGGCTGATTCGCGATGCGGACGATCGCGGGGTGTTAGTGATTTGTGATAACCGGCTGGTGATGCGGCCCTATGGCGCCACGTTTCTCGCCAGCCTGCCTCCTGCGCCGCGCACGCGTGATATCGCCCGTGCCGTTCGCTTTCTTGCGATTCCATCCGCCGAGTAATTTGTTACGGAGTATGGTAAGATGCGCGCTATTTTATTGATCTAAGCACGAAACCTCATGCGAATTCTGGCTATCGATACCGCCACAGAGGCCTGTTCTGTCGCCCTGTGGAACAACGGTACTATCAATGCTCACTTTGAGCTTTGTCCACGAGAACACACTCAACGTATCCTGCCCATGGTGCAGGAGATTCTGGCCGCCAGCGGCGCCTCGCTCAATGAGATAGATGCGCTGGCGTTTGGGCGCGGTCCGGGCAGCTTTACCGGCGTGCGTATCGGCATTGGTATTGCGCAAGGGCTGGCGTTAGGGGCAAATCTGCCGATGATCGGTGTTTCGACGCTTGCCACGATGGCGCAGGGCGCGTGGCGTAAAACCGGCGCGACCCGCGTACTCGCCGCGATTGACGCGCGGATGGGCGAAGTGTACTGGGCGGAATACCAGCGTGATGCGCAGGGCGTCTGGCAGGGCGAAGAGACGGAAGCGGTGCTGAAACCGGAACGGGTCGGTGAGCGGTTGAAACAGCTTTCCGGCGAGTGGGCGACCGTAGGAACGGGTTGGTCCGCGTGGCCCGATCTGGCGAAGGAGTGCGGCCTGACGCTTCATGATGGGGAGGTGTCGCTCCCGGCAGCGGAAGATATGCTGCCCATCGCCAGTCAAAAGCTGGCGGCAGGAGAGACCGTTGCCGTGGAACATGCCGAGCCGGTTTATTTGCGTAACGAAGTGGCGTGGAAGAAACTTCCCGGCAAAGAATGACTCTCACTACTATTACCCCCCATACTTTATGCTGTGGGGTGGAATAGAGGTCGAGAAAAAGGAGTCGCATCATGGCGGTTCAAAAAAGGTTAATAAAAGGGGCGCTGGCGTGCGCTTTTGCGCTTATGCTGAGTGGTTGCGTGACTATCCCGGATGCCATTAAAGGTTCGAGTCCGACGCCGCAGCAGGATTTGGTGCGGGTGATGAATGCGCCGCAGCTCTATATCGGGCAAGAGGCGCGTTTTGGCGGCAAAGTTGTGGCGGTACAAAATCAGCAGGGAAAAACCCGGCTTGAAATCGCGACCGTACCGCTCGACAGCGGCGCGCGTCCTGTTCTGGGCGAAGCCTCGCGCGGCAGAATTTTTGCCGATGTGAACGGTTTTCTGGACCCGGTGGACTTCCGTGGCCAGTTAGTTACCGTTGTCGGCCCGATAACCGGCACGGTTGACGGTAAAATCGGCAATACGCCGTATAAATTTATGCTGATGCAGGCTACCGGCTATAAACGCTGGCATCTTGTTCAGCAGGTCGTCATGCCTCCACAGCCGATCGATCCGTGGTTTTACGGCGGACGCGCCTGGCCTTATGGCTATGGCGGTTGGGGGTGGTATAACCCTGGACCCGCAGAGGTTCAGACGATAGTAACAGAGTAACTCTTTGTTTTATCAATAAAAGAAACAGCGGCTGGTCCGCTGTTTCTGCATTCATAGAGACATAATAAAAATAAATAGTGACGCGCTTCGCAACCTTTCAGTTGCGTAATTAATAAACTGGTACGCTGAGTTAATATAATGTTAACGACTTGTTTATTAACTGGGGTTGTGATGACGACGAACACTCATTTTAGAGGTGATGCATTGAAGAAGGTTTGGCTTAACCGTTATCCTGCTGATGTTCCGGCGGAGATCAACCCTGACCGTTATCAATCCCTGGTTGAACTGTTTGAACATGCGGCGACGCGCTATGCCGATCAGCCTGCGTTCGTCAATATGGGGGAGGTAATGACCTTCCGTAAATTAGAAGAACGTAGTCGGGCATTTGCGGCTTATTTACAACAAGGGCTGGGACTCAAAAAAGGCGACCGTGTGGCGCTGATGATGCCAAACCTGTTACAGTATCCCGTCGCGCTATTTGGTATTTTACGCGCCGGCATGATTGTGGTGAACGTTAACCCGCTGTACACGCCGCGCGAACTTGAGCATCAGCTTAACGATAGCGGCGCGGCGGCAATCATTATTGTTTCTAACTTTGCCCATACGCTGGAAAAAGTGGTCGAGAAAACGTCGGTACAGCACGTTATTCTGACGCGGATGGGCGACCAGCTTTCTACCGCCAAAGGTACGGTTGTTAACTTTGTCGTGAAATACATCAAGCGTCTGGTGCCAAAATACCACTTGCCAGATGCGATCTCGTTTCGCAGCGCGCTACAGCATGGCTACCGTATGCAGTATGTAAAACCCGAGGTTGTCGCTGAAGATCTGGCTTTCCTGCAATATACCGGCGGTACGACGGGCGTGGCGAAAGGCGCGATGTTGACCCACCGCAATATGCTGGCGAATCTGGAGCAGGTGAAAGCGACCTATGGGCCGCTGCTGCACCCGGGGAAAGAGCTGGTAGTGACCGCGCTGCCGCTGTATCACATTTTTGCCTTAACCATGAACTGTCTGCTTTTTATCGAGCTGGGTGGGCAAAACCTGCTGATTACCAATCCGCGTGATATCCCCGGCCTGGTCAAGGAGCTGGCGAAATATCCGTTTACGGCGATGACTGGCGTTAATACGCTATTCAACGCTCTGCTCAATAATAAAGAGTTTCAACAGCTGGATTTTTCTTCGCTGCATCTGTCAGCCGGCGGCGGGATGCCGGTGCAAAACGTCGTTGCGGAACGTTGGGTAAAGCTGACCGGGCAATACCTGCTGGAAGGCTACGGGCTGACCGAGTGCGCCCCGCTGGTGAGCGTCAACCCGCATGATATTGATTATCACAGCGGCAGTATCGGCCTGCCAGTACCGTCAACAGAAGCCAAACTGGTGGATGACGATGACAACGAAGTCGCGCCGGGTGAGGCCGGAGAGCTTTGCGTGAAAGGTCCGCAGGTTATGCTGGGATACTGGCAGCGTCCTGACGCGACGGATGAAATCATTAAAGATGGCTGGCTGCATACGGGCGATATTGCGGTTATGGATGAAGAGGGCTTTCTGCGGATTGTCGATCGTAAGAAAGATATGATTCTGGTTTCTGGTTTTAACGTTTATCCAAACGAAATTGAAGATGTGGTGATGCAGCATTCTGGCGTGCAGGAAGTCGCGGCGGTTGGCGTGCCTTCCGGTAGTAGCGGCGAAGCGGTGAAGCTTTTTGTGGTTAAGAAAGATCCGGCATTGACTGACGATGCGTTGATCACCTTCTGCCGTCGCCATCTGACCGGATATAAGGTGCCCAAACAGGTCGAGTTTCGCGAGGAATTACCAAAATCTAACGTTGGGAAAATTTTACGACGAGAACTGCGTGACGAAGCCCGTGGCAAAGTAGACAATAAAGCCTGAGCGTTAAGTCAGCTAACGAGAGACGCCGGTTAAGCCGGCGTTTTTTTTGGCGCGAACCAAAGAGAATACGATTTGAATTACCAAATGATTGAAACGGACGATGCGCTGGCGAGCCTGTGTGAGGCTGTCCGCGCATGTCCGGCTATTGCTTTAGATACGGAATTTGTCCGTACCCGCACCTATTACCCGCAGTTAGGATTGATACAGTTATTTGACGGGGCAAATGTCGCCCTGATCGATCCGCTCGGCATCAGCGACTGGTCGCCGTTAAAAGCGGTGCTGCGAGATACGGGAATCACCAAATTTCTGCACGCGGGTAGCGAAGATCTGGAAGTATTTCTGAATGCGTTTGGCGAACTGCCGGAACCCCTGATTGATACGCAAATCCTGGCGGCGTTTTGCGGGCGCCCGCTGTCGTGGGGGTTTGCGGCGATGGTAGAAGAGTATACGGGCGTGGCGCTGGATAAAAGCGAGTCTCGTACCGACTGGTTAGCCCGGCCTTTAAGCGAACGTCAGTGTGAATACGCGGCGGCGGATGTCTGGTATCTGTTACCGATCGCCAAAAAGCTGATGATTGAAACTGAAGCCGCAGGATGGCTGCCTGCCGCGCTTGATGAATGCCGATTGATGCAGCAGCGTCGTCAGGAGATTCAGGCGCCGGAAGAGGCATGGCGGGATATCACTAATGCCTGGCAACTGCGTACCCGCCAGTTAGCCTGTCTGCAACTTTTAGCTGACTGGCGGCTGCGTAAGGCGCGTGAGCGCGATATGGCGGTGAACTTTGTTGTGCGTGAAGAAAACCTGTGGGCGGTCGCGCGTTATATGCCGGGCAGTCTCGGTGAGCTGGATAGCCTGGGGCTTTCCGGCAGCGAGATTCGTTTTCACGGCAAGACGTTGATATCGCTGGTGGCGAAAGCACAGGCATTACCGGAAGAGGCATTGCCGGAACCCCTGTTGAATCTGATGGACATGCCGGGCTATCGCAAAGCGTTTAAGGCCATCAAAGCGCTGGTGGCGGAGGTGAGCGCGTCGCATCACGTCAGCGGCGAGCTACTGGCATCGCGTCGGCAGATTAATCAGTTGCTTAACTGGCACTGGAAATTAAAACCGCAAAATGGGCAACCGGAATTGATTTCCGGCTGGCGTGCCGAACTGATGGCGGAGAAGTTAACTCTTCTGTTGCAGGAGTACCCGCGTTAACGGCGGTAATTGCCGGGAAAACGGCCAGTGAAATAAATGTCCGTATTCGGAATAATGTAAAAAAATAAAAAAGGCAGATTCTTCTGCCTTTTTTAATCCAGGAATTTTCCCATAAAAGAGCTTATTTTGACTCTTCGGCTTCCGGCAACGTTACGTTAAGTTCAAGGATGGAGATATCACCATCTTTTTGCTCAAGCTGGACGGTAACCATTTCCGGATCGATTTGTACGTATTTACAAATGACCTCAAGAATATCTTTACGTAACTGCGGTAAATAATGCGGTTCGGCATCGCTACGGCGACGTTCCGCGACAATGATTTGCAACCGCTCTTTTGCAATATTAGCGGTACTCTTTTTCCGCGAGAGAAAAAAATCCAGTAATGCCATAATTTATCCTCCGAACAGGCGTTTGAGGAAACCTTTCTTCTCTTCTTCAATGAAGCGGAAAGGACGTTCTTCTCCCAACAGACGATCTACGGTATCTGCATAGGCTTTACCTGCATCCGCAGTGGCGTCAAGAATCACCGGTTCGCCCTGGTTCGATGCGCGCAGTACGGATTGATCTTCCGGGATCACCCCGACGAGTTTAATACGCAGAATCTCCAGTACATCTTCCATGCTGAGCATGTCGCCTTTACTTACACGGCCTGGATTGTAGCGCGTCAACAGGAGATGTTCTTTAATCGGTTCTTCGCCATTTTCTGCGCGACGAGATTTCGATGCCAGAATACCCAGAATACGGTCCGAGTCACGGACAGAAGAGACTTCCGGGTTGGTCGTGATGATCGCTTCATCGGCAAAATAGAGCGCCATCAGCGCCCCGGTTTCGATACCCGCCGGCGAGTCGCAAACGATGAACTCAAAGTCCATCGCTTTCAGTGAGTCCAGTACCTTAGCGACGCCTTCGCGCGTTAGCGCGTCTTTATCCCGGGTCTGCGACGCCGGAAGAATGAAGAGATTTTCAGTACGCTTATCTTTGATCAGCGCCTGATTCAGTGTCGCATCGCCCTGAATGACGTTTACAAAATCGTAAACGACACGACGTTCGCACCCCATAATCAGATCGAGGTTACGCAGTCCGATATCAAAATCAATGACGACAGTTTTCTTTCCCTTCTGGGCCAAACCTGTAGCGATGGCCGCGCTGGAGGTGGTCTTGCCAACGCCCCCTTTACCCGAAGTAACAACAATAATGCGTGCCATAAAAATTCCTTGTTAAAAAGGGATCAATTCAACGGTTGAACTGTCAAAGCGTTGTCTGCTAAACGCAGGCGCGCCGCTTTGCCATAAAATTCTGCCGGGATTTTATCACTCAGCCAGTAAACACCTGCGATAGAGACCAGTTCTGCCGTCAGATGGGTACAAAAAATTTGCGCTTCCCGATCGCCGCTCGCCCCTGCCAGCGCGCGACCTCTCATCATGCCATAGACATGGATATTGCCGTCAGCGATAAGCTCTGCGCCAGCGCTGACGTGACTTGTAACAATCAGATCACATTGTGGAGCATAAATGCGCTGACCGGAACGAACCGGAACATCAATTAATCGCGTTTTTGTGATGGGATTAGCGTTTTGCGGCGGTTCGCTGGGCGTTGCCGGCTCAACGGGCGCAGGCCGAACCGCTTTCTCTTTACCTTCAGTCAGTAAAGGAAGACCCATCCGATCGATTTCTACTTTCAGGCTGGCGTCTTTACAGCCGCTCACGCCGATAATGCGTAAGCCGGTTGAGGTCACGATCTTATGCAGTTCCGGCCAGTTTACCGGGCTTTCAAGACCGCTAACGTTAATAACGACAGGGGCGTGTTTTAAAAACGCAGGAGCCTGCGCTATTTTGTCTTCTAACGCCTGACGAATAACCTCTGGTTCCGCTTCATGCAAATGAACCACTGATAAGGTGAAGCTACTGCCTTTAAGCTCGATTGGCGTGTTTGACATCCTGGCCTTACTCAATTTGCTATTTATCATCTCCGATACGGAGTGATATTCCGAAGTCCAGAAGGCATGTTATAGTCAGTATTATATTGAGGCAAGTCACCATCCCGTTAATTCAGAGTAAAAGTATGTTTTGTGTGATCTATCGAAGTAGCAAGCGCGATCAAACCTATTTGTATGTCGAAAAAAAAGACGATTTTTCGCGAGTGCCTGAAGCGTTGATGAAAGGATTCGGTCAGCCGCAGTTAGCGATGATGCTGCCGCTTGATGGACGTAAAAAATTAGTCAATGCCGAGCTCGAAAAAGTAAAACAGGCGTTAAGCGAGCAGGGCTATTATTTACAATTGCCGCCGCCGCCGGAAGATTTGCTGAAACAACATCTTTCTTCGGTGGGACAAAATACGTCGCCCGCTGACCGTTAAACGGTATTCGGTGCCGCGCCTGAATTCCATCATGATCTTAGGGGAAAATATGTATCAACATCGTAACTGGCAAGGTGCCTTGCTTGATTACCCGGTAAGTAAAGTGGTCTGCGTGGGCAGTAATTACGCAAATCACATCAAGGAGATGGGCAGCGCGACGCCGGAAGAACCCGTGCTTTTTATCAAGCCGGAAACCGCATTGTGTGATATTCGCCAGCCGCTGGCGATTCCGGCGGATATGGGGGCTGTTCATCATGAAGTTGAGCTTGCTGTGCTGATTGGCGCAACGCTCCGCCAGGCGACCGAAGATCATGTACGTAAAGCGATAGCCGGTTATGGCGTGGCGCTTGATTTAACCCTGCGCGATATTCAAGGGAAAATGAAAAAGGCCGGACAGCCCTGGGAAAAAGCCAAAGGTTTTGATAACGCATGTCCGATTTCAGGCTTCATCCCTGTCGCGGCCTTCTGCGGCGATCCGCAAAATACGGTTATCGGACTTAACGTTAATGGCGAGGTTCGCCAGCAAGGTTCGACCGCGGATATGATTCATCCTATTGTGCCCCTTATCGCCTATATGAGCCGCTATTTTACGCTCAAAGCCGGGGACGTGGTGCTAACCGGCACGCCGGCAGGCGTGGGGCCATTATTAAGCGGCGATGAGCTGGACATTCGTTTTAATGGCGAAACGTTGTCTACCCGCGTTCTGTAAAATCTGCTTGCCGCCTTCAGCGGCGGTAAAACTTGCATCTGCAGGCCAGACTGGTTATAAGGTGCAGCTTTAGTGCAATGGCGGATACTTTAATGAGCGATACACCTTTCTGGCAACGTAAAACCCTGGATGAAATGACCGATGCCGAGTGGGAGTCGTTGTGCGATGGCTGCGGTCAATGCTGCCTGCATAAGCTGATGGATGAAGATACAGATGAAATCTACTTCACCAACGTGGCGTGCAGGCAATTAAATATCAAAACGTGCCAGTGCCGTCATTATGAGCGCCGTTTTGAATTTGAACCCGACTGTATCAAACTCACTCGCGAAAACTTGCCAGACTTTGAATGGTTGCCGATGACCTGCGCCTACCGTTTGTTGGCGGAAGGTAAGCCCTTGCCGACGTGGCATCCGCTGCTGACTGGATCGAAAGCCGCTATGCATGGCGAGCGAATTTCTGTCCGTCATATCGCGGTTAAAGAATCTGAAGTACGGGACTGGCAGGATCATATTTTAAATAAACCGTCGTGGGCAGAATAAGTCTTCGGCAAAACGGCTGATTGTTTACAATTCTTTAATTTACGCCGGGCGCCCCCTGAAATCAGGAATTGCGTGCAAATTCCGTCACCTGGCGTTATCACCGCTTTCTATTCTTCCCTGACGTGCCTTGTCGCTGCGCTCGCGCACGTATGGTGGCGACTCTATACTTTCAAAGCAGTATATCGCTGCCTATCCTGAGGAGTTACCCCATGAATAACCAACCGTTGCGCGTTTCAAAGGATCAGCCCAGGAAGCCTGATAAGACACCCGAAGACGAAGGAAAAAATCCAAAGAAAAACCAAAAGTAGTGCTGTAGGGTATCTTTAATAACTATGGTTCGTTGGAGGCTTTATGTCTGAACGTCCTGATTTAGTCGATCCATTACCAGAGGATGAGCCGCTTCCTGGTGAAAATATTCCGGATACGCCAGAGGGAGACGATCCTCTCGACCCGGATACCCAGAATGAGGTTGAAGATCCTCGTAGATAGCGTCTTGTGCTATTAACCAACCGCCTGATGCACCGTCTGTGCCAGGCGGTTTTTTGCATCTTCTAAAGCGAAACATCCTGATAATCCTCAGAAAGATAGCCTATAATTTTTTGTACGTTAAAATAGTAGCGCGTCCATGACGACACTGTCTTATTGCGCTTAGCCGTTTGCGAGTTCAAAGGAGGAAATCAATGAACAGCGAAGAGTTGACACATAAAGCAGAAGAGGAAATCGCGGCACTCATTAGCAAAAAGGTTGCCGAACTACGGAAGAAAACCGGGCAAGAGGTTTCCGAAATAGAGTTCGTGCCGCGAGAAACGATGAAAGGGCTTGAGGGATACCACGTTAAAATTAAACTACTCTAGCGTTTAATTAGCGCCATTAATCACCTGGCTACTGGGCGGGACGCCGCCCAGTGGTGACTGGTTTACCGATGTCAGGCTTTTTTCTGTTGATACATTTCCTCGCCCTGATGGTCTTCCTCTACCCAAAAATGAATGTTGAACCGCGCATCATCGCTCAGCTCTACCCGATGCCAGTATTGCGGCGGACTGGTGGCGAATTGCCCGGCATTAATCACCACTTTCACTTCTGGTTCTGTCGCGGTTTCATTCGCAAAACCATAGTAGGTCACGGTGCCTTCCATCACGCAGAGTTGTCCGAAAACGCCTGCCGCTGTGTTGTGATGAGAGAGCAGTGCCGCCGGAACATTCTCTTTGGTGAAAAAGGGGGTAGAGCGTTTAACTTTCCAGTTTGCCGGGATGCGTAAGTGGGACATAAGACATCTCCCTGATGTGGTGATCAAAAGATGCATTTAATATACATCTTTTGATCACTGGCAAACAACGCTTCGGGCAAAAAAAAACGCTCCCGAAGGAGCGTGTGTATCAACGACCGAACAGGTCGCGTTTTTTAGGCTTAAATGCCTGGGCTATGACGACGGCTATCGCCACTACAAGATAAGCGGCAAAGATTCCCAACAGCCATTGCGGCATCTCCAGCGTTAAAAACGACCACTGGCGCTCGGCGCAATCACCGGATGCCACAAACACCTGCGGCAGCCATTTACCCAACGGCAACCAGTCTGGAAAGCGCGCCATAAAGTCACAGGTCATGAACGGCGAGGGATGCAACTGAATCATCGTATGTTCATACGCCAGTTGTAGACCCCGCCAGGCGCTGTAAATCCAGATAACCATTGCCACGTATCGCAGCGGCGTTTTCGGCGCTATTGCGCCAACCAGACCCGCGCCCATCACGCCAAACAGGGCGCAACGTTCGTAAATACATAGCACGCAAGGTTTAAGTAACATGACGTGCTGGAACCACAGCGCCACCATTTCCAGCGCCAGGGCGGTAAACGCCATCAGTAACCATGCGCCCCGACCCCGTGAGCACTGGTTTAAAAATCGCAACATAATAATTTCCCTGCAACATGCGTAGAGACCGCAGTGTAAACCAATTCAATTCGTGCGCCACTAGCGGGAAATGAAATAATGTGTAATTGGATAATTATCAGGCAAAAATCGGAGCCGGGCGGTGTATTGCCCGGCCAAACGTTACGAAAGCGTTGCTAACCATCCTGCCTGAGTCATCCATTCGGTGGCCGGCGCAAGAGTGAATTCGACGCACAGTAGCCCTATCAGGGTCAGTACGATAGTGTACGGTAACGCCATCCAGACCATACGGCCATAGGAGAGACGGATTAACGGCGCCAGCGCGGAGGTCAGCAGGAATAAGAATGCCGCCTGACCATTTGGCGTCGCTACCGATGGCAGGTTAGTACCGGTATTGATGGCCACAGCTAGCAGCTCAAACTGTTTTAAGCTGATTGCGCCGTTTTCCATTGCCGCCTTCGCTTCGTTGATATAAATGGTGCCGACAAAGACGTTATCTGAGATGGAGGACAACAGGCCGTTAAAGAGATAGAACAGCGTTAGCTGCGCGTGTTCAGAGGCTTGCAAGACGAACTGAATAATCGGCGCGAAAAGATGTTGATCGATAATAACCGCCACAATAGAGAAGAAAACGGTTAACAGCGCAGTAAACGGCAGCGACTCGGTAAACGCTTTGCCGATGGCGTGTTCATCGGTTACACCCGTTAACGCGGTGGCCAGAATAATGACCGACAGACCAATCAGTCCCACCTCCGCGAGATGGAGGGCGAGGGCGGTAACCAGCCAGACGCCAATAATCGTCTGGACTATTAGTTTAATTTTATCCTGGCGGGTGCGCTTCTTACGGCTTTGATCGTCGAATTGCTGTAAAACGTCGCGGACTTTTTCGGGCAACGTTTCGCCATAGCCAAACCAGCGCATTTTCTCGACCAGCATACAGGTTAACAGTCCACATACCAGTACCGGGACGGTGACAGGCGACATCCGCAAAAAGAAGTCGCCGAAATGCCAGCCAGCCGCTTTAGCGATGATCAGGTTTTGCGGCTCCCCGACCATGGTCATGACGCCGCCCAGCGCCGTCCCCACGCCTGCATGCATCATCAGACTACGCAAGAATCCGCGGAATTGCTCCAGCACCGTTTTGTAATGCGGATCGATATGGCTATCGTCCAGCATATCGTTCTCTTCGCCGCGCGATGAGGCCACACGATGGTAAATCCCGTAAAAACCGACGGCGACGCTGATCACCACCGCAACGACGGTAAGCGCGTCAAGGAAAGCCGACAAGAACGCGGCGGCGACGCAAAAGGCCAGCGACAGAACCATCTTCGAGCGGATACTGAGTAACAGACGGGTAAAAATAAACAGCAATAACTGCTTCATAAAGTAGATGCCTGCCACCATAAACATCAGCAGCAGCAAGACTTCCAGGTTGGCGGCAACCTCTTCACGTACATGGGCGGCGCTGGTCATGCCGATGATGACGGCTTCAATGGCCAGTAACCCGCCGGGCAGCAGGGGGTAACACTTTAACGCCATCGCCAGAGTGAAGATAAACTCTGCCACCAGCAGCCAACCAGCAACAAAGGGATTAGCTAAGAAAATGAATGGGTTAACAATTAAAAAGACAAGTAGTGCCAGTTTGTACCAGTCGGGCGACTGGCCTAAAAAGTTGCGCCACATGGCGCGACCCCATGAGATCTCCATGAAATTTTTCCTTACCTAGAAAAATGAAATAGCGTTTTTATGTTTAAACACAGAGAGTAGCGAGCGCGACGAATGCAAGCAAGTCCTTAACGATATTGGCAGGCGATATCAGAAATGGTGCCTTGATCCCCTTTTTCTTCATTGCGTCCGCTATCAGGTGTTACGCCCGTCTGGTATGATGAGTACAACTATGTTTTGCTGTGTAATGGAAATCTCACTATGGTCATTAAGGCGCAGAGCCCGGCGGGTTTCGCGGAAGAGTATATTATTGAAAGTATCTGGAATAACCGCTTTCCTCCTGGCACGATCTTACCGGCAGAACGAGAACTCTCCGAACTGATCGGCGTAACGCGCACGACATTACGCGAGGTGTTACAGCGGCTGGCGCGAGATGGCTGGCTGACCATTCAGCATGGCAAACCGACAAAGGTTAATAATTTTTGGGAAACGTCAGGGCTGAATATCCTTGAAACGCTGGCCCGCCTTGATCATGAAAGCGTTCCGCAACTGATTGACAATTTGTTGTCGGTGCGTACCAATATTTCTACTATCTTTATTCGTACCGCGTTGCGTCAACACCCGGATAAGGCGCAGGAAGTGCTGGCCACTGCCCACGAAGTGGCCGACCATGCCGATGCATTCGCCGATCTGGACTATAACATCTTTCGTGGTCTGGCATTTGCCTCCGGCAATCCTATTTACGGCTTGATCCTGAACGGCATGAAAGGGTTATACACCCGCATTGGTCGCCACTATTTCGCCAATCCGGAAGCGCGCAGTCTGGCACTGGGTTTCTATCATAAATTATCGTCGTTATGCGAACAGGGCGCGCACGACCAGGTGTATGAAACGGTGCGGCGTTATGGGCATGACAGCGGCGAGATTTGGCATCGGATGCAGAAAAATCTGCCCGGCGATTTAGCGATTCAGGGACGATAATCCCGCGATGCCCGGTAGACGCAAACACTACCGGGCAGCATCTCGATTACAGCGTGTTCATGCGCGGCGGACAACGCTCCAGCAGTTCTACGCTGCCATCCTCATTTTGTTGCTCCAGCATCACATCAAAGCCCCATAACCGATGCACATGTTTCAGCACCTCTTTGCGGCCTTTATCCAGCGGCGCGCGGTTATGCGGGATATAACGCAACGTCAGCGATCTGTCGCCGCGTAAATCCACATTCCAGACCTGAATATTCGGCTCCAGGTTGCTCAGGTTATACTGTGACGACAGTTTTGATCGAATCTCCCGATAACCTTCTTCGTTATGAATGGCGGAGATCTCCAGATAATTATGCCTGTCATCATCAAGTACCGTGAAGAAACGGAAATCACGCATCACTTTTGGCGACAGGAACTGGCTGATAAAGCTTTCATCTTTAAAATCGCGCATGGCGAAGTGCAGCGTTTCCAGCCAGTCGGAACCGGCAATATCCGGAAACCAGTATTTATCTTCATCCGTGGGCGACTGACAAATACGTTTGATATCCTGGAACATGGCAAAGCCGAGCGCATAGGGGTTAATTCCGCTATACCAGGGGCTATTATAGGGCGGCTGAAATACGACATTGGTATGGCTGTGTAAAAACTCCAGCATAAAGCGTTCCGTCACTTTGCCTTCATCATACAGATGGTTCAGGATGGTGTAGTGCCAGAAGGTCGCCCAGCCCTCGTTCATGACCTGCGTCTGTTTCTGCGGATAAAAATACTGGCTGACTTTACGCACGATGCGCAGAATTTCGCGCTGCCACGGCTCGAGCAACGGGGCGTTTTTCTCCATAAAATAGAGCAGGTTTTCCTGCGGTTCAGCGGGAAAGCGGCGTGCTTCGGCGACCGTTTTTTCTTCCTCGCGTTTTGGCAGCGTGCGCCACAGCATATTCACCTGGCTTTGTAGATACTCTTCCCGGCTTTTTTGTCGCGCTTTCTCTTCCTGCAACGAGATTTTCTGCGGGCGCTTATAGCGATCGACGCCGTAATTCATCAGCGCGTGGCAGGAGTCGAGCAGTTTTTCTACTTCATCCACTCCGTAGCGTTCTTCACAGCGGGTAATGTAATTTCGGGCGAAAATCAGGTAATCGACGATAGAGCTGGCATCCGTCCAGCTCCGGAAGAGATAATTATTTTTAAAAAAGGAGTTGTGTCCGTAACAGGCGTGCGCCATGACCAGCGCCTGCATGGTGATGGTGTTTTCTTCCATCAGGTAGGCAATGCAGGGATTAGAGTTGATCACAATTTCATAAGCCAGTCCTTGTTGACCATGCTTATACAGACGTTCCGTCTCAATGAACTTTTTGCCAAACGACCAGTGCGGATAGTTGATCGGCATCCCGACGCTGGAGTAGGCGTCCATCATCTGTTCGGAAGTGATGACTTCAATTTGGTGCGGGTAAGTATCCAGTTGGTAGAGTTTCGCCACGCGGTCTATCTCTGCCAGATAGACATCCAGCAGATCAAATGTCCAGTCGGGTCCATCGCTCAAACGTGTGGTGTCCTTATTCATGGAATCAATCGTTGCCATTCGCGCACCCTCATTGTTGGCGACGCTCTCTGTATGGAGCGCCTCCTTTCAAGCATAGAACACCATGTTAAAAAACGACTTGATCGTGAAAACTTTTCTTTGCGATTTCCTCCAATCTGAACGGCAAAAAAACGGGTATTGGCATCATTTTATGCTGTATAGCCATGCCGCGTAGCAGGAGATCCCAAACCAGTGGGATCGCTTGTCTTTAGGGTATATGTGAAGCACGTCACCATAAAAAAGTCATATGTTGAATAATATTTTCATCTGAGTTATCAAGATGTAATCAGAAGATTGTTCTTTTACTATTAACGGAGTGGCTATGCGAGTTGTCATCCTGGGGAGTGGCGTAGTTGGCGTGACCAGCGCCTGGTATTTGAGTCAGGCGGGGCATGATGTCACCGTCATCGATCGCGAATCCGGCCCGGCGCAAGAAACCAGCGCGGCGAATGCCGGACAAATTTCACCGGGATATGCGGCGCCCTGGGCGGCCCCTGGCGTACCGCTGAAGGCGATAAAATGGATGTTCCAGCGCCATGCGCCGCTGGCGGTGCGTCTGGATGGCACCCCGTTTCAACTGAAGTGGATGTGGCAAATGCTGCGTAACTGCGATACCCGGCATTATATGGAAAATAAAGGCCGCATGGTGCGTCTGGCGGAATATAGTCGCGACTGTCTGAAAACGCTACGCGCCGCGACCGGTATCGAATATGAAGGCCGCCAGGGGGGAACGCTGCAACTCTTCCGCACCGCGCAACAGTATGAGAACGCCACCCGTGATATCGCCGTGCTGGAAGATGCCGGGGTGCCGTATCAGCTCCTGGAATCCAGCCGACTGGCGGAAGTTGAACCCGCTCTGGCTGAGGTTGCGCATAAATTAACCGGCGGGCTGCGCTTACCGAATGATGAAACCGGGGACTGCCAGCTCTTTACCCAGCGTCTGGCGCGCATGGCGGAGCAGGCGGGCGTAACCTTTCGCTTTAATACTCCCGTGGAAAAATTACTGTACGAAAATGATCAGATTTACGGCGTGAAATGCGCCGATGAGATCATTAAAGCAGATGCGTATGTCATGGCGTTTGGATCGTATTCGACGGCGATGCTTAAAGGCATTGTTGATATCCCGGTGTATCCGCTGAAAGGCTATTCATTAACCATCCCAATCGTCGAGCCAGACGGCGCGCCGGTATCAACGATTCTTGATGAAACCTACAAAATCGCTATTACGCGTTTTGATAAGCGTATTCGCGTGGGGGGAATGGCGGAAATCGTGGGCTTTAATACCGACTTACTGCAACCGCGCCGCGAGACGCTGGAGATGGTTGTGCGCGATCTTTTTCCGCGCGGCGGTCATATTGAGCAGGCCACATTCTGGACCGGCCTGCGCCCCATGACGCCGGACGGCACGCCGGTAGTAGGACGCACCCGTTATAAAAATCTGTGGCTTAATACTGGACACGGCACCTTAGGCTGGACGATGGCCTGCGGTTCAGGCCAGTTGTTAAGCGATATCTTGTCGGGTCGTACGCCAGCGATACCCTACGACGATCTGAGCGTGGCGCGATACCGTTCCGATTTTACGCCCACCCGCCCGCAACGTTTGCATAGCGCGCATAACTGATAAAGGAAGTGAAATGACCCGCCCTATACAGGCCAGCCTTGATTTACAGGTAATGAAACAAAATTTGGCTATTGTGCGCCGGGCGGCCCCAGAGGCGCGCGTCTGGTCGGTAGTGAAAGCCAACGCCTACGGCCACGGTATTGAACGCGTCTGGAGCGCGCTGGGCGCCACAGATGGTTTCGCTATGCTCAACCTTGAAGAGGCGATTACCCTGCGTGAGCGCGGGTGGAAAGGGCCGATATTGATGCTGGAGGGGTTTTTCCATGCGCAAGACCTGGAGGCGTATGACACTTATCGGCTGACCACCTGCATCCACAGTAACTGGCAGTTGAAAGCGCTGCAAAATGCGCGGCTTAACGCGCCGTTGGATATCTATGTCAAAGTCAACAGCGGCATGAACCGACTCGGTTTTCAGCCTGAGCGGGCGCAGACTGTCTGGCAGCAATTGCGGGCAATGCGCAATGTCGGTGAAATGACCCTGATGTCACATTTTGCTCAGGCCGATCATCCGGAAGGTATCGGGGAGGCGATGAGACGTATTGCGCTGGCGACAGAAGGCCTGCAGTGTGCATACTCGTTATCAAATTCGGCAGCGACACTGTGGCATCCCCAGGCGCATTATGACTGGGTCAGGCCGGGCATTATTTTGTACGGCGCGTCGCCGTCAGGACAGTGGCGGGATATTGCCGATACCGGACTAAAACCCGTGATGACGCTGAGTAGCGAAATTATTGGCGTGCAGACGCTGAGCGCGGGTGAAAGAGTAGGCTATGGCGGAGGGTATTCTGTGACTCAGGAACAACGCATTGGCATCGTCGCGGCGGGTTATGCCGATGGCTATCCACGCCATGCGCCGACCGGGACGCCTGTGCTGGTGGACGGTATCCGTACCAGAACAGTAGGCACCGTTTCAATGGATATGCTGGCGGTGGATTTGACGCCGTGTCCGCAGGCGGGAATCGGCACGCCGGTTGAATTATGGGGCAAAGAAATTAAGGTCGATGATGTCGCTTCTGCGGCAGGCACGCTGGGCTATGAGCTACTGTGCGCCGTAGCGCCGCGCGTGCCGTTTGTGACAACGTAACCTAACTCAGGCTAAGGCGTCGACCGATCCACCTGGGGGCGGGTCGACGTTGTCCGGCGACCTTATTCTGCTTCGTCTTCGGCGACGCGTACCCCAATCTTGCGTACCACGTTATCTTCTTTTTCAGCTACCGTCCAAATCATGCCGCCAAACTCCACCTGATCGCCGACGACCGGCGCAGCGCCCAGCAGTTGCTGTATGATTTCACCCAGGGTTTGTTGTTTATCCCGGTATTCCGTTCCTTCTTCCAGCCCGTAGATAAGCGCCACGTCGGCGAATTTCGCATTCGCTTCGAGGATAAAATCGCCAAAGAAACGCTGATCTAACGAAACCGGCGGCGACTGGCTAAACAATTTGCCCAGCGCTGGCAGATCGCGCTCCCGGCCAATCACGCAGAGTACGTCGCCTTCCTGCAGGCGAGTGCTACCCGTGGGGTGAAACAGTTCATTATTGCGAAATAGCGCGGCAATGCGGGTTTCGTTCGGCATATGCAGGTCGCGCAACGCCGCGCCGACGCACCATTTGTCGGCGCTCAACTGATAGATGAATTGCTCCCACGGATTATCAGGATGGATGTCAAGCCCCACGCGCGATACTGGCCAGCCAACCGGAGGCACGACCACTTTGGCTCTTTTCGCCGCCCATGACAGCGATGTTCCCTGCAGGAGCAGTGACACCAGTACCACAAAGAAAGCGACATTAAAGAACAGGCGAGCGTTTTCAAGCCCGGCCATCATCGGGAAAACGGCGAGAATAATCGGCACCGCGCCGCGCAGTCCGACCCAACTGATGAAAATGCGCTCCCGAAGATTAAAGCCGCGAAATGGCAGCAGGCCGGTAAACACCGACAATGGGCGGGCGAAGAAAATCATCCAGATAGAGAGAATAAGCGCAGGGACGGCAATCGGCCACAGATCGGAAGGCGTCACCAGCAGTCCCAGGACCAGGAACATGGCGATCTGCGCCAGCCAGGCCAGTCCGTCAAAGTTTTGCAGGATGCCGTAACGGTTGCGAATCGGACGGTTTCCTAACAGGAATCCGCACAGATAGACCGCGAGAATGCCGCTGCCTTCAAGCGCGGTCGTCAAAGCAAAAATCAGAATACCGCCGCTGAGCGCCAACATCGGATACAGGCCGCTGGGCAGAGAAATGCGGTTGATCATCTGCTGTAGCAGGTAACCGCCGCCGAGACCAAAAACAATACCGAGACCGAACTGCTGGATAATATGGACGGCAAACATCCAGTCCAGACCGGTTTCATGTTTCTGGATCATCTCAATTAATGTAATGGTCAGAAAAACGGCCATCGGGTCGTTACTTCCCGATTCGATCTCCAGCGTGGAGCCTACACGTTCGTTTAGCCCTTTGCCACCAAGCAGAGAAAAGACCGCCGCGGCGTCAGTGGAACCGACTATCGCGCCGATAAGCAGACCTTCGATAAGATCCAGATGAAACAGCCAGGCGGCCATCATACCTGTTAAACCCGACGTGATCAGTACGCCGAGCGTCGCCAGCGACAGCGCGGGGCCCAGCGCTACCCGGAAAGAGCTGGCCTGGGTGCGCATGCCGCCATCGAGTAAAATAATCGCCAGCGCCAGGTTACTGACCATATAAGCGAAAGGATAATTATCGAAAGGAATACCGCCAATGCCATCCACACCCGCTAACATCCCAATGGCGAGGAAAATGACCAGAATCGGGATGCCCAGTCGCGATGAGAATGAACTTAACAGGATACTGCTGGTTACAAGGATGGAACCTAAAATAAATAGACTAATAATTGTTGCAGCATCCAACGTTTTATATCTCCTGACTCACACGACTTCGTATTATTTAACATTAACATAATAACGGCCAGGGCAGCGTTTTACTTAGCCTGTCGGGGACTTTTTTTACAATTGCAGCGTAGGATGACCAGATAAAGTGAGTTGAGTCCCCTGGCGCGTATTTTTAAGCGTCGCATTTGCCCCGATAGGGAGCGTCACCGTACGCTGTTCATGCCCGAAGTCGAGACCGGTAATCAGCGGAACGGACAGACGGGAACGTAAAAACGCGTAGACGCTCTCCAGAGAATAGCCGGCGTCATACTCGTTGGGCGCCGCGCCGCTAAAGCTGCCGAGAACGATGGCGCTCTGACGGTTTAGAATTCCGGCGTACTCCAGTTGCAAAAGCATACGCTCCACCCGGAAAGGATGCTCATTGACATCTTCCAGCACTAAAATTCCTTTATCGATAGTCGGCATCCAGGGCGTACCGATAAGGGAAATCAACATCGCCAGATTTCCGCCCCATAAGGTGCCCTGTGCGTCGCACTGAGGGCCGTCGCCTTGCCACTCCACGGTAAATTGCGCCTTGCGTAGCGCCAGCCAGAAATGTTGCTCGGTGAACGTATTCAGCGTTTCGGCGCCAAAATTTGCCGCCAGCATAGGACCGCTAAAGGTGATGACATTGGCCTGCGCCAGGAGTCCAGCCTGAATCGCCGTAAAATCGCTATGACCGCAAATCAGTAAGGGATCGCGCTGTTGCCGGGAGGCGAGCGCCTGCCAGTCGATACGATCCAGCAAGCGGCTGGCGCCATAGCCGCCGCGAACCGGCATGACGATCGTATCCGGCGAAGTTAGCGAGGCCAGCGAATTAACATCGGCCAGCCGTTCCGCGTCCGTACCGGCAAAACGCTGATAGCGGCGACGAATCACCTCGTCATTCTCCACCTGGTGACCCGCGTCAGTCAGGCGCTGAACGCCGCGTAACGCGGCCTGTTGGTTAATACAGTAGCCCGAGGGGGCGATTAAATGAAACAGAGACATGGTAATTCCTTGCTGACAATAGAATGCAAATGTATATCATGCCGCATATATTAGGCGATGTCCCTCGTTGTGCGACGTTTCTGGATGCGCACCAGGGAGGCAACCTAAGTGCCTGGCCGGGGCGGTATGACCTCTTCGGCAGATAAGTTACGGCTATAAGGATAGATGACGTGAAATTAAGATGGTTTGCTTTTTTGGTAGTAATACTGGCTGGCTGTAGCTCAAAACAGGATTACAGGAATCCGCCGTGGAATGCCGAAGTGCCTGTAAAGCGTGCGATGCAGTGGATGCCCATCAGTGAAAAAGCCGGGGCGGCATGGGGGGTTGATCCACATTTAATCACCGCGATTATCGCCATTGAATCCGGCGGCAACCCTAACGCGGTCAGTAAGTCCAATGCGATTGGCCTGATGCAGTTAAAGGCGTCGACCTCCGGGCGCGACGTTTACCGTCGTATGGGCTGGCGTGGCGAACCGACCACCAGCGAGCTGAAAAACCCTGAGCGTAACATCTCAATGGGCGCGGCGTATCTGAGCATTCTGGAAAATGGGCCGCTGGCCGGCATCAAAGATCCGCAGGTGATGCAATATGCGCTGGTCGTCTCTTATGCTAACGGCGCAGGCGCGTTATTGCGTACTTTTTCATCCGACAGGAAGAAGGCGATAGAAAAAATTAACGATCTGGATGCGGACGAGTTTTTTGAGCATGTTGTTGATAATCATCCCGCGCCGCAGGCGCCGCGCTATATCTGGAAGCTTCAGCAGGCGCTGGACGCCATGTAGTTTAGCGTGAAGATTATTCTCGCACTTTATTCGCTCTTTCTCGGGCCTCGCGCTCAAGCGAAAAAATAATCCGCTGCAACTCCCGCTCCACCGCTGGGCTAACGTTAAGGAAACGAAAGCTCAGGCGGGGAGTGGTGATCGTTTCATTTTTCCCATCAATCACCTTACGCTCGCTGATGGCGATAAGCTGGGCGTCAACGTGAAGAATCCCCCATGGCCCCATGTTCAGTTCAACCTGCGAAAAGCGCGCGCCTTCGATTAGTCCGTCGGGGATGGCGGATTCCAGTAGCGCGCCCATGCCGCCCAGGGAAAGATCAAACAGGCGAAAACGTAACGTACGGGTGTCCGGTAGCGTGGTGACGCCGTAATAAGGCGGATACAGCGGCGCGCCAATGCGAAAATACTCCCGGCGCTGGACAAACCACAGTGACGACGGCAGGGGCGTGATAAAGGCCGGCAGCCGCTGATATTCGCCTGTAACGAGTTGCGGTAACGTGAACTCGACTTTTGCGCCCTGCGTTTCTGCGATAATGGCTACCTGCCCGGCACGTAATACGGCGCTATTTTCATATTCCTGGCTGCCGTAATCCACGATGAGTTTTTCCGGGTCTACCGCCAAAATTTTACTGATGAATTGACCATTCGCCCATGAAATACGCAGTGGAACCTGATTTTTATTTAAATCCCGTAGCACGCCTAATATCGCTAATGGATTTTTTTTCAGGAACTGCTCATTGTAACCACTCACACGAAATAACCCCTGATACGCAGACTATCGTTGGGTTATCGGCATCGGTAGAAAGAACTTAATAGCGATAAATAAATTTTTATGTCCGCGAGATAAATCAGTGTTCAGAAATGCGACGCTCGACTTTGCCTATACTTAAAACGTTTTTACTGGAAAGAGGGTTCGCAAATGGGAATTATCGCCTGGATTATTTTTGGTTTGATTGCCGGCGTTATCGCCAAATTGCTTATGCCGGGGCGCGATGGCGGGGGATTTATCCTGACCTGTATTCTCGGTATTGTCGGGGCGGTCGTTGGCGGATGGTTGGCGACGATGTTTGGTATTGGCGGCAGTATCAGCGGCTTTAATCTGCACAGTTTCCTGGTCGCCGTGGTGGGCGCGATCGTGGTGCTGGTGATTTTCCGCCTTCTGCGACGCGGCTAACCGCTGCAAAACGTGTAAGCGTTGACCCGGTCAGCGCCGGGTCAACCTACTATAAACACGCGTTACTGCGTTGCTGCAGACGGCGTTTTTGTCGGCGTTGCGCTTAACGATGCCGGACGAGTAGACGGTACGCTATCGCACGGTTTTTCCTGCGGACAAATCAGATCGAGCATTTTCAGCGTCACGCCGTTGGTCCAGCCAAAGCCGTCCTGAAGGGGATATTCGCCGCCGCCACCGCCGGTTCCGGTACTGCTGACGTCATATTTTTCGACCAGTTTTTTCTCGCGATCGTAGGTGTGCTGCACATTGGTTAAAAAGCGCCAGGTGACTTCCATTGCCACGTCATCCTGCCCATAATTTTGCAATCCTTCGGCAGCGACCCATTGTAACGGCGCCCAGCCGTTTGGCGCATCCCACTGCTGTCCGCTTTTAACCGAGGTGGTAGCCAGCCCGCCAGGCTGTAGCAGATGCGCCTGGGCCGCCGCTGCCACTTTCGCGGCGCGATCTTTCGCGGCGGCGTTTACATAGAGCGGGAACAGCGCGGCAGCGGTGAGTTGGTCACGGATTTTATTGTTCTGCAGATCGTAGTCGGCATACCAACCCTCTTTGTTATTCCACAGATGCATTTCAATGGCTTTTTGCCGCGCGTTGGCCAGCGCGTCATATTGCGAGGCTTTGGCCCGATCGCCCGCCGCAGCGCTGGCGCGCGCGAGGGTTTTCTCCAGCTGATACAGCAGAGCGTTAAGATCGACAGGGACAATCGTGGTGGTACGGATGGTACTGAGCTGCTGCGGATTATCCATCCAGCGGGAACTGAAATCCCAGCCGGAGGCGGCGGCAGATCGGAGGTCCCGATAGATCTCCGTTGCCGGGCGGTTGGGGTTGCTTTTGGCGGTAGCGATATCTTCAACCCAGGATTCAGGGCGGGGCGTATCCCGATCGTCCCAGTAGCGGTTGAGAACGCTACCGTCTTCCAGTTTGACGACGCGTTGGTTTTGTTGCCCTGGCTGCAATGTCTCAACGCCCTCCATCCAGTAGGCGTACTCTTTTTGCAGTTGCGGCAGGTATTCTTTCAGCGCATCGTCACCTTCATGTTGCGCCAGTAACTCAACCATAAACGCAAAGAAAGGCGGCTGCGAACGACTCAGGTAGTAGGTACGGTTGCCGTTAGGAATATGCCCCCAGGCGTCAATTTCGTAACCAAAGTTCGCCACCATATCCGCCACCTTATCCCAGTGCCCGCTTTCCGCCAGCCCCAGCATCGTAAAATAGCTGTCCCAGTAGTAAATCTCTCTGAATCGTCCACCCGGCACGACATAGGATTCAGGCAACGGCAAGAGCGAGTCCCACTTTTCGACGTTTTTAGTTGAACGGGTCAGCACCGGCCACAGGCCATCAATATGTTCACGCAATGACTGTCCGGCAGGCGGGACATATTTTTCACCCGCTTTCGGCAGGGTGAAGTTAACATCAACAAAATGACGCAAATCGAAGCCGGACTGGTTCCGCTGCATACGATAATCCGCAAGAATCATGAGCGGATCGCTATTAGGTATGGCGTCAGCAAAGGTTTTCTGATCGGGGAAGAGTTTTGCATTCTGGACATCATTAAAGAGCGGGCCAAGCAAAATATCTGGCGGCTGCGGAGTTTCAGTGTCGGAAGACGGGTCTGCGGCAGTCGCCGAAAACGATGCAAACGTCAGCAGCGTCCCTGCCAGCGCCAGTTTTATGGCTTTCTGCAGTAGAACAGAACGGCGAATCTCTGGGGGTATCATCAAGTTATCTCCTTAGCGGTGAGCCAAAGCCAACGGCATTTACCATGACAAAACCTTAGTCTACGATGACCAGATACGCGTGATTGAACCGCTATTTTGCGAACAAACAGACATTTTATTGAGACAGAATTTATCGGCGCGCGCGTGGAAAACGGGGTATACAGACAAAAAATCCACGCCGGGACGTGGATTTTAGCGCAATAACTTGTAGCCTTAACCCGGATAGATACCGCGATCTTTACGGGCCAACAGAATGCGCTCACAGGCGACAATATAGGCTGCGGTGCGCAGAGAACAGGATTTCTCAGCCGCTTTCTCCCAGACATGGACGATCGCGTCGGTCATGATTTTGTCCATGCGCGCGTTGATCTCTTCTTCGCTCCAGAAGAAGCTGGCCATATCTTGTACCCATTCGAAGTAGCTGACGGTTACGCCGCCTGCGTTACAGACCACGTCAGGCACCACAAGGATACCACGGCTAGCCAGAACATCATCAGCATCCGGATAGGTCGGGCCGTTAGCCCCTTCCAGCACCAGCTTACACGTCAGGGCTTCCGCGCGCTGACGAGTTATTTGGCCTTCAAGCGCCGCCGGGATCAGAATATCCATCTCCAGACGCCAGAACGCATCGCTGGCGATAGTTTCCGCGCCCGGGAAACCGGCAATCTGTTTGTGTTCTGTCTGCCATGCCGTGAGCGCTTTCATGTCAATACCGGTGGCGTTAAATAGGGTCGCGGTATGATCCTGAATCGCCACGACACGGGCGCCAGCGCCTGCAAACAGACGCGCGGCTTCGCTGCCGACGTTACCAAAACCCTGAACCGCAACGCGAGCGCCTTCAACGGCGATATTCGCCCGACGCGCGGCCTCCAGCCCGCTGACGAAAACGCCGCGCCCCGTCGCCTTTTCACGACCCAGCGAACCGCCAAGATGGATTGGCTTACCAGTGACGACGCCAGTGACCGTCGTGCCATGATTCATGGAATACGTATCCATCATCCAGGCCATCACTTTACCGTTGGTGCCGACATCCGGCGCAGGAATATCTTTCTGCGGCCCGATGATAATGCCGATCTCGCTGGTATAGCGGCGGGTCAAACGCTCCAGTTCACCTTCCGACAGCGAGAACGGATCGACGCGGATGCCGCCTTTGGCGCCGCCGTACGGCAGATTCAGCGCGGCACATTTGATGGTCATCCATGCTGACAGGGCCATCACTTCATTGAGATCAACGTCAGGATGGTAGCGAACACCGCCTTTACCCGGACCTCGGGAGAGGTTGTGCTGCACGCGATATCCTTCGAAATGACGAATAGTGCCATCATCCATTTGTACCGGAATATCGACGATCAGAGCGCGTTTTGGGTGGCGCAGAGTATCCACCCAGGGAGATAACTCGCCCAGATAAGGGGCCACACGCTCGATTTGTTGCAGGTAGGTATTCCAGGCAGATGTGCTGCTATCTGAAGCGTAAGATAACTTATCCATGATAAACCTTAGTGATAAAAGTAATATGTTCTTTAATTGACCGTGGTACATAGTAGATCACACCATGTAGCGATAAATTTAACACTTTTTTAAACAATTAACTCAGATCAAAAATGGCAGGCAGTTGGATTTTCGTTATGATTTTGGATGGGAAGTGGTTAACTATCCGCTATAGGAGGTGATATATCGCTAATTATGCAATTAATTGCTTAAATATGCGTAATGTGTGCAAGGCGGCTATTTGTCATAATTATGACGCACCTCTAAAAGTAAACATTATGATAACGACATGTATCAATGTTATGTCGTTCTGTCGGCGGGGAAACGTCTTCACCAGGCGCGTAAAAAGATAAAAATAACCGGAGTCAGACGGCGCTGGCCCCGGTTTACCTCTTTATTGTTGACGCGACTCAAGCCATACCAGCGCCAGCGTCGACAGTGAGCACATCAGCAGAATGCCGACAAACCACAGTAAATACCACATCGCTCCCGCTCCCTAATAAAGTTCATGATCGTTGCGGCGGAGGGTCTCCAGGTTGATACGCCCCAACATTTTGTAATAGCTCCATAGCGTATAGAGCAGTACGATCGGCAGAAAAATCAGCACAATCACCAGCATGATTTCGAGCGTCATCTGGCTGGAGGTGCTGTCCCACACCGTCAGGCTGGAGAGAGGACTAACACTCGACGGCATCACAAAAGGAAATAGCGTTATTCCGGCGGTAAAGATGACGCAGGCCTGGGTCAGGGAAGCGAACAGAAATCCACGAATAGTCTGACCGCGAAGGCAGGCATAGAAAGCCAGAATCGGCAGGATCATACCGAGCAACGGGATGATGAGCAGTAGCGGCGAGCGTATAAAGTGGTTCATCCATGCGCCAGGGAGTATCGCCACGCCTTTTAAGAGCGGATTGGAAGGACCGTTGGCATCCTGCGTGAGTAAGACAAAGCCATCAACGCCGGCCCACAGCCAGTAACCGGCCAGCAGGAAGCAGATCACGATCAGCAGCGCGCTGTGGCGGGTGGCCGACAGAGCCCGTTGACGAATAACGCCCTCCGTTTTCAACTGTAACCAGACGCCTCCTTGCATAATCACCAACGACAGACTCAATAATCCACACAGTAGGGCAAAGGGCGAGAGTAACTGCCAGAAGGTGCCAAAATAGTCAACATGAAGCTGCGGCGTGAAGGCAAACGGCACGCCTAAAAACAGGTTGCCGAACGCGATGCCGAATACGACTGGGGGCACCAGGCTGCCGATAACCAGACCGGTATCCCACAGCGCGCGCCAGCGGGCATTGGCGATTTTACCCCGATAATCAAAGGCCAGCGGGCGAAAGAAGAGGGCACACAGCACCAGGATCATCGCCACATAAAAACCGGAAAACGCGGCGGCATAGACCCGTGGCCAGGCGGCGAATAATGCCCCGCCCGCGAGAATCAACCATACCTGGTTTCCTTCCCAGTGGGCGCCGACGCTATTGATCAATACCCGGCGTTCGTCATCGTTGCGCGCTATCAGCGGGAGCAGGCAACCGACACCCATATCAAACCCGTCAGTTACCATAAATGCCACCAGGATGACGCCGATCAGCAGCCACCAAATGAACCGCAACGTTTCATAATCCAACATGATTGTCTCCTTTATCCCTGTTGTTGCGCTTGTTGTTGATGTTGCATGGCGCTCGGCCCAAGACGCGCGTACTTCTGCATCAGATAGACTTCCGCGATTAAAAACAGGGTGTAAAGTCCGAGGATAAGCCCCATTGAGAAGGCCAACTGGCCCGGCGTCAGCGCGGAGTGAGCGTACCAGGTCGGCAGAATGTCCTGAATCGCCCAGGGCTGACGGCCAAACTCCGTCATAAACCAACCGGCTTCAATGGCAATCCACGGTAACGGCAGGCTCCACAGCGTCATACGCAATACCCAGCGATGCTGGTCGATACGCATTCGCAGCGTCTGTATCAACGCAATCAACATCACCACTAACAGCAGCGAACCGCAGCCGACCATAATACGGAAACTCCAGAACACCGGCGCCACCTGAGGAATAGCGCCACGCTGGGCCGCACGATACTGCTCCGGCGTCACATGGTTCATATCCGGGGCATATTTCGCCAGCAGAATGCCGTACCCCAGATCGCCCTCAACGGCGTGAAACGCATTCAGTACCTGCGGCGAGCGATTGCCTTGCGCTATCTCCTGCATGAGCAGCCAGGCCTCCCGGCCACGCTTCAGGCGCGGCAGAGCGTCGTCCATCAGGTTTTTTAACCCCGGAACTGGCGTATCCAGCGAATGGGTGGCCAGAATACCCAGCAGAGCAGGGATCTTCACGGCAAATGCATTACGCTCCTGTTCCTGCTGCGGCCAGGCAATCAGATGAAACGGCGCGGGCGCGGGTTCGGTTTGCCATTCGCCTTCCATCGCCGCCAGTTTCACCGGCTGAATTTGGGCGACCTCGTAGGCCGAACTGTCGCCCAGTTGCAGGGTTCCCAGAATGGCCAGGGTGCCGAATACTGAGCCGATAGCAAACGAGCGCAAGGCCACCTCACGCTCGCGGCCACGTAGCAGATACCAGGCGCTGATAGACATAATAAACATGGCGCCGGTGACATAACCGGACATGACGGTATGGACGAATTTCACCTGGCTCACCGGGTTAAAGACCAGATCGCTGAAGCTGCTCATTTCCATCCGTAACGTATCGATGTTGAAATGAGCGCCGGTAGGATACTGCATCCAGCCATTGGCATTCAGAATCCATAATGCTGAAATATTGGAGCCGAAGGCCACCAGCCAGGTGACCAGCAGGTGTTGGTATTTATTCAGCCGCTGCCAGCCGAAAAAGAACAGGCCGACAAAAGTGGATTCGAGAAAGAAGGCCAGTAACGCTTCCATCGCCAGCGGCGCGCCGAAAATATCGCCCACATAGTTGGAATAGAGCGACCAGTTAGTCCCGAACTGAAACTCCATGGTCAGGCCGGTAGCCACACCGAGAGCAAAATTGATCCCGAAGAGCTTGCCCCAGAAACGCGTCATATCGCGGTAGACGGTTTTCCCCGTCACCACATAGATCGTCTCCATGACGGCCAGCAAAAAAATTAGCCCAAGCGTAAGAGGAACAAATAAAAAGTGATACAGCGCGGTCAGCGCAAACTGCCAGCGCGATAAGTCAATGACATCCCACATGCTAACTCCTGTAGGCAGAAAGAGAGTAAAAAGCTAATCAGTACCGGATACCGGTGACGTTCCTGTTGAGAGCGCTAGCGCGTCTCCAGCCATCGGCAGACTTCATCCAGGCGCTGGCGCGAATCGGCCAGATCTTCCGGGGCCGCCAGTACCAGCTCCGGCAAAGGACAAATCTCATAGCTATCGAGCAACGGCCCTTTAAGGGCGTCCAGACAGCGCACATGCCAGAGATGGCGCAATGCTGTGGCGTTGATTTGGCTTTCGCCATACCCGGAGATGCGAATCTGAATATTCCCGTGTCCGCATAAACGCGCCAGAAAAAGACGATCGGCCTCGCTGAGCGGCAGTTGGGTCAAATTGATGCTGTGAGGTTGCAACGCCGGATCGCGTACGTGCGCCAATAACTCATGGGCCAGCGGCAGTCCATTCATCAGGCCAGCGACAGGCGGAGGCAGCAGAGAGTCGTCAGGCAGCGTATTGGCAGTCGCCGCTTGCCATAATGTCAGGGGTGCGCTACCCGCTTCCAGACGATCCGTCAGCAGACGTCGGTTATGCAGATGGCGTACCCGCCACAGGCCGCAGAAGATGGTCTCCTGGATCTCGCTTTCACTCCCGTCCGGATGCTGAATGCGTACCGAGACTTCGCCTTCGCCCAATAACGTATTGAGGAATGAGAGATCATCGGCATTCAGGGGAGATAACTCCCATCCCAGCACGTCGCCGACTTCCGGAATGCACCGGGCAAGCTGACCTCGCAGATCGGTCAACAATGCCATCACCGCCGGGCTGTGAGCGCAGCGCTCCAGCGCCGCCATACTTGGGTCGCCATTGACCTGACAGGTGAGCGGTAAGGGATTCATCGAGAAACTGGCGTCATCAGGCTGCGTACCTGGCCCCAGCAGATGAAAAAAGGCGTTGCTCATTGTGCTGTCTCCTGCGCTGCGGGAGTGTCAACCATCGAACGCATCAGCGTGAGCAGTTCAGCCCAGGGATGAATGCCGCTGAGCGCGCCGCGTAACTCGCCGTCTGTAAAAACCAACGTCGCCGGAAACCGACGAACATTAAAGCGATCGCCGATAGCTTCGCTTTGTTCAAGGTCGGCCACCGCCACCTGCCAGTCAAACTGCGGGAACTCACGCAGGAGTTCGGCAATCATCACCGGGTTATCGCTGACTTCCGGCGTACGCCGCGGATCGCTACTTAACAGGATGACGCCATCTCCAACCAGTTTGATCCAGTCGTCTACCGTGGAAGCCTCTACCGGTTGCCATCCCCGGGTTAACAGGCGTTGCCATAGCGCAGAGAACGGGGTGTCATTCGCCACTTCTTTTGCCCTCCAGACGTGTCTGATACTGACGTATGCGCACTCCCTCATAATTTTCCATCGACAGGCATTTATAGTTCAGGCAGCGTGCGACCTCGTTTGCCTGCGGTACGATCCCCCAGGCGGCCAGTTGCGCCAGGGCGGCCTGTTCCGCCGCCGGTAGCTGGCCGCGAGCTATTTCGCTCAGGCTACCGCCATAGTCGTCCAGTTGCGCCGGTTGCAGACCGACCAGCGCTATGTGACAGGGCAGATGCCCGCGGATGTCGGCCAGCGCCAGAACTTCGGAAAAACTGTTTTGATGCAGACTCATTTTTTTGGCGCTGAGATACGCGGGGATTTTCTCGCCGGCATAGGTTCGCAGGCTGCCCGGCGCCAGGCCATAATCGATCGCGTCAAGGAGCAGGAGATGGCTGGCTTGCTCTACATAACCTAACAGGTTTAGCCCTTGCGTACCGCCGTCCACAATTTCTACCTCTTCAGGCCAGTGATATCGGGCATACAAACGCTCCGCGACCCGGATACCGAATCCTTCATCGGCCCACAGCAGGTTTCCTAACCCCATCACCACTACGCGTTGCGCATTCATGAGGGCTCCTTGTCGTGTGGTTTGGGGAATTTGTGGCTGCGATAGCCATTGATCATGGTGGAGATCACCGTATCGTCGGACATAATATCTTCCCGGATAGCGAGGTAAACGTGCCCGACGATGAAGGCGGCGATCAGCCACATGCCCAGTCGGTGCCAGCTGTGAATATCGATGGAGTTGCCGCCGGTCCAGTAGAAAAATTCAACCACATAGCGGAACGGCGCAAAGATGGCGTACTGGCTATGCTCGCCAAACAGAGCGAAACCGGTGAGGATCATAAATACCGACAACAGGAAATAGCCGAACATCGCGGCCTGCGCGACAGGGTTATGTCCGATGTCGCTCCCCGGTTTTTTCTCCAGAAACAGATACCAGCGGACCACGGTGAAAGCGCCTTGCCACCAACTGCGACGCCAGACCGGGACGATAAACAGCTCTCGCGAATAGCGGTTGCCGACACAGGCCCAATAAATCCGCCCCAGCAGTAACACGGTAAAGATCATCGCGGCGGCAAAGTGGATCAGCCGGATATAGCCCATGTAAAACAGATAGGTCGCCTCGCCACTCACCGACGGCAAGGGCCGGCCAATAAAGTAGCCTGTTACCATCAGTACCAACATGCAGGCCACCGTTAGCCAGTGCCACAGGCGTACCGGCGCTTCAAACACATAGTGGCTGACGGCAGTATCACGCGCCTCCCCGACGCGTGGAGATAGCTTTCCAGTCATCGTTCTTTTCCTTAACGCTTAGCGTACCTGGACGGCAATCAGTTCGCTGCCGTCGTCGCCGAGCACGTGGGTTGAACAGGCGAGGCAGGGGTCGAAGCTGTGCAGCGTCCTCAGGATTTCTAACGGTTGGTCGGGAATCGCCATTTGTGTTCCCATCAATGCCGCTTCATAGGCGCCGATCTGTTTTTTAGGATCGCGTGGGCTGGCGTTCCAGGTGGTGGGAACCACGCACTGATAGAGTTCAATCTTCTGATCGCGTATTGACGCCCAGTGTCCCAACGCTCCGCGAGGCGCTTCGGTAAAACCGATGCCGCGGCAGTGCTGCGGCCAACTGGCCGGTTCCCATTTCTCGGTATTGGCGGTGGCCAGGTCGCCGTTTTTCAGGTTGGTCATAAGCCTGTCGAAAAAATACTGCAGCTTACCGACGGCCCATTGCGCTTCGTGCGCGCGGCATAAAATACGGCCAAGCGTAGACTGGATACCGGAGAGCGGCAGTTTAAGGGCGGACATCATGCGATCTACCGACTCTATGGTGGCGGCGTCCCCTTTGTGGTACGCGATAAGCGTTCGGGCAAGCGGGCCGACTTCCATGGCATGACCCCGCCAGCGCGGCGCTTTAATCCAGGAGTAACGTTCCTGCTCGTTGAGCTGCTGGATATGCGTATCGCTGCCTTTGACATCACCCGGGTTGTACCAGGGATCGGTAATGCCGTCAAAAGGATGACGCCCCAGCCGATCGTCCGGATAGCGGTACCAGGCGTGATCCACAAACTCCTGTATCTGCTGCGGATCGGCCAAATCTACCGGCATGACATTTTTAAAATCGCCATTGACCACCGCGCCGCCCGGCATTAACAGGCTTTGCTGGCTGAAGTCGTTGGCAATGTCCGGAAATGCGCCGTAACTCAGCACGCATTTATCCGACAGACCGGTGCCAATTTGACTCCATGCTTTATTGAACTGGCCGATAGCCAGCGCGTCCGGAACCATCACGTTGTTAATGAAGTCGGCGGTGCGGGTGATGATCGACTGCACCAGGTTGAGGCGCTCCATATTGATAGCCCCGACCGCGCCGCTTTGATCGAGATTGATCGCGCACGGCATCCCGCCGACGATCCAGTTAGGATGGGGGTTCTTACCGCCAAATATGGTATGGATTTTGACGATCTCGCGCTGGAAGTCGAGGGCTTCAAGATAGTGGGCAAAACCCATCAGATTAGCCTCTGGCGACAGTTTGTACTGTGGATGTCCCCAATAGCCGTTACGGAATATCCCAAGCTGGCCACCATCGACAAATTTCTTTAATCGATTTTGTACGTCAAAGAAGTAGCCCGGCGATGACATCGGCCAGGCGGAAAGGCTTTGCGCCAACTGCGAGGTGGCGCGCGGATCGGCTTTCAGCGCATTCAGAACATCAATCCAGTCCATACCGGCTAACTGATAAAAATGGACCAGATGATCGTGACACCACAACGTAGCCAGCATGATGTTACGTATAATATTGGCGTTATCCGGCACCTGGATACCAATCGCATCTTCGATAGCGTACACCGATGCCAGAGCATGTACCCCGGTACAGACACCACAAATACGTTCAACAAACGCCCAGGCGTCACGCGGGTCACGGCCTTGCAGAATGATCTCCAGCCCGCGGAACATCGTGCCGCAGGAAACGGCATTGGTAATGACGTTTTGCTCATCAATGTTCACTTCGCAGCGCATATGCCCTTCGATGCGGGTAATCGGGTCCACGATCAGACGACGGCCGGCGTCGTTAACGGTATAACCCTGGGTTTGATACTGGTTACTCATGCCTGTTTATCCTCATTGTCCGGCTGTTGTTCGGCTTGCGCTAACTGTTGTTTGTGGCGTTTACGTTGGTTGAGCGCGCTGGCGACAGCGTGACCGCCAACGCCCGCAGCGACCACGCCCAGCGCGGTCAGCCCCACCGTATCGGCGGTTGAATGGGTACCCATCTGGGGAATATCCACCACGCGGCTATAAAACGAGCCGCGATCCCAGAAACCATTTTCTGAACATCCCAGACATCCGTGACCGGACTGGATAGGAAAGGAGACGCCGTCATTCCAGCGTGTGGAGGAGCAGGCGTTATAGGTGGTTGGCCCTTTACAGCCCATCTTGTACAGGCAGTATCCCTTGCGGGCGGCGTCATCATCCCAGCTCTCGACGAATTCACCGGCGTCAAAATGGGCGCGGCGGTAGCATTTATCGTGGATACGTTGACCGTAGAACATTAGTGGACGGCCCATGCGATCGAGCTCCGGCAGACGATCAAACGTCACCATATAGGTGATAATGGCGCTCATGACATCCGGGATTGGCGGACATCCAGGGACCTTCACGATCGGCTTGTCGGTGATCACTTTATCGATAGGCGTTGCCTGGGTCGGATTGGGGCGGGCGGCCTGGACGCAACCCCAGGAGGCGCAGTTTCCCCAGGCGATAATAGCGCTGGCGCCCGCGGCGGCTTTCTTCAGTTTTTCAATAAACGGGCGGCCGCCGCTGATACAGAACATCCCTTGTTCTCCTAACGGCGGATTGCCTTCCACCGCCAGAATGTATTTCCCGGCGTAGCGAGTGGTAATATCGTCAAAGACTTCTTCGGCCTGTGCGCCGGCGGCGGCCATCAGGGTGTCGTCATAATCGAGGGAAATCAGCGAGAGGATCACATCTTTGGCTAGCGGGTGCGAGGAACGGATAAAGGATTCGGTACAGCAGGTGCATTCCAGTCCATGAATCCAGACCACCGGAATCCGCGGTTTATTCTCCAGCGCCCAGGCGATCTTTGGCGTCATTCCGGCGCCCAGTCCCAGCGATGTGGCGGCAAGGCTACAGAATTTGAGAAAGCTGCGTCGGGTCACTCCCTTACGACGCATGGCTTGATAAAAGGTCTCCTCGTTATTCATAACGCGTATTTTTTCTCCTTTTTGCACCACGCTCCGCCAGGGGCATAAGGCGCTTTTGCGGGTCCGTTGACGTTCCGCCAGCAAGGCAAATCATTGTGTTACGCGCGAGCGCGGAAACGAGCCCGATTCACTTTGCACCGGCGTATATCGCCAGAAATAATGTGAAAAAAGCGTATCGGATTAACGATAAGAAACAATGTGAAGTGTGTGGGTATAGCTTATAGCGGTATATTTATACCCATTATCGGTTTTTCGGCGAAATGGCCGTGGCGGGGAAGGACGGTTGAGCTTGTTCCAGGATGAGGTTTTCAGCGAGCAACCTCGGGTAGATTTAGCCTGGTCTCGCCATTTCAGGATACGTAAGTTGACGCAAAAGGAGGGAGGATTTGATGTCATCGTTAAAAGAAGCATACTTCGTGAAGATTTTTATATAAAATAGTGATGCTGGTTTTAAAGGAATGCAAAAAAGAGACCGTTTGAAAGAGGGCGTCCCATGAAAAATAACATCAGATTTGACTTGTCCGATTATTTGATTCATTTTTTTCGGGACGTTGATTTAGAGACCGGTAGCCATATTTATTTGCCTGAACACTGTGGTTTTAATAATCAGCACCACGCATGTTTCATTGATGCTAAATATTTACTTCGATTATCTTTACGCAGTCATAAAATTTTCTCGTCCTGGTCATACCGAAATGGGCAACGAACCGTATATGGTGACTCCCCGGTGGTATGCTTTACAGATATGCCGATTGCAGCTTATTTAGAAACTGGTGTTCGCCGATTAGAACGAAATGAAAAAATCGGTTTATATGCAATCGTTTTACCTAAAGAGCAAATGTTTAATTATGGGGCAAGGCCAGTCATATATGGGTTGGATCAGCATAACAATGCTCGATGCTCGCAAGGCAGAAACGGGGAACGTATTCTTGATGAAACGGCTCTTCCTTTGATTGAGCAATATAGATATGTTACTTATGTTCCAGGTAAGATTGACTGGACACATGAACGCGAATGGCGATGGCCATATCGTGGCGATATTAAAAATTTCCTTAATCATATTAAAGAGTATGGTATTCCGGAAAACATTGAAAGCACCCCAGGGTTTGATTTTAAATCAAGCGAAATAAATGGTGCGGGAATAATCGTCCCGTTTGCAGAAGATATCCTTACCGTAGCTCACGATATTTTAACTTTAATTGACCGGGGCGTCATTGGAAGAAACACTTTCAAATTCATTATAGCTGTAGAGAGTTTACAATCATGGACCCAGCTCTCGGAACCGGGCGCGTTACTGTCTTGTATTAATGATAATACTTTCGGATTTGAATCTTTTTTTGATTTATCTGCATCTAAAGTAAAAAATTATGCTGATTCTATCAATGATTATGTAAATGAATTATATTCAAAAAAAGATTTTTTAAATGATAATTATGCAATGGAATTTGGAAATGCCTGGGTCTGGATTCATGATAACCAATCCCAGGTGGTACGGGCGTTACTGCAGGCTGGAATGATCAACGTTAATAAAGAAGGGCGGTACTTATTAGATGTTAATTTGGCTTCTGTTGATTGGCCATTAAGAAGAAAAGAAGCTTTCGCAAGTCATGTTGTGGGATGGCTCAAACATCGTTTTAATATCGAAGCGGGAGGGTATTCCGTTCAGGGAAAAGATGATTATGATGCCATCCCAGGTTATGAGACGCCGCTAAAGGACCAGCATCCTTTTTATAATCATACAGTGAATGTCGACTGGTAATTAAGAAAAGAACTTACCCTGTTAGATCTGCGTTAATTTAACGCATTGATTTTTATAGATGAATGAAAGACATTAGAGTCTATTATAAAATAGACTGTAATTAAAATTGCACATCTGTCTGTTTTTGATATGTGTATTCCAACAACAGAGTCAGGCAGCTTGTGGACGAATTAAAATTCTGCGGCTCGCTACGAAAGTTGCTACAGCCCTTAAAAACTATAGGCGCTGTCGAATCGCTATGGACAGCCTTTGAGAAACGCAAAGTATTTCTGACGGAGGCAAGATTATTTATCCGGCGATCAAGGATGCGTCGAAAAATGGAGTGTGTTGCTCTGGAGTGCTGGCGAAGAACCGTTTTATTATCGGAGTTTGGTGACCGTCTGACGATCACCTTCAAGAAAGCAGGCAGTTACAGAGAATTACTAGTAACCTCTGATAACAGGCACTTTTCATACTCTTTTATGCATCATAAAATGCTGTCTGAACTTGTTAAGCTCTTTCCATAGCATTTGTAAAATAACTATTTTCAAGATATTGATACCAGTGCTCGAAAGATTCATCTTCACCTTTTGGTGCATAGCAATTACCATTCTTATAGAGTTGACCACCAATTAGATAGTGAGATACTCTTAATGTCAATATACCATTTTTAATAGAAAGACTATTTAGTTTTGATTTTTTGTTTCCTTCATCTATAAAATAAAAATAAACGTGGTGATTTGTTTTTGAAAGCTCAAGGAGTTTCTGAAAGGTATCCCTTTCTGGGTAGTGAGTACGAATTACTTCAATGATAATGTTTGGATAGGCTGAGCGGGGGAAAAATTTGTTTCTATCCCTTCCTCCAATATCGGGTTGAATATAAGAATCCTCATGAAATGCAATACGTGCGTCCTTTTCTTTATACCACCCAAAATCACTATCTTTCAGCGGACTAAAAATTACTTGCTCTTCATATGTTCGATCCTCTGCAAAAACATATGTAGAGAACTTAACAGCTTCAATATTTTTATTATTTAACTCATCATATAAATAATTTACGCAATTATCGTGAGTTGGATTATCTTCGGCTCTACCTAACCTTTTGCCGAAAGATGGATTTCCTACTCTTCTGAAATGGGGAGTAATCTCATTTCTTACAGGGACAACAATACAGTCATCTTCATTAAGAAGAGGTTCCTCCTTCATTCTTGGATATAAAGTATGGTCAAAGATATCGCATTCCGAATAGTCTCGGCCTGAGATTAGTCCTCTTGGCATATGTGCTCCTTAAGCTTAGATGTTTAAACCTTGTAATAAAATTTATCTGAAAAATTAAATGTTCTTTTATGATATATTATAATGAACATATGAAGTTTACCACAGGATATTACTATAGCTTGATAATAATCAATATAATTATCGTTAATCCGCACTCAGTGGTGATTAGATTGCTTGAATTAATCTATTCTCAGCTTGCATAAAATTGATGAATAATATCAATCTGGATAGTTATAAATGATATCTTTAAAGTACTTTATGGTTTCGCAACGCTGTGATAGCTATTATGGTTGGTTGTTAAATTCGTGACCAAATTTTAATATTTACCAATGCTGATATGCGAAAATCGAATGAAGTTTCCCTTTCAACGGACAGTAAATTCTTCGGAGACCTAAAGAATGCAGGGGCGGACACCGTTTTGAAGCCTGTTAGAAGGCGCTTTTAGAAATCTACCGATACTGAAGTTCCTAATATTTATAATATGGGTGATAATGGTGGTAAAAATTCACCTCATAGATATTCCATTGATAGAAAATATCGTATCATTTTGGTGTAAATATACAATTCGTGAACATTATTTCCTAAATTATGTAGTCGTTGGTGGCGAGTCTATCTGTTCTGGAACCAGTCATTCAGACAATTCACTGCCATTTTGAAAACGTTAACTGTAGTGAGCTTCTGGATGCTCAGCTAATTTGAGTGGGCGGACTTATCATGTGTGAAAATAGCTGCTTATTGTACTCACTGGAATGCTCAGTTTTAGTCGCGTTTCTACGCTCTCATCTGAGATACTATAAAAGATAAAATCCACGCAATGGCGTGGATTTTATAGGGTTTACCGCTGTCATGAGATTCAGCAAAACCTCATGAGACAACAAATGTTATTTAGACGTTGAACAGGAAGTTCATTATATCGCCATCTTTAACGATGTAATCTTTGCCTTCCGCTCGCATCTTACCGGCTTCTTTCGCGCCTTGTTCACCTTTATAGGTAATAAAGTCGTCAAAGGCGATAGTTTGGGCGCGGATAAAGCCTTTTTCGAAGTCGGTATGGATTTTACCTGCTGCTTGCGGCGCGGTTGCGCCAACCGGAATGGTCCATGCGCGAACTTCTTTCACCCCGGCGGTGAAGTAGGTCTGGAGGTTCAGCAGGCGATAACCTGCGCGAATAACGCGGTTCAGCCCCGGCTCTTCCAGACCCAGTTCAGCCATAAATTCGTCGCGCTCGTCATCATCCAGCTCAGCAATATCAGCTTCGACGGCGGCACACACCGGAACCACGACCGAACCTTCTTTGGCGGCGATTTCGCGAACCTGGTCCAGATACGGGTTATTTTCAAAACCGTCTTCATTGACGTTAGCGATATACATCGTCGGCTTCAGCGTCAGGAAGCTTAAATAACGGATAGCCGCTTTATCTTCGTCCGTCAGGTCCAGCGAACGCAGCATCCCCGCTTCGGCCAGGTGCGGCAGGCATTTTTCCAGCGCGGCCAGTTCCGCTTTGGCGTCTTTATCGCCGCCTTTGGCTTTCTTCTGTACGCGATGGATAGCGCGCTCGCAGGTATCGAGGTCAGCCAGCGCCAGTTCGGTATTGATAACATCAATATCTTCTGCCGGGTTTACTTTACCCGCCACATGGATGATATTGTCGTTCTCAAAGCAGCGAACCACGTGACCGATAGCTTCAGTTTCACGGATATTGGTCAGGAACTGGTTACCCAACCCTTCGCCTTTGGACGCGCCTTTTACCAGACCGGCGATATCCACGAACTCCATCGTGGTTGGTAGAATGCGTTGCGGTTTAACAATCTCAGCCAACTGTTCCAGACGCGGATCGGGCATCGGCACGACACCGGTATTCGGTTCGATAGTGCAGAACGGAAAGTTTGCCGCTTCAATACCGGCTTTTGTCAGCGCGTTGAACAGGGTGGATTTCCCGACGTTGGGCAGACCGACGATACCGCATTTGAATCCCATGATTTAACTCACCTTAATATCTTAATAATCAACCTGTTATAGAAAACAGATTGCAGAAATGGAAATAACTTCGCCTATTATACACGGCGTGCGGCAAAAATGCCGCACATCACTGGTTATTGCGCCTTAAAGGTATGCAAACGGCTTGTTGCTTTGGCCAGACCCTCTTTGAACCACAATTCCGTACAGCGTGCCGCTTCGTCAATGGCCTCATCAATTAATTTTTGTTCAGAAACAGGGGGTTTACCCAGCACGAAACCAACAACTTTATTTTTATCGCCTGGATGACCAATTCCAACGCGTAAGCGGTGAAAGTTGGGATTATTGCCCAGCTTGCTGATGATGTCTTTCAGGCCATTGTGGCCGCCGTGGCCGCCGCCAAGTTTAAATTTCGCCACGCCCGGAGGGAGATCCAGCTCGTCGTGAGCGACCAGAATTTCGTCCGGCTGAATACGGTAAAAACTGGCCATTGCGCCAACTGCTTTACCACTGAGGTTCATGAACGTGGTGGGTACCAGCAGGCGAACATCTTCCCCTTCCAGCGTGATGCGTGAGGTATAACCAAAGAATTTAGGCTCTTCACGCAACGGCGCGCGCAGGCGCTCCGCCAGTAAATCGACGTACCATGCGCCTGCATTGTGTCGCGTCGCGGCATATTCCGCACCGGGATTCGCCAGACCAACAATCAATTTAATTGCCACGTTTTTTGTCCTGAGTAGATCCATAACTGGCGCGTAGTTTACTGTCTGTCTGCCCGCTTGACAAAACACAGCGACACTCTGAAGTAAATCAAATAATTGCCAGCATTGATTATTAAAAATGTAAACTGTTCAGTGTGTTATTTGTAAAGTTTTGTTAAATGAAACTTTACATTTGTGATCACACCCGCACTTACAAATGGAAGTGTTGTCTATACTTTACACATAAAGTTTAGGGGGATTTCCTAAAAACAACCCAAAAGTTCCGGAGGTGACATATGAAACGCAAAAACGCTTCGTTATTCGGTAACGTGCTGATGGGGTTGGGGCTGGTCGTGATGGTTGTCGGCGTGGGTTACTCTATTTTAAACCAACTGCCGCAGTTTAATTTGCCGCAATTTTTTGCGCATGGCGCAATACTGAGCATTTTTGTCGGGGCAGTTCTTTGGCTGGCAGGGGCTCGTGTAGGGGGGCATGAGCAGGTGAGCGACAAATATTGGTGGGTACGTCACTATGACAAACGTTGCCGCCGTAACGACAATCGTCGTCATAGCTAACCGGTTCAGGCCCGGTAAGCGTTATCGCCACCGGGCATTGTCCATTAACTGAGTAAATCCGCTAACGCCTCCGTCCTGTTCGGGAAGAAGGTCAGACGCCCAGGAATAGGTTTGATACCGGCACGCGCCATTGTGCGCAGCGGTTGGAACTCCAGATTACTGATACGCAATTCGCAACCCTCCGGCAGACGCTTCACAAAACGCTGAAAAGCATCAAGCCCGCCTGCATCCAGCACTGGTACTGCGTCCCATTTCAGAACGACGATACGTTTACCCTTAATACGTGACTCAAGGTCAGTAAACAGTCCTTCCGCCGCGGCGAAAAAGAGCGGACCGATAACACGCAGCACCAGCACATCATCAGGCACATCGACATTGACCGGCGCAAGTCGAGTCATTCGCGCAATACGGCGCATAAACAGCAGGGAAGCAAGGACAATCCCCACGCTGATGGCGATGACCATATCAAACAGAACCGTTAATGACATGCACAGCAGCATAACGATGATGTCGTCTTTCGGCGCATGGCGTAACAGATCCACCACTTTATGGGCTTCACTCATATTCCATGCCACCATCAGCAGTAGCGCCGCCATCGCGGAAAGCGGCAGCCAGGAGAGTAGCGGGGCTAAGACCAGTAGCGCCAGAATAACCAGGATAGCGTGAATTACCGCTGAGACGGGAGAGGTCGCGCCAGCGCGGACGTTGGCGGCAGAGCGGGCAATCGCGGCGGTGGCGGTGATGCCGCCAAAGAACGGCGCGACCATATTCCCCAGCCCCTGGCCGATAAGTTCGCTGTTAGCTTTATGTTTGGTGCCGGTCATGCCGTCCAGCACGACGGCGCAGAGCAATGATTCGATTGCCCCCAGCATTGCCATCGAGAAGGCCGCTGGCAGCAGCGCGCGCAGTGAATCCCAGCTTAGCGTGAAATCGGAGCCAGGAAGACTCCACGGCAGCATCAGTTGCGGCAGGAGCTGCGGGATGCCGTTGCCCTGAGTGCCGTCAGCCAGAACATAATGGAACTGTGAGCCGATAGTCGCCACATTGCCGCCCAGCAGATTAACGATCCCCATCACGGCGCAACCAGCCAGCAGCGCGGGAAGATGTCCTGGCAGACGAATACCGAGACGCGGCCAGAAAATCAACGTTCCCAGCGTTACCACGCCAATGGCGGCATCGCCAATATTGACGGTGGGCAACGCCATAAACAGCGCGCCGACTTTCTGCAAATAGTGCTCTGGCACATGGGCCATCTGCAGACCAAGAAAATCTTTAATCTGCATGGTACCGATGGTAATACCAATCCCTGAGGTAAAACCCAACGTGACCGACACCGGGATATATTCAATCAATCGCCCCAGTCTCGCCAGGCCGAAAAGGATCAGGAAGAAGCCCGACATCAGCGTGGCGACCAGTAGGCCCGCCAGACCAAACTGTTGCGATACCGGATACAAAATCACCACAAACGCGGCGGTAGGGCCGGAAACGCTAAAGCGCGAGCCGCCGGTTAGCGCGATCACGATCCCGGCGACAGCGGAGGTATAGAGGCCATACTGCGGCGCAACGCCACTGCCAATTGCCAGCGCCATCGCCAGCGGGATAGCAATAATCCCGACGGTGATCCCGGCTATCACATCACGGGTGAACCGGGAGGCGGTATATTTTTCTTTCCAGCAAGCATCGATGAGAGCGCGGAAAGGCATCACATGTGAGGAAAATAATTTGTTCACAATAATGTTTCATCCATGAGCGCATCATCTGTCAACTAAATGGCAGGTGAAGGAGGCATAAGTCATACAAAAGGGTGTTACAGACAAAAAAACCCGCCGCAGCGGGTTTCAGATCCGGGTTCGATCAATGCTCGAACATGGCGGAAATCGATTCTTCGTTGCTGATACGGCGAATCGCTTCGGCCAGCATACCTGACAGGGTCAAAGTACGCACGTTCGGCAGCGCTTTGATTTCGTCGGTCAGCGGAATGGTGTCGCAGACAACGACTTCATCAATGACGGAGTTGCGCAGGTTGTTTGCCGCATTGCCTGAGAAGATCGGGTGCGTCGCGTAGGCAAACACGCGTTTAGCGCCACGTTCTTTCAATGCTTCTGCTGCTTTGCACAGAGTACCGCCGGTATCGATCATATCATCAACCAGCACGCAGTCACGGCCAGCGACGTCGCCGATGATGTGCATCACCTGAGAAACGTTCGCGCGCGGACGACGTTTATCAATGATAGCCATATCGGTATCGTTCAGCAGCTTAGCGATAGCGCGGGCACGAACCACGCCGCCAATATCCGGGGAAACCACGATCGGGTTATCCAGATTCAGTTGCAGCATATCTTCGAGCAGGATTGGGCTACCGAACACGTTATCAACCGGAACGTCAAAGAAGCCCTGGATCTGTTCAGCATGCAGATCTACGGTGAGAACGCGGTCAACGCCGACGCTGGACAGGAAGTCAGCGACAACTTTTGCGGTAATCGGCACACGGGCGGAACGTACGCGACGGTCCTGACGTGCATAGCCAAAGTAGGGGATAACGGCGGTGATACGACCTGCGGAAGCACGACGCAGGGCATCAACCATAACGACCAATTCCATCAGGTTGTCGTTGGTTGGGGCACAAGTGGACTGGATGATGAAAATATCACCACCGCGTACATTTTCGTTGATTTGTACGCTGACTTCGCCGTCGCTAAAGCGACCTACGGCGGCGTCGCCGAGAGAAGTGTACAGGCGGTTGGCAATACGTTGTGCTAGTTCCGGGGTGGCGTTACCAGCAAAAAGCTTCATATCAGGCACGAGAAGAACCTCAGGCATGCGTCCATTGGTGGAAAAGATTTGCCGAAAACTGTGCGGGCCAGGCAAAATCCTATCCAGGCGGTGTATTAAAGAGCGCGATGCAACGTCTGGAACAAGGTGACGTTGTCACCGAAGCTCAGCTTGCCCGGCTTACTCGTCTTCATTCACGTTTCATGTGCGCTGGTATCGATGCCTCACACCGGTCAAATACGGCATATATGACCGGCGACTCGTCATTTCGCCATCTTCCTGAAACCCGAATGCGTTAGAGTAACTCTCGATGCAATGGGGAGAGGTTGACACCCTTCGCCACAAAAGCATTGAGCCATTCCGGGGCTTGCTCAAGCACCTGGCGAGCACAAGACTCTGTATCGAATTCAGCAAAGACACAGGCCCCTGTCCCAGTCAGGCGCGACGGCGCGTATTCTAACAGCCAGGAAAGCGCCGCATCAACCTCGCGAAAACGTTTTCTTGCGATAACCTCGCAATCATTGCTGAATTCACATTTTAGTAACGTATCTATTGACCTTTTTGGCGTATTACGCGGCAATTGAGGATCTTTAAAGATAACCGGCGTCGGAATGCTTACGCCAGGGTGCGCGACCAGATACCATTTTTCCGGCGGATTCACCGGCGTTAATATTTCGCCTACGCCTTCGGCAAACGCGGCGTGGCCACGAACAAAGACCGGGACGTCGGCGCCGAGCGTCAGGCCGAGCGTCGCCAGTTCATCAATGGAAAGCCCGCATTGCCAAAGATGATTGAGCGCCACCAGAACGGTCGCGGCGTTAGATGAGCCGCCGCCCAGACCGCCGCCCATGGGAAGGCGCTTCTCAATGCTGATATCCGCGCCGCTTCCGGCGGGCAGGCGTCCACTCTCCGAGGCGGCTTTCATCAACAGCCGTGCGGCGCGGACGATCAGGTTGTCTTCATTTTCAACGCCGTTAACCGGCGTTAATAAATGGATTTCGCCATCGCGACGCGGTTCGATGTGGAGTGTGTCGCCATAATCCAGAAACTGAAACAGCGTCTGCAGCGTGTGGTAGCCGTCTGCACGCTGTCCGGTGATATATAAAAACAGGTTTAATTTTGCCGGAGAAGGCCAATGGGTCATCATTTCACAATCCAGTTATCCATTTTCAGCTTAATGCGCTGACTGCCGTCTGAAAGCTCCATATTGGCAGGCATGGCAGGCTGCGTTTTGCTGTCATAGCCACCGTAAACCACTTTCCAGTTTTTACCATCCTGGCGGTAGTTCACTTCGCTCAGGCGGTACTGGTCGTCCAGTTTGTAGTCGGTGGCATCGCCAGGCAGACCGAGGATCCACTGCCGCAGGCTGTTTAACGGAATCGGCATCCCGGTGAGTTTGCCGATCATCTCTTCGGCGTCATCGGCGGTATAACGCTGGCCTTTGTTATCCACCAACTGGACGTTGCCCGGCTGGGCGTTAAGCTCCAGCTCGGTGCTGCCCAATGGGTTGGTAAGCAGCAGACGGTAGCGATCCTGTCCGGTCTGTTGCCAGAAGAAGCGCGCATAGACTTTCTGATCATCTGAGATGTAAGCAAAGGCGCCGCGCGTCTGGTATTGATTCAGATGACGCACCTCTTGCTGATGCTGGCGCCACTGAGGGGAATCCGGGCTCTTGCCCGGGCCTTTATGCCCAGGAAGCGTACAGGCGGTGAGAACCAGGCTTGCTAACGGCAGTAGACGAATCAGGCGAAAATCGGGCAGGGTCATAGTGATGACGAATCCTTGTGATACGGTGCAATAATTGCCTGATGGCGTTACGCTTATCAGGCCTGAAAACTGAACCTGCAGGCTGTAAAAACGTTCGCGCCGCGATTCGGCAAATTTTTGCTATCGGTTACAGTTATAGCCTTTAATGCTAGCGCCGCCTGGTGACATCGTCTACTTTCAAGTTGTCTTAAATCATCAAATTAGCGAGCGCTGCCAATTACTCCAAAAGGGGGCTCTCTCTTTTATTGACCACGCGCATCCTGTATGATGCAAGCAGACTAACCATATCAACGCTGGTACTACTCCCGCAGACATGACCCTTTTAGCGCTCGGTATTAACCATAAAACGGCACCTGTATCGCTGCGAGAACGCGTAACGTTTTCGCCGGACACGCTTGATCAGGCGCTGGACAGCCTGCTTGCGCAGCCAATGGTGCAGGGCGGGGTCGTGCTGTCAACCTGTAACCGTACAGAACTGTATTTGAGCGTGGAAGAGCAGGATAACCTGCAAGAAGCGTTGATCCGCTGGTTATGCGATTACCATAACCTGAACGAGGACGATCTGCGCAACAGTCTGTACTGGCATCAGGACAATGACGCCGTCAGCCACCTGATGCGCGTCGCCAGCGGTCTGGATTCACTGGTGCTGGGCGAACCGCAAATCCTCGGTCAGGTGAAAAAAGCGTTTGCGGATTCGCAAAAAGGCCACCTTAACGCCAGCGCGCTGGAGCGAATGTTTCAGAAGTCTTTTTCCGTCGCCAAGCGAGTGCGGACTGAAACCGATATCGGCGCCAGCGCCGTCTCCGTCGCGTTTGCCGCCTGTACGCTCGCCCGCCAAATCTTTGAATCGCTCTCGACGGTCACTGTACTGTTAGTTGGCGCGGGTGAAACTATTGAACTGGTGGCGCGTCACCTGCGCGAGCATAAAGTACAAAAGATGATTATCGCCAACCGAACCCGCGAGCGCGCGCAAGCCCTGGCGGATGAAGTAGGCGCTGAGGTTATCTCGCTCAGCGATATCGACGCCCGTTTGCAGGATGCCGATATTATCATCAGTTCGACCGCCAGCCCGCTGCCGATTATCGGTAAAGGCATGGTGGAGCGCGCATTAAAAAGCCGTCGCAACCAGCCGATGCTGCTGGTGGATATCGCCGTACCGCGCGACGTTGAGCCGGAAGTCGGCAAACTGGCGAACGCTTATCTTTATAGCGTCGATGATTTACAGAGCATCATTTCGCATAATCTGGCGCAGCGTCAGGCTGCGGCGGTGGAAGCGGAAACGATTGTTGAGCAGGAAGCCAGCGAGTTTATGGCCTGGCTACGCGCCCAGGGGGCCAGCGAGACCATTCGGGAATACCGTAGTCAGTCGGAGCAGATTCGTGACGAACTGACTACCAAAGCGCTGTCGGCCCTTCAACAGGGCGGTGATGCGCAAGCCATCTTGCAGGATCTGGCATGGAAACTGACCAACCGCCTGATTCATGCGCCAACGAAATCACTTCAACAGGCTGCCCGTGACGGGGATGACGAACGCCTGAATATTCTGCGCGACAGCCTCGGGCTGGAGTAGCAGCACACACCACACTTTTTTACAGGGTGAATTTACGCCTATGAAGCCTTCTATCGTTGCCAAACTGGAAGCCCTGCACGAACGCCATGAGGAAGTTCAGGCGTTGCTGGGCGATGCGGGAATTATCGCCGACCAGGACCGCTTTCGCGCATTGTCGCGCGAATATGCGCAATTAAGCGACGTTTCTCGCTGTTTTACGGACTGGCAACAGGTTCAGGACGATATCGAGACGGCTCAGATGATGCTCGACGATCCTGAAATGCGAGAAATGGCGCAGGAAGAACTGCGCGAAGCGAAAGAAAAAAGCGAACAACTGGAGCAACAGTTACAGGTACTGCTGCTGCCGAAAGATCCGGACGATGAACGAAACGCGTTCCTTGAGGTTCGCGCCGGCACCGGCGGCGACGAAGCCGCGCTGTTTGCCGGCGATCTGTTCCGCATGTACAGCCGTTATGCCGAAGCGCGCCGCTGGCGCGTGGAGATCATGAGCATGAGCGAAGGCGAGCATGGCGGTTATAAAGAGATCATCGCCAAAATCAGCGGCGACGGCGTGTATGGCCGACTGAAATTTGAGTCCGGCGGACACCGCGTACAGCGTGTTCCGGCGACCGAGTCGCAGGGGCGTATCCATACCTCCGCCTGTACCGTCGCCGTGATGCCGGAGCTGCCGGAAGCCGAGCTGCCGGATATTAACCCGGCGGATCTGCGCATTGATACGTTTCGTTCTTCCGGCGCGGGCGGTCAGCACGTTAACACCACCGACTCCGCTATCCGTATTACCCACTTGCCGACCGGCATCGTGGTGGAATGCCAGGACGAGCGTTCGCAGCATAAAAACAAAGCGAAAGCGCTCTCGGTGCTCGGGGCGCGCATTCACGCCGCCGAAACGGCAAAACGCCAGCAGGCCGAGGCGTCAACGCGACGCAATCTGCTTGGCAGCGGCGATCGCAGCGATCGTAACCGGACCTATAATTTCCCGCAGGGGCGCGTGACCGATCATCGTATTAATCTGACGTTATATCGCCTTGATGAAACGATGGAAGGTAAGCTGGATATGCTGATTGAGCCGATTGTTCAGGAACATCAGGCTGACCTGTTAGCCGCGTTGTCCGAGCAGGAATAATGGATTTTCAGCACTGGCTGCATGAGGCGGTAAACCAGCTCCGGGACAGCGACAGCCCCCGGCGCGACGCCGAGATCCTGCTTGAGTACGTTACGGGCAAGGGGCGGACGTATATCATGGCCTTTGGCGAAACGCCGCTTACCGACGTCCAGCAACAACAGCTCGCGGATCTGCTGCAGCGGCGTAAACAGGGCGAACCCATTGCGTACCTGACGGGCTTACGCGAATTCTGGTCGCTGCCGCTCTTCGTTTCTCCCGCCACGCTAATCCCGCGCCCGGATACCGAATGTCTGGTTGAACAGGCGTTGGCGCGATTGCCGGTCAAAACCTGTCGTATTCTGGATTTAGGCACCGGAACCGGCGCGATTGCGCTGGCGTTGGCCTGCGAGCGACCGGATTGCGAGGTGACTGCGGTCGATCGTATGCCTGATGCGGTTGCGCTGGCGATACGCAACGCGGAACATTTGGCTATCCGGAATGTGCGTATACTGCAAAGTTGTTGGTTCAGCGCGCTATCGGGGCAGCAGTTCGACATGATTGTCAGTAATCCGCCCTACATTGATGCGCAGGACCCGCACCTTAGCGAAGGCGATGTACGCTTTGAACCGCGCTCGGCGTTGGTAGCGGACGAAAACGGTATGGCGGATCTGACGCATATTATCGATAACGCTCGCCAGATGTTAACGCCCGGCGGCTTCCTGCTGTTGGAACACGGTTGGCAGCAAGGCGAAGCGGTAAGAGCGGTTTTCAGGCGGTCTGGTTACTCGGATGTAGAAACATGTCGTGATTATGGTGGTAATGAACGCGTGACCTGCGGACGTTTTACGCCATGACAATTGCAATGTTGCTCACGCTTCATCTTATCTGTGTTGCGCTCTCCGTCAGTTTGTTTGTCGCTCGTTACTGGTGGCGCTATTGCGGCCATGCGTTGGCCGCCGTGCGCTGGACACGAATCGTGCCTCCCGTCATAGATACCCTGTTACTGCTTAGCGGTATTGGGTTAATCGTTAAAACGCACATCCTGCCATTCACGGAGTCGGGCGCATGGCTGACTGAAAAACTGTTTGGCGTTATCATCTACATCGTTTTGGGTTTTATTGCGCTTGATTATCGTCAGGCGCGCAGCCAGCAGGCGCGTTTTATCGCTTTCCCGCTGGCGCTGGTGGTGCTGTACATCATCATTAAACTCGCCACCACAAAAATACCGTTACTGGGGTAAGTCATGAGGTCGTTAGCTGATTTCGAATTTAACAATGCGCCGCTGTGTGATGGCATGATCCTGGCATCAGAGATGATTCGCCTGGATTTTCCCACGCAGTTTGTCTACGACGAACTGGAACGTCTGGTCAGTCTGGCGCAGGAAGAAATTAGCCAGCTCCTGTCTCAGGATGAGCAACTGGAAAAATTGCTGGCACTTTTTTACGGCGAGTGGGGGTTCACGGATTCCCGCGGCGTCTACCGTCTTTCTGATGCTTTATGGCTCGATAAAGTCCTGAAAAAACGCCAGGGTAGCGCGGTATCGTTGGGCGCTATTTTATTATGGATAGCAAACCGTCTTGATTTGCCGTTGGTGCCCGTTATCTTCCCAACGCAGTTGATTTTGCGTATTGAATCGCTGGAAGGGGAAATGTGGCTGATTAACCCGTTCAACGGTGAAACGCTTGATGAACATACTCTGGAAGTCTGGTTAAAAGGCAATATTAGTCCGGTCGCCGAGTTGTTTAACGAAGATTTGGACGAGGCGGATAACGCCGAAGTGATTCGTAAGCTACTGGATACGCTGAAATCCTCGCTGATGGAGGAACGGCAAATGGAGCTGGCGCTGCGCGTTAGCGAAGCATTGTTGCAATTTAACCCGGAAGATCCTTACGAAATCCGTGACCGCGGGTTGATCTACGCGCAGCTTGAGTGTGAACACGTTGCGCTGACTGATTTAAGCTACTTCGTTGAACAGTGTCCGGAAGACCCGATCAGCGAAATGATTCGTGCGCAGATCAACACCATTGCGCACAAGCAAATTGTTCTACATTAATTAACCGACATTTTACCTATAAGTGTAAGGCGATCCTATGAAACAAAAAGTGGTTAACATTGGCGACATTAAGGTGGCAAATGACCTGCCGTTTGTGCTGTTTGGCGGTATGAACGTGCTGGAGTCTCGCGATCTGGCAATGCGCATTTGTGAGCACTACGTAACCGTTACCCAGAAGCTGGGTATTCCTTACGTGTTCAAGGCCTCTTTTGATAAAGCCAACCGTTCCTCTATTCACTCTTACCGTGGGCCGGGTCTGGAAGAAGGGATGAAAATCTTCCAGGAGCTCAAACAGACATTTGGCGTAAAAGTGATCACTGACGTCCATGAAGCCAGCCAGGCGCAGCCTGTTGCTGATGTGGTTGACGTGATTCAGCTCCCGGCGTTTCTGGCGCGCCAGACCGACCTGGTGGAAGCGATGGCGAAAACCGGCGCTGTGATTAACGTGAAAAAGCCGCAGTTCGTAAGCCCAGGTCAGATGGGCAATATCGTGGATAAGTTCCATGAGGGCGGCAACGATAAGGTGATTCTGTGCGACCGCGGCGCGAACTTCGGTTATGACAACCTGGTGGTAGATATGCTGGGCTTTAGCGTGATGAAAAAGGTCTCCGGCAACTCGCCGGTGATTTTCGACGTTACCCACGCGCTGCAATGCCGCGACCCATTTGGCGCCGCCTCTGGCGGTCGTCGTGGTCAGGTGACCGAGCTGGCGCGCGCCGGTATGGCTGTCGGTCTGGCGGGCCTGTTCCTGGAGTCGCATCCGGACCCGGCTAACGCGAAGTGCGACGGTCCTTCCGCGCTGCCGCTGGCGAAACTGGAGCAGTTCCTGACCCAGATAAAAGCGATTGATGATTTGGTGAAAAGCTTCGACGAGCTGGATACCGAGAACTGATTGCGGTTTTTAGCTTGTGTAGGCCGGATAAGATACTATCCGGCTTTTTTATATCAGGCAAAAATCGTCATCAGATAGGCGGCAAATAAAGCCAGATGCGCCGCGCCGTTTAGCACGTTGGTGCGTCCGGTAGAGAACGAAATATGGCACAGTACTAACGAGGCCACCATCACTACCATTTCCGGCGCGCCTAAACCAAACACCAGATCATTACCTGTCGCCCAGGCGATGAGCGTGACAACCGGCACGGTTAATGAAATCGTCGCCAACACCGATCCGAAGAACAGATTCATTGCCCGCTGAACCTGATTATTCAGTACCGCCTTCAGCGCGCCCAGTCCTTCCGGCGAGAGAATTAACAGCGCGACCAGGAAACCGGTAAAGGCGACCGGGGCGTTCATGCTGGTCAGCAACGCCTCCAGCGGGCTGGCATTCATTTTGGTAACGGCAATGACCGCAATTAAATGAATGAGTAACCAGACCGTATGCCAGCCGCTACTGTGCGCGGAGGGTTTACCGTGGTGTGGATTGTCATCATCGCCTTCATCTTCATGTTCATAGATAAATAAGCTCTGGTGCGTTTTGGTTTGAATCAACAAAAATACGCCGTACATTGCGGCGGAAATTAACGCGACCAATAATGCCTGACCGGTAGAGAAATTGGCTTGCGGCAATGCCATTGGAAAAACCAGCACAATAATCGCCAGCGGAAACAGCGCGATAAGATACTGCTTAATCCCGAATAAATTCATATATTGCGTTGCGAATTTACGCCCGCCCAACAACAACGAGAAACCGACCAGTCCCCCGGTGACAATCATAATAATAGAGTAGAGCGTATCGCGCATAAGCGTTGGCGCAGCATCGCCGGTAGCCATCAGCGCTGAAATTAAACTCACCTCAAGAATAACGACGGACAGGCTTAAAATAAGCGATCCATAGGGTTCGCCGAGTCGATGCGCTAATACATCGGCATGACGGACCACGCTAAATGCGCTGCTTAAAATACCAATAAGTGCAAGGATATTGATGCCAATAACCACTGGTAGTGACTGGCTGCTTCCCCAAAGGAACAGCACTACCAGCGCAAGAACCGGGAAAATAAGCGAAGTCTCCTTATGGCGGGTTTTCACCGCCTCACAGGCATGTGTCATGAGGGTCTCCCTTGTGCAGGTGTTAATATTTTGGAAAGAGTAAAGAAGGTAAAAATAGCAGAAATTTGTATTTTTTTAGTGGTTTTTTACGTAGTTTTACGGCGTAGACGATTTTTTTCTTTCAAGGTCAGTAAAACAAGCATCTTGTTTTAACAGTGTTTAAATAACAAAAAGTTAATTTCCGTAAAAAGCAAAAATTCTCCTCGACTGGCGTAATAACGCATTGTTTACCACACTTAATGTTTTCCCTGAAGACGGAGGCGCTGATGCCGTATAAAGCCAAAAGTGATTTACCCGATAATGTGCGGAATGTTCTTCCAGCCCATGCCCAGGACATTTACAAAGAAGCCTTTAATAGCGCCTGGGAGCAATATAAAGATAAAGCCGATCGTCGTGATGACGCCAGCCGCGAGGAAACCGCACACAAAGTCGCCTGGGCGGCGGTTAAAAACGATTATGAAAAAGGCGAGGATGATAAATGGCATAAGAAAAAATAAACGCGGTATTACTCACGTGTTGGCCTGATTTTCTTGCCGGAAGTCTATCCTGACGCGGGAGCTTTTCCCGCGTACAGATTCAAAATGTCAGCACTTTGTCCGCCGCCAGCGTCCATTGCGCCAGCTCGACCAGCGTTCCGATTTCCACACCGTCAATCAGCGGCAGGGGAGTGATACCACGTCCGTCCGCACAGGTTTTGCATAATTTTACCGGTACGTTTTGCGCGGTCAGAATTTCCAGCATTTGCTGAATATTGTAGCCTTCGGCTGGTTTTTGACCGCGTAACCCTGCGGTTACGGCATCTGACATCAAAAACAGGCGTAAATCGAGATGGCTTTCCTGCTCGCGCAGCGCAATGGCCAGACGCAGGCTATTAAATAATGATTCGCTGCCGTAGGCGGCGCCGTTAGCGATAATGACGATATTTTGCATGAATAACCCTTCTCCTCGAGAAATTTTGTCGGCAATGGCGTTATGTTACCTCGGGAACCGGGTGCCGCCAAATGCGTGGATAAAATCCCGGGACGCTCTGCGGAAAAAAATAAGGATATTCCTGGAAGCACGAGAAAAGGCTGCAAAACCTGTCCGGACACGTTATGGTTTACTCTGATGCCATTCCTCTTATCTTTTGTTGTAGAAGTTGCCGACACGTTGAGCCGTATTGTTTTTCGTTCATTCTCACTCTCGCTTCTCTTGCTGGCTGCCAGCGGTACGATCCGTGCGCAGGCGCAAGATCCTTTCGATCAAAACCGTCTGCCGGATTTAGGCATGATGCCGGAATCCCACGAAGGGGAAAAGCATTTTGCCGAGATGGCCAAAGCGTTTGGCGAAGCCAGCATGAAAAATAACGATCTGGATACCGGTGAACAGGCGCGGCAATTTGCTTTCGGACAGGTACGCGATGTGGTCAGCGAGCAGGTTAACCAGCAGCTTGAAAGCTGGCTATCAGCCCGGGGCAGCGCCAGCGTGGATATTAACGTCGATAACGAAGGTCATTTTAACGGCAGTCGCGGAAGCTGGTTTATCCCTTTACAGGATAAACAGCGCTATCTGACCTGGAGCCAGCTTGGTCTTACGCAACAGACTGACGGACTGGTAAGCAACGTTGGCGTAGGACAGCGCTGGGCGCAGGATGGCTGGCTTCTTGGCTATAATACCTTTTACGATAATCTGCTGGATGAAAATCTGCAGCGCGCCGGCTTTGGCGCGGAGGCGTGGGGAGAATATTTGCGTTTATCCGCCAACTATTATCAGCCTTTTGCCGACTGGCAGACGCATACGGCGACCTTAGAACAGCGAATGGCGCGCGGGTATGATATCAACGCGCAAATGCGGCTGCCGTTTTACCAGTATATCAATACCAGCGTTAGTCTGGAGCAGTACTTTGGCGATAGCGTGGATCTGTTTGACTCCGGAACGGGGTATCACAATCCTGTCGCGTTAAAACTGGGTCTCAACTATACGCCAGTACCTTTGCTTACCATGACCGCCCAGCACAAACAGGGCGAGAGCGGGGTCAGTCAGAATAACCTGGGGCTGACGCTTAACTACCGCTTCGGCGTGCCGCTCAAAAAGCAGCTTGCCGCCAGTGAAGTGGCGCAAAGCCAGTCATTACGCGGTAGCCGCTATGATACGCCGCAACGTAACTCGCTGCCGACAATGGAGTATCGGCAGCGTAAAACGTTAACGGTTTTTCTGGCGACGCCGCCCTGGGATCTTACGCCTGGTGAGACGGTTGCGTTAAAATTGCAGGTGCGCAGCGTGCACGGTATTCGTCATTTGAGCTGGCAGGGCGATACACAGGCATTAAGTTTGACGGCAGGAACGGACACCCGCAGTACCGAGGGCTGGACAATCATTATGCCGGCCTGGGATCACCGCGAAGGCGCGGCAAATCGCTGGCGTTTATCGGTGGTGGTTGAGGATGAAAAAGGTCAGCGTGTCTCTTCCAATGAGATCACGCTCGCGCTGACTGAACCGTTTATCACGATGCCGGACGATAATCCGCATTGGCAACCGTTCCAGGAGCAATAATTAAAAGATGCGTTCCTGATGCACCCAGACGGCGGCCTCCACGCGCGATTTCAGCTTCATTTTCTTGAGCATATGTTTCACGTGCACTTTGACCGTACTTTCGGTGATATCCAGACGTCGGGCAATCATCTTATTTGGCAATCCCTGCGCGATGAGCTTCAGAATATCGCGCTCACGCGGGGTGAGTTGCGTTACATCGCGATCGGTGGTGGCGCGGTTGGCCCGCAGGCTGGCCGCCAGTACCGGCGTTAACGCTTCACTTAATACCATTTCGCCGGCGGCGGCCTGTTGTAACGCTTTGAGCAAGTCCTCCGGCTCCATGTCTTTTAACAGATAACCGTCCGCGCCGCGCTTTAGCGCCGTGACGACATCTTCTTCATGGTTGGATACGCTGAAAACGACAATACGTCCTGACAGCGCTTTTTCGCGTAATTTATCCAGCGTTTCGAGACCATTCATTCCCGGCATATTCAAATCAAGGAGGATCAGATCGGGATCGAGCGATTCCGCCAGGTCAATACCCTGCTCACCGTTGCTGGCTTCTCCGACCACGCTGATATCGGGCGCCATACTCACAAGCTGCTTTACACCCGTGCGTAGCATCGGATGGTCGTCAATTAACAGGATAGTTGCCGGTTCCTGATTATTCATGGGTATCTCCCTGGGTTTCTGTGAAGTTTGTTTCTGGAATAAAAGTAACAGTGACCTCTGTTCCGCCAGTCTCGCGTCGGCGTACCTGGCAATCGCCGCGCAAACTTTGCGCCCGATCGCGCATGATGATCATGCCGTAGTGATTACTGCGTTCGGCGTTTTCCGGGACGCCGCAGCCATTATCCTGCACTTTTAGTTTGACCTGTTTGCCACATTGCGTCACTGTCACCACCACATCGTCGGCATGAGAGTGTTTAAGGGCGTTGCTGAGGGCTTCCCTGGCAATTTGCAACAGGTGTATCGCCTGGTGTGAAGGCACCAGGCGGGGGGGAAGCTGATAATCCAGTTTTACCGTAAAGCCAAACCGGGCGCTGAACTCCTGGCAGCTTGCCTCCAGCGCCGGACGTAGCCCGGGTTCCGTCAACTGTAACCGGAAAGTAGTTAACAGTTCGCGCAGTTGCGCCCAGGAGCAGTTTAGCTCATTGCGAATTTGGCTGAGTAACTCACGGCTGCTTTCCGGTAACACGTCGCCCTGCATTTGCAGGCAGCTCACCTGCATCTTCATACAAGAGAGCGACTGGGCAATAGAATCATGCAGTTCGCGGGCAATGGTGGCACGCTCTTCCATGACAATCAACTGCTGCTGGCGCTCCTGATGCCTGTCGAGCGCCAGAGTCGCGGTAAGCTGTTCAACCAGCGTGTCCACCAACTGTTGCTGATCGTGGCTGAGATGGCGTCCATAGGGCAGCGTCGCCAGCAAAATACCGTATTGGGTGTGAGCATCGGTGAGCCGCCATTTTAAAGTGGTGCCGCCGTTAATCATCAGCAGGGAGCTACGTGGGCAAAGGTGGCAGCCTTTATCATCGCAACTGATGTCCGACTGACAGGTAAATTCCTGGTGATTATCTTCATCTTCCAGGTCATAGACTCGCAGCTCAATATCATGCAACTGGGTTAAATTTTGCAGGCCATTCAGTACCGGTGAAAGACGTTCACATAGCAGAGCCTGTGAATGCAGTCGGCGGTTGGCTTGCCACAAAAACGAGAGAATCTGGTTTTTATGTTCCAGACCGGCTGTTTTTTCCTGTACGCGCTGTTCCAGTACCGCATAACTTTCGGCCAGCTCTTCAGACATGTTATTGAGCGCAGAACCCAACGCGGCCATCTCATTGCGTCCACTGATATTGGCACGTTGGGTAAAGTCGCGCTGACTGACGGCGCGCGCCATTGATAACAACTGTTTCCAGGGCTGCAAAAGGCGAACACGTAGCCAGATAATCGTAAATACCAGCAATAGCGCCATAAAGATCGCCATTACCCGGTGAACTAATACCACGCGTTCGATACGCAATTCAGTAGTATGGTCGAACGACGTCACCAGGCGATCCAGGCCCGCCACAAAGCGCGTGACATCTTCTGCGACCGCGTGCGCGTTTTGCGCGTGCTGTAGTCCTGGCGAGAGTTCGTTATGCCAGTAATCCTGCAACGCTTTAAGCTGCTTCTGCTGCCCGTCTCGCTCAGCGGCGCGGGTCAGTTCAGGGCTGAATGCCGTTTGCTCCATCTCATCCAGCAGCTTTTGATCTTTAGCATCCAGCGGGACAGCGGCCAGTAGTCGATAGCTTTGCATACGCAATGAGCCCGCTTTATTAATCGCATGAGCGCTACCCTGCACGCCCTGAACCAGCCAGCCGGAAACCGCCATCCCCGCCACGCCGATAGCGGTAGAGAGCATGACAATCAGCGCCAGTTGGTTAACCAGCGTAAGAGGAGAGAAACACCGTTTAAACATGTTACCTTCTTTCTTCGGGGTAATGTTGCCGAAAAAACGTAGCAAAAAAGGGGCGTCAATCGGCTGTGCCGCTATTCTCAACGATACAGCGGAGTATACCCATACCTATAACGAGTTACTCCTTAATTGCCGCCGTAGAGAGGTATCTGCGACGGGAAGGAGTAGACAGACACAGCATGGTGAAAAACCACAGTTTTTTTACCAAAATAGCCTACTCATTAAGGGTGATAACGCTTTTTAGTCGCCGGTGATGACGACTTTTCCTTTGATTTATATCAACTTACCTTCGGCAGTAAACCCTAATGTGGCAGACATCAAATCAAGAATCAGAGGTGTCTATGAGTCACTCATCCGCCCCGGAAAGGGCAACTGGCGCTGTTATCACGGAATGGCGTCCGGAAGATCCGGCATTCTGGCAGCAGCGCGGCCATCGTGTCGCCAGCCGTAATCTGTGGATTTCTGTGCCGTGTTTACTGCTGGCGTTTTGCGTCTGGATGCTATTTAGCGCAGTGGCGGTAAACCTGCCGAAAGTGGGATTTAATTTTACGACCGATCAGCTCTTTATGTTGACTGCGCTGCCATCTGTTTCCGGCGCGCTGCTACGGGTGCCTTACTCCTTTATGGTGCCGCTATTTGGCGGACGTCGCTGGACAGCGTTCAGTACCGGTATCCTCATCGTGCCTTGCGTATGGTTAGGCTTTGCCGTTCAGGATACCAGTACGCCATTTAGCACTTTCATTATTATTTCCTTGCTGTGTGGTTTTGCCGGCGCGAACTTTGCCTCCAGTATGGCGAACATCAGCTTTTTCTTTCCTAAACAAAAGCAGGGCGGCGCGCTGGGTTTGAACGGCGGTCTGGGCAATATGGGCGTGAGCGTGATGCAGCTGGTTGCGCCGCTGGTGGTTTCGCTCTCTATCTTTGCCGCCTTTGGCAGCCACGGTGTAGAGCAGCCGGACGGTTCTCAGCTCTATCTGGCGAACGCGGCCTGGATTTGGGTGCCTTTCCTGGCCATTTTTACGCTGGCAGCGTGGTTCGGCATGAACGAACTGGCGACGTCTAAGGCCTCGCTAAAAGAGCAACTGCCAGTGCTCAAACGTGGTCATCTGTGGATCATGAGTCTGCTGTATCTGGCAACCTTCGGATCGTTTATCGGTTTCTCCGCGGGGTTCGCTATGCTGTCTAAAACGCAATTCCCGGATGTGCAGATCCTGCATTATGCGTTTTTCGGTCCGTTTATCGGTGCGCTGGCGCGTTCGGCAGGTGGCGCAATTTCTGACCGTCTGGGGGGGACCCGCGTCACGCTTATCAACTTTGTTCTGATGGCGATTTTCAGCGGTCTGCTGTTCCTGACATTACCTACTGGCGGCGTTGGCGGTAGCTTTATCGCATTCTACGGGGTATTTCTGGCGCTGTTCCTGACGGCTGGGCTGGGGAGTGGTTCTACCTTCCAGATGATCTCCGTTATCTTCCGTAAGCTGACGATGGACCGGGTAAAAGCGGAAGGCGGGTCGGAAGAAAAAGCCATGCGTGAAGCGGCGACCGATACGGCGGCGGCGCTGGGCTTTATTTCCGCGATTGGCGCGATTGGCGGCTTTTTTATTCCGAAAGCATTTGGTTCATCTTTAGCATTAACCGGTTCGCCAGTCGGCGCGATGAAAGTCTTTCTTATTTTCTATATCGCCTGCGTCGTTATTACCTGGGCGGTATATGGACGTCATTCTAAAAATAAAAAGTAACTTTTGATTATCCTTTGCGCGGCGTTAGACCGCGCTTTTTTTTACCCGCATTTAGTTACAACATACTTATAGTCAAGAAGAGAGGCGCGACAGGGCTAACCACGCACATTTTTATCGGTCATCCAGGGGGATACCCCTTAATACCCACTTGTTGAAAATTTAACATTCACGTCGTGCGTAAATTTAATTTTATGTAATTAAATCAGTAACATATATAAATAAAACTCCTCCTCCAAAAGGAGTATGCAGGAGGTTTGCGCGCCATTTGCATCCCTGTCCGCCTTGATCGTTATCAATTCTCACGCCCATTCAGCGCGTTACCTTCGCCCTTAGTTAAGCAATGTCGATTTATCAGAGAGCCGTAAGGTTCCACAAAGGAGAAACCCGATGAGTAAATTCCTGGACCGGTTTCGCTACTTCAAGCAGAAGGGCGAAACCTTTGCCGATGGGCACGGCCAGCTTCTCGAAACAAACCGGGACTGGGAGGACGGATACCGCCAACGTTGGCAGCATGACAAAATTGTGCGCTCAACCCATGGGGTGAACTGCACCGGTTCTTGTAGCTGGAAAATTTATGTCAAAAATGGTCTGGTGACCTGGGAAACACAGCAAACCGATTACCCGCGCACCCGTCCTGATATGCCAAACCATGAACCTCGCGGCTGCCCGCGCGGCGCAAGCTACTCCTGGTATCTCTACAGCGCTAACCGACTGAAATATCCGCTGATGCGCAAACGTCTGATGAAGATGTGGCGCGAGGCGAAAAAACTGCATCGCGATCCGGTAGAGGCATGGGCCTCCATCATTGAAGATGCCGATAAAGCCAAAAGCTTCAAACAGGCGCGTGGTCGTGGCGGCTTTGTTCGCTCCTCATGGCAGGAAGTGAACGAGCTGATCGCCGCTTCCAACGTGTACACCGTGAAAACCTATGGCCCTGACCGCGTCGCGGGCTTCTCACCCATTCCGGCGATGTCGATGGTCTCCTACGCTTCCGGCGCACGTTATCTTTCGCTGATTGGCGGTACCTGCCTGAGCTTTTACGACTGGTACTGCGACCTGCCGCCAGCCTCCCCGCAAACCTGGGGCGAGCAGACCGACGTGCCGGAATCCGCTGACTGGTACAACTCCAGCTATATTATCGCCTGGGGCTCTAACGTGCCGCAAACCCGTACGCCGGATGCCCACTTCTTTACCGAAGTACGTTACAAAGGCACCAAAACCGTCGCGGTGACGCCGGACTATGCCGAAATCGCCAAACTGTGCGATCTGTGGCTGGCGCCGAAGCAGGGGACCGATGCGGCGATGGCGCTGGCGATGGGCCACGTCATGCTGCGCGAATTCCACCTCGACAACCCGCGCCAGTACTTCACCGATTATGTCCGCCGCTATACCGACATGCCAATGCTGGTGATGCTTGAAGAGCGTGATGGTTATTATGCCGCAGGTCGTATGCTGCGCGCTGCCGATCTCGTTGATTCGCTGGGGCAGGAAAATAACCCGGAATGGAAAACCGTCGCTATCAACAGCAACGGTGAAATGGTGGCGCCAAACGGTTCAATTGGTTTCCGCTGGGGCGAAAAAGGCAAATGGAACCTCGAGCAGCGCGACGGGACTACCGGTGCAGAAACTGAATTGCAGCTCAGCTTGCTGGGCAGCCAGGATGAGATTGCTGACGTGGGCTTCCCGTATTTCGGCGGCGAAGGTTCAGAGTACTTTAATCATGTGGCGCTGGATAACGTCCTGCTGCACAAATTGCCGGTTAAACGTCTGCAACTGGCCGATGGTTCTACCGCGCTGGTCACCACCGTGTATGACCTGACTATGGCGAACTATGGTCTGGAACGCGGCCTCAACGATGAAAATTGTGCCGCCAGTTATGATGATACCAAAGCGTATACGCCAGCATGGGCCGAGCAGATCACTGGCGTGCCGCGGGCGCAGATCATCCGTATCGCACGGGAGTTCGCCGATAACGCGGACAAAACGCACGGGCGTTCAATGATTATCGTTGGCGCCGGTCTGAACCACTGGTATCACCTCGATATGAACTATCGCGGGCTGATTAATATGTTGGTGTTCTGTGGTTGCGTTGGTCAGAGCGGCGGCGGCTGGGCGCACTACGTCGGCCAGGAAAAACTGCGTCCGCAGACCGGCTGGCAGCCGCTGGCGTTTGCCCTTGACTGGCAGCGTCCGGCGCGTCACATGAATAGCACCTCTTACTTCTATAACCACTCCAGCCAGTGGCGCTACGAGACGGTGACCGCCGAGGAATTACTGTCGCCGATGGCGGACAAATCCCGCTATAGCGGTCATCTGATTGACTTCAATGTGCGCGCCGAGCGTATGGGCTGGTTGCCGTCGGCGCCGCAGTTAGGCACTAACCCGCTGTATATTGCGCGTGAAGCGGAAAAAGCCGGTATGACGCCGGTAGACTATACCGTCAAATCCCTGAAAGAGGGTTCGATTCGCTTTGCCGCCGAGCAGCCGGAAAACGGTAAAAACCACCCGCGTAACCTGTTCATCTGGCGTTCTAACCTGCTTGGGTCTTCCGGTAAAGGCCATGAGTACATGCTGAAGTATCTGCTGGGTACTGAGCATGGTATTCAGGGGCTGGATCTAGGTAAACAGGGCGGTGTGAAGCCGGAAGAAGTGGAGTGGCGTGACAATGGCCTGGACGGCAAACTGGATCTGGTGGTGACGCTGGACTTCCGCCTGTCGAGCACCTGCCTGTACTCCGATATCGTACTGCCGACGGCGACCTGGTATGAAAAAGACGATATGAATACCTCGGATATGCATCCGTTTATTCATCCGCTGTCTGCCGCCGTAGATCCGGCCTGGGAATCGAAAAGCGACTGGGAAATCTACAAAGGCATTGCGAAGAAATTCTCCGAAGTCTGTATAGGCCACTTGGGTAAAGAGACTGACGTCGTGACGCTGCCGATCCAGCACGATTCTGCCGCTGAACTGGCGCAGCCGCTGGACGTGAAAGACTGGAAAAAAGGCGAATGCGATCTGATTCCAGGGAAAACCGCGCCGCACATCATGACCGTCGAGCGCGATTATCCGGCGACTTACGAACGCTTTACCTCTATCGGCCCGCTGATGGAGAAAATCGGCAACGGCGGGAAAGGGATTGCCTGGAACACGCAGAGCGAAATGGACTTGCTGCGTAAGCTCAATTACACCAAAGCGGACGGTCCGGCGAAAGGCCAGCCGATGCTCAACACGGCGATTGACGCGGCAGAGATGATCCTGACGTTAGCGCCGGAAACCAACGGTCAGGTGGCGGTGAAAGCCTGGGCGGCGCTGAGCGAGTTTACCGGTCGCGACCATACGCATCTGGCAACCAATAAAGAAGAAGAGAAAATCCGCTTCCGCGATATTCAGGCCCAGCCGCGCAAAATTATCTCCAGCCCGACCTGGTCTGGTCTGGAGGATGAGCACGTTTCTTATAACGCCGGTTATACCAACGTTCACGAGCTGATCCCGTGGCGTACGCTGTCTGGTCGCCAACAGTTGTATCAGGATCACCAGTGGATGCGCGACTTCGGCGAAAGTCTGCTGGTGTATCGCCCACCGATCGACACCCGCTCGGTGAAAGCGGTGATGGGGCGTAAATCCAACGGTAATCCGGAGAAGGCGCTCAACTTCCTGACGCCGCACCAGAAATGGGGCATCCACTCGACCTACAGCGATAACCTGTTGATGTTGACCTTGTCGCGTGGCGGCCCGATTGTGTGGATGAGCGAAACCGACGCCAAAGATCTGGGCATTGAAGATAACGACTGGATCGAAGTCTTCAACAGCAACGGCGCATTGACCGCACGCGCAGTGGTCAGCCAGCGTGTACCGGCGGGCATGACCATGATGTACCACGCGCAGGAACGTATCGTAAACCTGCCGGGGTCGGAAATTACCCAGCAGCGCGGCGGTATTCATAACTCGGTGACGCGCATTACGCCGAAACCGACCCATATGATCGGCGGCTATGCGCAGTTAGCCTACGGCTTTAACTACTACGGTACCGTCGGCTCCAACCGCGATGAGTTTGTGGTGGTACGTAAGATGAAGAACATTAACTGGTTGGATGGCGAAGGCAATGACCAGGTACAGGAGAGCGTAAAATGAAAATTCGTTCACAAGTCGGCATGGTGCTGAATCTCGATAAGTGCATCGGCTGTCATACCTGTTCAGTCACCTGTAAAAACGTCTGGACTAGTCGCGAAGGTATGGAATACGCCTGGTTCAACAACGTAGAAAGTAAGCCTGGCGTTGGTTTTCCGAATGACTGGGAAAATCAGGAAAAATGGAAAGGCGGCTGGATCCGCAAAATCAACGGCAAACTACAGCCGCGCATGGGCAACCGGGCGCTGCTGCTGGGTAAAATCTTCGCTAACCCGCATCTGCCGGGCATTGACGACTACTACGAGCCGTTTGATTACGACTACCAGAACCTGCATACCGCGCCGGAAAGCAAACATCAGCCAATCGCGCGTCCGCGCTCGCTGATTACCGGCCAGCGGATGGACAAAATTACCAGCGGGCCAAACTGGGAAGAGATTCTGGGCGGCGAGTTCGAAAAACGCGCCAAAGACCAGAACTTCGAAAACATGCAGAAGGCGATGTACGGCCAGTTCGAAAACACCTTCATGATGTATCTGCCGCGCCTGTGCGAGCACTGTCTCAACCCGGCGTGCGTGGCGACCTGCCCGAGCGGTGCTATCTACAAGCGTGAAGAAGATGGCATCGTGCTGATCGACCAGGACAAGTGCCGCGGCTGGCGGATGTGCATCACCGGTTGCCCGTACAAGAAGATTTACTTCAACTGGAAGAGCGGCAAGTCCGAGAAGTGCATCTTCTGCTACCCGCGTATCGAAGCCGGTCAGCCGACCGTTTGCTCGGAAACCTGCGTGGGCCGTATCCGTTATCTTGGCGTACTGCTGTATGACGCAGATGCCATTGAAAGCGCCGCCAGTACGGAAAACGAAAAAGATCTGTATCAGCGTCAACTGGACGTGTTCCTCGATCCGAACGATCCGGCTGTCATTGAACAGGCGCTGAAGGACGGCGTGCCGCAGAGTGTGATCGATGCGGCGCAGCAATCGCCAGTGTACAAAATGGCGATGGACTGGAAGCTGGCGCTGCCGCTGCATCCGGAATACCGCACGCTGCCGATGGTCTGGTACGTGCCGCCTTTGTCACCGATTCAGTCTGCCGCCGACGCGGGTGAACTGGGCAGCAACGGTATTCTGCCGGATGTAGACAGTCTGCGTATCCCGGTGCAGTACCTGGCGAACCTGTTGACCGCTGGCGACACTCAGCCGGTACTGTTGGCGCTGAAACGGATGCTGGCGATGCGTCACTACAAACGTGCGGAAACCGTAGACGGTAAAGTGGATACCCGCGCTCTGGAAGAGGTGGGTTTAAGCGAAGCCCAGGCGCAGGAAATGTATCGTTATCTGGCGATTGCCAACTATGAAGATCGCTTTGTGGTACCGAGCAGCCATCGTGAACTGGCGCGTGACGCATTCCCGGAGAAAAACGGTTGTGGCTTTACCTTCGGCGATGGTTGCCACGGGTCTGATACCAAATTCAATCTGTTCAACAGCCGCCGCATCGACGCTGTTGATGTGACCAGCAAAACGGAGCCGCACGCATGATTGAACTCGTCATTGTTTCGCGTCTGCTCGAGTACCCGGATGCTGCCCTGTGGCAGCATCAGCAGGAGTTGTTCGATGCGCTCGCGTCATCTGAGAACCTGGATAAAGAGGATGCCCAGACTCTGGGCGTTTTCCTGCGTGATTTAACCGCGCAGGACATGCTGGATGTACAGGCCGCTTATAGCGAACTGTTTGACCGTGGTCGCGCCACATCACTGCTGCTGTTTGAACATGTTCACGGGGAGTCCCGCGATCGCGGTCAGGCGATGGTTGACCTGATGGCACAGTATGAGCAGCACGGTTTGCAGCTCGACAGCCGCGAACTTCCCGATCATCTGCCGCTGTATCTGGAATACCTTGCGCAATTGCCGAAAAGCGAAGCGTTAGGGGGGTTACAGGATATCGCGCCGATTCTGGCGCTGCTCAGCGCACGTTTGCAACAGCGTGACAGCCGTTATGCGGTGCTGTTCGATCTGCTGTTAAAACTGGCGAATACCGTTATCGACAGCGACAAAGTGGCTGAAAAAATTGCGAATGAAGCACGTGATGATACCCCGCAGGCGTTGGATGCGGTCTGGGAAGAAGAGCAGGTGAAATTCTTCGCCGATCAAGGGTGTGGCGAGTCGGAAATCTCCGCTCACCAGCGTCGTTTTGCCGGGGCCGTGGCGCCGCAATATCTGAATATCACCACCGGAGGACAGCACTAATGCACTTCCTGAATATGTTCTTCTTTGATATCTACCCGTACATTGCCGGATCGGTATTTCTGATCGGTAGCTGGTTACGTTACGACTACGGTCAGTACACCTGGCGGGCGGCTTCCAGTCAGATGCTGGATCGCAAAGGAATGAACCTGGCGTCAAACCTGTTCCACATTGGGATTCTGGGTATTTTCGCCGGTCACTTCCTGGGCATGTTAACGCCGCACTGGATGTATGAAGCTTTTCTGCCGGTCGACGTGAAGCAGAAGATGGCGATGATTGCCGGCGGCGCCTGCGGCGTGCTGACGCTGGTTGGCGGTATTTTACTGCTCAAGCGTCGTCTGTTTAGCCCACGTGTCCGCGCCACCACTACCGGCGCAGATATTTTGATTCTCTCGCTGCTGGTGATTCAGTGCGCGCTGGGCCTGCTGACCATTCCGTTCTCCGCCCAGCATATGGACGGGAGTGAAATGATGAAGCTGGTCGGGTGGGCGCAGTCAGTTGTGACCTTCCACGGTGGCGCATCCGCACATCTGGACGGTGTAGCCTTTATCTTCCGTATGCACCTGGTACTGGGGATGACGCTGTTCCTGTTATTCCCATTCTCGCGCCTGGTGCATATCTGGAGCGTGCCGGTCGAGTACCTGACCCGCAAATACCAGATTGTTCGTGCACGTCACTGATTGTGCATTGACAAGCTTAAGTCACTGTAATACTGAGATGTATTCAGCAATATAGCAGAAAAAAATAGCACGGGCATGGAGGCTGACTTCCTGCCCGTTTTTTCGCACTTCTTGCCCATTTTTCCCTGCGTGAGCGGGGATAAGCACACGTTGAACCGCTCGGTGCCTTATTTTCGGCTGGGTAATATGACATTAATAAGCCCCAGAAGCCGATTTACGCGCTCCTGAATTGATGCAGGCATCAACAAGTGGAGCCGATAACCATAACGTGGATATATTTCTCTCATTGCCTCATATGTCCGTACCGCTTCCTCCCACGATTGTGTTCGTTCGTTATCCTGCTTATATATCGCTTTCCATGGCGGGAGAATAATAACGTCAGTGGCATAGCGAAATTGGTTAATAGCACGATGTAACCGGTTGGGTATTGGTTCGCCCACCAGCGTGAGATAGCCTGCAATATCCGGCAGCGCACGGTCGTAGAAGAGGGGACGATCGGACTGTTCGGCCTGATACCAGGCATTAATATCCATTGCCTGCATGGCTTCTGCAAATCGCGCCGGAGAACGCCACGGCAGCGCATCGCCGTTTATGTCCATTTGTTGTTTGATAACAGCACGCCCGGATTCGGGCTGACAGTGGAAACCACTTTTTTCCAGAGCCGTAATCAGCGTAGTTTTACCCGCGCTGGGCCCGCCAGTAATGATAATGCGTGAATTCATAGCAATAGCCTTTATGCATTTGTAGTGAGGAAATTGGGGGTAGGTGTTGAAAAAGATCTGAAGGCAGCGGTTTTCGGATGTGAATGACGTGATTTGGAATAGATGTGTTCAGCAGCGGATGACGGGGGAAGGATTACTCAGCGCTGCGCGCTTCGCCCTTCGGGTCGTTGCCGTTGGCAACGCTTTCTCGCTTTCGCTCGAATCGAACCTTAGTCGAAGCTTCTCATCCTTCCCCGTACGGAGAGATATGAGGCACTGTGCTTAACGGGGATAAGATACGCGACGAGAGTGATGGTGGTGGGGGAAGGATTCGAACCTTCGAAGTCGATGACGGCAGATTTACAGTCTGCTCCCTTTGGCCGCTCGGGAACCCCACCAGGGGTAATTCAAATTGTAGGTAAAGCTTGAAGATGGTGGTGGGGGAAGGATTATTCGTCGCTTCGCTCCTCACCCTACGGGCCGTTGCCGTTGGCAACGTTCTCTCGCTTTCGCTCGAGTCGAACCTTAATCGAAGGTTCTCACCCTTCCCCGACAAGTGCAAACTTCTGCATTGCTCATCGAGTTAACTACATCGCTGTAGTGAATAATGGTGGTGGGGGAAGGATTCGAACCTTCGAAGTCGATGACGGCAGATTTACAGTCTGCTCCCTTTGGCCGCTCGGGAACCCCACCACGGGGTAATGCTTAATACTGGCCTGCTTCCTTTCGGGAAGCGGGGCGCATCATATCAAATGACACGCCGCTGTAAAGCATTCCTTTGCCTGAAATGAACTGTTTGCGTACTTTTCATCCGTAACGGATTAAAGCTAATCAATTCATATTACTGACGATTAAAGAATAATCGTCCGATTGCCGTAAACAAAGACTCGCTGTGCCAGAACCTGATACAGCGCGCGGCTTAATACGTTTTTCTCAACGTCGCGCCCGGCACGCATCATATCTTCTGCGGTGTAGGTGTGATCGACGTGAATCACGTCCTGCATAATGATTGGGCCTTCATCCAGATTATCATTCACATAGTGCGCGGTAGCGCCGATGATTTTCACGCCGCGCTCATAGGCCTGATGATAAGGGCGCGCGCCGATAAACGCCGGCAGGAATGAGTGGTGGATATTGATAATTTTGTTCGGGAAGCGCGCCACAAAACCTGGCGTTAAAACACGCATATACTTGGCCAGCACCACATAGTCCGGTTGATGGGCATCAATGGCGTCCGCCATCTTCGTGTCATGCTCTTCACGCGTTAATCCCTCATGGCTGACCAGTTCAAAAGGGATCTCAAAACGTTCAACCAGCGAGCGTAACGTTTCATGGTTGCCAATGACCGCAGCGATTTCAACATCCAGCCCGCCATAGTTGGCTTTCATCAGCAGGTCGCCCAGACAATGCGCCTCTTTGGTAACCAGAATCACTACCCGACGGCGTCCGGCGGGATTGAGTTCACGAACAGAGCCTTCCGGTAAGGCGCTGTCCAGATCGGCCAGAAGAGTGGAATCATTGAAGATGCCTTCCAGCTCGGTCCGCATAAAAAAGCGTCCGGTGCGATGGTCCACAAATTCATTGTTTTGCACAATATTAAGCTCGTGCTTATAGCAAATGTTGGTAATCCGCGCGATAAGGCCTTTTTGATCGGGACAAATAGTACGCAGAACTTTACGTTGTAGTGATTGCATTGCCGGAAAAATCCTGTTGAGAGTGTTTGCTGTATCGATACTGTCAGGCGTCACTGGCCGCAGCACTTTTTAAATTTTTTGCCTGAACCGCACGGGCAGGGATCATTTCGACCCAACTGCGGGCGGGTACCGTCAATATAATACCACTGACCGTTTTCTTTGATAAAACGAGAGCGTTCGATAATCGCCCCGGTTTTCCCTTGTTCGGAAAAACGCGCGATAAAACTAACATACCCTGTATTTTCTGCTTCTGACCAGGTATGTTCAAAAATAGTCAGGCCGAGCCACCTGGTATTGGCAAATCCGGCGATGATATCATCACGAAACGCGGCCGCATTGCAGGTTGGATGCCAGCTCTTAATTAAGTAATCTGCGTCTTTCATCACAAAAGCGCAGTAACGAGAGCGCATGAGATGTGACGGATCGGGTGCTACTCGTTCTCCGGACACAATACGACCACAACATAGGCTATACTCGTCAGCGCTACCACAGGGACAAGGCTGAGACACAATAATCTCCCTGAATATAAAAAACGGCGTTGAACGCCAGGGTGGCATTATGTTAACTGAGCAGTGGCGATGTTGCTACGTCTTGAAGCCAGGGGAAGTCGTTAAGTACGATGAGAAAAATGAAAATAGGGCTGGCGCTGGGATCTGGCGCAGCGAGAGGATGGTCTCATATTGGGGTCATCAAAGCCCTCAAGCAAACAGGCATTGATATTGATATCGTTGCAGGATGCTCAATAGGTTCACTGGTCGGCGCCGCGTATGCCTGTAATAAATTATCGGCGCTTGAACAGTGGGTATGTTCATTCCGCTACTGGGATGTTTTACGCCTGATGGATGTATCCTGGGGCAGAGGAGGGTTGCTTCGCGGCGAACGCGTATTTAATCACTATCGGGATATTATGCCCGTCACGGATTTTGACCACTGTTCAAGACGTTTTGGCGCGGTCGCGACGAATCTTAGCACGGGACGAGAGCTATGGTTTACTGAAGGCGATCTACACCTTGCTGTACGCGCGTCGTGCAGTATGCCAGGGCTGATGTCTCCGGTTGAGCATAACGGTTACTGGCTGGTAGATGGCGCAGTCGTTAATCCGGTACCTGTTTCGTTAACCAGGGCGCTGGGGGCTGATATCGTTATTGCGGTAGACCTGCAACATGATGCCCACCTCATGCAGCAAGATTTGCTCTCTGTAAATGTCGGGAATATCAATGAAGAGAGCGATGATGCGCTGCCCTGGCATAAGCGTTTAAAAGAACGTTTCAGTAGCCTGACTTCACGCCGTGGCGTGAGTTCGCCTGGGGCAATGGAAATCATGACAACCTCCATTCAGGTGTTGGAAAATCGTCTTAAACGTAACCGTATGGCTGGCGATCCGCCTGATATTCTCATTCAACCATTCTGTCCGCAAATCTCTACGCTGGATTTTCATCGCGCCCATGCCGCTATTGCGGCGGGTCAGTTAGCCGTAGAGAAAAAGATGGACGAACTTATACCCTTGGTGCGTACCGACGTTTAATGTACCTTTTACGATCACTTAAGCAAATTCTGACAGGCGCAAGCGGCAATACCATGCCACTATTGATTAAAGCCAGTCAGGGGAGAGAACATGACGCAGCCATTGGTCGGAAAACAGATTCTTATTGTTGAAGACGAGCCTGTATTTCGCTCGCTTCTGGATTCGTGGTTTTCCTCTTTGGGAGCGACAACGGCATTGGCAGGCGACGGGGTGGATGCCCTGGAGTTGATGGGGCGTTTTACCCCTGATCTCATGATATGTGATATCGCTATGCCGAGAATGAACGGTCTCAAACTGGTAGAAAACTTACGTAATCGCGGAGACCAGACGCCTATTCTGGTTATTTCCGCAACAGAAAATATGGCGGATATCGCCAAAGCGTTACGCCTTGGGGTTGAAGATGTCTTGCTGAAGCCGGTAAAAGATCTCAACCGCTTGCGGGAAACCGTATTCGCTTGCTTATACCCTAATATGTTTAACTCGCGGGTTGAAGAAGAAGAACGCCTGTTTCGTGACTGGGATGCAATGGTGAGTAATCCGACCGCCGCAGCGCAATTGTTGCAGGAATTGCAGCCCCCGGTACAGCAGGTGATTTCCCATTGCCGCATTAATTACCGGCAGCTCGTCTCCGCCGATCAGCCTGGACTGGTGCTGGATATTGCGCCGCTATCTGATAACGAACTGGCATTTTATTGCCTGGATGTCACCCGGGCGGGCGATAACGGCGTGTTAGCCGCATTGTTGCTACGGGCGCTATTTAACGGCTTATTGCAGGATCAGCTAGGCCAACAAAAGCACCGTTTACCGGAGTTAGGCGCGCTATTAAAACAGGTAAATCATCTGCTCAGACAAGCCAATTTACCTGGGCAATTCCCACTATTTGTCGGCTACTATCACAGTGAGCTCAAAAATTTGATTCTCGTCTCCGCCGGATTGAACGCCACCTTAAATACGGGCGCTCATCAGGTTCAAATTAGCAGCGGCGTGCCGCTAGGAACATTGGGTAACGCCTACCTTAACCAATTAAGCCAGCGTTGCGACTCATGGCAGTGTCAAATATGGGGCGCAGGAGGGCGTCTGCGATTGATGTTGTCTGCGGAATGACCAAACGGAAGAGTGAGCGGAAATTGCTTTACCGGCCTTTCCCGACGAGTGTTACTATCTGCGGCAGATTTATAAGTATTTGTCTTAATTATACCAATATAAGTCCTTTTTGGACCTGAGGCTTGTTCTGGTACTGATATACTGGAACACGATACAGATTAATGAACACGTTCAATACATGAACAGTCCAGGAGAATTTTAAATGGCTGCCCTTAATTCGAAAGTCAAAAAAGCCGTTATCCCGGTCGCGGGATTGGGAACCAGGATGTTGCCAGCGACCAAAGCTATCCCGAAAGAGATGCTGCCGCTGGTTGATAAGCCATTAATTCAGTACGTCGTGAACGAATGTATCGCTGCTGGCATTACTGAAATCGTGCTTGTGACGCACTCGTCTAAAAACTCTATTGAAAACCACTTTGATACCAGTTTTGAGCTGGAAGCGATGCTGGAAAAACGCGTTAAGCGTCAGCTTCTGGAAGAGGTTCAGTCTATTTGCCCTCCGCATGTCACTATTATGCAGGTACGTCAAGGGCTGGCAAAAGGCCTGGGCCATGCCGTATTGTGCGCGCATCCCGTTGTCGGAAACGAACCTGTCGCTGTTATTCTGCCAGACGTTATTCTTGACGAATATGAGTCCGACCTGTCTCAGGATAACCTGGCTGAAATGATCCGCCGTTTCGACGAAACCGGCAATAGCCAGATTATGGTTGAGCCGGTAGAAGATGTGACTGCATACGGCGTGGTAGATTGCAAAGGCGTTGAGCTGACACCGGGCGAAAGTGTGCCGATGGTTGGCGTGGTTGAAAAACCAAAAGCGGATGTCGCGCCGTCTAACCTTGCGATTGTCGGGCGTTATGTGTTGAGCGCGGATATCTGGGCGTTGCTGGCGAAAACCCCTCCGGGCGCCGGGGATGAAATTCAGTTGACCGATGCTATCGATATGCTGATCGAAAAAGAAACGGTTGAAGCCTACCACATGAAGGGTAAAAGCCATGACTGTGGTAATAAGTTAGGATATATGCAGGCATTCGTTGAATATGGCATCCGTCATAATTCGCTGGGTGCTGAATTTAAAGCCTGGCTTGAAGAAGAAATGGGTATTAAGAAGTAACGATACGTTATAAATTCTTTAACAGAAGCGCTGGTAAATCCGGCGCTTTTTTTATGCCTGGGGTTGTCAGCGGAGAACTCAGGCAAAAAAAATCCCGCCAGCGGCGGGATTTTAAGCATCCAGGAAGTAAATTATTCCTTGATCAGGAAATCTTCCAGTTGCTTACCTTGTTCTTCCATTGCTTTTTTGATTACAGCCGGTGTACGACCCTGGCCAGTCCAGGTTTTAGTTTCACCGTTTTCGTCAACATAGCTATATTTAGCCGGACGAGCTGCGCGTTTAGCTTTGGTGCCGGATTTAGCGGCAGCCATGCTATTCAGCAGTTCATTCGGGTCAATGCCGTCGGCAATTAACATTTCACGATACTGTTGCAGTTTACGAGTGCGTTCTTCCACTTCAGCAGCAGCAGCGCTTTCTTCTTCACGACGCTCATTAACGACAACTTCTAATTTTTCCAGCATTTCTTCAAGCGTTTCCAGAGTACATTCTCTTGCCTGCGCACGAAGAGTACGGATGTTGTTCAGAATTTTAAGTGCTTCGCTCATTGTAGTAATCTCAAACTTATATTGGGGTGGTTTGTTGAGCTAATAATAGAGCGATAAATTCAGTTGTGCAATAGCCAGGAATGTAAGGAATTCAAAATTACGCTTTATTAAGCACACGTTTTAATTATCTCAACTTAAATTTTCCTTGAGGCGACGCACAAAAAAGAGCTTATTGGCAGGGGGGATACTCATCGTCTGTCGCTAAAAATTTAGGAGTCAGGTCACATTTTATCATGATGAAATACGATCTCATTGCAGAGATATCAATCTCTTGTATTAGCTTTCCTTACAAGAAAACCCTATTACTTTGCACCGGGTATGAGTAACGGTAACAATAAGTACAAGGTTTTCATATTGGCGGGTGATGATAAGCATTGTTGATGAATTTTAACGGCATAATTTGTGAAGGAATGTGTATATACCCTTCATACTTCAAGTTGCTTATGTGTTGGCTACGCTCGCTCACCCCAGCCACATAGATATCTATGCTCCTGGGCACTCACTCCCTTGCCGCCTTTAAGCAACTCGAATTATTTTGGGTATAGTGAGCGATGTTTGTACAATTCTTAATACTCACCGGAGCGCGAGCCGCGCCGTCGCGTCGGTAAATTATGGTACAATCCCGCCAATCTTTATTTCACTCAGGTGAGGTCCTGCGACCAATGGCACAGCTATATTTCTACTATTCGGCAATGAATGCGGGTAAGTCGACTGCACTGCTGCAATCTTCATACAATTATCAGGAACGCGGGATGCGTACCGTCGTATATACGGCGGAAATCGACGATCGTTTCGGCGCAGGCAAAGTCAGCTCTCGTATCGGTTTGTCGTCGCCGGCAAAATTGTTTAACCAAAATACATCCTTGTTTGAAGAGATTCGTGCCGAGAGCGCGCGGCAGACAATACATTGCGTGTTAGTCGACGAAAGCCAGTTTTTGACTCGCCAGCAGGTTTATCAATTATCCGAAGTTGTCGACAAATTAGATATTCCAGTACTCTGCTATGGGCTACGAACAGACTTTCGTGGGGAGCTCTTTGTCGGCAGCCAATACTTGCTGGCATGGTCAGATAAGCTGGTGGAATTAAAAACTATCTGTTTCTGCGGTCGTAAAGCCAGTATGGTGCTGCGCCTTGATCAGGACGGCAGGCCTTATAACGAAGGCGAACAGGTGGTTATTGGCGGGAATGAACGCTACGTTTCAGTTTGCCGTAAGCATTATAAGGACGCGTTGGAGGAGGGCTCACTGACGGCGATTCAGGAGCGTCATCGGCACATATGATACCGAGGTAACGATCGGCTTATAAAACGCCCTGTAGCGCTTTGGAGGTCATTATTCAGGCCTCCTGACGAAGGGCGTGCCGTGAGCACGTAGGCCAGATGATCAGCATAGCGCCTTCAGGCATCAGATAAACAGGTAAAACAAAAAAACGGCCTCAATTGAGGCCGTTATTGTCATGCTAAAGCAGATAACGAATTAAGCGGATTTTTTCGCTTTTTTCTCTGCTTTCGGTGCGGCAACGACGTCTTTCTTCGCTGCAACTTCACCTTCGGTGAAATCACGACCGTAGTAGGTATCCAGCAGAATCTGTTTCAGTTCGGAGATCAGCGGATAACGCGGGTTAGCGCCGGTGCACTGGTCATCGAAGGCATCTTCAGACAGTTTGTCAACGTGTGCCAGGAAGTCAGCTTCCTGCACGCCTGCTTCACGGATAGACTTAGGAATGCCCAGCTCAGCTTTAATGCTTTCCAGCCATGCCAGCAGTTTTTCAATCTTAGCGGCGGTACGGTCGCCCGGCGCGCTCAGGCCCAGGTGGTCAGCAATTTCAGCGTAACGACGGCGTGCCTGCGGACGATCGTACTGGCTGAAAGCGGTCTGCTTGGTCGGGTTGTCATTCGCGTTGTAGCGGATAACGTTACAAATCAGCAGGGCGTTCGCCAGACCGTGCGGAATGTGGAACTGAGAGCCCAGTTTGTGCGCCATGGAGTGACATACACCGAGGAAGGCGTTGGCAAACGCGATACCGGCGATAGTCGCTGCACTGTGAACACGTTCACGCGCAACCGGGTTTTTAGACCCTTCGTGGTAAGACGCCGGCAGGTTTTCTTTCAGCAGTTTCAGAGCCTGCAGAGCCTGACCGTCAGAGAACTCAGAAGCCAGTACGGAAACGTAAGCTTCCAGGGCGTGAGTTACCGCATCCAGACCACCGAACGCACACAGGGACTTCGGCATATCCATCACCAGGTTGGCGTCGACAATCGCCATATCCGGGGTCAGGGCGTAGTCAGCCAGCGGATATTTCTGACCGGTTGCATCGTCGGTCACAACCGCAAACGGTGTGACTTCAGAACCGGTACCGGAAGTGGTGGTGACGGCGATCATTTTCGCTTTCACGCCCATTTTCGGGAACTTGTAGATACGTTTACGGATGTCCATAAAGCGCAGCGCCAGTTCTTCGAAGTGAGTTTCCGGGTGTTCGTACATGACCCACATGATTTTCGCGGCGTCCATCGGGGAACCACCGCCCAGCGCGATGATTACGTCCGGTTTGAAGGAGTTCGCCAGCTCAGCGCCTTTGCGAACAACGGAAAGCGTCGGGTCGGCTTCAACTTCGAAGAAGACTTCGGTTTCAACGCCAGCCGCTTTCAGCACAGAGGTGATCTGGTCTGCGTAGCCGTTGTTGAACAGGAAGCGGTCAGTCACGATGAGCGCACGTTTGTGGCCATCAGTAATCACTTCATCCAGCGCGATGGGCAGAGAGCCACGGCGGAAGTAGATAGATTTCGGAAGTTTGTGCCACAACATGTTTTCAGCTCGCTTAGCAACGGTTTTCTTGTTGATCAGGTGTTTCGGACCAACGTTTTCAGAGATGGAGTTACCACCCCAGGAACCACAACCCAACGTCAGGGAAGGTGCGAGTTTGAAGTTGTACAGATCACCGATACCACCCTGAGAGGCCGGGGTGTTGATCAGGATACGCGCGGTTTTCATCATCTGACCGAAGTAAGCAACGCGTTCTGGCTGGTTATCCTGGTCAGTGTACAGGCAGGAGGTGTGACCGATACCGCCCATAGCGACCAGTTTTTCTGCTTTTTCTACCGCTTCTTCGAAATCTTTCGCACGATACATCGCCAGAGTCGGAGACAGTTTTTCGTGTGCGAACGGTTCGCTTTCATCAACGACCGTAACTTCACCGATCAGAATCTTGGTGGTTTCTGGTACGGAGAAGCCTGCCAGTTCAGCGATTTTGTAGGCTGGCTGACCAACGATAGCGGCGTTCAGAGCGCCATTTTTCAGGATAACGTTTTGAACCGCTTTCAGTTCCTGGCCCTGCAGCATGTAGCCGCCGTGGCTGGCGAAACGTTCGCGAACGGCATCATAGACGGAATCAACAACGACAACAGACTGTTCAGAAGCACAGATTACGCCGTTATCGAAGGTTTTAGACATCAGAACAGACGCCACAGCGCGTTTGATATCAGCGGTTTCATCAATGACAACCGGAGTGTTACCTGCGCCTACGCCGATAGCCGGTTTACCGGAGCTGTATGCAGCTTTAACCATGCCTGGACCGCCAGTGGCGAGGATCAGGTTAATATCCGGGTGGTGCATCAACGCGTTAGACAGTTCTACGGAAGGTTGATCGATCCAGCCAATCAGATCTTTCGGCGCGCCGGCAGCGATAGCCGCTTGCAGAACGATGTCTGCCGCTTTGTTGGTTGCTTCTTTAGCGCGCGGATGCGGAGAAAAGATGATGGCGTTACGGGTCTTCAGGCTAATCAGCGATTTGAAGATCGCGGTAGAGGTTGGGTTAGTGGTTGGAACGATACCGCAAATAATGCCGATAGGTTCAGCAATGGTGATGGTCCCGAAGGTGTCGTCTTCAGACAGCACACCGCAGGTTTTTTCATCTTTATAGGCGTTGTAAATATATTCAGAAGCGAAGTGGTTTTTAATCACTTTGTCTTCCACGATACCCATACCGGATTCGGCGACGGCCATTTTGGCCAGCGGAATGCGGGCGTCAGCGGCTGCCAGAGCGGCGGCGCGGAAGATTTTGTCGACCTGTTCTTGAGTGAAACTGGCATATTCACGCTGGGCTTTTTTTACACGCTCTACGAGTGCGTTAAGTTCAGCGACATTAGTAACAGCCATAATGCTCTCCTGATAATGTTAAACTTTTTTAGTAAATCATCTGCGCGATACGTGAGTATAGACAGATCGACGATACTTTGTATAAATGCCTGAAATTCAGGTGGTTACTTAACGTCCGTTTCGCTCTGATTTACTAAAAGAGCTTCTGCGTTAGTATCATTTAACTCTAACGCGTTACGTCCAGGTGGCGTAAGCAAGATTACTCACTTCTGAGTAGCGATTGTGTGATCTAAATCAAGATTACGCAAAGCTGACACCTTTCAGCAGGCCATTTTAGCCTTTTATGTAAATTGTTAAGAAATCGTTGTCATGAAGAGTGAGTGGATTAGCATAACGAGTACATATAAATAACAGCGATGAATGGATGAAATTAGGTGTAGATAAGAGGTGAACTATGCGAATAAAAGGCGTATCTTCTGCGCGTTTTGATCATTAACGAACATTGACTTCATCCGGCTAACGCTTCGGAGCTAACCGTGATTCAACCGCTTTTTGATTTTCCTGTTTACTTTAAGTTCTTTATCGGGCTCTTTGCGCTGGTTAACCCGGTGGGGATTATCCCCGTTTTCATCAGCATGACCAGCTACCAGACGGCCACGGCGCGTAATAAAACTAACCTCACCGCGAATCTGTCGGTCGCGATTATCTTGTGGAGTTCCTTATTCCTCGGCGATGGCATCCTGCAGCTGTTTGGTATTTCTATTGATTCGTTCAGAATTGCGGGCGGTATCCTGGTTGTCACCATTGCAATGTCGATGATCAGCGGGAAGCTGGGGGAAGATAAACAAAACAAGCAAGAAAAGTCAGAGACGGCCATACGCGAGAGCATTGGCGTTGTGCCGTTAGCGCTGCCGTTAATGGCGGGGCCAGGGGCGATTAGCTCCACTATCGTCTGGGGGACGCGTTATCACAGCATCGCGCATTTGCTTGGTTTTTCAGTTGCCATTGCGCTTTTTGCGCTTTGCTGCTGGGGCGTGTTCCGTATGGCGCCGTGGCTGGTTCGTTTGCTGGGGCAAACCGGTATCAACGTTATTACCCGAATCATGGGGTTGTTGTTAATGGCGCTCGGCATCGAATTTATTGTCACAGGAATAAAAGGCATTTTCCCCGGCTTGCTCAACTAAACTCCCACCTGTTGATTTACAGGCGGCGCCCTAAGGGGGCCGCCTTGTGACATTCCCAGTGACATTCCCACGTAACACTTCTTACTTTGATAAGCATTCAGCGTTTAAATGATAAAAAATACTAATATAATCTAACGCTATTTATTTTTATTAATCAAACTATTATCAACATTACTGAGTCCGTGAGAAGCGGTAGGTCTGTTATTTTATTCACACCATACTCTGGGGCTTGATGAAGGATTATTGAAATGTTATTAGTTGTTTCAGCTCCATCGTAGATGAATGTGCTAAATAATGAGCATTTGTTAAATTTGTGTGTGTTTTCTGGCGCAGGTATATCCTACGCTGTGACAGCGAGATGATTTTCTTTCAACTTATTGATTATAAAGAATAAATTAAAGCTTTTTAACATTCTTTAACTGTTTTTCTGAGCAGGAAATTTTCCATAAAAGAGAATTGGTTAACAAAATTGTAAAATGAATTGGCGGTTCAGAAACGCATTTGATACTTTTCGGCCAAACATTTTGCAGAAGATTTCACATTGTTGATAACTATTTTCATTTACATGGTTGTCAGAAATAACGTGCGACGTGGGCAGGTACGTCGTATACCGAATCGACGAAAGGCGATCGAACGAATCGTCAGAATAAATAAAGTCGGTGATAGCAAAAGCAGTGACAGACCTGGCAGTACACCACCAGTGCTGTACAGGAACCCTGACGGGATTAAACAGGCTGGTAAAAACCAGTAATTATAATGAGTGGAGTACAAACACAATGTCTAACATCACGAAAAAAAGTTTGATTGCAGCGGGAATACTCACTGCGCTCATCGCCGCCAGCGCCGCGACTGCGGCAGACGTGCCCGCCGGCGTTCAGTTAGCCGACAAGCAAACGTTGGTACGTAATAATGGATCAGAAGTGCAGTCTCTCGACCCGCATAAAATTGAAGGCGTGCCGGAATCGAACGTCAGTCGTGACCTCTTCGAAGGCTTATTAATTAGTGATGTCGAGGGGCATCCTTCACCGGGCGTCGCGGAAAAATGGGAAAATAAAGATTTTAAAGTCTGGACATTCCATCTACGTGAAAATGCGAAATGGTCAGATGGTACGCCCGTCACCGCCCATGATTTCGTTTATAGCTGGCAACGCCTGGCCGATCCTAATACGGCATCGCCGTACGCCAGCTATCTGCAATACGGTCATATCGTTAATATCGATGACATTATCGCCGGTAAAAAACCCGCCACCGATCTGGGGGTAAAAGCGCTTGATGATCACACCTTTGAAGTGACCTTAAGTGAGCCGGTGCCTTATTTCTACAAATTGTTGGTCCACCCTTCAGTGTCTCCTGTACCGAAATCAGCGGTCGAAAAATTTGGCGATAAATGGACGCAACCAGCCAATATTGTCACTAACGGCGCTTATAAGTTAAAAAATTGGGTGGTGAACGAACGTATCGTGCTGGAGCGTAACCCGCAATACTGGGATAACGACAAAACCGTCATCAATCAGGTAACTTATTTGCCTATCTCTTCGGAGGTGACGGATGTTAACCGCTACCGCAGCGGCGAGATCGATATGACTTATAACAATATGCCAATCGAATTATTCCAGAAACTGAAGAAAGAGATCCCGAATGAAGTCCGCGTAGACCCTTATTTGTGTACCTATTATTACGAAATTAATAATCAAAAAGCGCCGTTTAACGATGTCCGCGTGCGTACCGCGCTGAAACTGGCGTTAGATCGCGACATTATTGTTAATAAGGTTAAAAATCAGGGCGATTTACCCGCTTATAGCTATACGCCGCCGTATACCGATGGCGCAAAACTGGTAGAGCCTGAGTGGTTCAAATGGTCCCAGCAAAAGCGTAATGAAGAAGCGAAGAAATTGTTGGCTGAAGCCGGCTTTACGGCGGATAAGCCCTTAACATTCGACCTGCTGTATAACACCTCCGATCTGCATAAAAAACTGGCCATTGCCGTGGCGTCTATCTGGAAGAAAAATCTGGGCGTCAATGTGAATCTGGAGAATCAGGAATGGAAAACCTTCCTGGACACCCGTCATCAGGGCACCTTTGATGTCGCCAGAGCCGGGTGGTGCGCAGATTATAATGAACCGACCTCGTTCCTGAATACCATGTTGTCCGACAGTTCAAATAACACCGCGCATTATAAGAGCCCGGCGTTTGATAAGCTGATTGCCGACACGCTGAAAGTGGCGGACGATACGCAGCGCAGCGAACTCTACGCTAAAGCGGAGCAGCAGTTAGATAAAGACTCGGCTATTGTGCCGGTGTATTACTACGTTAACGCGCGCCTGGTGAAACCTTGGGTGGGCGGGTATACCGGTAAAGACCCGCTGGATAATATTTATGTGAAAAACTTATATATTATCAAACATTAATGGCAAGACATGGGACAACTGCGGTTGTCCCATGGTGTCTTTTTTCATCGCACTATAACTTTCCCTGGCGGATCTTTTGTCACGTCCGGGAAGTAAAGGCACAGGCCAGAAGGTACGGGCAATGTTGAAATTTATTTTACGCCGCTGTCTGGAAGCGATTCCGACGCTGTTTATTCTTATTACCATCTCTTTCTTTATGATGCGCCTCGCGCCGGGTAGCCCTTTTACCGGCGAGCGCGCATTGCCGCCGGAAGTGCTGGCCAATATTGAAGCAAAATATCATCTGAACGATCCCATCATGACGCAGTACTTCAGCTACCTGAAGCAGCTGGCGCATGGCGATTTTGGACCATCGTTTAAATATAAAGATTACACGGTCAACGATCTGGTTGCCGCCAGCTTCCCCGTTTCGGCGAAACTTGGCGCCGCCGCTTTTTTGCTGGCGGTCATTATTGGTGTCAGCGCTGGCGTGATTGCCGCGCTAAAGCAAAATACGCGATGGGATTATACGGTGATGGGATTTGCCATGACCGGCGTCGTTATCCCCAGTTTTGTGGTGGCGCCGTTACTGGTGATGGTCTTTGCGATAACCTTGCAATGGCTGCCTGGCGGCGGCTGGAACGGCGGGGCGTTAAAATTTATGATCCTGCCGATGGTCGCGCTTTCACTGGCCTATATTGCCAGCATCGCTCGTATTACGCGCGGCTCAATGATTGAAGTTCTGCATTCGAACTTTATTCGTACCGCGCGGGCAAAAGGATTACCGATGCGCAGAATCATCTTCCGCCATGCGTTAAAACCTGCGCTGCTGCCGGTTTTATCCTATATGGGGCCAGCCTTTGTCGGCATTATTACCGGCTCAATGGTGATTGAAACGATTTATGGCTTACCGGGCATTGGGCAGCTTTTCGTTAATGGCGCGCTCAACCGCGATTACTCGCTGGTGTTAAGTTTGACCATTTTAGTCGGGGCGCTGACCATATTGTTTAACGCCATTGTCGATGTGCTCTATGCCGTTATCGACCCGAAAATTCGCTATTGATACTGGAGCTCGCGATGATGTTAAGTAAGAAAAACAGCGAGACGCTGGAAAATTTCAGTGAAAAGCTGGAGGTGGAAGGTCGCAGCCTTTGGCAAGATGCCCGTCGGCGCTTTATGCATAACCGTGCGGCGGTGGCCAGTCTTATTGTCCTGTTTCTGATAGCCCTATTCGTGACAGTAGCGCCTATGCTGTCGCAATTTACCTATTTCGATACCGACTGGGGCATGATGTCCAGCGCGCCGGATATGGCGTCCGGCCACTATTTCGGCACTGACTCTTCCGGGCGCGATCTGTTGGTGCGCGTTGCCATCGGCGGGCGTATCTCATTAATGGTCGGGATTGCCGCCGCGCTGGTGGCGGTCATTGTCGGAACGCTGTATGGCTCGCTGTCCGGCTATCTGGGCGGCAAAATTGATTCTGTGATGATGCGGTTGTTGGAGATCCTCAACTCATTCCCGTTTATGTTCTTTGTGATTTTGCTGGTGACGTTTTTTGGGCAGAACATTCTGTTGATTTTCGTCGCCATCGGCATGGTCTCCTGGCTTGATATGGCGCGTATCGTGCGTGGCCAAACCCTAAGTCTTAAACGTAAAGAGTTCATCGAAGCCGCGCAGGTGGGAGGTGTGTCGACCGCCAGCATTGTGATCCGCCATATTGTGCCTAACGTCCTGGGCGTAGTGGTAGTGTATGCATCGTTGCTGGTGCCCAGCATGATTCTGTTTGAGTCTTTCCTCAGTTTCCTGGGGCTTGGGACGCAGGAACCGTTAAGCAGTTGGGGAGCGTTATTGAGCGATGGCGCAAATTCAATGGAAGTCTCACCGTGGCTGCTGCTGTTTCCGGCTGGCTTTCTCGTGGTGACGTTATTCTGTTTTAACTTTATTGGCGATGGCCTGCGTGATGCCCTCGACCCGAAAGATCGTTAAGGAGTACAGCCATGAGCTTATCAGAAACCGCAACTCAGGCGCCGCAACCGGCGAATGTACTGCTGGAGGTAAACGATCTTCGTGTTACGTTCGCTACGCCTGATGGCGATGTGACGGCGGTCAACGATCTGAACTTTACGCTTCGCGCTGGAGAAACGTTAGGTATTGTTGGCGAGTCTGGATCGGGGAAATCGCAAACGGCGTTCGCATTAATGGGACTGCTGGCGACGAATGGTCGAATCGGCGGTTCCGCGACCTTTAACGGACGTGAAATTCTTAATCTACCTGAGCGCGAACTGAATACGCTGCGCGCAGAACAGATTTCGATGATTTTTCAGGACCCGATGACCTCGCTAAATCCTTATATGCGCGTTGGGGAGCAGTTAATGGAAGTCCTGATGCTGCATAAAGGGATGAGCAAAGCGGAAGCTTTTGAAGAGTCCGTCAGAATGCTGGATGCCGTAAAAATGCCGGAAGCGCGCAAACGGATGAAAATGTACCCGCACGAATTTTCCGGCGGAATGCGTCAACGTGTGATGATTGCGATGGCGCTGTTGTGCAGGCCGAAACTGCTTATTGCCGATGAGCCTACCACCGCGCTTGATGTTACCGTGCAGGCGCAGATTATGACCTTGCTTAATGAGCTAAAGCGCGAATTTAATACCGCCATTATCATGATTACCCACGATCTGGGCGTGGTCGCGGGTATTTGCGATAAGGTCCTGGTAATGTATGCCGGGCGTACCATGGAATACGGTAAGGCGCGCGATGTCTTTTATCAGCCCGTTCATCCGTATTCGATAGGCCTGCTTAATGCGGTGCCGCGTCTGGATAGCGAGGGGGCGGAAATGCTGACGATTCCGGGCAATCCTCCCAATTTATTGCGTTTGCCTAAAGGTTGTCCATTCCAGCCGCGTTGTCCTCATGCGATGGAGATCTGCAATAATGCGCCGCCACTTGAAGCGTTCAGTCCTGGTCGCTTGCGCGCCTGTTTTAAACCGGTGGAGGAACTGCTATGAATGCTGTGATTGAACAACGTAAAGTTCTCCTCGAAATCGCCGATCTGAAAGTACATTTTGATATCAAAGAAGGAAAGCAGTGGTTCTGGCAACCGCCGAAAACCCTGAAAGCGGTGGACGGCGTTACGCTACGCCTGTATGAAGGCGAAACGCTGGGCGTGGTGGGCGAATCCGGCTGCGGCAAGTCGACGTTTGCGCGCGCCATTATTGGTCTGGTGAAGGCGACAGACGGTAAAGTCGCCTGGCTGGGAAAAGATCTGCTGGGCATGAAAGCGGATGAGTGGCGCGAGGTGCGCAGCGATATCCAGATGATTTTCCAGGACCCGCTGGCGTCACTCAATCCGCGAATGACGATTGGCGAAATTATCGCTGAACCGCTGCGCACTTATCATCCTAAACTTTCGCGCCAGGACGTGCGTGACCGCGTGAAAGCCATGATGCTGAAAGTGGGGCTGCTGCCGAATCTCATCAACCGTTATCCCCATGAATTTTCCGGGGGGCAGTGCCAGCGCATCGGTATCGCCCGGGCGTTGATCCTGGAACCTAAGCTTATTATTTGCGATGAGCCGGTGTCGGCGCTGGACGTTTCTATTCAGGCGCAGGTGGTGAATTTGCTCCAGCAGTTACAGCGAGAGATGGGGCTGTCGTTGATTTTTATTGCGCACGACCTGGCGGTCGTAAAGCACATATCCGATCGTGTCCTGGTGATGTATCTCGGTCATGCAGTAGAATTGGGCACCTATGATGAGGTGTACCATAATCCACTGCATCCTTATACCAAAGCGCTGATGTCGGCGGTACCGATTCCCGATCCCGATCTGGAGCGAAATAAGAAGATACAATTGCTGGAGGGCGAATTACCTTCGCCCATTAACCCGCCTTCCGGCTGCGTGTTCCGTACACGCTGTCCGCTAGCCGGGCCAGAATGCGCGCAAACGCGACCGGTGCTGGAAGGGAGTTTTCGCCATGCCGTTTCCTGCCTTAAAGTAGACCCGTTATAATCGCAAGGGCTGACAATTCGTCAGCCCTTCTTTTAGGTGAGGTTACCGTGTCACTTTCTTTGTCGTCGGTTCGCCGTCGTCTTTATCATAATCTGTTCGATTTGACTACGCGCTCAGGTCGCCGTTTTGAAGGGTTATGCGCGCTGTTTGCGCTGCTTAGCGTACTGGTCATTTTTGTTGAATCAGGCGTAGGAACGGAATATCACCTGACATTTGATGAATGGCATATTTTTGTCTGGCTGGAGCTCTGCGTTACCCTGATATTTACCGGTGAATACTTGCTCAGACTGTTTAGCTGGCCCGAACCGGCAAAATACGTTTTTAGTTTCTGGGGATTTATTGATCTGGTGACGATTTTGCCGCTGTACGTCATGTGGCTGTGGCCGGAAATTAGCCTGAACTATATGTTTGCCTGGCGCGCTATGCGAGCGATTCGCGTACTGCGTATCCTTAAACTGCTACGCTTTATGCCATCCCTGCGGGTATTCTGGAGCGCCATTATTAGCGCGCGTCATCAGCTTATTCTGTTCTATTCATTTATTGCGATCGTGATGATTATTTTCGGTGCCCTGATGTATCTTATTGAAGGACCGAAATATGGCTTCACGACGCTTAATGCCTCGGTGTATTGGGCGATAGTGACAGTCACAACCGTGGGGTACGGTGATATTACGCCGCATACGCCGCTGGGACGTATTGTCGCGTCGGTGCTTATTTTGATTGGTTATTCGGTGATTGCGATTCCTACAGGACTGATTACCACGCACATGAGCAGCGCGTTTCAAAAACGTCACTGGCAGCGAAAATGTCCGCAGTGCCAGCAAAGCCAGCATGAACATAGCGCGCAATATTGTAACCGATGCGGCAGTAAGCTACCGGATTAAACAGGCTTGCCGGAGGGCGCAATCAAACGCCATCCGGCCTGAACCGCTTATTCGCGCCAGAGAATATGGCACAGCTTGTGGTCCTTTTCCCGGCATAGCAGAACGCGGGCGAAAATGTCGTTAATTTCGCCGTCTTCGGTATCCGCCAGGCCAATCACCACCTCGGCAAAAAAGTCTGGATTCAGGTCAAAATCAACGTGCTCTTGCCAGTCTTCAGCGGGATCAAACAACTCCGCACCGCCGCGCTCCTCGAATTGCAAATTGAACAGAATGATATCAGCCGGATCAAGATTATCCGCCGCCAGCTCAAGAAAAATATCGTAAGCCTGCTCAAGCGTTTCGTCTTCAGTCAGGCGATTGTTCAGATCCATTTCCATAGTGACTACCTGTTTACTCATGTTGGTCACGTTTTACAGCAATGGACTAAAGAAGTAAAACAATCGCTCGGTAATACGCTGCCATAACGGACGTTTTACCCACAAACGCGCATCTAACAGGCGGGAGCGCGAAATATAATCGTCCTGTACCGCAGCCAGATCGGCGCCGAAACCCGTATCATCAATGACCAGCGTAATCTCGAAATTAAGCCACAGGCTACGCATGTCGAGATTCACGGTACCGACCAGGCTCAGTTCGCCATCGACCAGCACGCTTTTGGTATGCAACAGCCCGCCTTCGAACTGATAGATTTTCACGCCCGCCGCCAGTAACTCGCTAAAAAAGGCGCGACTGGCCCAGCCGACGAGCAGTGAATCATTTTTACGGGGCAGGATAATACTGACATCCACGCCGCGCTGCGCAGCGGTACAAATAGCGTGCAGCAGATCGTCGCTGGGGACGAAATATGGCGTGGTCATAATTAAATATTCGCGCGCAGCATAGGTGGCGGTTAATAGTGCCTGGTGAATGAGATCTTCCGGAAAACCAGGACCGGAAGCAATGGTATGAATGGTATGCCCGCTGGCCTGCTCAAACGGCATAATATTCACGTCCGGCGGGGGAGGCAGAATGCGTTTACCCGTCTCGATTTCCCAATCGCAGGAGTAAACAATCCCCATTGCTGTCGCCACGGGGCCCTCCATCCGCGCCATCAAATCGACCCATTGCCCAACGCCGGCATCCTGTTTGAAAAAACGCGGGTCCACCATATTCATACTGCCGGTATAGGCGATGTAATTGTCAATCATCACCATTTTACGGTGCTGGCGAAGATCCATACGGCGTAAAAAGACGCGCATCAGATTCACCTTCAGCGCCTCTACGACTTCAATGCCAGCGTTACGCATCATGGCCGCCCAGGGGCTGCGGAAGAAAGCGACGCTACCCGCGGAATCCAGCATAAGCCGGCAGTGGATGCCGCGGCGGGCGGCGGCCATTAACGATTCAGCGACCTGATCCGCCATGCCGCCTGGCTGCCAGATGTAAAACACCATTTCGATATTATGCCGCGCCAGTTGGATATCGCGAATAAGCGCCTGCATGACATCATCGGAGTCGGTAAGCAATTGCAACTGGTTGCCTTTGACGCCCGCAATCCCCTGACGTCGTTCGCACAGCTTAAACAAGGACGATGCGACGCTACTGTTTTCTTGCGCGAAAATGTGTTTGCAGGCTTTGAGGTCATTCAACCATTTGGCGGTAGACGGCCACATGGCGCGGGCACGCTCGGCGCGACGTTTGCCTAAATGCAATTCGCCCACGGACAAATAGGCGATGATCCCGACCAGCGGAAGGATATAGATGATTAACAACCAGGCCATTGCGGAGGGAACTGCGCGCCGTTTCATTAGAATACGTAATGTGACGCCGGCAATGAGAACCCAGTATCCCAAAATGACCAGCCAACTCACCACGGTGTAGAAGGTTGTCATAACTTTAAAAATCCTTTAGAAAGCGTGTTGTTAAGAGTTTACGCGTCAGGATTCACATGGCAAATAAAAACACGGGAAAAGCGCTGGTCTGCATCCGGCGAGGGGGTATAATGGCGCTTCTGTTACAGTGAGAGTCGTAAACATGAAGCGTAGTAGAACGGAAGTGGGGCGCTGGCGAATGCTACGTCAGGCGAGCCGCCGTAAAGCGCGTTGGCTTGAAGGGCAATCACGCCGTAATATGCGTATCCATACCATCAGGAAATGCATCTTTAATCGTCAGCGTAATTCATTACTCTTTGCGATTCACGGTGTGTGAGCCAGAAAGGGCACCGTATGCGGTGCCCAACAGGCCATCCTTTTCAAAAGATCTTCTTATACGGTTTGACCGAAACCTGCGCATAGACGCCCGCTGCGACGTAGGGGTCCGCATCAGCCCAGGATTGCGCCGCTTCTAAAGATTCAAATTCAGCAATCACCGTTGACCCGGTAAATCCGGCTACCCCAGGATCGTTACTGTCCACTGCGGGCATCGGCCCGGCAGTTAATAATCGCCCTTCATCATGCAGAAGTTGCAGGCGCGCCAGATGCGCGGGCCGTACCGAGAGGCGTTTTTCAAGCGAGTTGGCATTATCCTGAGCGTAAATAACATACAGCACGGGTAGAGCTCCTTAATCGGTAAAAGTTGCTGATTACGTTATTGGAAAGGGCATTTAACTGCAATGTAAAGATACCGACTTTGTTAAACATGCACATTTTGTGTGGTGTTTTTGTGCAATATCATCTTTTAAATGCCGCTATCGGCAATGCCTTATTGAATATGATTGCTATTTGCATTTAAAATTCAGCTCTGGTTTTTCAACTGAAACGATTATGACTTCAATGACCCTTGATTTACCTCGTCGCTTTCCCTGGCCGACACTCCTTTCCGTAGGCATTCATGGTGCTGTAGTGGCAGGTTTGCTCTATACCTCGGTACATCAGGTTATTGAATTGCCTGCGCCAGCGCAGCCTATCACGGTGACAATGGTTTCACCCGCTGACCTGGAGCCGCCCCAGGCGGTTCAGCCGCCGCCGGAACCGGTGGTTGAACCCGAACCGGAGCCAGAGCCGATCCCTGAACCGCCTAAAGAAGCGCCCGTGGTGATTGAGAAACCCAAACCTAAGCCAAAACCCAAGCCAAAACCGAAACCGGAACCGGTGAAAAAGGTTGAAGAGCAGCCGAAGCGCGAAGTCAAACCGGCCGCGCCGCGTCCTGCCTCACCGTTTGAAAATAGCGCCCCGGCGCGGCCAACAAGCAGCACCGCGTCGGCGACCAGCAAGCCGGCGGTGAGCGTGCCCACTGGACCTCGCGCTCTGAGCCGTAACCAGCCGCAATATCCGGCGCGAGCACAGGCGTTACGTATTGAAGGCCGCGTAAAGGTGAAGTTTGACGTGACCTCTGCTGGGCGAGTGGAAAATGTACAGATTCTGTCCGCGCAGCCAGCCAATATGTTTGAGCGTGAAGTTAAGAATGCGATGCGCAAATGGCGCTATGAAGCAGGCAAGCCGGGTTCCGGGCTGGTGGTCAATATTATCTTCCGTCTGAACGGTACGGCGCAGATTGAGTAATCTCTGGCGCCGCCAGCCAGGAATATACCATCACCTGCTGGCGGCGTAAGCGGGTATACTTAACCCTGAACCGGGAGCGGGCGAGGTTTACCGTCCGGATCGACGGCAACATAAATAAACAGCGCCTCGGTGGCCTTGTAGCGCTGTCCAATCGGTTCTGACGCGACTTTTTTCACCCAGACTTCAATATTGATGCTAATAGACGTCGTACCGCGTTTAACGCAGCGCGCGTAGCAGCATACGACATCGCCAACCGCGACGGGGCGCAGAAATGTCATTCCTTCCACGCGTACGGTTACAACCCGACCGTGCGCGATCTCTTTGGCCAGTATCGCGCCGCCAATATCCATTTGCGACATCAGCCAGCCGCCAAAAATATCGCCGTTCGCATTGGTATCGGCAGGCATGGCCAATGTACGTAAAACCAGCTCGCCCTGAGGAGTATTATCCATTGTTGTCATTGTAAAACCGACTATCAGAAAAAATTACAGCCGCGATGCTACTATGAATTTTGTGTGGAGAATAGTGGGAATAAAGGTACTGACGGGAAAGCGCAGGGCGTAAAGGCGGAGAAAATATCGCCAGGCGTTCGCAGTCTGGCGATGATAAGTCACGGGAGGGTTATGATTTATCTTCCTGTGGCAGATGCCGGTAGATATAGACGCCGCTCAGCAGGGTAAAAATGAGCGTCAGCGCCGTGAGTCCAAAGACCTTAAAGTTGACCCAGATATTTTGCGGCAACCAGAAGGCGATATAAATGTTAGCCAGACCGCACGCAATAAAAAACAGCGCCCACGCCAGGTTCAGCTTTGACCAGACCTGTTGCGGCAACGCCAGTTCTTTACCTAACATACGTTGGATTAACGGTTTTTTCATCACCCACTGGCTTATTAACAGCGCGCCGGCGAACAGCGCATAAATAACCGTCACCTTCCATTTAATAAATTCATCGTTATGGAAGAAGAGCGTCAGACCGCCGAAGACGGCAACCAGAACAAAGGTAATCAGCGCCATCTTCTCTATTTTCCGATAGCGCACCCAGCTATAAATCAGCACGATTGCCGTCGCGACAATCAGTGCGGAGGTCGCCGCATAGATGTCATAAAGTTTATAAAACGCAAAAAAGACAACCAGCGGTAAAAAATCCAGAAACTGCTTCATTCTTCGATTCCATCATCAACGAGCGTCGAATGCGCCGCGTAACGGCGCATTGCGGATTATTGGCGAATCAACATATACAGGCGGAATAAGTAGATAAGCAACACTGCGGAAATCAGATTGCTCAACGTATTCGCCAGTACAGCGCCTACATTTGGGGTCAGTACAGCGAAGCTGGGCGCGAACAGCAATAGCAATGTTTTAGCCAGCAACCAGCCTATCACCGCAGGCGCGACCAGTCTCATGTTAGCCCAGGCTAAACGCATACTGCTGCGCATTGCGGCAAACACGCCCATTTTCTCTTCAACCAACATCACTGGCGCAAGCGCCAGCACAATGGCCATAATAATCCCCGGAACGACAATCAGCATTATACCGATTTGCACTAACAGGGTAGTCAGAAAAATAAGAATAAACAGTTTAGGCAATGCAGGGGCGCTGGCGCCGATAGCGCGCAGCGCGCTAACCCGATGTCCCGCTGAAACTAACTGAATCATCAGGATGATACCGCCGGCCAGAATAGCGTTGCCGATAAGCCCGGAAAACGTCGAGGCGGCAGAGGCGCGCAACAGGATCTGCTGCTGCTCCGGCGTCATATTTTGTACCAGCTCAAACAGGCCAGCGCTGCCTGCCAGATGTTCTCCTTCACTGAGTTGCGCGATTTGCGCATCGCTGGGTGAAAAGGCATGACCTAAGACCACCGTGATAAATGCGCACAGCAACGAAACCAGCAAGATAGTAATAAATTGATTTCGGAAAAAATTTCCGGCGTCACGGTAAACGGACTTCGCCGTGATAGACATGCACTCTCCTTGAGTTTTGCAGGTGTTAATTTGCGGGCAATTGTACCCTGGATAACTCTACAGTGGCAGCATCAGCAGTTGTATGGAAAAGCATATCTTTGTAAAGCGGCGGTAATCCGTATCGCGCGCGGGCGCGATTGCACGCCTCATTCACTTCGCCTCCTTCGCCCGATATCGAAAATTCGCGACAGGTTGAAGGGCGGTTTTCATAAATAGCGCAACTGACGTTTTCACCCGGCGTGCCAATTAGCGCTTTACAGTGCGGCTGTTTTTGGTTGGTACCGGCCATACAACGTAAAAAAGGGGTAACGGGCTCGGTTAATGACGCCGGAACGCGTCCGCTGGCATCGTCGCCTTCAGCCCAATAAAAGGAGACACGAAAATAGGCACAACAGGCACCGCATGTCATGCATGGGTTAAGAACGCTCATGATTCACCTGCAAAAAACTCACGTATCAATAGATTACAACGGAAATTAAGCTGTCCCGCAGTGTTCGCGAATCTTAACGCCACGCGCCATTGCGGGACATGGATTACCTTAGCCAGCCTTTATCGCCAGGGCAACAGGAGCAGACAAATATTTGCATAGCGTGAATATGTCAAAATTGATCTGAATTCCTATAACCAGGATTTTCAATGCAAGTTCTAAATTAATCTGGATCAATAAATGTTAAATTATAAGAACAAATGTGATCTGTGTTAGATCACTTATTACTTCATTGTGGGTATATTCATCACGCTTTTATAACCATAACGATGGAGCGGGTATGAAAAAATTTACAGTGGCGGCACTGGCGTTAACAACTCTTCTCTCAGGCAGCGCGTTCGCGCACGAAGCCGGAGAATTCTTTATGCGTGCAGGTCCGGCAACCGTCAGACCTACAGAAGGGGCGGGTGGTACGCTGGGGCATTTAAACGGGTTTGATGTGAGTAATAACACGCAACTCGGCCTGACATTCACTTACATGGCGACGGACAATATCGGGGTTGAATTACTGGCGGCCACGCCGTTCCGCCATAAGGTGGGTACGGGCGCGACGGGTGATATCGCCACGGTCCACCTGTTACCGCCAACGTTAATGGCGCAGTGGTACTTCGGCGATTCCAGCAGCAAAGTGCGTCCTTATGTCGGCGTGGGGGTGAACTACACCACCTTCTTCGATAACGACTTTAACGATAATGGTAAAAAGACCGGGCTGTCCGATCTGAGCTTTAAGGATTCCTGGGGCGCGGCAGGGCAAGTTGGGGTAGATTACCTGATTAACCGCGACTGGTTAATTGGCGCCTCTGTCTGGTACATGGATATTGATACTACCGCCAATTATAAAATGGGCGGCGTGCAGCAGCATGACAGCGTGCGTCTGGACCCATGGGTATTTATGTTCTCGGCAGGCTATCGTTTCTAATCGCATGATGTTGTGACGAAAAAAGACCCCGCCAGGCGGGGTCAAAAAAGGACATGACACACGGATTTTACTTGTCGGAACTCACTTGTCTTCTTTCGGTTCGCCGCAGCCTAGTTCTGCGCCAGTGAGAGGATCAACGGTGGGGTCCGATTTCGTTCTTTCTGCCATCGCTTTGAGCAGCGCCAACTGCTCGCGCGGCAATTTCACTGTCGCCAGGCCATCGCCGCCATCAACAGCAGGCATCGGTTCTGCGACATAGTTGAAGTTCTCATCGCTATTCCAGCTACCTCGCGGATCGTCGCCTTGCGACATGTTGTAGTACACGTCGGTATACTGTTCTACCGGCGGTAATTTACCCGGCGGGAAGTTGTTACGAATCGAATACAGCGCCTTTTCAAAAGAGAGCTGGTGCGCGACTTCACGGGTCATTAAGAAACTGAGCGTGTCTTTTACGCCAGGATCGTCGGTCAGGTTAATCAGGCGTTCATAAATGATCTTCGCTCGCGCCTCTGCCGCGATGTTTGAGCGTAGATCGGCTGTGACTTCGCCGATAGTATCAATATAAGCCGCGGTCCACGGCACGCCGCCGGAGTTCGTCAACGCCGGGCCGCCGCCATACAACAGAGAGGTGATATGGCTGTCATTACCATTCTGCGTCAGCGAGCGATAAAGTTCCGCTTCGCTTTCGGTGCCTTCCGCCAGCTCGCCTTTAGCGCCTTTATTAAGCATTCCTACCAGTGAGCCGATAATTTCCAGATGACTCAGCTCCTCGGTGGCGATGTCCATTAACATCTCTCTACGACCGGCATCGTCATCGCTTAAACCTTGCGTGAAGTAGCGGCAGGCGGCCGCCAGTTCTCCCTGCGGGCCGCCAAACTGTTCCAGCAGCAGGTTCGCTAATCCAGGATTAGGTTCGCTCACTCGCACAGTATATTGAAGTTGTTTTACGTGTCGAAACATATTGCCTCCTGCTTATTATTTATTTTTTGGCTTCAACGCCATCTGCTTCAGATCGCAGTAAAAATTGTTCCGTTGTCTGCGGAATATGTTTGATAAGCCAGTCAGCCATTTGCATTTCTTCTTTCAGAATAGCTTCAATCGTCGGAATTGAGGCAGTGTCGCCAGCTTTTTTTGCCGCTGCCAGCAGAGAGGTATAACAAGCAATTTCGAACTGTTCGAAAACATAACCGCTAATTGAACCTTTGACAATTTCATCGGAGGGGAACATGCCACCGATAGATTGCCCCATTGCTGCCATTTTACTCATGGAGTCTTTCAATACCGAACGGGAAATGCCATTACGGTCCAACACTTCTTCGAGCATGGTAATTTGATGTTTGGTTTCACTAATATGTTGTTCAATTCTGGCTTTTATATCAGGATAATTTTCAATACGGCTGGCCATAGATTCAAGCATCGATTCTGCCTGTTTTTCCATGGCATGGGCGTCACGAAGCCAGTCATGATAATGTTCAGTATAATTCATTTTACATTCCTCAATGCGTGATAATCTGCTCCGATAATAAAATCGGAATCATGCAAGCTGATAATTAAAAATATTATTTCGATTTGCGTTCAGCACTTTTATTAACATTGCTGACTGCTAAATCGGTAAGTTTTAAATCAGTTTGTTTTTCCTCGTCGAGGGTTTCTTTGAGCAGTTTTAATGCTTTGCTATAGCCGAGCTGCTCGGCCAGGGTGGCTAGCGTGCCGTAGCTGGCGATTTCGTAATGCTCGACTTTTTGCGCCGCGGCGATAAGCGCTGCATCGCGTACTTCGTTTTTCTCCGTACTTTCGATGACTTCATTGGCTTCTTCAATCAGCCCTTCCATAGCGACGCATTTCATTCTTTTCAGTTTAATGCCAGATTCAGATTCGACGATCTGATCAATACGTTCAATCTGACCCTGGGTTTCTTCAAGATGAGATTGAAAGGCCTGGCTTAATTTTTCATTGGACGTGGCTCTGGCAAGTTTAGGAAGAGCCTTGGTTAATTGTTTTTCTGCACTATAGGTATCTGAAAGTAGATGGATAAAAAGGTCTTCAACGGTTTTGATATTCATAAATCTAATTCTCCTGGGCAAAATACTGCGAGCCAGAAGACTCGCAGATTGCTTGATAAAAGCATGTGTTATATTTACATTACAGTAAATCAGGAATTATCGGATTTACGTCCGCCGTGACTATTCTGACCACCTTTTTTACCGGCTTCAGAAGCTCGTTGCGGATCGTTTTTGAAATTCCCGCCGCTATGCTGACCACCTTTGCGGCCCGCTTCAGATGCTTTTTCACGATTCTCGGCGAAATTTCCTGAACCACCACGATGTTCGGCCATATTATTTCTCCTGTCTCGTTGCTTGCTGAAAAAATCGGTTTTAACCGTGTCGACACCCTATTAAAATTAGTTGGTTAAACCGATTAGTCAAATTGACGGAAATAATTGTGATTTACCGCGTAAATAACGCACAAAAAATGGTTTAGAGATAATATATTCTATATTTTCTTTTAGAATAAGCGATTTAACAGAGAATGCTTTGCATTGTTATTAATAACAAGCGTCACTATCTGCGGCCCTGGAAACGTTAATGCATTGTTTGCTGACATTTCTTTACATAAAGGCGGGGGAAATTGACGTGAAAACGCTAAATTTTTCGGCGTGATTAGGAGTTTTCTTAGCAGAAATTGACTTCAGACTTTTTGAAAGCTGGACGGGGAATAACACCAAAAAGATTGATGATGTACGTCTGAATCGTGATTCTGGTTCGGCGCCAGCCACTCATTAAGCCGCCAGCGTTATGCTGACGGCTTAACCCGTTATGCGCGGCTGGCGGCTTTCATGGCTGAGACAAAGGACCTGAGCTCCGCCAACATCTGTTCGGGAGACGCGAGGTTTTTCTCGATAATCTTGACAATGGCTGAGCCGGAGATAGCGCCAGCCGCCCCGGCACGCACGGCCGCAGACACCTGTTCCGGCGAGGAGATACCGAAGCCCTGTAACGCAGGCGCGGCATGGTACTCTTTAAGCTTCTCAATGAGATGATGCAACGGCAATGCGCCACGGTTTTCCGCGCCGGTGACGCCCGAACGCGAAAGCAGGTAGGTGTAACCGCGGCCGTAAGATGCGACCTGGCGCAGAAGATCGTCATCCGCATTTGGTGGGCAGATGAAGATCGGCGCGATGTTATGCCGTAACGCCGCCTGGCGGAAGGGGGCCGATTCTTCAACCGGGACATCTGCGACCAGCACGGAATCTACGCCAACCTGTTCACAGCGGGCATAGAACGCATCTATGCCGTTATTGAACACCAGATTCGCGTACATTAGCAGGCCAATCGGAATGGTCGGGTGTTTTTCACGAATCAGCGCCAGCATTTCAAAACACTGAGCCGGCGTGACGCCAGCGGCGAAGGCGCGTAAGTTCGCATTCTGGATGGTAGGGCCATCGGCCAGCGGATCGGAGAAGGGAACCCCCAGCTCCAGAGCGTCGGCGCCAGCGTCAATCAGTGTGTCGATAATTTTCAGTGACTGTTCAATGCCAGGGTCGCCCAGGGTCACGAAGGGGACAAAAGCGCCTTCCCGGCGATCGTTGAGCTGTGCAAATAAATTTTCGTAGCGTTCCATCAGATTTCCCCTCGCGCTTTCAGGATATCGTGTACGGTAAAGATGTCTTTATCTCCGCGGCCAGAGAGATTGACCACCAGCAGTTGCTCTTTTTCCGGCTGCTCGCGCATCATTTTCAGAGCGTGCGCCAACGCGTGGGAGGATTCCAGCGCCGGGATAATTCCCTCATGGCGGCACAACGTTTTGAAGGCTTCCAGCGCCTCATCATCGGTAATGGAGACATAATCCGCGCGTCCGATGCTGTTCAGGTACGCATGTTGCGGCCCAACGGATGGGAAATCGAGCCCGGCGGAAATGGAATAGGACTCTTCAATTTGCCCGTCCGCTGTTTGCATCATCGGCGCTTTCATCCCGAAATAGATGCCAACGCGACCATGTTTAAGCGGCGCGCCATGCTCGCCGGTTTCAATACCGTGACCGCCAGGTTCAACGCCTATTAGCCCGACGCTGGTATCATTAATAAAATCCGCAAACATCCCGATAGCGTTTGAGCCGCCACCGACGCAAGCGATAACGGCATCTGGCAGACGGCCCTCTTTGTCGAGGATTTGCGCTTTCGTCTCTTCGCCAATCATGCGTTGGAACTCGCGAACGATGGTGGGATAGGGATGCGGTCCTGCCGCCGTGCCGAGCATATAGTGCGCGGTTTCGTAACTACCGGACCAGTCGCGCAGCGCCTCGTTACAGGCATCTTTTAGCGTAGCGGAGCCGCTATGAACCGGGATGACCTCAGCGCCCATCAGACGCATACGGAAGACGTTCGGCGACTGGCGCTCAACGTCTTTGGCGCCCATATAGATACGGCATTTCAGACCCAGCAGGGCGCTGGCGAGCGCAGAGGCGACGCCGTGCTGACCGGCGCCGGTTTCAGCGATAATCTCGCTTTTCCCCATCCGTTTGGCCAGCAGCGCCTGACCCAGTACCTGATTGGTTTTGTGTGCGCCGCCGTGCAGTAAATCTTCGCGCTTTAAATACAACGTGGTACGCGTACCGGCGGTAATGTTCTGGCATTTCGTCAGCGCGGTGGGGCGTCCCGCGTAGTTTTTTAGCAGATCGGCGAATTGCGCCTGAAATTCAGGATCTTTTTGCGCGCTGACGAAGGCCTCTTCAAGCTGGTTCAGCGCAGGCATCAGGATCTGCGGCACATACATGCCGCCGAATTCACCAAAGTAGGGATTGAGAAGTGTTGTCATATTTTTTCCTTAATATGCGCGCAGTGTCTGAAAAACTGAGGCCAGAAGACGAGCATCTTTGATGCCCGGCTGTGACTCCACACCTGAATTAAAATCGAGACCGGCACAGCCGACTTGCGCCGCCTGGACGCAGTTATCGGCCGCCAGCCCGCCCGCCAGTAATACATTATCCAGCGGTTGCCCCTGTAGCAGTGACCAGTCGAAGCGCTGCCCGCTGCCGCCTTGCCCATTGTCGAAAATGTATTTATCGACATGGTGATAATCGCGTGCGGGAAGAGCATCGCTAACGCTCAGCGCCTTCCAGATTTGCACATTGCGCGGCAACGCCTCGCGCAGCGCGTTGACATACGCCTGGTCTTCGCTGCCATGTAGCTGTACGGCAGAAAGCGACAGGACGGCGGCTTTCTGGCAAACATCGGCGATATCAGCGTTCTTGAAAACGCCGACATACTGCAATGGCGCGCCGCTTATCACTTCTCGCGCCTGCTCAACGCTCACCGCGCGCGGAGATGAGGGCACAAAAATCAACCCGCCATATATTGCGCCAGCGTCACAGGCCGCTTTAGCGTCCTGGGCGCGGGTCAGGCCGCAGACTTTATTCTCGCCAAGCAGCACGCGACGGACGGCGGCGTTAAGATCGTCATGCGCCATTAACGCGGAACCAATTAAAAAACCGTTGGCGAAGTGGCTCAGTTCGCGTACCTGACCATAGGTGTTAATCCCGGACTCGCTGATGACAGTCACGCCGTGGCCCAGTTTTGGCGCCAGCTGGCGGGTGCGATTCAAATCAATCGACAGATCGCGCAGATCGCGATTGTTGATACCTACCACTTTTGCGCCTAACGCTATCGCGCGCTCCCGTTCTTCGTCATTACTGACCTCCGTGAGCACGCCCATTTTCAGACTGTGCGCGACGGCGGAGAGTTGGCGATACTGTTCGTCATCCAGAACCGAGAGCATCAGTAAACAGGCATCGGCCTGATAGTAACGGGCAAGGTAGATCTGATAGGGATCGATAATAAAATCCTTACACAGAATCGGCTGCGGCGCACTTTGGCTAACGACCGGCAGAAAATCGAAGCTCCCCTGAAAATATTTTTCGTCGGTGAGCACCGAGATCGCCGAGGCGTAATGTTTATAAATACTGGCAATACGCGCCGGATCGAAATCGTCGCGAATCACGCCTTTTGATGGCGATGCTTTCTTACACTCCAGAATAAAGGCGGTACGCGCGCCCTGGAGCGCATCATAAAAATGGCGTGTACTTGGCTGGATCTCATTTTGAAAGCTGGCCAGCGGCTGTTGCTGTTTGCGGGCTTCTACCCAAATCGCCTTGTCTGCGACGATTTTCGCTAAAACGGTTTGCATTATTTACCCTCTTGCCGCCAGTGCGGTGACTCTGTCATATGCGGTGCCGTTGCGCAGAACATCAAGCACGGTTTGCGCGTTGGCTTTGAGATCTTCCTGACCATGCAGACGCATCAGCATCGCCACGTTGGCGGCGACGGCGGCCTCATGCGCGGCATCGCCTTTACCTTGTAATAACCGCGTCAGAATGTCACGGTTTTCTTCCGGCGTGCCGCCAGCCAACTGATCCTGATGGTAAGGCGTCAGGCCAAAATCCTCCGCCGTAAGTTGATAGCTTTTAATTTCGCCGTCATGCAGCTCCGCGACAATCGTCGGCGCATGGAGCGAAACCTCATCCATGCCGCCGCTATGTACCACCGCCGCGCGCTGATAGCCCAGTACCCGTAAGGTTTCCGCAATCGGCAGCACCAGTTCCGGGCTATAGACGCCAATCAATGCCAGCGGCGGATGCGCCGGGTTGATCAGCGGGCCGAGTACGTTGAACAGGGTTCGCGTTTTTAACTGTTGGCGAACCGGCATCGCGTGACGGAATCCGGTGTGATATTTCGGCGCAAACAGGAAACAGACGCCCAGTTCATCTAACGCCTGACGTGATTTATCGGCGTTCATATCCAGATTAATACCGAACGCCGCCAGCAGATCGGATGACCCCGATTTGCTGGACACGCTACGGTTGCCGTGTTTCGCCACTTTCAGTCCACAGGCCGCTGCGACAAAGGCGCTGGCGGTAGAGATATTGATACTGTTACTGCCATCGCCGCCGGTACCAACGATATCCGCAAACAGATACTCCGGGCGCGGGAACGGGGCGGCATTTTCCAGCAACGCAGTGGCGGCGCCGGCAATTTCATTGGGATGCTCGCCGCGAATTTTCATGCTCACCAGCGCGGCGGCGAGCTGTTCAGGCTTAAGTTCGCCGCGGACGACCGCCGAAAACAACTGATGGCTCTCTTGTTGCGTCAGAGTTTGCGCCTGATAGAGTTTCTCCAGAATTGGCTGTAGGGTGTTGGTCGGTTCCAGCTTTTGCTGCGCCCAGGCTAATGTTTGCTCCAGTAGACGCGCACCCTGTGTCGTCAGGATGGACTCAGGATGAAATTGAAAACCGCAAACGCGATCCGCATCATGACGTACCGCCATCACCATGCCGTTGAAATGGGCGTTAATGGTTAGCCCGGCAGGAACATTACTGCCGACCAGCGAATGATAACGCGCGACCGGTAGCGGATTCGCCAGCCCGGCGAACATCGCCTGACCGTCATGCTCAATGCTGGAGGCTTTGCCATGCAGGATTTCTCCCGCCTGACCGACATAACCGCCGTAAGCTTCGACAATCGCCTGATGCCCCAGACAAATGCCGATGATCGGTAACTTGCCGCGTAGTCGGGTCAGCAGCTCCGGCATACAGCCTGCCTCGCTGGGAACGCCCGGACCGGGGGAGAGCATTAGCACCGGATTTTTCATTGTCGCCAGGCGATCGATAAGCGTCTGCGCCGGAATATGGTTACGGTAAATCACCACGTTATGACCGTTGGTCCGTAGCTGATCTGCCAGGTTCCAGGTAAACGAGTCGATGTTATCGAGCAGCAGAATATCAGCCATCAGAAGGTCTCCTGTGCATGATGCGCGGTGGCGATAGCACGCAATACGGCGCGCGCTTTATTACGGGTTTCATCGGCTTCAGACTGCGGAACCGAGTCCAGCACAATTCCGGCGCCCGCCTGTACGGTGGCGATACCGTTCTCCACCAGCGCGGAGCGGATAACAATACAGGTGTCCAGATCGCCGTGGGCGGTGAAGTAACCGACCGCGCCGCCATAGCTGCCGCGGCGCTGTCCTTCCGCATCGGCAATCAACTGCATGGCGCGTACTTTCGGCGCGCCGCTCAGGGTGCCCATGTTCATGCAGGCGCGATAGGCGTGCAGCGCGTCGAGATCGTGACGCAGTTCGCCCACCACCCGGGAAACCAAATGCATCACGTACGAATAGCGGTCAACTTTTGTCAGATCGGCAACGTAGCGACTGCCCGGCGTACAGATGCGCGCCAGGTCATTGCGCGCCAGATCGACCAGCATCAGATGTTCGGAAAGCTCTTTATGGTCGGTACGCATGTCCAGCTCAATACGGCTGTCGAGATCTCTGTCCAGCGTACCATCGGCGCGGCGACCGCGTGGACGGGTACCCGCGATGGGGTAAATCTCAATCTGACGACTGGCGGCGTCATATTTCAGCGAGCTTTCCGGCGACGCGCCGAAAAGCGTGAAATCATTATCCTGCATAAAGAACATATACGGGCTGGGGTTGCTCTTTTTCAGCACGTAGTAGGCAGCCAACGGCGACGGGCAGGGCAGTGAAAAGCGGCGCGACGGCACCACCTGAAATATCTCCCCCGCGCGGATGGCTTTTTGCAACTGGCGTACCACCGCGCCGAACGCGTCATCGCTCTGATTGCATTCACAGCGCATGTCCGGCACCGGCGTCACCGGCAACGGCGGCGCAGGCTGGGTTAACTGTTGGCTAAGGTACGCCAGGCGGGCGTTCAGGCGCTGTTTTTCCCGGTCGCTTGCGGTGAACAGACTGGCCTGAATACGGGTGCTTTTTTTCTGATGATCTATCACCATCAGCGTTTCCGCTAAATAAAAGCAGTAGTCCGGGCAGTTATTGCCAGCCTCAAGGTGTGGCAGCGCTTCAAAGCCAGCGACCAGGTCGTAGGCAAACAGACCGCCGAAAAACATAGCCTCCCGCTCTTGCGTCGGTATGTTCACCACTCCCTGTAACAGGCGGAACGCATCAAATACCGACAGAGAGCATAAACGGGCGTCTTCATCTAATAATGGGCTGACGGGCGGAAAGCGTAGAATGCGACCGACAGGCAGGACTTCGTTCTCCACGCCAGCGGGGAGGGCGGTATCCAGTAGCGGTAATAACGAGGCGCCATTATCAGATAACGCCTGAATAGTGACAGTGTCACCTAGAGCGGTAATGCGCAGCGCGCTATCTACCAGCAGCAGGCTTTTTAAATCGTCTTTACTGTCGATATCCGCGGATTCCAGCAGCAGCGTTGCCGGGCGATCGCCGCAGACCTGATGAAAAAGCGCCGTTGGGTTTTCCCGGTAGGCGGCATCGCAGGTCAACAGTTCGAGCGTGGGTTTTGGTGTTTGCATGGTTATTCTCATTATTTTGTTCAAAAAAAAGCCCGCTTAACAGGCGGGCCGGGTATCGTTTGGCTGATTACAGCTGTTCATACACCGCCCGCTATCAGGAAGTGCGCCACCAACCGTGTAATGCAAATGTCGCTGCCATTTTAGATACCCTCTTCATGTGAACTTTCGTACTAGTTAACTGGTTCGATGGAATAATGTCAACACCTATTTCAGTATATTTGCCGGAACCGTTATGATGTACATGACATACCTTTATCTCTATGGGAGCCGCCTTGAGCGACACGAATTACGCAGTGATTTACGATCTGCACAGTCATACCACGGCGTCCGATGGACTGTTGACGCCAGGAACATTAGTACACCGTGCGGTAGAGATGCGAGTCGGCACGCTGGCGATTACCGATCATGACACCACAGCCGCGATTCCTGCGGCAAGAGAAGAAATTTCACGTTGCGGGCTGGCTCTGAATCTTATTCCCGGCGTGGAGATTTCAACGGTCTGGGAGAATCATGAGATTCACATTGTGGGTCTGAATATTGATATTGCGCACCCGGCAATGCGCGATTTTCTGGCGCAGCAGACACAGCGGCGTCAGGCGCGTGGTCGGCTCATTGCGGAGCGTCTGGAAAAAGCCCATATTCCCGGCGCGTGGGAAGGGGCATTGAGACTGGCCAATGGCGGCGCGGTGACGCGCGGCCACTTCGCCCGCTTTCTGGTGGAGTGCGGCAAAGCCGCGACCATGGCGGATGTTTTTAAAAAATATCTCGCGCGTGGGAAAACCGGTTACGTTCCGCCGCAGTGGTGTACAATAGAACAAGCTATTGATGTCATTCATCATTCTGGCGGTAAGGCGGTGTTGGCCCATCCGGGACGCTACGACCTTAGCGCTAAGTGGCTGAAAAGATTAGTGGCATATTTTGCCGACCATCACGGCGACGCGATGGAAGTGGCGCAGTGCCAACAATCGCCCAATGAACGCACCCAACTGGCGACGCTTGCGCGTCAGCATCATTTATGGGCATCGCTTGGATCTGATTTCCATCAGCCCTGCCCGTGGATTGAGTTGGGGCGTAAACTCTGGCTGCCCGCTGGCGTTGAAGGCGTATGGCAGACATGGGAACAGCCGCAAATATCACAGTGAGGGAAGTATGAGCCAGTTTTTTTATATCCATCCGGATAACCCACAGCAACGGCTGATTAATCAGGCCGTCGACATTGTGCGTAAAGGCGGTGTTATTGTTTATCCAACCGATTCCGGCTATGCCCTTGGTTGTAAAATTGAAGACAAAGGCGCAATGGAGCGCATTTGCCGCATCCGTCATCTGCCGGACGGCCACAACTTCACGCTGATGTGCCGCGATTTGTCCGAGTTGTCGACCTACTCCTACGTCGACAACGTGGCATTTCGTCTGATGAAAAACAATACGCCGGGTAATTACACCTTTATCCTGAAGGGGACAAAAGAGGTGCCGCGCCGTCTGTTGCAGGAAAAGCGTAAAACTATCGGCCTGCGCGTACCGTCAAACCCGATTGCGCTGGCGTTATTGGATACGCTGGGCGAACCGATGCTCTCGACGTCGTTGATGCTGCCTGGCAGCGATTTTACCGAGTCGGACCCGGAGGAGATTAAAGATCGGCTGGAGAAGCAGGTGGATCTGATCATCCACGGCGGTTACCTCGGCCAACAGCCTACCACGGTAATCGATTTGACCAATGACTCCCCGGTGGTGCTGCGCGAAGGCGTCGGCGACGTTACACCTTTCTTATAAGGGCGTAAGCCTGTATACTACGCGGCCTTAAAATGGCGCGGCAACGCGCCGTTCATTCTCCTGTTCGACGCCTGTGAAGGCGACACCTGAAGGAAGCTCTATGAGCGAAAAGTTACAAAAAGTGCTGGCGCGCGCTGGCCACGGCTCTCGCCGTGAAATCGAATCCATTATTGAAGCGGGACGTGTCAGCGTTGACGGTAAAATCGCCACGCTTGGCGATCGTGTTGAAGTCACTCCCGGTTTGAAAATCCGTATCGACGGTCACCTGATTTCGGTGAAAGAGTCGGCGGAACAAATTTGCCGCGTTCTGGCCTATTACAAACCAGAAGGTGAACTGTGTACCCGCAATGACCCTGAAGGGCGGCCAACCGTTTTTGATCGCTTACCGAAACTGCGCGGCGCGCGGTGGATTGCGGTAGGACGTCTGGATGTCAACACCTGCGGGCTATTGTTGTTTACCACCGACGGTGAACTGGCGAACCGTCTGATGCACCCTAGTCGTGAAGTTGAACGTGAATATGCCGTGCGCGTGTTCGGTCAGGTGGATGAATCGAAACTGCGTGATTTAAGCCGTGGCGTACAGTTGGAAGATGGTCCGGCGGCATTTAAGACCATTAAATTCAGCGGCGGCGAAGGCATTAACCAGTGGTATAACGTGACGCTGACGGAAGGGCGCAACCGCGAAGTTCGCCGACTGTGGGAAGCGGTAGGCGTTCAGGTCAGCCGTCTGATCCGCGTTCGTTACGGCGATATCCCGCTGCCGAAAGGCCTGCCGCGCGGCGGCTGGACTGAGCTCGACCTCGCGCAAACGAACTATCTGCGTGGTCTGGTAGAGCTCCCGCCGGAAACCTCGTCGAAGGTTGCCGTCGAAAAAGACCGTCGTCGTATGAAAGCGAACCAGATCCGTCGGGCGGTAAAACGCCACAGCCAGATAGCTGGCGGACGCCGCTCCGGTGGGCGTAATAACAACGGGTAATCTCTACCGCGGTCTATAGGCCGAGAGTCATCAGACAAGAGGGTTTGTGCCGGATGGCGGCGCAAACGCCTTAATCCGGCCTACGGTTAATAATCAATTCCCATCTGGGCTTTTACGCCCGCGTCGAAAGCATGTTTAACCGGACGCAGTTCGCTGACGGTATCCGCAAGATCAAGAATATCCCGGTGACAGCCGCGACCTGTAATAATCACCGTCTGGTGACCAGGGCGCGCGTTTAGCGCGCTTATGACCTCTTCCAGCGGCAAATAGTCATACGCCACCATATAGGTCAGCTCATCCAGTACCACCATATCAAGCAGCGGATCGGCCAGCATCCGTTTCCCATGCTGCCAAACGGCCATACATGCTGCGGTGTCTGCCTCGCGATTTTGCGTCTCCCAGGTAAATCCCGTTGCCATCACCTGAAATTCGACGCCATGCGGTTCCAGCAGATTACGCTCGCCGTTGGGCCAGGTGCCTTTAATAAATTGCACCACGCCTACGTTTTTACCGTGTCCTACGGCGCGGGCGGCAGTCCCGAAAGCCGCCGTGGTTTTGCCCTTACCATTGCCAGTAAACACGATAATAATACCGCGCTCTTCCTGTGCCTGGGCGACACGGGCGTCAACCCGATCTTTTACCTTCTGCTGGCGCTGCTGATAACGTTCATCACTCATTGGGCGATTCCTGGTTTACGGCCCGGTTGGGCGTCAAAGGTCATACCGGTTTTACGGCGACTGTCGTCGCCCATAAGCCACAGGTAAAGCGGCATAATATCGGCAGGCGTTTTTAATTTCTGTGGATCTTCCGTCGGAAAGGCGCTGGCGCGCATACTGGTGCGCGTGCCGCCCGGGTTAATGCAGTTAACACGCAGAGAACGGTTCTGGTATTCGTCCGCCAGCACCTGCATCATTCCTTCAGTAGCAAACTTCGAGGTGGCATAGGCGCCCCAGTTGGCGCGTCCCTGACGGCCAACGCTTGATGACGTAAAGACCAGCGAGCCGGCATCGGACTTCAATAATAACGGTAACAGCGCCTGGGTGAGCATAAAGGTGGCGTTAACGTTTACCTGCATGACATCCTGCCAGATCTGCGGATCTTGTTCGCTCATTGGGCCGATTTCCCCCAGTAACCCGGCATTGTGCAGGACGCCATCCAGGCGGGGATAGTGCGCGGCGATGCGGTCGGCCACTTGCCGGCACTCTTCAGCGGTGCAGGTCAGCAGATCGAGCGTAATCCACTGTGGTTGAACATGTTGCTCGTCAGCAATGTGCTGCGCGACCCGACGCAGTTTCTCTTCGTTGCGTCCCAGCAGAATCACCGTTGCGCCGTAACGCGCATACGTGAGCGCGGCTTCCCGCCCAATGCCATCGCTGGCGCCAGTGACCAGAATAATGCGGTTTTGCAATAGATCTTGTTTCGGTTGGTAATGCATGGCTACTCCTCAACGGTGTGGTGCACCGTCCTGCCAGGTTGTCTTATCTTCGCGTTAACTTTTCGGGTTTATGCCTGAAAGCGCCTTTTTTTTCAATCAGACAGGGGCGATAACGCCGTAAAATGAACGTCTTGTCATACTTTTTCTTCCTCAACAGGCATACGGATGAAGAGAGACTGACTTCGATGCCTGTTGTACACTGAGCGCAAGTCGCGTTATTTAATCAAGGTGGGAGTCGTGGAATTGTTGTCTGAATATGGCTTATTTTTGGCAAAAATCGTCACCGTTGTGGTGGCCATTGCCGTCATTGTGCTGCTGATCGTGAATGCTACGCAACGCAAACGTCAGCGCGGCGAGCTGCGCGTGACCAATTTGAGCGAGCAGTATCAGGAGATGAAGGATGACCTTGCTGCGGCGTTGATGGATGGCCATCAGCAAAAACTGTGGCATAAAGCGCAGAAAAAAAAGCATAAGCAGGAGGCGAAAGCCGCCAAAGCAAAAGCGAAGCTGGGGGACATTGCGACATCGGACAAACCGCGCGTATGGGTGATAGATTTCAAAGGCAGTATGGACGCTCACGAAGTTAATGCGTTACGCGAAGAGGTCACGGCGGTGCTGGCAGTGGCGAAACCCGGCGATCGGGCGGTTGTGCGTCTGGAAAGCCCCGGTGGCGTTGTGCATGGCTATGGCCTGGCGGCATCGCAATTGCAGCGCCTGCGCGATAAAAATATTCCGCTGACCGTGACGGTGGATAAAGTCGCGGCAAGCGGAGGCTACATGATGGCCTGCGTGGCGGAAAAAATTATCGCGGCGCCGTTCGCTATTGTGGGGTCAATTGGTGTTGTCGCGCAAATCCCGAACTTTAACCGCTTTCTCAAAAGTAAAGACATTGATATTGAACTGCATACCGCAGGGCAGTACAAACGTACCCTGACATTGTTAGGCGAAAATACGGAAGAAGGGCGGCAGAAGTTTCGTGAAGATCTCAACGAAACGCACCATCTGTTCAAAGAGTTTGTGCAGCGGATGCGTCCGGCTCTGGACATTGAACAGGTGGCCACGGGCGAACACTGGTATGGTCAGCAGGCGCTGGAGAAAGGACTGGTTGATGAAATTAACACCAGCGATGAGGTTATCCTCGGCCTGATGGAAGGGCGCGAGGTGCTGAATGTGCGCTATATGCAGCGTAAAAAACTGATCGATCGTGTTACCGGCAGCGCGGCGGAAAGCGCGGATCGGCTACTGCTGCGCTGGTGGCAGCGTGGACAAAAGCCATTGATGTAAACCGCTATTGCCGGATGGCATTCAGCGCCATCCGGCATGGATTAATCCACCAGGTGATACTTCTCAGACAGCACATGCGCCAGGTGTTTAAACATGTTAAACACCGCGGTGCTTTTAGGGGTCGGTAACCCTTGCTCGTCTAAAAAGTAATCGCCGCTGAAAACCAGCACGCCATTTCTCTGCGTTACGCCGGTGGCGACAATACCTGCCATCGTGTCTTCATGTTCCCGAATAATTTTGTTGGCTTCAAGCAACAGTGTTTCGCGATCGATAGGTTGCGTCTCTTTATGCATTTTTTACTCCTTAAACAAGGAGATTAGTCTACGCTGAGCACTTCTGATGGGCAAATATTCTCACAGGAAATTGATGGATTTGTCATGTTGCGTTCACTGGCAAGATTTGTTTTTGCATGCTAATAAAGTTGCGTATCGAATTTTATCAGGTACAGTGTGACGCTTTCGTCAATCTGGCAACAGAATTGCTTGACATTCGACCAAAATTCCGTCGTGCTATAGCGCGTGTGTGCAAAAAAGCCTGTTAACTCAGTCACCTGAGGGTTACATTTCGTACACAAAGCCAGTACAAGGGGTTGATATCCGCAGACGCAGAGACCATATATCGTTGTCTCGTCGCCAGTGGAAGGTGAATCAACGTGCGACGCATTCCTGGAAGAATCAACTTAGGTAAAGGTGAATATGGGTAAAGCTCTTGTCATCGTTGAGTCCCCGGCAAAAGCCAAAACGATCAACAAGTATCTGGGTAATGACTACGTGGTGAAATCCAGCGTGGGTCATATCCGTGATTTGCCGACCAGTGGCTCAGCAGCTAAAAAGAGCGCCGACTCTACCTCCACCAAAACGGCTAAAAAGCCCAAAAAGGATGAACGTGGCGCTCTCGTCAACCGTATGGGGGTTGACCCGTGGCACAACTGGGATGCGCACTATGAAGTGCTGCCCGGTAAAGAGAAGGTCGTCTCTGAACTGAAACAGTTGGCGGAAAAAGCCGACCACATCTATCTCGCAACCGACCTTGACCGCGAAGGGGAAGCCATTGCATGGCACCTGCGGGAAGTGATCGGCGGCGATGACGCGCGCTACAGTCGCGTAGTCTTTAACGAAATAACCAAAAATGCCATTCGCCAGGCGTTTGAACAGCCGGGCGAGCTGAATATTAACAGGGTCAACGCCCAGCAAGCGCGCCGCTTTATGGACCGCGTGGTAGGCTATATGGTCTCGCCGCTGCTGTGGAAAAAGATCGCCCGTGGTTTGTCGGCAGGTCGCGTTCAGTCTGTCGCGGTCCGTCTGGTCGTTGAACGCGAGCGCGAGATTAAAGCGTTTGTTCCGGAAGAGTTCTGGGAAATTGACGCCAATACGACGACGCCGTCTGGCGAGGCGCTACCGCTACAGGTCACGCATCAGAACGACAAGCCATTCCGGCCGGTAAATCGCGAGCAGACGCTTGCCGCCGTCAGCTTGCTGGAAAAAGCGCGCTATAGCGTACTGGAGCGTGAAGACAAACCGACCAGCAGCAAACCTGGCGCGCCGTTTATCACCTCCACGCTACAACAGGCGGCCAGCACCCGGCTGGGCTTTGGCGTGAAGAAAACCATGATGATGGCGCAGCGTCTGTATGAGGCGGGCTACATCACCTATATGCGTACAGACTCCACCAACCTGAGTCAGGATGCGGTCAACATGGTGCGTGGTTATATTGGCGATAATTTCGGCAAGAAATACCTGCCGGATAACCCGAACCAGTACGCCAGCAAAGAAAACTCTCAGGAAGCGCACGAAGCGATCCGTCCTTCCGACGTTGCTGTCATGGCGGAGTCGCTGAAAGACATGGAGGCTGACGCGCAGAAGTTGTATCAGCTAATTTGGCGTCAGTTTGTCGCCTGTCAGATGACGCCAGCACAATATGACTCCACTACGCTTACCGTTGGCGCAGGCGAATTCCGTCTGAAAGCGCGTGGGCGTATTTTGCGCTTTGACGGCTGGACAAAAGTGATGCCGGCGCTGCGTAAAGGCGATGAAGATCGCACATTGCCTGCCGTGAATAAGGGCGATGCGCTGACGCTACTTGAATTGACGCCTGCTCAGCACTTTACTAAACCGCCAGCCCGTTTTAGCGAGGCTTCTCTGGTTAAAGAGCTTGAGAAGCGCGGTATTGGTCGTCCGTCTACCTATGCGTCGATTATCTCGACCATTCAGGATCGCGGCTATGTTCGCGTTGAAAACCGTCGCTTCTATGCGGAAAAAATGGGTGAAATCGTCACCGATCGGCTGGAAGAAAACTTCCGCGAATTGATGAACTACGATTTTACTGCACAGATGGAAGATAGTCTGGATCAGGTTGCAAATCACCAGGCCGAGTGGAAAGCGGTACTGGATAACTTCTTCAGCGATTTTACTCAGCAGCTCGATAAAGCCGAGAAAGATCCGGAAGAAGGGGGGATGCGTCCTAACCAGATGGTGCTGACCAGCATCGACTGTCCAACCTGTGGCCGTAAAATGGGAATTCGTACTGCCAGTACGGGAGTTTTCCTTGGTTGTTCAGGTTATGCGCTTTCGCCGAAAGAGCGTTGTAAAACGACCATTAACCTGGTGCCGGAAAATGAAGTTCTGAACGTGCTGGAAGGCGACGACGCCGAAACCAACGCCCTGCGCGCCAAACGTCGCTGTCAGAAGTGCGGTACGGCGATGGACAGCTATCTGATCGATCCGAAGCGTAAATTGCATGTGTGTGGTAATAACCCGACCTGTGACGGCTACGAGATTGAAGAAGGCGAGTTCCGCATCAAAGGGTATGACGGCCCGATCGTTGAGTGTGAGAAATGTGGTTCCGAAATGCACCTGAAAATGGGGCGTTTTGGTAAGTACATGGCCTGTACTAACGACGAATGTAAAAATACCCGTAAGATCTTGCGTAATGGCGAAGTTGCGCCGCCGAAGGAAGATCCTGTTCCATTGCCGGAACTGCCGTGTGAAAAATCGGACGCGTACTTTGTGCTGCGCGATGGCGCCGCAGGGATATTCCTGGCGGCCAATACGTTCCCGAAATCACGCGAAACGCGCGCGCCATTAGTCGAGGAGCTTTACCGGTTCCGCGATCGCCTGCCGGAAAAACTGCGTTATCTGGCGGATGCGCCGCAGCAGGATCCGGAAGGTAATAAAACCGTTGTTCGCTTTAGCCGCAAAACAAAACAGCAGTACGTTGCGGCGGAAAAAGACGGGAAGGCGACGGGATGGTCAGCGTTCTTCGTCGACGGCAAGTGGGTTGAAGGCAAGAAATAACCCCGGCCTGTCGCCACTGTAGTCAAGCGGGCCGCGTAAGCGGCCCTTTTTTTATATCCCCTTCATACTTCAAGTGGCTTATGTGTTGGCTACGGATTACTCGGCCCGTCCATGGGCCTCGCCCTGACGGGCCGTCGCACGCGACGTTCAAATCTGCTCCCGGCAGATTTGTCGCTCATCTCAGTCACCTTATGCTCCTGGGGACTCACTCTCTTGCCGCCTTTAAGCACTCGAATTATTTTGGGTAGAGCGGTCTTATTATTTTATCGCGTCGGCTATACAGTTCAGATATAAATGATATAGTGGTTATAGTTAACACCTTTTTTATTATTAAATCGTATTAGCAGCCCGATTAAGTCTGCAGATAAACGATGGCCTGATGGCGCTAATCTGGATGATGTATTATGAAATTGCAGCAGCTTCGTTACATTGTTGAAGTGGTTAATCATAACCTTAACGTCTCCTCTACCGCTGAGGGGTTGTATACTTCCCAGCCGGGGATCAGCAAGCAGGTGCGGATGCTGGAAGATGAGCTTGGCATTCAGATTTTCGCCCGCAGCGGTAAGCATCTGACTCAGGTGACGCCCGCAGGTCAGGAGATTATTCGTATTGCGCGTGAGGTGCTTTCCAAAGTCGATGCCATTAAGTCGGTCGCCGGCGAGCACACCTGGCCGGATAAAGGCTCGCTCTATATTGCCACTACTCATACTCAGGCGCGTTACGCATTGCCAGGCGTGATTAAAGGCTTCATCGAGCGTTACCCGCGCGTTTCGCTGCATATGCACCAGGGGTCGCCAACGCAGATTGCGGAAGCGGTATCGAAAGGGAACGCCGATTTCGCGATTGCCACGGAAGCGCTGCATTTATATGACGATCTGGTGATGTTGCCATGCTATCACTGGAACCGTTCGATAGTGGTGACGCCGGATCATCCATTGGCGGCAACGTCTTCCGTAACGATTGAAGCGCTGGCGCAGTATCCGCTGGTGACGTATACCTTCGGCTTTACCGGGCGTTCCGAACTGGATACCGCTTTTAATCGCGCAGGATTAACGCCGCGGATCGTCTTTACTGCAACCGATGCGGATGTGATTAAAACGTATGTCAGGTTGGGGCTGGGCGTTGGCGTCATTGCCAGCATGGCGGTCGATCCGCTTGCCGATCCTGATTTAGTGCGGATTGACGCGCACGATATTTTTAGCCACAGCACCACAAAAATTGGTTTTCGCCGTAGTACTTTTTTACGCAGCTATATGTATGATTTTATCCAGCGTTTTGCGCCGCATCTGACGCGTGACGTGGTGGATACGGCGGTGGCGTTGCGTTCTAATGAAGAAATTGAAGCGATGTTTCAGGATATAAAGCTGCCTGAAAAGTAATAGCATCGTCGGTTTGTGTCGTAGTGGCATGGCAGACAAAGCCGCCTTTTGCAATATCCCTAGAAGTATTACGGGTAATGATCAGCAAAATAGTGTTGAATTACCCGTCCCGCCAGTTTCTTTTTCCAAATAGTTATCTTGAGTCAAAAGATTGATTTATTCACTGGCAACGATTCGTAAATTGACTGGATTTTTGACTAAAGTTTATTTAGGATTTGTCTCATCTGATGATTAATTGTACCGATTGTTTGGTGCTGAAATGATAAGTGATACCGATAGCATGAGGTTAGTAATGCCTTCTGAAAACCAGGAACCGCGCCGCGACCCTGAGCTCAAACGTAAAGCATGGTTGGCGGTTTTTGTGGGTTCTGCGTTGTTCTGGGTAGTGGTAGCGCTTGTTATCTGGCATTGGTGGGGCTAAGTGAGCATTACGTCGGAACGCGAGCGCGTGGTCGCGCCCCCGATTCAATCTTGTGACGATGATAACACCCCGGATACGACCGTTTTTCGGTCTGTTCCGCAACACTGGACGCTCACACCGCAGCAGCGGGCATTTATTGATGCTTTTGCTGATGAGGTGTCACAAAAATAATATCCGTCTTTTTATTGGCGTTATTGTTTTATTAACGCTGTCTTATTACACCGCAGCAACCGTGTGCTGAGCGCCTCTCAGTATTGATTAAACACAGTTGGTGTCGCCTATGTTAACGTCAAATATAAAGTATTGGTCATGGACTGGCGCGTTTATATTATCGCTACTGTTCTGGGCCGAGTTAATCTGGATTGCCGTCTAATCTCGTCAAAGTCCGATAATGCGCTATTTATCGGGCTTTTTCATCTTCGCTCCTCGCCTGTTAGGTTTCTCCTCTTTTAGCAATTTGGGTTGTTATCAAAACGTTACATTTTGTTTGTGTTATCTTTAATACAACCCTGTGGAGAATCAGGGTAACGCAACCCTGTCATTTAAGGAGGAGCTATGTCGTCAACCCTACGAGAAGCCAGTAAGGATACATTGCAAGCCAAAGATAAAACGTATCATTACTACAGTCTGCCGCTGGCTGCCAAATCCCTGGGCGATATCGCCCGTTTGCCCAAATCACTTAAAGTGTTACTGGAAAACCTGTTGCGCTGGCAGGACGGCGAGTCTGTGACTGATGAAGATATTCAGGCGCTGGCCGGTTGGCTTAAAAATGCCCATGCCGATCGTGAAATTGCCTGGCGGCCCGCCCGTGTCCTGATGCAGGACTTTACCGGCGTGCCTGCCGTTGTCGACCTGGCGGCGATGCGTGAAGCCGTTAAACGCCTTGGCGGCGATACGTCGAAAGTGAACCCGTTATCGCCGGTTGATCTGGTTATTGACCACTCTGTGACGGTCGATCATTTCGGCGATGACGATGCGTTTGAAGAAAACGTGCGGCTGGAAATGGAACGTAACCATGAGCGTTATATGTTCCTGAAATGGGGAAAGCAGGCATTCAGCCGTTTCAGCGTGGTGCCGCCCGGAACCGGCATTTGCCATCAGGTTAACCTGGAATACCTGGGTAAAGCCGTCTGGAGCGAATTACAGGACGGGGAGTGGATTGCTTACCCGGACTCGCTGGTGGGGACTGACTCCCATACGACCATGATTAATGGTCTGGGCGTATTGGGGTGGGGCGTGGGTGGTATTGAAGCAGAAGCGGCAATGCTTGGTCAGCCCGTGTCGATGCTTATCCCGGATGTCGTCGGCTTTAAGTTAACCGGTAAGCTTCGGGAGGGAATCACCGCCACTGACCTGGTGCTAACCGTCACGCAAATGCTGCGTAAGCATGGCGTCGTGGGTAAATTTGTTGAATTTTATGGTGATGGTCTGGATTCGCTGCCGTTGGCGGATCGCGCGACCATCGCTAATATGTCGCCGGAATATGGCGCAACCTGTGGTTTCTTCCCTATTGACGCCATCACCCTGGAATATATGCGATTAAGCGGACGTAGCGACGATCTGGTCGAGCTGGTTGAAGCCTACACGAAGGCGCAGGGAATGTGGCGCAATCCCGGAGACGAACCGGTATTTACCAGTACTCTGGAACTGGATATGGGCGATGTCGAGGCCAGTCTGGCCGGGCCGAAACGCCCGCAGGATCGCGTGGCGTTAGGCGATGTGCCGAAAGCCTTTGCCGCCAGCGCCGAGCTGGAGCTGAATACCGCGCAAAAAGATCGCCAGCCGGTTGACTATACGATGAACGGACAGCCATATCAGCTTCCGGATGGCGCTGTCGTCATTGCCGCCATCACCTCCTGCACGAATACCTCGAATCCCAGCGTGCTGATGGCGGCGGGATTACTGGCGAAAAAAGCAGTAACGCTGGGGTTGAAGCGTCAACCGTGGGTCAAGGCTTCTCTGGCGCCGGGGTCAAAAGTGGTATCTGACTATCTGGCGCAGGCCAAACTTACGCCTTATCTGGATGAACTCGGTTTTAACCTGGTCGGTTATGGCTGTACGACCTGTATCGGGAACTCCGGTCCGTTGCCGGAGCCTATTGAGACCGCGATTAAAAAAGGCGATCTGACGGTAGGGGCCGTGCTTTCCGGTAACCGAAATTTTGAAGGGCGTATCCATCCGCTGGTGAAAACGAACTGGCTGGCGTCGCCGCCGCTGGTGGTCGCGTATGCGCTGGCCGGAAACATGAATATTAACCTCGCGACAGAGCCGCTGGGGTACGATCGTAAAGGCGATCCGGTATACCTGAAGGATATCTGGCCTTCAGCGCAGGAAATTGCCCGCGCCGTTGAACTGGTATCATCGGATATGTTCCGTAAAGAGTATGCGGAAGTGTTTGAGGGTACGGAAGAATGGAAATCGATTCAGGTTGAATCGTCCGATACCTACGGCTGGCAGTCGGATTCAACCTATATTCGCCTGTCGCCTTTCTTTGATGAAATGCAGGCCCAGCCTGCGCCAGTCAAAGATATCCACGGCGCGCGTATCCTGGCGATGCTGGGGGATTCGGTAACGACCGACCATATTTCTCCGGCCGGCAGTATCAAGCCGGACAGTCCCGCCGGACGTTATCTGCAAAACCACGGCGTTGAGCGGAAGGATTTTAACTCCTATGGATCACGGCGCGGCAACCATGAAGTGATGATGCGCGGTACGTTCGCCAATATTCGTATTCGCAACGAAATGCTGCCCGGCGTCGAAGGTGGGATGACGCGGCATTTGCCGGGTACGGAAGCGATGTCGATTTATGATGCCGCGATGCTTTACCTGCAGGAAAAAACGCCGCTGGCGGTGATTGCCGGGAAAGAGTATGGGTCGGGATCGAGCCGTGACTGGGCGGCAAAAGGTCCGCGGCTGTTAGGTATTCGCGTGGTGATCGCCGAGTCGTTCGAACGTATCCACCGCTCAAACCTGATTGGGATGGGGATCCTGCCGCTGGAGTTTCCACAGGGCGTAACGCGTAAAACGCTGGGACTGACCGGGGAAGAGGTGATTGATATCGCGGATCTGCAAAATCTGCGCCCTGGCGCGACCATTCCGGTTATGTTAACGAGAGCGGACGGCAGCAAAGAAACGGTGCCTTGCCGCTGTCGCATTGATACCGCCACCGAGCTGACTTACTACCAGAATGACGGCATATTGCACTATGTCATTAGAAATATGCTGAACTAAAGCCGTTTATCGGGCCTGCCGTAAACAGGCAGGCCCGCGCTTTAATACCGGTGGCTTACTTGCTTAGTAGGTGGCCCATTTTGGCCGCTTTAGTATCGAGATAATGCTCATTATTTGGATTACGACCCACAATGAGCGGAACGCGTTCGACGATATTAATTCCCGCCTCGGTCAGTATTTCGACTTTCTTCGGATTATTGGTCAGCAGGCGAACTTCATCTACGCCCAGTAATTTGAACATATCCGCGCACAGGGTGAAATCACGCTCATCGGCGGCAAAGCCGAGCTGATGATTGGCCTCCACCGTGTCATAGCCTTGATCCTGTAACGCATAAGCGCGAATTTTATTAAGCAGGCCGATATTGCGGCCTTCCTGACGGTGGTAAATCAGAATACCGCGTCCTTCTTCCGCAATATGCGTCAGCGCGGCTTCCAGTTGAAAACCACAATCACAGCGCAGACTAAAAAGCGCGTCCCCGGTAAGACATTCGGAATGAACGCGAGCCAGTACCGGCGTTTTACCTGAAATATCGCCAAAAACCAGCGCGGCATGGTCGTGTCCGGTTGCCAGTTCTTCAAATCCCACCATCAGAAAGTCACCCAATGGGGTTGGCAGTTTGGCTTCTGCCACACGTTTAAGCTGCATGTATTTCTCCAGATTATGCTGACGCCTGCGGTGTCGTCGCCTGTTGGCTTGTATCCCGCTATTTTGCCATAAGGCGGCGGACATCACCTAATCACTACCACGTAATTGCTCAGGAATGGCACAAATTTGTCAATTTTCCAGTCCGGCGAGAATTTTCAGTTATGATTGTGATACTTATTTATAAAAGGAGCATCCATGCTTTCAATTGCGAGGCGCACCGCGGCAGGCGCCGCCCTGTTGCTTATCATGCCGCTTGCCGTATGGGTATCAGGCTGGCAGTGGCAGCCAGGACATCAGGTCTGGTGGCTAAAAACGCTATTCTGGATAACGGAAACCGTGACCAAACCCTGGGGCGTTATCACGCATGTGATTCTTTGTGGATGGTTCTTATGGTGCCTGCGATTTCGCCTGCGCGCCGCCATTATGCTGTTTGCGATTCTCGGCGGGGCGATTATCGTCGGGCAGGGCGTGAAGTCATGGGTAAAGGAGCGCGTACAGGAGCCGCGGCCATTTGTGGTCTGGCTTGAAAAAACGCACCATATTCCCGTCGATGAGTTCTACACTTTAAAGCGTACAGAACGCGGACATTTAGTGAAAGAGCAGTTGGCCGGGCAACAGAACATCCCCGTTTTCCTGCGTCAGCACTGGCAAAAAGAGACGGGCTTTGCGTTTCCCTCCGGACACACCATGTTTGCAGCGAGCTGGGCGCTTTTGGCCGTGGGTCTGTTATGGCCGCGCAGACGGACTTTCACCATCGCGTTTTTGTTAGTCTGGGCGACCGGCGTAATGGGCAGCCGTTTGCTTCTGGGAATGCACTGGCCGCGAGATTTAGTGGTCGCCACGCTCATCTCCTGGCTATTAGTTACCCTGGCGACCTGGCTGGCGCAGCGAATTTGCGGGCCGCTTATGCCGCCTCGTGAAGAAGCGCAAGAAATTGCTGAACGCGAGCAGGAAAGCTGACAACGGTTGATTTTCTGACTATTGCCCTTAAATCATCTGATGGCGGGCGCATTTCCATTTCGCGCGAGGCGGGAAAATGGTAATTTAGAAGGCTGGATGCGGTAAGTTGGACACGATTTATTCGCGCAAACCACATAACGGGAAGTAATGTGAAATATTTACTCATTTTCTTACTGGTATTGGCGATTTTTGTTATTTCGGTGACGCTAGGCGCGCAGAATGATCAACAGGTGACGTTTAACTACCTGCTGGCGCAAGGGGAGTATCGTATCTCCACGTTGCTTGCTGTGTTGTTCGCCGTCGGTTTTGCGATTGGCTGGCTGATTTGCGGCCTGTTCTGGCTGCGGGTCCGCGTTTCCCTTGCCCGCGCTGAACGTAAAATTAAACGACTGGAAAACAAGCTCTCGCCAGCAACCGACGTTGCGGTCCCTGCCGATTCGTCGGTTGTAAAGGAATAATCATTTATGTTGGAGTTGTTATTTCTGCTGTTGCCTGTAGCCGCTGCCTATGGGTGGTATATGGGTCGCAGAAGTGCGCAACAAACAAAACAGGATGAAGCTAACCGCCTGTCGCGCGATTATGTCGCAGGGGTTAACTTCCTGCTGAGTAACCAACAAGATAAAGCGGTGGATCTGTTCCTCGATATGCTTAAAGAGGATACGGGCACCGTTGAGGCTCATCTCACTCTCGGTAATCTGTTTCGCTCTCGCGGCGAAGTCGATCGCGCCATTCGTATTCATCAAACGCTCATGGAAAGCGCTTCATTGACCTATGAACAGCGTTTACTGGCTGTTCAGCAACTGGGGCGCGACTATATGGCCGCCGGTTTATATGACCGCGCGGAAGATATGTTTAACCAACTTACCGACGAAACGGAATTTCGCGTAGGCGCGTTACAGCAGCTCTTGCAAATCTATCAGCTAACCAGCGACTGGCAAAAGGCGATCGAAGTAGCAGAACGGCTGGTGAAACTGGGCAAAGATAAACAGCGTATCGAAATCGCCCATTTTTACTGTGAGTTAGCGTTACAGCAGATGGGCAACGACGACATGGATCGCGCGATGGCGTTGCTGAAAAAAGGTGCCGCCGCAGATAAAAATAGCGCCCGGGTGTCTATCATGATGGGGCGCGTTTATATGGCGAGAGGGGATTACGCCAAAGCGGTCGAAAGCCTGCAACGTGTGATCGTTCAGGATAAAGAGCTGGTCAGCGAAACGCTGGAGATGCTGCAAACCTGTTATCAACAGCTCGGTAAAAATGCCGAGTGGGCGGAGTTTTTACGTCGCGCCGTTGAGGAGAATACCGGTGCTGGCGCTGAGTTAATGCTTGCCGATATTCTGGAAGCGCGTGAAGGTAGTGACGCAGCTCAAGTCTATATCACGCGTCAGCTACAGCGACATCCTACCATGCGGGTGTTCCATAAGCTGATGGATTACCATCTCAACGAGGCGGAAGAAGGGCGAGCGAAAGAAAGCCTGATGGTACTGCGTGATATGGTTGGCGAGCAGGTGCGCAGTAAACCGCGGTATCGTTGTCAGAAATGCGGTTTTACCGCCTATACCTTGTACTGGCACTGTCCGTCCTGCCGGGCATGGTCGACCATTAAACCTATTCGCGGACTTGATGGGCAGTAGTATATAAAAAAAGCCTCACTTTAGTTACAACATACTTAATGACGTAAAGCTAGAAACGACGCTGGCATCAGCAGGCAGGGCTTATCAGGTTGTCAATCGAACCTGTTAATTTCCCTGCGCCGCAGGTAGAATGCACGCCGTTTATCCAATTTGCGCCACTTCCGGTGCCCATCATCAAGAAGGTCTGGTCATGACGTTTACTGCTTCATCTTCTTCCTGCGCTATTACTGAATCGCCTGTCGTTGTGGCGTTGGATTACCATGAACGCGATAAAGCCCTGGCGTTTGTCGATAAAATCGATCCTCGCGATTGTCGCTTAAAAGTGGGCAAAGAGATGTTCACGCTGTTTGGTCCACAGCTCGTTCGGGATCTCCAGCAGCGTGGGTTTGATGTCTTTCTTGATCTAAAATTTCATGATATTCCCAACACCACGGCTCGGGCAGTCGCTGCAGCGGCAGACCTGGGCGTCTGGATGGTAAACGTTCACGCGTCTGGCGGGGCGAGAATGATGGCCGCAGCGCGCGACGCGCTGGCGCCATTCGGTAAAGATGCGCCGTTACTCATTGCCGTGACCGTGTTGACCAGTATGGAAACCAGCGATCTGCGCGATCTGGGCGTGACGTTGTCACCGGCGGAACATGCGGAGCGGCTGGCGCGCCTGACGCAGCAATGCGGGCTGGATGGCGTGGTCTGTTCCGCTCAGGAAGCGGTCAGATTTAAACAGGCCTTTGGCGCTGCATTTAAGCTGGTGACGCCGGGCATTCGGCCCGCAGGCAGCGAGGCAGGCGACCAGCGACGCATTATGACGCCCGAACAGGCATTATCCGCCGGCGTCGACTATATGGTGATTGGCCGCCCGGTTACGCAATCGGTAGATCCGGCGCAAACGCTGAAGGATATTAACGCGTCACTGAAACGGGAGGCATAATGAGCGATTCCAATAGTCGTCTGGTTTATTCAACACAGACGGGGCGCATTGAAGAACCTAAAACGGCGCCGGTTCGTCCCAAAGGGGATGGTATCGTTCGCATTCAGCGTCAAACCAGTGGCCGTAAGGGTAAAGGCGTATGTTTGATTACCGGTATCGAGATGAATGATGCGGAATTAACCAAACTGGCGGCTGAACTGAAGAAAAAATGCGGCTGTGGCGGGGCAGTAAAAGAAGGGATTATTGAAATTCAGGGAGATAAACGCGACTTGATAAAATCATTGCTGGAAGCTAAAGGAATGAAAGTAAAATTAGCTGGCGGCTAATGAAAACGCCACGGTTGTAAATTACCGTGGCGTAAAAGTCAACTTTGTCTATTTTTGTAATCCAGACCTGAAAAGAATAAACGTATTATTTTGAGCCGTTCAATATTTAAACGTCTGGATTATTTTCCAACCTGGTGACCAATCACGCCGCCGACCGCCGCGCCGCCCAGGGTGCCTAATGTACTGCCGTCCGTTAACACTGCGCCGCCTAACGCCCCCGCACCTGCGCCAATAGCCGTGTTGCGATCGCGCTTGGACCAGTTTGAGCAGGCGCTCAGAGACATTGCTACGGTGATTGCCAGCACAGCAGCGGCCATTTTTTTGCTCGTCATAAACATAATACTCTCTCCTGAATTAACGATTCACGGAATTAAGCTCACTATAACTATAGTTAAAATAAAACCTGTTAAGAGATTTTCCGTAAAACCTGATTGCGCAGGGGTATATCACGCAGGTGATAGTCACTTCCTGTTATTTCGCTAATATTAATTTTACGACGTTACGCTCGTTACAACAGGTAAATAGTCTTAATTGGGATGTCAGAAAAGTCTTAGAGAGAGGATGATTTGCCATAGGGCAAACCATCGGGAAATATTTTAAACGGATGAGCCAATAACATTGACTAGCAGCCCTGCATGCTCTAACTGCATTTGATCGCTGGCGGAAATTCTGGAATCCGTAATAACACGATGGAAGCGAGAGAGCGGGCCCAGGGGATAGGGATGCACACAGCCAAATTTGGAGCTGTCGGTGAGGACAATCGCTTCTGAGCCTTTTTCCAGAACAGCGTTAACCACATCCGATCGCATCATATCGCGTCCGGTAAAGCCGGTATCAGCCTGCCAGCCATCAATACCGATAAATGCTTTGCTGAAATGCACTTGATGGATAAACTGTCGCGTCAACGGCCCTACCATGCTTTCACTTTTTTTCTGATAGATTCCACCGAGGAGAATGACTTCGCAAGGGGTCTCTTTGAGCAGGTGCGCGATATAACTGCTCACGGTGATGATCGTGACATCTTTTTGTTCCGCCAGCGTCCGGGCCAATAGCGCATTGCTACTGCCATTTTCAATAAAAACGGACTCTCCTGGACTGACCAGCGAGGCGGCGAACTCCGCCAGCCGGCGTTTTAGCGTGTAGTTCGTCATCATGCGAGTCTCTACGTCATCGCTCTCAAGCGAAACGGCGAAACCGTGCGCACGGCGTAAATAGCTCTGTTTTTCCAGGGTATTCAGATCCTGACGAATCGTGACTTCAGATACGCCGGTAATTTTCGCCAGTTCAGCAACGCTCATCTGGCCTTTATCAACCACCATTTGCAAAATTGATTGTTGTCGGGAGTTCATAGTATTAATTTTATACGTTAAGAGGAGTCAACAGACAGTCAGAGAGCCGGGAAGGACTAACGGCCATCCCGGACAAATAATCGCTATCAGATTTCCCAGGGCGACCCGGGAGCCTGGGATGGCGAGATACCGTCTTTAACCTGATCTAACAGCTCTGCTCTCAATATTTCAAGGTTATTGATGGCCGAGTGGTAATCGCCAGCAACAAGGATATCCAGCACGGTATCAATGCGTGCGGCAATTCGTTGTGCTTCGATATCAGACATGTTTGTCATCCTTAATGTCAGAAAAGGTTTCAATTCATGATGCAGAAATTAATCTGAAAAGAGAAGGGAAAAATAGGGCTATGCCTGTCTGCACAGGCTGTTCTCCCTATTATCGCCGCCATTAACGCATTTTTTTCGTCTGATAACGTTTGTACCAGCGTTCAAAAGAAACGGCGGGCATAGGTTTAGCGAATAAAAAGCCCTGTCGTTCATTGACACCGTTTTTTGTCAGGAAGGCATCTTCTTTAGCATTTTCTACGCCTTCGGCAATCACTTGTAAATTTAGCGCCTGAGCCACCGCGACAATCGCCCGAACCAGAGATTGCGACAGCGGTTGCTTATGGATATCTCTGACGAAAGCCTGATCCAGTTTAACGGCATCAATAGGGAACCGGGCGAGTTGAGAAAGCGAAGAATACCCGGTGCCAAAATCATCCAGATGAATCTGGGCGCCGAGCTGACTAAATTGCTGGATAACCGATAGCGCCAGCGTGTCGTTTTCGATCAGGCAACTTTCCGTTAGCTCGACATCGATCGGGCAATACTCAAAATTCAGATCGTACAAAGCCTGTTTAAGCGCAGTAAAAAGCGTCTGGTCGGCCAGTTGTCGCGCCGAAAAGTTAACGGCTACGCGCAAGTTAATCCCCTTATCGCGCCATTTCGCAATCTGGCGAACCACATCCAGAATCACCCAGCGGCCCAGCGGGACGATGAGTCCTGACTCTTCGGCGTATGAGATGAACTCCAGCGGCGGAATTAATCCGCGTTCCGGCGATTGCCAGCGTACCAGCGCTTCCAGGCTACGTACTTCGCCGCGCCAGGTAATTTTAGGCTGATAGTGAATAAGTAACTGGTCGTTTTCCAGCGCTTTTCGCAGGTTTGTATCCAGCCAGTGATAGTCAAATACGCGCTGATTCATTTCCGGCGAAAAAACGCAGAACTGACCGCGGCCGCCTTCTTTGGCGTTGTACATTGCGGTGTCGGCAGTGCGAATGAGACTTTCGCTGTCCTGTCCGTGCCGGGGGGCCAACGAAATGCCAATGGCGCATCTCGTGTAAACTTCAATAAGTCCAATACGAAACGGTTGCCGCAGACGGGTAAGGATTCGTGAGGCTACTGCTTCCAGCGCGGCCTGAGACGTATGGGCAGCGAGGACAATGAATTCATCTCCCCCCAGTCTGGCCAGCAATTGATCTTCCTCCAGACAACTCAACAGCGCCAGCGAAACGGCCTGTAAGAGCTGATCGCCAAACATATGCCCATAGGCGTCATTAATTTTCTTGAAGTTATCCAGATCGAGATAAACGATACCCACCTGCGACTCGCCAGCCGAGGCAATAGCATGATTAATAAATTCATGAATAGCATTGCGATTGGGCAGGCCGGTGACGGTGTCTGTATTCGCCAGTATGCGTAAACGCTCCTGAGCCTGCCTTTCTTCGGTGATATCCGTGCCTGCGCAGATCAGGAAAATTTCGTTTTTTCCGCTACCGTTATGGACGAATTTATTACGAAATAAGAACAGGCGTTGGCCTTTACGGGTCTTTATCCAGCGTTCGATTTCATAGGCATTGCCATTGCGAAAAAAATTCTCAATGTAGTGCCGGGAGGCAACCGCCTCCCGGCGGCTCATAAATAATTTAAAGACGCTTTGACCAATTACATCTCGCTCTTTTAAGCCTGTGTACTCTTCGCATAACCGATTAAATCGACAGATTTTTCCCCGACTATCCAGTATCGCAATGACTGAGTTGGCTTCTGATACGATTTGCTCGGCAAAAGAGAGCTCCTGCGCCTGCGTTGGCGCGACGGCAGGCGTATCAGGCCAGGTTGCCAGGCTGCCAGCCCATTCACGGTTATTAATCTTACGGCCTACCAGGTGCACAGCGGTAACCTGTTTTTCTATCAACAACGTTATCAGCAGACTGGACGTAATCGCCGTTATTTCCCGGATACGCCCGGCTTGTTCCGGCGATAGCTCAACCGTTTTTTCTGCATCCGTTTCACCTGTCGGGGAGAGATACAGCACGTTGCGGTCATCAGCCAGACGCCAGTGAGAGTGAAGGGGATTTAGCGCCGTTTGTTCCTGAATCTGTTTCATCATGCGTACCATCCCATTTAAGCGCCAGGTGCCCGAAAAGAAAGGTTAGCCATGTTATAAATAAGGGTAATTATGGCTGAACGTATTGTTTTATCTATGTATTCATATGTAATCCAGATTCTGGAAAAAGCATAGTCGCCAGCTAAAAATAACAAGAAATGGGGCGCTTGAATAAGATTAAACTTAGAGCATGACGGAAGGGAGAAGAAGAAAAGAAACGGCCTTTGCCTTCTCAGCAAAGGCCGTTGAGCGAGCTAAGCGTGGTTACGCTGCCGGTCGGGCAATAATGCTGCGGGTTTCCATGCGAACTTCCGCAATAGTGACATCAATGACATCCGTCACTTTATAAACCGTCTCACCTTTAATCTGTACCGTACCGTTTTCCTGGCTGCATACCAGTTCATCGCGAACGGCGTGCAGGAACGGGGCAGGGATAAAGGCGATAGCGCCGTTATCGACCAGTCGCACACGCATACCACCACGGCTGACGTCAATAATTTCTGCCGCGAAACGGGTATTTGTCCCCGCCTTATCGTTAAGGAAGCGTGCATATAACCAGTCGCCGACATCGCGCTCCGCCATGCGGTTCAGGCGACGGCGTTCCGCCATTTGCTGGGTGATATCTTCCTGCGGACGCGCAATAGCTTCCCCCTTGATGACCGCTTTCAGCAGGCGATGGTTAATCATATCGCCATACTTACGGATGGGAGAGGTCCAGGTGGCATAAGCCTCAAGACCAAGACCGAAATGCGGCCCCGGCTCGGTGCTGATTTCCGCAAAAGACTGGAAGCGACGAATGCGGCTGTCAAGGAAACCGGAGGGCTGCGCATCCAGTTCGCGACGCAGTTTACAGAAGCCTTCCAGCGTCAGCACCTCTTCGGCATCGACATGCAGACCATGCGTTTTCAGCAGCGCGGCAAGCGCGTCGGCATTCGCGGGATCGAAGCCCGTATGTACGTTGTAAATACCGAAACCGAGCTTATCGCGCAGTACGCGCGCGGCGCAAAGGTTAGCGGCGATCATCGACTCTTCTACGATACGGTTAGCGATACGGCGCGGTTCCGCCACAATATCCAGTACTTCACCTTTTTCGCCAAGCACAAAGCGGTAATCCGGGCGGTCTTTAAAGACTAACGCATGATGATGACGCCACTCACTGCGGCTTAGACAAATACGGTGCAACAGACGAATCTGCTGGGCAATGCCTTCGTTATCCGGCTGCCAGGTGCCGTTATTTTCCAGCCAGTCGGAGACATTGTCGTACGCCAGCTTGGCCTTCGATTCGATCGTGGCCGCAAAAAAGGCGATATCATCGTCAATGGTGCCGTCCGCGGCGATTATCATGCGACAGGCGAGCGCCGGACGCACTTCGTTGGCGCGCAGTGAGCACAGATCGTCAGACAGCTCACGTGGCAGCATAGGAATATTGAAGCCCGGCAGGTAGTTGGTGAAGGCGCGAATTTTCGCGGCGTTATCCAGCTTACTGCCTTCGGCAATCCAGGCGGTAGGATCGGCGATAGCCACCGTAAGCTGGAGTCTGCCGTCCGCTAATTCCTCAGCATATAGCGCGTCATCCATATCTTCAGTGCTGGCGCTATCGATAGTGACGAAATTCAGCGCGGTAAGATCCTGGCGCTCCAGCCCTTCGTCAAGCATCTCCGTCGCTACGCCGTTCGGCGCTTCTTTTTCTAGGTTGTGGCGGGCAAGCGTAACCCACCAGGGAACAAAGTGATCGTCGGCAAAGGTGATGTACTGTGTTAAATCGGCGTAAAACGAACGGTCGCCTTTAAGCGGATGGCGGCGCATTTCGGCAACCGCCCAGTCACCTTCTTTGAACTCATGCTGAACGCCGCGCGCGGCGCGGCAGGGAATCGCGTCTTTCAGCAACGGATGATCCGGCACGATGGACAGGCGGTCATTTTTACCCTGAACTTTTCCCACAAAGCGCGTCAGGAACGGTTCGATCAGTTCTTCCGGCTCGGCAGACTCCCGTTCTTTTTCCGTGTGGATGACCGCGACGATACGATCGCCATGCATCACTTTTTTCATCTGCGGCGGAGGAATGAAATAGCTTTTTTGCGCGTCAACCTCAAGGAAGCCAAAGCCTTTTTCCGTGGCTTTTACGACCCCTTCAGCGCGCGGCGTCTGGGAATGCAGTTGCTGTTTAAGCTGCGCTAGCAGCGGGTTGTCCTGAAACATATTCGTCTATTTTCGTAGCCAAAAGAGCGGCTGACAGTTTTACGCGATTCTGCCTGGCGCAGCAAGCGCTCTTTCAGTAATGGATGAGTTAATAGGTTTCGCCCAACGCGATTTTTAAACGATTTAACCATCCGCACACGCCGCACCAGCCTAACATATTAATAGCCTGCTCCGATGAAACTCCCCTGGTGAGTAGCGGGAAAAAATGCGCGGCGCTAAAGCGATCGGGCGCTCTGGTGAGCCATTGTATCGCCTGTGTCAGCGCAGGCTCAAGTTCCCAACGAGCGATGTCGTCGTCTTCCTGGCGTAACGTGATGACAGCGCGGCGCCACGCGCCAGGTTGGGTTGCCTGTTCGTTAAAGCAGGCGGCGCTGCCGTTGATACGTGATGTGAGGAGCGTGATAAGTGGAAGTAAAGAAGGGGGCGATGCAGTGTGTAATGTGCTGGTCAGTATGCGTTCGAGTAACGCGAATGAAGACGGATCGCGCATGAGTACCGGCGCCATCATTTGGCATTGTGAAGACGAATATTGCCGCCGAACTTTGGTATGGGCTGGAGGATATTCTACCAGACTGGCGGCGGGCCGCCATGTCGTCTGGGGGTTTTGAAACCGCGCGGCCCTGGCAAAGCGCTGCATCTCCTGGCCGGGCAGCTCACGCACGGGCAGACGGCAAAACGCCTGAAATATCGCCGCTACCCGCGCCTGAAAACCGATAAACCCAATGATCTGATTGATGAGTACGGTATCCCGGGCGGTTAATCCCACCTCTGCAAGCTGTTCGCGGGCCCGCGTATTGATAACGGAGGGGGAGCCGGCAAGCTGACGAGCGTATTGCGTAATTTGCGCCAGCCGTTGATTGCTCTCTCTTGAGGCGTCAGGGCCAGGTAGCGGCGCCAGACGCGCGGCATAATGGCGGCACAAACGCTGAACCCCAAATACCTGAGCGGCGGTCAGCGCGGTGCTCATACGTTCATAGGCGCTAAACGTATGAAGCCGGTCGTTGAGAACCGTGCGGGGAAATAAGACATCCGCCAACTGGCGAGCGGGCTTTAACCATGACTCAAAAGGCGTCAACGCGGTTTCTGCTACCGTTAAATCCAGTAAAAAACGATCGTTAACATACGCGGCTTCCGGCATCAGCGAAAGCGGGGTTTGTGACGACATAGTGGATTGTGTTTCATGATACCAGTGGCTTTTACCCGCTTTTCGGCATTGTTCCATAGGGTTTCCCGAGGATGAAATGGCGATCGATAATGATTCGGCGTCGGATCGTTTATGCTGGATTATCCTGGCGTATGCGGGAAAGGGATGAAAGATTGTTAGGTGATAACAAATATCAGAACGCTATATAATGAGATGAGTGGTGAGTGAGGGGAATGGGGCAGCACAGCCGTGCCGCCCGCTAATAAACTTAATGCGCTTACTTCAGTTCCAGTTCATTCATTGCCGCAATGCTGAACCCGCCGTCAACATGGACGACTTCGCCAGAAATGCCTGCCGAGAGATCGGAACACAGAAACGCCGCCGAGTTACCCACATCTTCAATGGTCACGGTGCGACGAATTGGCGTAACGGCTTCACAATGCGCCAGCATTTTACGGAAGTCTTTAATACCGGACGCCGCCAGCGTGCGGATTGGACCCGCAGAGATGGCGTTGACGCGAACCCCTTCCGGTCCCATAGCGTTTGCCATATAACGCACGTTGGCTTCCAGAGAGGCTTTCGCCAGACCCATGACATTGTAGTTCGGGATGGCGCGCTCCGCTCCCAGATAAGACAAGGTCAACAGCGCAGAACCCGGATTCAGCATGGTGCGGCAGGCTTTCGCCATGGCAACAAAGCTGTAAGAGCTAATATCGTGAGCGATTTTAAAGCCTTCGCGGGTAACCGCATTAACATAATCGCCGTCCAGCTGATCGCCAGGCGCGAAACCGATCGAGTGTACGAAACCGTCAAATTTCGGCCAAACGTTACCCAGCTCTGCAAACATAGCGTCAATGCTGGCATCTTCAGCGACATCACACGGTAAAACGATGCTGGAACCCAGCTGGGCAGCAAATTCTTCTACGCGGCCTTTCAGTTTGTCGTTCTGGTAGGTGAACGCCAGTTCAGCTCCTTCGCGGTGCATCGCCTGTGCGATACCGTAGGCGATGGACAGTTTACTGGCCACGCCAGTGACCAGAATGCGCTTACCGGAAAGAAAACCCATAGCTTTAATCCTTATAGTCATTGCTTATTTTTTGCTTTTACGAACAATGGTTAACAGCAACTTTTCAACATTATTCGAAATTAGTCTGAAATTATATCCCACTCCTGGCCCCGTGTGTCACGCTATTTTTCCGCCGCTATCTCCGGCAGGTGACGTTCTAAAACCACACGGTAACGAAGTCCCTGAGGATTTTGAGCACTCCCCAGGGCCAAACTGGCAAATCAAAGAGTCTAATGGGACAGGCCCTACGGTGCAGTATACCAGCTGGTGTAAGGTTCGCCTCATCCAACCAGAGACACCGGGACGGATAGCAAGTACGATAGCGATGCGCCATCCACCAGACAAATAAAGGTTCTGTAGGAAGCCAGAATATTCATCCGAATGGTTTACCTCACCTATTAGCGATGTTATGGATATGTAATTTTAACCAGCAAATGCTTAACAAAAATAATTTCTTTTTTAGGTGCTGAAGGTTTTCTCTATTTATTGATGCAGAGTAATACTGAATATGAAAAATTTTGGAAATCAGGTGATTACAGTAGTTACAAATCAGGTTTTTATATGTTTGCATGTGTATTATAATAAATTTTCAGAGGATGAGACATATGCCGTTTACATTTCATATCGGAAATCATAGTTGTCAGATATCAGAAAAGCATTTAAGAGATATCATCGATAATAAAAGAGAGCATGTTTTTTCAACGTATGAGAAATTCATAGATTTTTTCAGGAATATATTTACCAGGCGAAGTTTAATTTCTGATTATAAAGAGATATATAATCTACTGTGCCAAAAAAACGAGCGTCCCGATATTACGAAGCCTTTCTCGCTACGACCATTTTCGAGGCGAGATGAAGACTGTACACGATGGCGCCCCCTTCTTGGATATATTAAACTTATTGATGCCTCCAGACCTGAAACAATGGATAAATACACTGTAGAGGTATTAGCACATCAAGAAAATATGTTACTACTACAGATGTTTTACGATGGAGTATTAGTGACCGAGACGGAGTGTTCTGAACATTGCGTCGATTTTTTAAAAGAAACGATGTTTAATTATAATTCCGGGGAAATTACGCTTGCCGCTTTGGACAATGATCACCTGACGCCGAGCGAAGCAGGTAGTAATGGAATCTATGAGGCTTTTGAGCAACGTTTGATAGACTTCCTGACCACGCCCGCCACGGCGTCTGGTGATGAGAATGGCGCTATTGATCAGACGGATGCATCACAACCAGCGGCAATAGAGGCGTTTATTAACTCGCCGGAGTTTCAGAAAAATATTCGCATGCGTGATATTGAAAAAAATAAAATAGGTAGCGGAAGTTATGGGACAGTCTATCTGTTAAATGATGAGTTTGTTGTTAAGATTCCAATTAATGAGCGGGGAATAAAAGTGGATGTTAACTCTCCGGAGCATCGTAATTGTCATCCTGATCGTGTCAGTAAGTATTTGAATATGGCCAATGACGACAAGAATTTTTCTCGTTCGGCCTCCATGAATATTAATGGTAAAGACGTTACGGTTTTAGTTTCAAAATATATTCAAGGTCAGGAGTTAGATGTTGACGATGAAGATAACTATCGAATGGCGGAGGCGCTTCTTAAATCCCGGGGGGTTTATATGCATGATATAAATATCTTAGGTAATATTCTGATTAAAGAAGGGGTTCTTTTCTTTGTGGATGGCGATCAAATGGTACTGTCACAAGAATCCCGGCAACAGCGAAGCGTTTCTCTTGCAACAAGGCAACTGGAAGAGCAAATTAAGGCCCATCACCTGATAAAATTAAAGCGGGCCGAGACCGAAGAAAATACTGAAGATATTGAATATTATAAGTCACTTATTGCGGATCTTGATGCGTTAATCGGAGAGGAAGAACAGACACCTGCGCCAGGAAGACGTTTTAAACTAGCCGCGCCTGAGGAAGGGACTCTTGTGGCTAAGGTATTAAAGAATGAATTAAAAAAATAGCATTTAGTTCGTTCTTTTCTGCGAATCGCCGGGGCTCATTCGCTACAGATTTACCGATCAATTATTGAGAGTTGCTATTCGTTTAAAGGTCGTTCGGGGGATCTGGACAGCCTGCAACGGAGATGCAACTCGCCATTAGGGTTGGCGATGCCGCGCTGCCATAGTGGGTGAAATGCCTCGCAATGGTGCAACACCATTAACTCGCCTTGATTTTTCCCCTCTGCCTGACAAGAAAAACCTGGCTTTACGGATGGTCTCATGCCGTCGTATTAGCGTTGTTCGGCGTAGTATGTAAATTTCCTTATAGCAATAGAAGAACATTCTCAAAACATAAAATTAGCAAGTTATCATGAAGTTAACATATATTGTTTTTTTCGATCATTTTTTATATATTGATCGTTTTTATTGATTGATTTGCGTTAAAAGCGCATTATCAGGGAGTTAAGATCAAGTGGAGTGGTCACATGCGCTATTTTTTTATGGCAGAGCCGATAAGGGCAATGGAGGGGGATTTACTGGGTGTCGAAATCACTACCCATTTTGCATCGTCGCCCGCTCGTCCGCTACACCCTGAGTTTGTTATCTCGTCATGGGACAATTCGCAGAAGCGCCGTTTTCTGCTTGATCTGTTGCGGACAATCGCGGCCAAACATGGCTGGTTTCTACGCCACGGCCTGTTCTGTATCATAAATATCGATCGGGGTATGGCGCAGTTTGTCCTTCAGGACAAAGATATTCGCGCATTACTACACGCCATGCTATTTGTGGAGCTGCAGGTCGCTGAACATTTTTCATGTCAAGATAACGCCTTAATCGATCCTTTAATACACGCGCTTCATAAGCAACCTAATCCATTATGGCTGGGCGACCTGGGCGTAGGGAACGCAACCGCTGCGCCATTAGTTTGCGGGTGTTTTAGCGGCGTAAAACTTGACCGCAGCTTTTTTGTCTCACAAATTGAAAAAATGACGTTTCCGCTGCTCGTCAAACATATCCGGCATTATTGTGACAAGATTGTGGTGGGTGGCCAGGAAAACGCACGCCATTTGTCGGCGTTAAAAACGGCAGGCATTTGGGCAACCCAGGGCACGTTATTTCCTTCCGTTGCGTTAGAAGAGGTTGAAACATTGCTGTTGGGCAGTCGCATGAACACCCTCAGAGAATCGAACTGAGGGTATTTGTTTCGCTTAGCGATCCTTTCGCCATGCGTCAGCGGTCAGCGCCTCGCCAAAATGGCCTGCGATTAAACGGCGGGTAAGCTCATGTAGCGGAGAGGCGAGCACATCGGCGGTGCTGCCGCGTTCAACCACTTCCCCCTGATGCATCACTAATACCTGATCGCTAATATGTTTCATCATGCCGATATGCTGCGTGACATAGATATAGGAGATGCCTTGTTTTTCCTGCAATTCAAGCATCAGATTGATGAGCTGCGAGCGCATGGACATATCAAGCGAAGCCAGAGCTTCGTCCGCGATAATGACTTTAGGGCGTAAAATCAGCGCGCGGGCCAGGCCCAGACGCTGTTTCTGCCCCGGCGCCAGCATATGCGGGTAGTAGCTCACGTGATCGGGCAATAGCCCCACCATACGCATCGTCTCGACAATCTGTTTGCGCCGCTGTTCCGGCTCCAGATCGGTATTAAGGCGCAGGGGGAAGTCAAGAATCTGTGAAATACGTTGACGTGGATTCAGTGACGTTGAGGGGTCCTGAAAAATCATTCGAATACGTTGGCTTCGAAACGAATAGTCGCCGTAATGCAGGGGATGATCGTCAATAAGAAGCTCGCCGCTGGTGGGTTCAATCATGCCGGCCAGCATCTTTGCCAGCGTGGATTTGCCGGAACCGTTTTCGCCGATAATGGCCAGAGTCTGACGCTCACGAAGCGTAAAGCTTAATGGTTTCACGGCGTCGACGGTCTGGCGGCGAAACCATCCTGTCCGGTAGCGAAAGGTTTTACTCAGGTTGCGCACTTCAAGCAGAGTTTCCACCATATCACTCTCTCTCCATATTCAGCGGAAAATGACAGGCATAGAGATGATTTTTCGCGCCGGTTAAGCGTGGCGTGATAATGCATTCTCGTTGCGCGTAAGGGCAGCGCGGCCCCAGACGACAACCTATCGGTAACTGCTCCAGTAGCGGGATCGCGCCCGGCAGCGTATTGAGACGGCTTTTATGCGGCATCGCGCTGCCAAAATCCGGAATCGCGCGGATAAGCGCCTGCGTATAAGGATGATGTGGCGTCGTCACCAGATCTTTACTTGGCGCGGTTTCTACCGTCTGGCCGCAGTATAAGACGTTGATTTTGTCAGCCCACTGACTCAGCATTTGCAGGTCGTGGCTAATCAACAGAATGGTGGTATTACTGTTTTGATTCAGTCGGGTCAACAGGCGAAAAATTTGCGCCTGCGTCGTCGGTTCCATTGAGTTGGTGGGTTCATCAGCGATCAGGAGTCGCGGTTGATTCGCCAGCGCGATAGCGATCATGACTTTCTGACACTCGCCATCGGTCAGTTCATAGGGAAAACTGCGCATCGCGTCTTTATGATCTTTAATTCCCACCCGGTGCAGTAATTCAATAGCACGTCGTTTACGCCAGCCTAAACGCTGCCACCAGCGACCTTTATAGGTCCAGGCGGGAATATTTTGCATTAACTGGCGGCCGACGCGTTCGGAAGGATCAAGGCACGACTGCGGCTCCTGGAAGATCATCGACACATTATGCCCGACCAGCTTACGCCGTTCACGAGAGGAGAGGCGCAGCAGATCGATATCATCAAAACGCATACGGTCGGCAGTGACTCGCCAGTTGTCTTTCGCGACGCCGCAAATAGCTTTAGCAATTAAGCTTTTTCCGGAACCCGATTCACCTACCAGGCCGCGAATTTCGCCTTCGCTTAATGTCATACTGACGCGATCGACCGCTTTTACCCAACCTTCGCTGGTTTTAAATTCAATGGTGAGATTGCGGATATCCAGTAACGGCATTATTCCACCCCCGCAATAATCGCACGACGAATCCCATCTCCGAGCAGGTTTACCAGTAAAACACTGAGCGTTATCGCCGCGCCGGGTAGCATAACGGTCCACGGCGCGACATAGATTAGCTCCAGCGCATCCCCCAACATGGCCCCCCATTCGGGAGAGGGAAGCTGCGCGCCAAGATCTAAAAATCCCAGCGCGGCGATGTCCAGAATCGCCATCGACAGCGCCCGGGTAATTTCGGTGACCAGACCGGCGGTAATATTCGGTAAAATGGCGAACCACAGAATATTCAGCGTTGTCGCGCCATCCAGACGGGCGGCAATGACGTACTCTTTTTCCAGTTCATCATGCACCATGCTATAGACGGAACGTACCATTCGCGGCAACAGGGCCAGCCAGACGGCAAACATCGCGTGTGACAGATGTGGGCCGGCAAATGCCACGACGATAATCGCCAGCAAGAGCGAAGGGATGGAAAGCAGCGTGTCCAGAATATGGTTCAGTACGGCAGAGCGTAAACCGTGCGTCGCGCCTGCCACTACGCCGAGGACTAATCCACATAGCGTAGCCGCCAGCGTTACGATAAACGCGCCGCCGACCGTGGGCGCCGCGCCGCTTAACAGGCGGCTCAGCACATCGCGCCCCAGATCGTCAGTCCCCAGAAAAAAGGAGACTTCGCCATAGCGTGACCAGGAGGGCGGCAGTAGCTGATAGCCCAGAAATTGCTGATCGATACCATAGGGCGCGATCCAGCCGCCAAAAATACACAGCAACGCCAGACCGGCGCATCCATACAGGCCCACCATCGCAGGCGCGTCGCTATAAAATTTACGCCAGGCAGTGCGCAGGGTGCCTGGCGGGCGCTTTTCGCTGTAGACGCTATCGTAAGGCATATTTACTCGTTTTATTTTTGTTTACCATGCTTTATGTCTTTTAAAATTTTCAAACATTATCAATTCGTTATCGAGCGTTGGTGTTTTAATTTTGTGCACTTTGAGGTTATCAATTTATGCAAAATGTGTACACAGATGTGTATATCCTCTCATGGAGTGTACACATTGCTTGCCGATACAAAATTAAGAAAGGCTCCTGGCAAAAAAAGAGACCAAATCAAGGTCATCTCAGACGCTCATGGTCTCAATGTCAGGCTCTCTACATCCGGCAGTATAACATTCTTTTACCGATACAGATGGAACGGGAACGCTGCTCAACTGACGATTGGCGATTATCCAACCATATCACTATCTCATGCCAGGGAACGCCGTCAGTACTTTAGATCATGGTTAACTGAGGGACTCGATCCTCGTCGCCAGATGGTACTGGAGAAGAAGAAAAAAATAGAAGCGTTAACCGTAAAAGAACATACGACTACTGGGAGAAGTTTTAGCACTGTACGGAATTTGGGCCAGGGTCATTAAGACCGACAGTGGCGGCTGGCGCCAGTTTGGAGTATGGCGCGATCAGGATGTTGCGGCATTAGTCTCTGGGAGGTTCACAATAAGACAGATCGGAATACTCCGGCATGAGGTGTTGCGTCTTAAACCGCTGCAGCGGGTCAGCAGGGGGAATTATATTTATTAGCTCAGATGTGAGCTGACAGTTACCGATTATTTATACAGTAACTGTCAGTTTACAATATCGTAAAAAACTTAACAAAAATATAATTCTGATGATAACCCCTTTATCTACCCAAAAGTAATAGAGCTGAGTTTATGATTTAATCTATAGGACTTTCCAGGGTTACTCTTACGGACTTTCTTTTTACAGTGATAGTTGGCGGGATTGTCGTGCTTCTAAGATGTGTAAATGGGATTTCACCAGCATAAAATACACCAGCACCATGATAACCAGAAACTTTGACATCTGTGTAGCCTCGACTCCAGATCTCATTAGCAACCCTCTCTATAAAAGTATCACGTTCTCCAAACACCATTCGTTCGAAGAAACCAGCATTTCTATTCGCTTTATCTATGTCCTCCTTTTTAAAACTATTAGGCTCTCTTTTATCTGCGGAATAACAACTACTAATCCTTATATCCTTTATAACCTCTAAAACTTTATTAGCAACCAGAATATCAACCAGTTGTTTTGCAGAAAAAACAGAGTCGCCACTGGCTAGAACATTAGTGCCTGCTGCACCATGACCGGTAATATAGACCTTTTTAAACGCACTTAATGTGATCTCATCTAGTATGAGGTTTTCTTGCTGCCGTGCAACAATACCTACAGCTGCTCCGCAATTTACATCATTAGTGTATTGTTGTAGATCAATGTGACCCGAAAGAGTTTTATAATGAGTGCTGATTGTTTTTTCAAATTCGGACGCTGCGTCTTTACTTATAAAAACACCAGGATATAAGTGCTTCCCAGAAAAAACTCTGGATATTTGTTGTCCCAGCATATGCAGGCAAGCCGATTTGTTGAAGCCTTTCTCTCCCGTAACTAACAAGAAACCACTTTTTTGCTCAACCTGTGAAATATTATAAGCAATATTAGCTACCCTAATAATATCTTTGGCTAGGTTAGTTGCGCCATTTCCGATAGTGGCAGTGCCGGGGCTGCCCCTCTAATATTGAGGATCGCGGCAGAAATAGGTTTCATCATATTCACCTCTCATGTAGTGATAATGGTTATTATGTGATATTTACTTTTTAATATTTGTTTGTTATCACTTACCTGCTGTCCAGTCAATATTAATACATGATTACGCCTATTTTTACATTAATTTACTGGTGCGGGGTTGTATGATCTTGTTATTACTCAACGTAAGCCTCTGTTTATATATAATAAAATTGGAGAAATCTGTTGACTGTATTTTATTTACATTAATATAGATATGCTATGAATTATTACGCATGCATAATCTAACGTTATTAGATGCTATATCCGTAACCGGGTCTGAGGTGAGCATGGCTAAATTACCGCGCCGTAAATGCAAAGTTTGCCGGGAATGGTTTTCTCCTGCTTACAGCAACGTTGTCTGGTGCTGTCCTGAACATGGCGCTATCTACGCGCTGGAACTGCGTGCCAGGCGTATCAGGGATAAACACCAGGCGGATAAAGCCGAACGCCTGGCGAACGGTTGCATGCTTAGAGAGCGTCAGGCAGTGTTGTATACACTCAGCAGGAAGATGTTCCGCAAACATCTGCGCTGAAGGCGGTGGCATAAGGGGATGGTCGCTGAAATCGAGCAGGTCATTGAGAAGTGGCATAACAAAACGGCTCCCTGTAGGGGAAGCCGTTATAGTGCCGCAGTTTAAGGATAGGCATTGTGCGATTACGGGGATTTTCGTGCCCGTAAACCGGGGAGGTTTGTTTTTCTAATTTTATCCAGCGAGACGTAAAGTATGGCTGAGCTATGGTTAGCACTCGGTTGAACACATTAGGTGGTTTGCCTGATAGTTTCTGTGGGAGAGGGTATGATAAAAAAGTAATATTATTTTTAGTGTTTTTCTGATTATGCAAGTACCGTTGGTTTTGTATATCGTGTTGACTCGAGACCTTCAGATTTGATTTTTCGGGATGGTTTTGCTTCTCACGGTAATAACAGGAATCTTCAGCAACATATAAGAGATGACTCCTGTGCATCCGGTAGTCGAGACAGTACTATATTGCGACTATCTCAGATATTAATGAGTCTTATAATATAGCACGATTATATTACTCCAGAGCAACATTTAGCGGCAGGTTGTACAGATACAGAATCCGTGCAGACAATAGTTTCTACAGCCTTCCGCCGTCTGTTGCTTATATTGAGTTATGTGGTATCCAGTTTGGTCATTTTGAGCGAGTGATGATGCGGTTACAAAGTGAGTATGTATCTGTAAATTCTATCCCAATTGAAAATATCCATGAAGCAGTTGAGCTTGTTTACGATAGAAATACAAGTATGCTAAATATTGTTGGAGTGGATTATGAAAAAGAAATTAAAGGTTCTGACTCTTGCTCTTGCGTCATTATCCAGTGTTTGTTATGCAGCTATGGCTGATTATGATACGTATGTGAGTAATGTTCAGATTTACAACCTGTCTTATGGTGTGTATACGTCAGGGGGTAAGGAAACTCAGTTTTTTTGTATCGGACTGAAGCGCGGGAGTGAGGCTATTAGTGTCAATGCCGTGTGTAAAGTGGATGTGTACGGGAATCATAAACAGGGGTTTGATAACATGCTAAATATAGCAAAGTATTATTATACAACAGGGGGGAATGTAAGGATATATTATAAAGAGAATGTTTGGCGCGACCTCGATTTCAAAAATGCATTCTCTTCCAGGGAATTAATTGCGATAACTACTTGTAGCTCATCAAGTTATTGTATGGGGCCTACGTTGACAAATTAAATGTTACTGGGTATTAAACGCTCTAAAGAACAGGCTTAATCTTGTTGGTGAGACGATTATGTCTGAACCTTTATCAGGTTCCTGTATGGCTGTAGCGATCTGTGGGGCAACGATATTCAGACTGTTTACTGGAGCGGATTTTGGGATTGTATTTTGAGCATTTGCGGGAACGTTGTTCGTGGCAACAATGCCGCAGATACTGTCACCCCAAAGCACTCCTTCAAGCTTCTGACAATTGTGGGTGGTTTGTTTGATGGAGTGCCTCTTAAGATTAGAACTCTCACCATAAAGGCTGCGCATTTACGTGGCCTTTTTCGTATTCAGGCTCACGGGAAACACTCACTACGCGCTTTGTTGGATAAATCCAGCCCGTGAAGCCTGCTCCTTTTAGTCAGGACGTTATCAGAAGGGGACACACTGGTTGTATGGAAGCGTGATCGCCTGGGTCACAGTATGCGTCATCTGGTCGTTCTGGTAGAAGAATTGCGCGAACGCGGCGTTAATTTCCGCAGCCTGACCGACAGCATAGACACGTTAACGCCAATGGGGCGATTCTTCTTTCATGTCATGGGCACACTCGCTGAAATGGAACGTGAATTGATTGTGGAAAGAACCCGCGCTGGACTGGAAGCGACAAGGGCGAGGGGGATGTAATGGTGGCCGACGACCGAAACTAACATTGAAACAATAGGCGCAGGTCGGGCGTTTGATTGGGGCAGGAGTACCGCGACAGCAGGTAGCGATACGCAGTGAAACCCGGAGGCGCTGATAGAGAAGATAAATCTCCGGCAATCATCATCGAAGCATGGACTGCCGGAGAAAATAGAAAACAATATGTATATATTTGCGTACTAAAAAACGAACTTATCACAAAAATAAAATCATAACTTTTTGATTTAATGATATTTTTCATTGTTTCTTATCGTAAGGCATACCATTCCTTATGTTTCAGAGGGTTAGCCATAGCACCCAAAATATCGGAAATCACATTGACCACAATAACCAGCGACCCAATGACCATCACGCCAGCGGAAATAGCGGCATAGTCCTGCTGACGAATGGCGTGAATTAACCATCGTCCCAGCCCAGGCCAGCTGAAAACCATTTCGGTAATCATCGCCAGCGTTAACATGGTTGAAAATTGCAGACCAAGACGGGGAATGACCGGCGGCAGCGCATTATGCAACACGTGACGGCGTAAAATCGTAAAGCGCGACAAGCCGCGCGTGGCCGCCGCTTTAACGTAGTTCTGATCGTAGACCTCAATAGTGCTGATTCGCATCAGGCGGATCACTTCTGTGGTCGGCGCGACGGAAAGCGTGAGCACCGGTAAAACCATATGCCGTATGGCGCTCATCACCATTTCATCACGCCACGGCGAATCTGAAATCCAGGCGTCAATGATGGCGAAACCGGTAACCGGTTTAACTTCATAAAGCAGGTCAAATCGCCCGGATACCGGCAGCCACCCTAGCGTGAGCGAAAAGAACAGTGTGAGCAGAAGCGCCAGCCAGAAAACCGGAATTGAGAAACCTAATAGCGCCAGCGCGCTGATAAAACGATCCGGCCATTTGCTACGCGTCACGCCAGCCAGCATCCCGACCGGGATGCCGACCATCAGCGCAAAACCAAAGGCGAGAATGCACAGCTCCATCGTGGCGGGAAACACCTCTTTAAGCTGTTCGGAGATCAGCTGGCCGTTAATGCTGGACACGCCAAAGTCCCAGTGCAGCAGACCGTTGAACCAGAAAACCCAGGCATTCCATAATGATGCGCCTTGTAGCGGCGCGTGCGGCGTAAAATAGCTCAGGCTAAAGCCGATAAAGGTCAGGAAGAATAGCGTCACCAGCAACAGCAATAACCGACGCAGGGTGAAGATAATCATGGTTTTTTCACCTCTTCGTGTTTTTCGCGGGAGACGCCGGCAAAAGACGCATTGCCGAACGGGCTTAACACCAGCCCTTTAATATCGTAGCGGTAAGCCTGCAGGCGTAGTGATGATGCCAGCGGCAGTATCGGCAGCTCTTTCTCCAGGATATTCTGCGCTTCCTCATATGCTTCTATGCGCGAAGCCAACTGCTGCGACGACAGTGCTTTACGCAGCACGCTGTCAAATTCAGGGTTACACCAGTGGGCGAAATTGGTTTGCGAATTGATGGCCGCACAGCTTAACAGTGGTCTGAAAAAGCTATCCGGATCGTTGCTGTCCGTGGCCCAGCCGGATAAGGTCAGATCGTGATTCATATCCATCAGGCGCGCCTCCTGAAAACGACCTTCAACCGGCACAATGACCACTTTTACGCCAACCTGCGCCATATCCGCCTGAATAAGCTCCGCCGTTTTTAGCGGACTTGGGTTCCAGGCCTGAGAACTGGTCGGCACCCAGAGATGCAGCGTAAGATTCTCAATGCCCAGCGCTTTTAGCTGTTCGCGCGATTTTTGCGGATTGTACTCCGTAATTTTGGCATCGTTATCGTAAGCCCATGAGGCTCTCGGTAAAATGGAGGCTGCGGTTTCCGCCGTGCCGTAATAAATCGACTGCATCAGACGCTGGTTGTTGATCGATAAGGCCAGCGCATGGCGCACTGCGGGATTATTCAACGGCGGCTTATCGGTGTTAAAGGCCAGATAGGCGATATTCATCCCCGGGCGCAACGTCAGGCGTAAACGCGGATCGTCGCGTAAAATAGTTAGCTGGCTGGCGGCGGGCCAGGCCAGAACATCGCATTCACCGGTCAGTAATTTCGATAAACGCCCGGTACCGCCGGAGCCTAAATCCACCACCACTTGCGGCATCAGCGGTTTGCCGCGCCAAAACCCATCGTGGCGCTGGAGACGAATAAACTGCCCGGCACGGTACTCCGAAAGCTGGAAAGGCCCGGTGCCGACCGGTTGGCGGTCTAGCAGTTCCTGACGATCTTTTCGGCTAAGCTGCGCGGCGTACTCAGCGGACATGACGGAAGCGTAGTGTGTGGCCAGATGCCATAAAAAGGAGGCGTCTGGCTGCGTCAGGCGAAACTCAACGGTGTTATTGTCCAGCTTACGCACGCTTTTTACATTGTCGGCGAACTGTAGGCTATCAAAGTAGGGGAAGCTACTGCCGTTGATGTTATGCCACGGATGCCGACGATCGAAAATCCGCTGAAAGGTAAAGACGACATCATCAGCATTGAGTTTTCGGGTCGGCGTAAACCAGGCTGTTTTTTGAAAGGAAACGTCGCGGCGCAGGTGAAAACGGTACGTTGCCCCGTTATCCAGCACTTCCCAGCTTTCTGCCAGCTCTGGGACTAAACGATAAGTATAGGGATCGACATCCAACAGGCGGTCATATAACTGGGCTGCCAGGGTATCGACGATGAGGCCGCTGCTCGCTTTTTGCGGATTAAAGGTGTTGACCTGCCCGCTGACACAATACACAAAGCCGCTATCGCGAATATCTGCACTCGCAGTTTGTTCGGGCGCAGTCGCAGCCGTAGCCTGACTACTCAGTAGACCCGCTATCACGATCAGAGACGATAAAACCAGGCGCATAATAGTTAAGTTTTTGAAGTTCAATTTGCAAAGTGTATCGCACTTCGGCCCGCCACGTAAAAATGTCGGTGGATAACTGGCGTAAATGTCGTCAATTAGCCGGAGAAATAGCTAAAGCTGATGCTTTTTAAGCAAGGCGCGAAACTGGTGGTAGGTGAGCGCCAGCAAATCGGCGGCTCGTTTCTGGTTAAATTTCGCCTGCTGTAAGCTACGTTGCAGCAGCGCTTTTTCCTGTTGCAGTTGAAACTCCCGCAAGTTGAGCGGCAGGTCAGGCGTGGCGGATGCCGCTGGCAGGGCGGGCGTGGGCGGTTCGGCGGGATGGCGTTGAAAAGGATCGATAACAATTTCATCCAAAGGATGTTCACTGCTGCCGTGGCGATACACTGAACGTTCGACTACGTTTTTCAGCTCGCGGACATTACCCGGCCAGGCGTAATGCAACAACGTTTCTTTTGCCCGATCGGTAAAACCGGGAAATAAGGGCAGACGTAGCTCACGACACATCTGAATAGCAAAATGCTCGGCCATCAGCATGATATCGCTCTGGCGTTCGCGCAGCGGCGGCAGTTGTACAACATCAAAAGCCAGCCTGTCGAGCAGATCGGCACGAAATGTCCCTTCCTTCACCATGGCGGGTAAATCGGCATTAGTGGCGCATACTAATCGCACATTAACCTGTAACGGCTGGCTGCCGCCGACGCGCTCTAGCTCGCCATATTCAATCACCCGCAGCAGCTTTTCCTGTACCAGCATCGGCGCTGTCGCCAGTTCATCCAAAAACAGCGTGCCGCCATCGGCGCGTTCAAAGCGACCGGGATGGCGTTTTTGCGCCCCGGTAAAAGCACCCGCTTCATGACCAAACAGTTCGGAGTCCAGCAGATTTTCGTTAAGCGCTGCGCAGTTAAGCGAGATAAGCGGCCCCTGCCAGCGTGAAGAGAGATAGTGCAGGCGATTGGCGATAAGTTCTTTACCCGTCCCGCGTTCGCCAATAATCAGCACTGGCTTATCCAGCGGCGCGAGCCGGGAGACTTGTTCCAGTACTTCAAGAAAACGGTTTGCCTCGCCGAGCAGGTTATCTTTAAATTCAGCCATGATGAAAATCGCCACTTGTTAGTGTTTTTCACCACTTTATCCTTTTTTGCTGGCGAGGTAAAACGAAATAATTCCTTTACTATCAGCGATATGAAAAGTTGGCACGCAAATTGTATTAATCATGTAGCAGGGCATCGCCCGTTATCAGAACATTATGTGAGGATTGAATTATGGGTATTTTTTCTCGTTTTGCCGACATCGTGAACGCCAATATCAATGCGTTGTTGGAAAAAGCGGAAGATCCGCAGAAGCTGGTGCGCCTGATGATTCAGGAGATGGAAGATACGCTGGTGGAGGTTCGCTCGAACTCCGCGCGTGCTTTAGCGGAAAAGAAACAGTTATCCCGTCGTATTGAACAGGCCACGACTCAGCAGACCGAGTGGCAGGAAAAAGCGGAACTGGCTCTGCGCAAAGATAAAGACGATCTGGCGCGCGCCGCATTGATTGAAAAACAAAAGCTGACCGATTTAATTGCTACGCTTGAACAGGAAGTCACGCTGGTGGATGACACGCTGGTGCGCATGAAGAAAGAGATTGGCGAGCTGGAAAACAAACTCAGCGAAACACGCGCTCGCCAGCAGGCGCTGATGCTGCGCCATCAGGCGGCAAGTTCTTCCCGCGATGTCCGTCGTCAGCTTGACAGCGGCAAACTGGATGAAGCCATGGCGCGGTTTGAATCCTTTGAACGTCGTATCGATCAAATGGAAGCGGAAGCGGAAAGCCATCGTTTTGGTAAGCAGCAATCGCTGGACCAACAGTTTGCCAACCTGAAAGCCGATGATGAAATCAGCGAGCAGCTGGCGCAGTTGAAAGCCAAAATGAAGCAAGATAATCAATAATGACAATGGCGGCGCCGGTACGCGCCGTCGCTCATCAGCTTTAGGTGTAAGGAGAACGCATGAGCGCGCTATTTCTGGCCATCCCGTTAACCATTTTTGTGTTGTTTGTGTTACCGATTTGGCTGTGGCTGCATTACAGCAACCGCGCCGGTCGGGGAGAACTGTCGCAAAGCGAGCAGCAACGCTTACTGCAACTCACAGACGACGCGCAACGTATGCGCGAGCGCATTCAGGCGCTGGAAGACATTCTTGATGCAGAGCATCCGAACTGGAGAGAGCGCTAATGGGTGGAATCAATCTGAATAAAAAACTATGGCGTATGCCGCAAAAGGGCATGGTACGTGGCGTTTGCGCCGGGATCGCCGACTACCTTGATGTACCGGTAAAACTGGTGCGTATTCTGGTCGTGCTGTCGATTTTCTTTGGGCTGGCGTTTTTTACCGTAGTGGCCTATATCGTTCTGTCTTTTGTACTGGACCCTATGCCGGATAATCTGGCCGCAGGCAAACCGCAGCCGACCAGCGGCGAACTGCTGGATACCGTAGACAGAGAGCTTGCCGCAGGCGAAAAGCGTTTGCGAGAAATGGAACGCTACGTCACGTCAGATACGTTCACATTGCGTAGTCGTTTCCGTCAACTGTAAGTGATATATCGGGAAGGTGAAGATGAATACTCGCTGGCAACGCGCCGGGCAGAAGGTGAAGCCCGGCTTCAAAATAGCAGGTAAGCTGGTTCTGTTGACCGCGTTACGCTACGGGCCTGCCGGCGTGGCGGGATGGGCGGTAAAATCCGTCGCCCGTCGTCCGCTAAAAATGTTGCTGGCGTTTGCGCTGGAGCCAGTACTTCGTAAGGCGGCGAATAAAATTTCGCAGCGTTACAAATAGCGAGTCTGGTCATAATATTTCGCAGCGTTACAAATAGCGAGTCTGGTCATAATATTTCGTTAAGCTCTGGCGTATAGTGTGTGCGAAATACATTACGTGTCAGGACGGAAGTATGTTGAAAAAAGGAATATTTGCGTTAGCGTTATTCGTAGCCATGCCGCTTTATGCCGCAGAATACTGGATAGATGTCCGCATTCCGGAACAATATCAGCGCGAGCATATTCAGGGCGCGATTAATATCCCATTGCAGGAGATTAAATCTCATATCGAAACGGTAGTTCCAGACAGGAACGATACGGTAAAGTTATATTGCAACTCCGGGCGACAGTCGGGCATGGCAAAACAAATGTTGCTTGATATGGGGTATACGCACGCGATGAATATGGGCGGTATCAGTCGTCTTGATATGCCGAAAGTAAAAAAATAGATAATCTATTGCTCAATACTCATACTAACCGCGGCGCTTAATGCGCCGTTGTTGATCTCTCCGGGTAGTTGATAATAACGTTTTTGCACATATCTATAACGCAGGCTCGTTATTATTTTTTCTTCTCTTCAGGCTCAACAGGATGTCAATGAAGCGACTTAAAACTGAACTCAACGCGCTGGTCAATCGTGGGGTAGACAGGCATTTGCGTCTTGCCGTAACCGGGTTGAGCCGCAGCGGTAAAACAGCGTTTATCACGGCGATGGTTAACCAGTTGCTTAATGTCCACGCGGGCGCGCGCTTACCGTTGCTCAGCGCGGTACGCGAAGAACGCCTGCTTGGCGTAAAGCGCGTGCCTCAACGTGATTTTGGTATTCCCCGTTTTACCTACGACGAGGGGATACTTCAGCTTTATGGCAATCCTCCCGCCTGGCCCACACCGACGCGCGGCGTGAGTGAGATTCGGCTGGCGTTGCGCTATCGCTCAAACGACTCGCTGCTGCGCCATTTTAAAGATACCTCGACATTGTATCTGGAGATTGTGGACTATCCAGGGGAATGGTTACTCGATCTGCCCATGCTGGCTCAGGATTATTTAAGCTGGTCCCGTCAGATGAACGGCTTGTTACAAGGACAACGCGCTGAGTGGGCCGCAAAATGGCGGCAACTTTGCGACGGGCTCGATCCGCTGGCGCCCGCCGATGAAAACCGGCTGGCGGAGATTGCCGCCGCCTGGACGGATTATTTGCATCAGTGTAAATCGCAGGGATTGCATTTTATTCAGCCTGGACGGTTTGTTTTGCCGGGCGATATGGCGGGTGCGCCAGCGTTGCAGTTTTTCCCGTGGCCGGATGTGGACGCCTTCGGCGAGTCAAAACTGGCGCAGGCGGATAAACAGACCAACGCTGGAATGCTGCGCGAACGCTTTAACTACTATTGCGAAAAAGTGGTCAAAGGGTTCTATAAAAATCATTTTCTACGCTTTGATCGCCAGATTGTACTGGTCGACTGTCTGCAACCGCTTAATAGCGGGCCGCAGGCGTTTAATGATATGCGTCTCGCTTTAACGCAGTTGATGCAAAGTTTTCACTATGGCCAGCGAACTCTGTTTCGCCGTTTGTTTTCGCCGGTGATTGATAAATTGCTGTTCGCCGCGACGAAAGCCGACCATGTCACCCTCGACCAACATGCCAATATGGTGGCCTTGCTCCAGCAGCTTATTCAGGATGCCTGGCAAAATGCCGCGTTTGAAGGCATTAGTATGGATTGCCTGGGGCTGGCGTCGGTACAGGCGACCACCAGCGGCGTGATTGAGGTCAACGGCGAAAAAATCCCGGCTTTACGTGGAAACCGTTTGAGTGACGGCGCGCCGTTAACCGTGTACCCCGGCGAAGTGCCTTCGCGTTTGCCGGGGCAAGCGTTTTGGGATAGTCAGGGTTTTCAGTTCGAAGCCTTTCGTCCACAGGTGATGGATGTTGATAAACCGTTACCGCATATTCGTCTGGACGCTGCGCTGGAGTTTTTAATAGGAGATAAGCTGCGATGAGCGAACCGTTAAAACCGCGTATTGATTTTGCAGAACCGCTAAAGGAGGAACCTACGTCGGCCTTCAAAGCGCAGCAAACTTTCAGCGAAGCGGAGTCGCGTACATTTGCGCCTGCAGCTATCGATGAGCGCCCGGAAGACGAAGGCGTGGCAGAAGCGGCGGTCGATGCCGCGCTGCGTCCCAAACGCAGTCTGTGGCGTAAAATGGTGATGGGAGGACTGGCGCTGTTTGGCGCGAGCGTGGTCGGGCAAGGCGTACAGTGGACAATGAATGCCTGGCAAACTCAGGACTGGGTCGCTTTAGGCGGCTGTGCCGCAGGCGCGCTGATCATTGGCGCTGGCGTGGGATCGGTGGTCACGGAGTGGCGGCGGTTATGGCGCTTGCGCCAGCGGGCGCATGAACGCGATGAAGCGCGTGAACTGTTACATAGCCATAGCGTCGGGAAAGGTCGCGCATTTTGCGAAAAACTGGCGCAGCAGGCGGGGATTGATCAATCACATCCGGCATTACAACGTTGGTATGCCGCTATTCACGAAACGCAAAACGACAGGGAAATCGTCGGTTTGTATGCGCATCTGGTACAGCCGGTACTTGACGCGCAGGCGCGACGTGAGATTAGCCGTTTCGCCGCGGAATCGACTCTGATGATCGCCGTCAGCCCGTTAGCGTTGGTGGATATGGCGTTTATTGCCTGGCGTAATTTACGCCTGATTAACCGTATCGCAACGCTATATGGCATTGAACTTGGTTATTACAGCCGCCTTCGTCTGTTCCGTCTGGTGTTGCTGAATATCGCATTCGCGGGAGCCAGTGAGCTGGTGCGTGAAGTCGGTATGGACTGGATGTCTCAGGATCTGGCCGCACGCCTGTCCACGCGCGCGGCGCAGGGGATTGGCGCAGGTCTCCTTACCGCTCGACTGGGAATAAAAGCGATGGAGCTATGTCGACCATTGCCGTGGATCGACAACGATAAACCACGTCTCGGTGATTTTCGTCGTCAGCTTATCGGTCAGCTAAAAGAGACGCTGCAAAAGAGTAAGTCGTCGCCTGAGAAATGACCTTTCACATGGCGCTGACGGCCTGGCTTTACGCCGCAGCGCCCGTTTTTCCGCCATGCTGTCAATATTTGTTGACAGAATCCTTCCTGCCAGCCGAATAGTGTCTTATCATCTATTTAATGGTTCATTATTCAGGTGAAGGTTCCCATGCGTCTGGAAGTCTTTTGTGAAGACCGACTTGGTCTGACCCGCGAATTACTTGATTTACTGGTGTTACGTAGCATTGATTTACGCGGAATCGAGATTGATCCCATTGGGCGAATTTATCTTAATTTTGCTGAGCTGGAATTCACCGACTTTAGCAGCCTGATGGCCGAAATCCGCCGTATTTCCGGCGTAACGGATGTCCGTACCGTTCCCTGGATGCCGTCCGAACGTGAACATCTGGCCCTGAGCGCGCTGCTTGAGGCGTTGCCGGAGCCGGTGCTCTCATTGGATATGAAGAGTAAAGTGGAGATGGCAAACCCGGCGAGTTGTCAGCTTTTTGCCCAGAGCCAGGAGCGAATGCGGCACCATACCGCCGCACAATTAATCAACGGCTTCAATTTTCAGCGCTGGCTGGACGGTAACCCGCAAAGCTCCCATAACGAACATGTCGTAATCAACGGGCAAAACTTCCTGATGGAGATTACGCCGGTACATTTACAAAACGAAAATGACGAATACGTGTTGACCGGGGCGGTCGTGATGTTGCGTTCCACGATTCGTATGGGGCAGCAGCTACAGAATTTGTCCACGCAGGATCTGAGCGCGTTTAGTCAGATTATTGCCGTGAGCGCAAAGATGAAGCACGTCGTTGAGCAGGCGCGCAAACTGGCGATGCTCAGCGCGCCGCTGCTGATTACCGGCGATACGGGAACCGGCAAAGATCTTTTCGCCTATGCCTGTCATCAGGCAAGCCCTCGTTCAGCGAAACCGTATCTGGCGCTCAACTGCGCTTCAATCCCGGAAGATGCGGTAGAAAGCGAACTATTTGGCCATGCGCCGGAAGGTAAAAAAGGCTTTTTTGAACAGGCGAATGGCGGCTCGGTGCTGCTGGATGAAATTGGCGAAATGTCGCCGCGTATGCAGGCGAAGCTGCTACGTTTTCTCAATGATGGTACGTTCCGTCGCGTCGGCGAAGATCACGAAATTCATGTTGATGTCCGCGTTATCTGCGCCACGCAGAAAAATCTGGTGGAGCTGGTGCAAAAAGGACTGTTCCGCGAAGATCTCTATTATCGACTTAACGTTCTGACGCTTAATTTGCCACCGTTGCGCGATTGCCCGCAGGATATTATGCCGTTGACCGAACTGTTCGTGGCGCGTTTTGCCGACGAACAGGGCGTTCCGCGACCGAAACTGTCTGCCGATCTGAGTACGGTTCTCACTCGTTACGGCTGGCCGGGTAACGTTCGCCAGCTTAAAAATGCGATTTACCGGGCGCTGACGCAACTGGAAGGGTATGAGCTGCGTCCGCAGGATATCCTGCTGCCTGACTACGATGCCGCGACGGTGGCAGTCGGCGAGGATGCGATGGAAGGTTCGCTGGATGACATTACCAGTCGTTTTGAACGTTCTGTCCTTACTCAGCTTTATCGTAGCTATCCGAGTACGCGTAAACTGGCGAAACGGTTGGGGGTATCGCACACTGCGATTGCCAATAAGCTGCGTGAATATGGTCTGAGCCAGAAGAAGGGTGAAGAGTAGAAAAAAAGAAGGCCTCCGGATAGAGGCCTTCTTGTGACAAAAGAGCATCGCCTGTAGCACTGACAAACGTAGCGCCAGCAGGCGCTGGCTTATGCCTTCAGGACATTAAGCGCGGCGTCGTAATCCGGCTCGTGGGTGATTTCATCCACCAACTGGCTGAAAATAACGTTGTCGTTTTCGTCAAGCACGATGACTGCGCGCGCCGCCAAACCTTTCAGCGGGCCGTCAACGATTTCGACGCCGTAGTTTTTCAGAAACTCGTTATTACGCAGAGTGGAAAGCGTAATAACGTTGCTCAGGCCTTCCGCGCCGCAAAAACGCGACTGTGCAAAAGGCAGGTCAGCAGAAACGCACAATACGACGGTATTCTCCACTTCTGTGGCCAGTTGATTAAACTTACGAACTGATGCGGCGCATACGCCAGTATCAATGCTTGGGAAAATATTCAGCACTTTGCGTTTGCCTGCATATTGGCTGAGGGAAACGTCAGACAAATCTTTTGCGACAAGAGTAAAAGCCTGTGCTTTGCTACCAGCCTGCGGAATAACGTTGGCAACGGTGACCGGGTTACCCTGGAAATGTACAGTCTGTGACATAATTATGTTCCTATTTACTTATAGCTAACGTCGAAATCCAGTTTAAGTCATTATTCATTAACACGGCAAATACTATTTGTAGCAAGCCGCGTCCGGCGCTATCAGAGGGGAAGAGATGAGATCTGTTAAGGTATATGAGGAAACCTGGCCGTTACATACGCCTTTTGTTATTGCGCGTGGTAGCCGAAGCGAAGCGCATGTTGTCGTTGTCGAACTGGAGGAAGAGGGCGTAAAAGGCATCGGGGAATGTACGCCATATCCACGTTATGGTGAAAGTGATGCCTCGGTCATGGCGCAAATCATGAGTATTGTGCCTCAGTTGGAAAACGGGCTGACTCGCGAAGCATTGCAGAAACTGTTGCCGGCAGGCGCGGCGCGCAACGCGGTGGATAGCGCCTTATGGGATTTGCAAGCCCGCCAGCGGCAGCAAAGCCTTGCCGGGCTGCTCGGCGTGACGCTGGCCCCGGTTTTTACTACCGCGCAAACGGTAGTGATAGGCACGCCGGAACAGATGGCTGCCAGTGCGGCGGCACTATGGGAAAAAGGGGCGACGTTGCTGAAAATCAAACTCGATGCTCGTCTGATTAGCGAACGTATGGTGGCGATCCGCTCGGCGGTGCCGGAGGCGACGCTCATTGTGGACGCCAATGAATCGTGGCGTCCGGAGGGGCTGGCGGCGCGTTGCCAGTTACTGGCGGATCTGAATGTCGCGATGCTGGAGCAACCGCTGCCCGCGCAGGATGACGCCGCCCTGGAAAATTTTATTCATCCGTTGCCCATCTGTGCAGATGAGAGCTGCCATACTCGCAGTAGTCTGAAAGCCCTGACGGGGCGCTACGATATGATCAACATTAAGCTGGATAAAACCGGCGGTCTGACCGAGGCGCTGGCGCTGGCAACGGAGGCGCGGGAGCAAGGATTCGGCCTGATGCTGGGCTGTATGCTCTGTACATCAAGAGCGATTAGCGCCGCGCTGCCGCTTATGCCGCAGGTGAGCTTCGCCGATCTTGATGGCCCAACATGGCTGGCGGTTGATGTTGAGCCCGCGCTACGCTTTACGACGGGTCAACTCCATCTTTAGGATGCCAGCGGAGCAGATTCGACATCGCCAGCAAGTATTTTTCGCTGGCTTCATCGGCGGAAACAGGGGGAAACTCGGCGGTAATGCAGTGCAGGTTGAGGTCGGCGCACCAGCTGCCAAACGAACCGGGCGTTTCGTAACCTACGCTGGTCACCAGCGGCAACGCAAAAGCATCGGCCAGCCACTCGCCTAGCTCGCTGCGACGTGGATCTTCAATGCAGGCTAGCGGATCGTGAAAAGAGACGACCCAGGCGGGTTGGAGTCGATGAATTAACTGGCAAAGCGCCTGGGTTTCCGGTTCTGATCCGGGATGGTCGCCGGTTAGCAGCACGACATCACGCTCTTGCGCGCGGCTATTCCAGCGATAAACTGTCTCACCCGCTTTCCAGTTGGCGGCGGGAAAGTTACGGTTTAGATCAATGCCATTCGCATTTGCCCTTAACCCCAGTTGACAGCCATCAGGATTAACGGCAAGTACGACATGATGACGGCGAAGGGTTGGATTTAAGGTGCGTAACGCACAGGAGAGCGTCACCACGGATGAGGTTTCATCTCCGTGGGTGCCAGCCAGTATCAGGCCGCTTTCGCGATTGGCGGCAGGCGCCGGAAACCAGATTAGCGGCGCGCCTAGTAGCGAACGTCCATAATGTTCAGTGCCTGGCGGAAATGCGCCGCGCTCGGCACGGGGGCGGGTGACAGTCATACGCGTTTCCCGAAGCTGAGACCAGTAGGGTAATCATCGTAGTGTTGTGTAAAACCCGCCGATTATCAAATGGTTTCTATTTACCCTCTTGTATGGCGCGATATCAACTTTCTGGCGGAAGATAATTGCATTTCTTTCTGCTGAAACAAATAATTACGTTGTCATTTAACTCATCTTTGAGGAACTTCTATGAGGCATTCTGTTTCAGTAACCTGTTGTGCGCTGTTGGTTAGCAGCTTTTCCCTGGCATATGCTGCGGATGTTCCCGGCGGAACGGTACTGGCAGAGAAACAAGAACTGGTGCGTCATATCAAAGATGAGCCCGCTTCGTTAGATCCAGCGAAAGCCGTTGGGCTGCCTGAAATTCAGGTGATCCGCGATCTGTTTGAAGGGCTGGTTAACCAGAACGAAAAGGGTGAAATTATCCCTGGCGTCGCCAGCCAGTGGAAGAGCAATGATAATCGTATCTGGACGTTTACGTTGCGGGATGATGCGCAATGGGCCGATGGAACGCCGGTGACCGCCCAGGATTTTGTCTATAGCTGGCAACGCCTCGTTGATCCCAAAACGCTTTCCCCCTTCGCCTGGTTTGCCGCTCTGGCTGGCATCACTAATGCGCAAGCCATTATCGACGGTAAAGTCACGCCGGATCAGCTTGGCGTCAGTGCCGTGGACGCGCACACTTTGCGTGTTCAGCTTGACAAGCCGTTGCCCTGGTTTGCCAGTCTGACCGCCAGTTTTGCCTTTTATCCGGTCCAAAAAGCGAATGTTGAAAGCGGCAAAGACTGGATGAAGCCGGGAAAACTGATTGGCAATGGCGCGTATGTTCTTAAAGAGCGCGTGGTAAATGAAAAACTGGTGGTCGTGCCTAATACGCATTACTGGGATAACGCGAAAACGGTACTGCAAAAAGTGACATTTTTACCCATTAACCAGGAGTCGGCTGCGACGAAACGTTATCTTGCCGGTGATATTGATATCACCGAATCTTTCCCTAAAAATATGTACCAGAAATTATTGAAGGATATTCCAGGGCAAGTTTATACGCCGCCGCAATTAGGGACTTATTATTATGCGTTTAATACGCAGAAAGGGCCGACGGCGGATTCCCGCGTTCGTCTGGCGCTAAGTATGACCATTGATCGCCGTTTGATGGCGGAAAAAGTCTTAGGTACCGGTGAAAAACCGGCCTGGCATTTTACACCGGATGTTACGGCAGGATTTAAGCCCGATCCTTCACCGTTTGAACAAATGAGCCAGGAAGAACTTAACGCCCAGGCGAAAACATTGCTGCGTGCAGCAGGCTACGGATCGCAGAAGCCGCTTAAATTAACTCTGCTTTACAATACCTCAGAAAACCATCAGAAAATCGCGATTGCGGTGGCGTCAATGTGGAAGAAAAATCTGGGGGTGGATGTGAAATTGCAAAACCAGGAGTGGAAAACGTATATCGACAGCCGTAATACCGGTAATTTTGATGTTATTCGCGCCTCCTGGGTGGGTGATTACAACGAACCGTCGACTTTCTTATCCTTATTAACGTCCACGCATACGGGGAATATTTCACGCTTTACTAATCCGACTTATGACAAAATCCTGACGCAAGCGACGATGGAAAATACCGCCGAAGCACGTAACGCGGATTACAATGCAGCGGAGAAAATTTTAACGGAACAAGCGCCTATAGCGCCTATTTATCAGTATACCAATGGCCGGTTAATTAAACCGTGGGTAAAGGGATACCCCATTACTAACCCGGAAGATGTGGCCTATAGCCGTACGATGTATATTGTGAAGCACTGATGCGTACTGGTTTCTTGTTAACTCAAGGTAGCCACGCCCGCCGCCTGATGCTGGCAAAAGGCATGGGGATTAAGCGAGCGCCTGATGCCGCCGTTCTCATTGCTGTGTTTTCAGCCAGGCGGCAATATCCTGTGTCGGCAGATGATGTTGTGCATTCCAGGTGTCACTCATCGGCCACCACATACCGTCACCACGCGCGAAGGCGACGCGATAGCGCAGCATTGGGTCATGCGGATGTAAACGGAGCTGCTCCTGTAAGTCAGGTAGCGTCAATACGCCTCGGGTAAAAGTTTGCTGCGTCACGCGTTCGACCGTTTCCGCCAGTTTTGCATAAGAGGTCGTTTCCCCCGCGACAAAGACGACTTCGTTAGTGATACGCGGCTGATGCAGATAAATTTCAGTGGTCAGGCGACCAATATCCGCAGGCGACGTGACGGTGACCTGCATTTCCCATCCGCCGAGGGCATTGATGGTTTTTTGGTCTAAGTTGACCACATCAAAGGCCGGTTCGAAGAGAAAAGAGGTAAATAAACCGGTTGAAACAATCACCCACTCTGTGACGTTTTGCTCGCGCAAAAGCGTCCTGACGTCATACTGTTCGTCCCACACCGGCTGGCCGCTGCCTTTGCCGACCACATCGTAATTCACGCCAAACTGCCAGGGAAAATAGCGCTTAACGCCCGCCTCCAGTACCGCGCGGGTGATTTTTATCTGGGTACCCGCACCGGCGACAAACCCCATACAATTGATGATCGTATCAAAACCGTGGAATTGATCTTTTAACGCTGCAACCGAACTGTCTGCGATGTCGACCGGGATAAACCGCGCACCGGCATCCGCCAGTTGTTGATGAATGCTGGAACGTCGTTTGCTCTGTTTATCCCTGGATCGCCCTGACACAATAACGCAAACGGAACCATTACGCTGTGTGACCGCCGGAACCAACGACGCCAGCACTGACGCCCCCAGTTGTCCCGCGCCCAGCACCAATACTTTTTCACCCACCTGATTATTGGATTGTTTCATTTGCACCTCTCTGTGTTGATTCACCTGTAGATAGAGATTACGTCAGGGATCTGCGTTCGATAAGACGCCGAAGACGGGTTAGACTGTTCTGATAAATGGGATAATTGGCGGGGAAAAAATGGACAAGCTGGAAGCGATGCAGGTCTATGTTTGCGTGGTGGATACCCATAGTTTTATCAGAGCCGCCGAAGTGCTGGGCGTGCCGCGCTCAACGGTATCGCGGGTGGTTAAAGAACTGGAATCCTGGCTTAAGATTCAACTTTTGCAACGTACAACTCGCAAACTTAGTGTGACCGCAGAGGGGCGGCGTTACTACGAAGAGTGCAAAAGAGTGCTGGCAGATATCGCGGCCATGGAGTCGTCATTTCCCGGCCGGGCGGCACAACCCAAAGGGCGTTTTAAAGTGGGGATGCCGCAATCTCTCGCCCGGCATTGCATTATTCCTACGCTCCCGGCCTTTTTGCGCCAGTATCCGGAGCTGGAACTGATACTTTGTTCCAGCGATAGCGTGGAGGATATTATCCTTCAAGGGTATGACTGTGTGATTCGGGCCGGCAGGATCGATGATTCCACCACGCTGGTTGCCCGTCCGCTCGCCAGTTTTAACTGGGTGATAGCAGCATCGCCCACTTACATTGAGCGTTACGGTAGTCCTGAAAATTTAGATGATCTGCAAAAACACCATGCGGTCGGCTACCTGAACCACCGCACCGGGCGTACCACCGACTGGTTTTTTACGCGTGAGGGGGAGGATTACGCGATGCGGGTGCAGGAGACGCTGGTTGTCGATGATACGGACGCTTATATTCAGGCCGGAATACAGGGGCTGGGGTTAATTCGCGTCGCCAGCTATCTGGTTGCGCCGTATCTGCACAGCGGGGCGCTGGTGACCTGCATGGACAACCATTCTTACGATTTGCCGCTTGCGCTGGTCTATCCGCAAAACAGGTTTCTGCCGCCTGCGGTACGCGCTTTTTATGACTGGTGCAAAACGGCGCTGAGCCAGTCGGAGCCTCTTCGCTAAAAAATATTATTCCGGATATCGCATTGCCTGTTCAGAAAACTTTTCCACAGACGGTCAAAATGACGGTACTGGTTTTGACGCATAAGAAAAAGGCATTATCAAACAGGGGGCTACACGGCGAGGATATAGCAAGCACTGAACGTTTGGATGCAATAAAAAATCTGTACAACTGTTATTAATGAACTTTTTGTATAAATATAATCGGATTTAACAATACTCATTGTACCTGTATTTTGCTCTTATCATGGCGTCTTTACGACGAAAGGGTGCTTTAGCGTGGAATATTCAATATTAAGTAACAACCTTAAAATGCCTATGGTGGGTTTTGGCGTTTTTAAGGTAACCGACAAAGAAGAATGTCAGCAGTCAGTGTTAAGCGCTATTCGCAGCGGTTATCGTCTTATCGATACCGCTGCGGTATACGGCAATGAAGATGCCGTTGGTGACGCTGTTCGTGAAGCCATCGCGACAGGTCTGTGTACCCGTGAGGAGTTATTTATTACTTCTAAACTGTGGGTGCAAGATATGGCTAACTACGATCTGGCCAAAGCAGGTATTGAAGCGTCGCTGAAAAAATCCGGGTTAGATTATTTTGATCTCTATTTATTGCATCAGGCAATGGGCGATTATTTTAGCGCGTGGCGCGCGCTGGAAGACGCTTATGAAGCCGGTAAACTAAAAGCCATTGGCGTGTCCAACTTCTATGCGCATGTGTTAGCCAACTTCTGTGAAACCGTCAGAATTACGCCAATGGTAAACCAGGTCGAATTGCATCCATACTTTGCACAACCCGCCGCGCTGGAAACCATGAAGCATTATAACGTTCAGCCTGAAGCGTGGGCGCCGTTAGGCGGCGGGAGACATAAACCGTATGAAAATGTCATGCTTCAAAGGATTGCCGATGCCCATCAAAAAACCATCGCGCAGGTTGTCCTGCGTTGGAACGTGCAGCGTGGCGTCACGGTTATTCCTAAATCCACTCGACAGGAACGCATTGAAGAGAACTTTGCCATCTGGGATTTCTCACTAACGGATAACGAAATGGCTCAAATCAACGCCCTTGATTTAGGCTACGTTGGCGAAGCGGTGAAGCATTTTAATCCTGAATTTGTTCGCGGTTGTCTTGGCGTTAAAATCCACGATTGATCCCGGCGCTTGCGGATGTTTTCTCGCATGAACAGCTTCTAACACGGTTGCCGGAGCGTAGACGGCAACCGTGTGATATTCGCCTGGCCGTCAGGCGCCGAAGGCACCATCGATGGTGTGCATCGCGCCGGTGACGAAAGAGGCTTCCGGGCCGGCAAGCCATGCCACCATTCCAGCCACTTCTTCAGGTCTTCCGTGTCGTTTGATTGCCATGAAACTGTGCATCAGCTCTTTCATGGGGCCATCTTCCGGATTGATGTCGGTATCAATCGGGCCTGGCTGCACCACATTTATTGTAATCCCGCGGGGGCCAAAATCACGGGCCAGGCCGCGCGCCAGCCCTTGCAGGGCTGATTTACTGGCGGCGTACGCGGCCATTCCCGGTACGGGCATCCGATCGCCATTCACGGAACCGATAATAATAATGCGTCCACCTTCCGGCATGTTGCGGGCTGCTTCGACTGACGCATGGTAAGGCGCATGGATATTAATACGGAACAAACGATCTATCGCATCGCTATCTTGTTCCAGCGCATCGCCGAAGAGAGCCACGCCCGCATTGACGACCAGAATATCCAGTGGTCCGTACTCACGCACGAGGCTGATGACGGCATCCCGATCGGCGCTATCCGTCTGGATGGCGGTGCTTCCGGTTTCCGCTGCCAGTTTTTCGGCGGCTTCACGCGATCCGGCGTAGCTGAAAACGACCGATGCGCCGTCAGCGCTAAAGCGTCGTACAATAGCCGCGCCGATACCACGACTTCCCCCTAAAACCAGTACAGATTTGTTGCGAAATAGCATCATCAGGATGTCCTTTATGATATTGTAGTAACCACTACAATATGCGTAATGAAATCATGCCGTCAAGGAGTTATGTAGTAATGACTACAAAACATAGCCGAACGCCGGGTCGCCCTCGCCAGTTCGATCCGGAGCAAGCCATTGAAACCGCTCAACACTTATTTCATTCGCGCGGATACGACGCGGTGAGCGTAGCGGATCTGACAAAAGCGTTCGGGATCAATCCTCCCAGTTTCTATGCGGCGTTTGGCAGCAAGCTGGGGTTGTATACTCGCGTATTAAAGCGTTACAGGATGACCGACGCGATTCCGCTCGGGGCGCTTCTGCGTCACGATCGCCCGACCGCGAAGTGCCTTATCGATGTGCTGATGGAAGCGGCAAGACGTTACGCTGCCGATCCTGATGCCACCGGATGTCTGGTTCTGGAGGGCGCTCATTGTAACGATAAACTGGCACGAGAGGCCGCCTGCGAGTTTTACATCGCTGCTGAAAACCTGATTCGCACTTATGTCGCCATGCGGTATCCGCAAGAGGCTGACCGGACGACGGACTTTATGGGGACGCTAATGGCGGGGCTTTCCGCCAAGGCGCGAGCGGGGTATAGCCTGGAGCGTCTTCAGGAGAGCGTGCTTCTGGCTGGGGATGTGCTGGAGCGATTACTGCCGGATTAACGCAGCGCATCAAAAAACCTGAGCCAGTCAGATACGGACAAACAGGGAGCAATAGCCCTAATCATCCATCTTGCCGTTGCGGTATTCGGTAAAGTACATCAAAAATAGAGGTGTCAGGGAAACAAGAAATGCAAAAGTGTAGTCTTATTACGGTACTTAGCTTATCAGTGTTGATGCTAGCCGGATGTACAACGACCTATACCATGACGACCCGGACGGGAGAGATTATTGAAACGCAGGGTAAGCCGGAGGTTGACACCGCAACCGGAATGACGAAATACGCTGATGTTTATGGTTATCATCGCGTTATTAAAACCAGTGAAATAGTGCAGACGACAGAAGGCGCATCGAAGCTGGACTGGTAATGCGCTAAAGCAGTTGGGAGGCCGTGTCCAGTATGGGTACCGGACGGTTTCTGGGCCTGAATTGAATAGAGCGCCTGTATAGCCGAATTCCGGGTATCGGCTTGATTTGTGTTGTCAGTTATTTGGTTGTTCCCTGTATAGTGAAGATAAACAGTACTCATGGCTAACGGTCTGTTTTGGATTGCTAACTATCCCGGATTCTGCGCGTTTTATTTAGTCACAACCGTGGTTAAGAATATTTTGGGTCAGACTTACACGCCGGGTATTAAGATAATCCGTCGCATAGAGAGCTTGATCGGCATCATTCGGTTCAAGAAGAAACGGCGTGACTTTAGGTATGAGATCAGCAAAGAGGTTATATTGATCCACAGAGGCAAAATGCTGGGTAGCGCTGGCCCAGGGCATTCGCATCAGCTCTGCGTAAGAAGGGGATAGTTGAACAGGCAAATCAAATTCTTTCAGATTAGCAAGCATCTCCTTACTCATATAAAATGTGACCCTGTTTCGCGAAAAGGTGTTAAGCACTGCCTTCAGTCGTTTAACTTTTGCTTCTTTACTCATGCTATTATCGAAAAAACGTGGTGAAAGCATAATAGCAATCGATGCATTTGATGAAATAACATTATGTAGTGGTTTCAGGGCTACAACAATCTGATCGTTTGTGAAGATACGCTGCGTACCAGAAGAGGTAGTATAGTTTCCACCCAGCCAGATCACATAATCCGTTGTTTTGAGGGGAAGCGCTTTTTCCGGTATATTACCCCTGTCAGGTGCCACTGTTTCAATTGCTAGTGAGTCTTGTCCCCAGACATTATTTACTTTAGAACTCAAAAAATTATATTCTGAAATGTTCCTTAGTTTTAGTAGAGTTATCTGCGAGCGGGTAAAAAAGAGATTGAATCTCACTTTGTTCTGCAATTGCCGAAGTAATCTGAGCGTGTTCTGATCGATCAGATGAGTATAAAGACCAACCGTTTTTCCGGAAAGTATTGCTGAGGCATTGTTCGCAAGAAGCATCTCTTTTATAGCTCCTTGCCCAATAATCAGTACGCAACGGTATTTTTCTGGTCTGATTTTATCTATGGGGATATCGGTAAGATTGACCAGGTCAGGAGTGCCATGCCGCCAATTATCATGAATGACTGTGGCTCCGGAGGCGTCTCCTCCGGCTCCCCTGGTGATAATAAGAGGAGGGTGGGTACTGGCATGTGCGATATACGAAAAACACGCTACCATTGCTAGCGTTGTGTTTCTGATGGTTGTATACATATCGTCTGCCCTGATTTCGAAAATATGAATAATGTCTCCCCTTATAATGTACATCAAAAAGAGAGCATTTTAATTAAACGTTATCTCAACGAGATAAAAGGTTAGCACAGTAAAATATAGAGAGAATGTAATCATACCAACATTGTAAATGTGGGAGCATGAAGGCCACGCAAGCCGCCCGGCCAGCATACTCCCATTAATAGTTAAAGTATGGACTTTGCTTTTACCGTAAACTGTAGCCAATATTACCTGATCACTACACCGTACAGTACTGTCAGTAATCTGTCTCCGGTGTCGCGTGCACGCAATTTATTTTTTTCAATTCTTTCAAAACGTTAACTATATTAATAGTCACTTATTTTACCAGAATCAATACTGAGAGTTTTATTACCGTTCTGAAAAGAGAAGACTTTTCAGATGAAATGCGTGGATGGTACGAAGTCATTACAGTACAGGGATGTAATAATAAAGATCGACAATGGATTCATTATTCTGTTGCTTTTGGACGGATGCCAAATGGAAGTATTCAATATCTTCTCCTTCTCTCCTGATAAGATTCAGTTTTGGCAATATACACATATATATTGTATTGGAAAATTGTTGATATTGTTCCTTATGACCAACGAAATGGAATTTTGCATATTTACCACATTTTATTACCCTCGACATGGGGATTTTGCCTCCATCGACGGAATTATGTTCCATACCAAAAAAACTGCTTACGGCGATGACCTGGTCTTTGGTATTATCCGGCTTAAAAGACGAGAGACAATACACATTTTCGCCCCACGTTCTGAGCGTCTCATGAATGATTTTCCATTTTATAGGCGACACTTTTTTAGGAAGGTCATTTGTTGCGATCTGATGAGATGTTTGAAATCCGAAAATTTCTTTTGACGTAAGCTGACAAATTTCGAACTGATAATGCTCATCACAGTCAAGCCAGTAGGGAGGCCGTAGGTTTCTGAGATCCCAGAAATCAGCCTTGCGATAGTTATTGGGATTGACGCCAAATGTTTTTTTGAACTCTCGACTATAGGACTGCACTGAATCAAACCCCATTCTGAACGCGATATCTGTGACCGACTGAGAGGTCAGCTTTAGCAGAGTGGCGCTTCTGCTCAACTTGCGTTGTCTGATATATTTTCCGATAGAGACGCCACACTTTTCTTTAAAAAAATCCTGCAAACTCCTTCGCGAATAACCTGTTATAACAACCAGCTTTTCAATATCAATCCTCTCTTCAAGATTTTTTTCTATTTGCTCTAATACTGAGATTATTATGGCTTTTTTCATCATCATTCCTCTTTATTGAAGCCGAAAATATAAACATTTAAGGTGTTTTACATACTGTGTTATTAAACCAGTGGGGGGTTGTTAGCTTTTCTGGCAAAACAAGAAAGATTTAAATTGCTTGACGTTTCTGAATAAACTTTACACTTGGAGATCGGCTTTTGCCAGTAAAGCTAAGTAATTGGCATGGCGAAGGGTATAATTTCACAGGCGGTTAAAATGATTGAATAATCCTGAATTTTTAGCCCGTGAGATTATAAATCTCATAATTATTTCTAATGATTTAATAAAAGGGATGAATTGTTTTGTACTTCAAAAAATCTTTATTAGCTTTAGCGATTTGTGCATCCGTGGTCTCAGTAGAGGCGGTGGCGAATATCAGAGCCAATGATATGGCTTCTTCTGCTACGCCTGCTTCTGTTGGTCACCGTCCTGTGGCAACTACTAATGCAAAAAAGATAGAAGTGTCTGGGGAACTGACGACCGGTTCAACCCTCCAGATAGCGGATGTTTTTATTGAGGATGAGGATGGGGATCCCTTATCGCTGGATAAAATGAATAATGCCGACAATATTAAATGGTATCTGGTGGATAATGAGGCCGCCGATCCTTCTGGAACCCCGGCGGCAACCGGGACGGCTTTTACCATTCCTGCTGATGCAGGCGGTAAAAAAATTAAAATCGTTTACCGGATTAAGACGGCAACGGGGACGCCGGATAGTGCATTCTTGCCTGCCACTGTCTTATTAACTTCTGCATCTTCTGGGGTGAGCGGCGACTCCGCCGCAGACGGTACAATTTCTAATAAGCTACGTTCTGTCACTATCAATGTGGTGAATGAAAGTGGTAAACCGACTGATGAACTCAACGGTACCAATGACGCCAACACTCCAGTGGTAGGCGGCACCCTTGAAGCGGTACTGGAATGTGCCGCCACAGCGGCGGCTGAGTGTGAGGTCAGTAATTATAACTTTACCTGGCAGATGGCGGATGCCGGGACACCAGATAAGTTCACCGATCTGAATAATACCAACGCTGAAAAGCATAAATATATTATTAAGGGAACTGAGCAGAATAAACTGTTCCGTGTCCACGTTACGCCTAAAACGACGAAAGCCACGCCGGAGAATAAACGCGCTATCCGTCGCTGATGGTTATCGCCAAATAAACATCTTATTTAAATACTCCCTCTGCCAGGCAGGGGGATATAGCAGGAGACAATAAAGTGGTTTTTTCTAAAAAACCCATTACTAAATATATAACCTGGGCCATTGTTACCAGTCAGATTCCACTGCCGGTCATCGCTGATAGCGATAATGAAATTCAGTCATGGATTGCAGGGACGGCATCGTCTATTTCTCCGCATCTGCAGGAGGGGACGCTGGAGGATTATGCCAAAGGAAAAATAAAGGCATTACCAGGGCAAGCCGCTAATCATCTGGTGAACGAGGGGATGAAGAGCGCTTTTCCGGAGATTATTTTCCGTGGTGGCGTCAATCTTGAAGATGGCGCGAAATATCGCTCATCAGAGTTCGATATGTTTATTCCCGTCCAGGAAACAACATCGTCTTTACTCTTTGGCCAGCTTGGCTTTCGCGACCACGACAGCAGCAGTTTCGATGGCCGCACCTATGTTAACGTTGGTATGGGTTACCGCCAGGAGGTCAATGGATGGCTGCTCGGCGTCAATACGTTTCTGGATGCCGACATCCGTTATTCCCACTTACGTGGCGGCATTGGCGGGGAAGTTTATAAAGACAGTCTGGCCTTTTCCGGCAACTATTATTTCCCTCTCACCGGCTGGAAAACGTCAGCAGCGCATGAATTACATGATGAGCGTCCGGCATATGGCTTTGATCTGCGAACAAAAGGCACGCTTCCCGATTTTCCCTGGTTCAGTGGCGAGCTCACATATGAACAGTATTACGGGGATAAAGTTGATCTATTGGGTAACGGTACATTAAGCCGGAATCCCCGCGCCGCAGGTGCGGCTCTGGTCTGGAATCCTGTCCCCTTGCTTGAGGTCAGAGCAGGATATCGGGACGCCGGTAACGGCGGCTCGCAGGCAGAGGGCGGTCTGAGAGTCAACTATTCCTTCGGTACGCCGTTACATGAACAGCTTGATTACCGCAACGTTGGTGCGCCGTCAAATACGACTAATCGGCGTGCCTTTGTCGATCGTAATTACGATATCGTCATGGCGTATCGGGAGCAGGCCAGTAAAATCCGCATTACGGCAATGCCGGTGTCAGGCCTGTCCGGGACGCTGGTGACATTAATGGCGACGGTAGATAGCCGTTACCCGATTGAGAAAGTTGAGTGGTCGGGTGATGCGGAACTTCTCGCCGGACTTCAGCTTCAGGGGAGTTTGGGCAGCGGCCTTATCCTTCCTCAACTTCCGCTGACGGCGACCGACGGTCAGGAGTATAGCCTTTATTTAACGGTGACTGACAGTCGGGGTACTCGCGTGACCTCCGAGCGTATCCCGGTAAGGGTGACACAGGATGAGACCAGTTTCCGTTCATGGATAAATGTTATCAATGACGATGTTCAGGTTGAGGACGGCAACTTTGTTATCAGTACGCCGCTTCCTGCCGGAGAAGAGGGGAAGGTTATTGAGTGGCACTACGTGCGCGAGCGTTCTGAAGAGGAGTGGGCATCGCTCAAACCACGTCATATTAAGTATCAATCAGATACGCCGGGTCTGGCATTTAAAGCGCTCGGTGGTAGAGAGCGTGACGGCCATTGGGTTGAACGGGTTCTGGTGACCCATATCGGCGATGATGCCCGCTCGCTCAAATTACATATTGAAGCAAGCGGACCAGACGATAAACATCCGGTGAAGGGTACCGTACTACTACAAGCGCAGTCAGACAGTATTGCGCAGAAGGTCACTTCTGTGGAGGTGCTTTTTACGCCGGGTACTGAAGAAGCCAACGGAAGCGTTACTGCGCCAGTCGTCGGAACAGAAATGCGAGCCAGAACGCTTTGTGTAAATAACACGGACTGTACTGATGCGTTTAATTATCAGTGGGAAATCTCGGATGAAATGAAATCCTGGCAATCCGTACCGGGGGCGACAAAGGCCACCTGGCTTCTTCCTTATAGTCTTAATGGGGAATCGCTTCAGAATAAATATATCCGGGTCAGAATTATTTCTGATAAAGAAAATGCCAAGAGTTCTACCGCAGCATCTGATGCGAATTAATGTTTTAAAAAGGATCAACAGTGTGTATGTCGAAACATAATCTTATTATCTATAGCCTGCTTCTGGCGGCTGTGCCGATAAGCGTCTTGGCGGATTCGTCGACAACGTCCGCGGCAACCGTCGGGATGTTTTCTCCACCTACGGCGCCGAGCGTTGGGCACAGGCCTGGAACACCTCGTGATACCTACGAATTGCAGTTTAATGGACTTGGCTTTTCTATTGAAAAGTATACACCTTTTCCGGGAATGACTATTGCGAGGAATGCCAGAAATGTAGGCATCAGAGACCCGGATAATAACTATCAGTCTGCGGAAACTTTTACTACAGTATGTACGTATTATCAGATCAATAAAGATAACTCTCAGCATATACTTAAACGTGAAAAGCCATGTGAGCATAAATTTAATATCCAAAAGGAACATCGGGGTTCAAAGATTAAACTAGAAATTTATAATGAAACGGATATGGCTTCAGCGTCAGGGTACACGCCTGTGCCATCGGTATCTGAGTTCCAGTATATTGAAACAGAAACTATATCTAATACGCCAAGCCCAGATTTAACAGTTATGAGTATAGATAAGTCTGTATTATCGCCGGGTGAAAGTGCCACCATCACAACTATTGTTAAGGATATCGACGGGAATCCTGTAAATGAAGTTCACATTAATAAGACTGTAGCGCGTGAAAATTTAAAAGGCTTATGGGATTATGGCCCTCTTAAGAAAGAAAATGTTCCAGGTAAATATACACAAGTTATAACCTATCGTGGGCATAGTAATGAACGTATTGACATATCTTTTGAATATGCAATGAGTTTCACGAAAGAAATTTCCATCAGAGGAAGACTATAAAACTATATTAATTATTATGTCTAATATAATTCTTTTTATCACCATCATCTTATTATGGATGTTCACCTGGTTTTTTAGCGGATTGCTAAATAATTATTATGGCTAAAATAATACAAACGTTAAAAGGAGAAGTTTTTATGACACCAGCAACAACACAAGATTATATCTCATTGGGTCAGGAACACGCTGTCACCTTTGGCAAAACGCAACTGACCCTCAAACCCGGTATACTGGCTAAAGGGGAACCATTACCCTGTACAAAGGGGCTGGTGAGCCATAATTTATTACCGGGTTACTGTATCCCGGGGATAAAAAAGCGGATTATTGTCGTCCCGTCACTGGATACGCCGGTTTGTGAATGGCAGGTAAAAGACTATAGTGACCGCCTTAAATCAGCGGGTAGCCACTCAAACCGGGCGGTATATGTGCTGAGTATGGATACGCCATTTGCTCAGGCCCGTTTTATTCGGGAACATGATATTCATCCCGGCATAATTTTTGTTTCTGACTACGCTTGCCGCCAGTTTTTGGATAATTCCGGGCTGAAAATTAATGAGCTCAGTATTTTTGCCAGAGCGTTGATAGAGTGCGATGAAAACAATGTGGTTACGCGTGTTAGTGTACCACGAGATATCACTCATCTTCCTGTTTACTAATCACTTATATCAGCACCGCCCCTGCACAGAGAACCGAATAACCGGCAATGCAGGGGCGCTGTAGTGCCCCCACATTTAACACATATACTATTGCATCACGCATAAGGAACTGAAAATGATGCCAGCGGATGGGGCAGGTTAACGTTATGGCACCCCTGAATTTCTGCAATAATCGTCTGGTAACCGGAAAGCCACTTATGACTTTGTGATTTGGCCTGCTGGTGCTGTAAATTATTTATCAATAGCTCCATTGATTCGCGGGTCTGCCAGTAATAATTATTAACCATTCTTCCGCTGGCGGCATCGGTATAGCTTTCCATCCCAATATAGCCATCAATAGACTGCGTATAGCGCTCAATCCAGCCATCCAGTTGATAAAACTCTTTGTCGTACTCTTTTTTTTCGAAAATAAAACTTGTCAGAAACAGCGACATGGTATTTCTCCTGTTACGCAATATCAATCAAACACCTATCAACGTGGATTCAAAACGTAAACCTGGCATCATTTTTTCAAGGCCGTCAGTCAGCATGTTTCCTGCCGCGTACAATTCATCAACCGGCATTTCCGGCAAGCTTTCAAGGATAAACCACATCGCTTTATCTGAAGCGCTTAGTCGGGTACGTACTCCCTGACGCCAGTTCCAGCGCCGACAGGTGACGCCTCTGTCATCGCGCCAGATAACTTCGCCCGGTTCTGGCGACTCGGTGGCGGGTTGTCCTTCTTTCAGAGTATCAAATGTTTCACTACCGTCTGCGAAAACCAGCCGCGGCGATCCACAATAAGCCGCGCTATTTTCGCCGCCTACCGGTACGGCATAGCGCAGGCTCACCGCGTTATAAAGATCAACGACCGGATCCAGCGCCGCCATTGTTCCATCCTTCAACACGCGTTTTCGTAGCGCTTCAGCCGAGCAGGGGGTGCGCTTTGGTTTTGCGCCGAATGCTTTAAACACTGCATTCCAGGCGTCTATATGCGCCTGTGCCCACGCCGGTTGGCCGTTAATTACGGCCTGACAGGCCTCTTTTAGCGCGATTTCTCCGACCTGCGCATCGCGAATCGGAGCGGCAATAACATTAATACTTAATGCACGAAAGCCGGGAGCGATACGGGCCAGTTCCGGGCTGATTGACGGTAACATAGAAGACATCGCATAATCCTGTAATGACTATTTTCTTCTATGATATCGACCAATGACCAAAAAAGTCAACTTATCGACCACGGCGGGCGCCGACGTCAGCACAATAAATGAAGCTGTTTCCCAACGTATAAAACAATTTCGTAGCCAAAAAAAGATGTCGCTGGATGAGCTTGCGCGGCGTTCCGGCGTCAGTAAAGGAATGCTGGTGGAAATTGAAGGCTGTAAAGCCAATCCAAGCATTGCGCTGTTATGTAAGATCGCGGCGGCAATGGGAGTGTCCGTGGCGGATGTTGTCAACGTCGCCAGCGAGCCGATGGTCCATCTTATCGACCGGGATGCTATTCCGGTGTTGTGGCGCGGCGAGAAAGGCGGCAGCGCAAAACTGATGGCGGGAACCAGCGGGCCGGATATGCTGGAACTCTGGCAATGGATAATGCATCCTGGTGAACAGTTTGAATCGGCAGGGCATCCGGCAGACACCTGTGAATTACTGTTTGTTAATCAGGGAACACTGACATTAACAGTCAATGGTAGACGCTTTATTATTCGGGAGGGCTGCTCCGCTGTAGCCAGAACCGACATGCCTCATGCCTACGTTAACGACACTAATGAGGTGCTTGAATTTACCATGACGGTGAATGAAAAGAGCCGTTGATCACCGTAAGGCGCTAACAACCCGTCATCCGGACAGGGAAGCCTCGGTGCCCGATAAGCGTTATCGGGCACCGGCTATCTTTTATTTTGTCGCAGGCGCGGCCTCCGGGTCATCGATATAGAGCGTCTGGCTTGGGAAGGCGAAGTCAGCGCCGTTTTCCTGGACAATCGCAATAATTTTCAGGTAAACATCCTGCTGTACGGCAAGCCATTCCTGCCATACTGTTGTTTTGGTAAAGCAATACACCATAATATTCAGCGAAGAGTCGGCGAATTCATTAAAATAGACCAACAGCGTCTGTTTCTGATCGATATCGCTGTGCGCCTGCAGCATGTTTCTGATAGCGTCAACAATGAGGCCAATTTTGTCGGCATCTTCGTAACGTAATCCAATAACCGTTTTTATTCGACGGTTGGTCATCCGTCCCGGATTCTCAACGCTAATGGATGAAAAGACGGAATTAGGCACGTACAACGGGCGGTGGTCGAATGTGTTAATTCGCGTAATTCGCCAGCCGATTTCGGCGACCGTACCTTCGATATTTCTGTCAGGAGAACGAATCCAGTCTCCGATACTGAAGGGGCGATCGAAATAGAGCATAATACCGGAGAAAAAATTGCTCAGGACATCTTTGCCCGCCATACCAACAGCGATACCGCCGATACCGCCAAAGGTCAGCAGACCGGACAGACTCATGCCAAAATGTTCGCCATACAGTAAGACAATCGCGACAATAATGGTTATTTTTATGACCCGTGCCAGAATACGGGTACTGGTGACATCTCTACCTTTATTGACCTGTGCTTTTTCAAATTGGTTAATAATCAGGAAAAGTTTTATCGTCAGAATAAGCGCAATGAGTGAGGTGCAGATAAAATCAATGACCCCGGAAGAGATAAAACGCAAATTATAATCTTCAATAGCATTATTCAGGATGCTCCCGATGGTTCCAATAATAATCGCGTAAATAAAAAACTGTGCCGCATGGAACGTGAATCCTTTCTTCCACTGTACGTTACGGCTGAGCCAAAATCTCACGACCAGCAACGCCATACCGCAACTGAAAAGTATCGCCAGATTAAATGCGTTTTTGAGAAAAAATTCAGTGAACATTATTGTTTTCCGCTCCTTCCTACGATAACAGCTCAGAATGACCTGATTAACAGGTATTTTACCCAGGATAAACGCGTAGATCATCGATAAGTAAAAAGAAGAAATAGTGCTATCAGCTTTAATCTCAGCGGTTTACTTTTTATGTAAATACAATGTCACGTTTTATGGAGCAGACATCGCGTGATTGTCATGGTATTGTTGCTATCAGGTAACAAAGTCATCTGTAAAGGACAATACTATGATCATGATGAAGCTGAAATCGGCGAAGGGGAAAAAATTTCTGTTATGCCTGCTGGCAGTGTTTATCGTTGCGGCATCGGTGGTAACGCGCGCGACTATCGGCGGTGTGATTGAGCAGTATCATATTCCACTGTCCGAGTGGACAAGCTCTATGTATGCCATTCAGTCGGCAATGATTTTCGTTTACAGTCTGGTGTTCACTATTCTGCTGGCGATTCCTTTGGGGATCTATTTCCTCAGCGGAGATGAGTAACAGGAATAGGGTATTGGCCGGATGGCAGCGCCATCCGGCAGGACGGAAGAGGGATTAATCGTCCTCGTCGTCCAGTTCAACCGGTGTTTGATACTCATCAGGCTTAATGACTAACAGGTCGCAGCGCAGATGGTCAATGACCTGTTCGGCCGTGTTCCCCAAAAACGCGGCCGAGAGTCCGGTACGTCCAACGGTGCCAAGCACAACGATCCCCGCCTGGAGATGTTCGGCAAGATCCGGGATAACTTCTTCAGGCAAGCCTTTTTCTACATGCGTAACTTTTTCATCGATGCTGAATTTCTGGCGCAGCGCTTTCATCGCCAGTAAATGCTGGCCTCTGATGGCGTCGTTATACACGCTGGGATCAAATTCCGGCAGTTCAATGGCGATATTGATTGGCGTAACGGGGTAGGCGCCGACCAGGTGTACTTCGGTATGATTAACCTGCTCCGCCAATTGTAAGGTCTCTTTTACCAGCTTTTCGTTGAGAGCATTGTGATAAGGCTCTTCGCTTGCCAGGTTCACGGCGACCAGGGCTTTACCGCCCTCTGGCCACGGCTGATCTTTGACCATCCACACAGGGCTTGGGCATTTACGCAGCAAATGCCAGTCGGTAGGGGTAAAAATGACCGCTTCCAGTCGATCGTGCTGATGCGCCATTTTCAACACCAGATCGTGACTGCCGGCGATAACCTCCTGGATAATGGCCTCAAAGGGACGATTGTGCCAGACCACTTTAATTTCAATGGGGACACCGGCTTCAAGATAATATTTCGCCTGCTCACGTATCCAGGCTGTGCGTTGACTTATTACGCCCTGACGCATTGCGGTGCGTTCGTCAGGAGAAAGCAGGGTGGTCATCTCATACGAGAAATCGTAAATAGGCAGGAAAGCTTTAATTTTGCCGCCAATCCGTTGATGCAAATAAACTGCTCGCCGTAATGCGGGTTGGTCGTCCTGATTGGGATCGATGACCACCAGCATATTTTGATACATAGCCATACAGGGTCTCCTTACAACTGTCATCGCAGTTTGTAACTAAAGAGTAACTCAAATATGGTGAATGAAACAGAGGAAGCGCTTCTGCCAGATCAATAAATGAGAAAAATTTAACGATATGGCAGAAGATAACATCAATGGTTTAGCTGACGTTTAAGCGACGTTGCGGGTATGACCGGCGAGGGCCGCCAGCGCATCGCTGTTTTCAATAGTAATATACTTACCTTTCACCGCCAGCATACCGCTTTTCTGGAAACGCCCCAGCAGACGGCTAATGGTTTCGACCGTTAAGCCCAGATAGTTGCCGATATCGCCACGGGTCATCGTCAGGCGGAATTCACGCGGTGAAAAACCACGCTGCGCAAAGCGGCGGGACAGGTTGTAAATAAACGCAGCCAGACGTTCTTCGGCGTTTTTCTTCGACAATAACAGGATCATATCCTGATCGCCTTTAATTTCACCGCTCATCAGACGCATCATTTGCTGACGCAGGTTAGGCATTTTGCCGGACAGGTCATCCAGTGTCTCAAAGGGTATTTCACATACCATTGAGGTTTCCAGCGCCTGTGCAAAGCTCGGATGATGACCGCTGCCAATGGCGTCAAAACCCACCAGGTCGCCTGCTAAATGGAATCCAGTAATCTGCTCATCGCCTTGCTCGGTAATGGTGTAGCTCTTAATCGTTCCGGAGCGGATAGCATAGAGCGATTTCAATTCATCACCTGCTTTAAACAGAGTTTGCCCTTTCTGAATGGGCTTTTTGCGCTCGATGATATTATCAAGCTGATCAAGCTCATGCTCGTTAAGTGTGAACGGGATGCAAAGCTGGCTGATACTGCAATCCTGGCAATGGATAGCACAACCGCCAGACTGAATGCGCCGTATAATTCGCTTTTCCGGGATCATAGGTCTGCTCAAGCCGTAATTGATATTTGTCAATTTTAACATCTTTTTGGTGAGCGCGTAAGTCTGAGCTATCCCGGAGAAGGAATAATTCAAGTATAAGTTTGATGAATACTTTTATCTATTTGAAAATACGTAATTTATTTGTTGTTGCTTTACATAAAAGTGTGACCGATAAGGCACTTTTTGCCTGTATTTTCATAATAAAAGATAGCCTTCATGGCGTAATAGCCACTCTTTTCGCTGCACGCCACCGGCGTATCCGGTCAGAGTGCCGTTACGCCCAATGACGCGATGGCAGGGAACAACAATACTGATGGGGTTAGCGCCATTCGCAGCACCGACTGCGCGTGCGGCGCCCGGTCGTCCCAGTTGCGCCGCCAGCTGACCATAGTGCATCACCTGCCCGCAGGGGATAGCGCGCAACGCCTGCCATACTTCCCGTTGAAAAGGCGTGCCCCCCGTGGCGGTTTCCAGGGTATCAATTACGGCGAGATTGCCTGCAAAATAATCTGCAAGCTTATCGCTGAGTCCACCGGGGTTAGTCGCAGAAACGCGTTCATAGCCTTCGTGACGGTAGTGGATATTTAGCAGTTGCTCCATACGATCGCGGTACTGTTCCCACTCAATGGCCCGCAGTCGAAACTGCTCATCGCAAACCACCCATAACGGACCTAATGGCGTGGCTATCTTCTCTTCAAGTAATCTCAGCATCCGTTCTCTCACATCGTCTTAATCTAACGTAAGAGACAAGATATCATGCCAGGAATACCCGCAACCATACTCCTTAAAAGATAGTCAGGGATAACACATTTAGCGACAGTAATATCGTTGGTGGAGAAAAAGAGAGCCGGGCGAGGCGGTTAATTGCCTTACATTGTCGCTGTTATTGGAAATAACTGTAAACCGTTGTCGGTATAACAGGGCACGGTTATGATAACGGCAGTCGCAAAAACGCTGGAGGATGAACCATGAACCTTGACGATAAAGCGCTGTTTCTTGACGCCATGGAGGATGTCCAGCCGCTGAAACGCCATACTGATGTACACTGGCAGCCAACGCGTAATCTTAAAACGCCCCAGCGTATCGACACGCTTCAGCTTGATAATTTCCTGACGACGGGCTTTCTGGATATTCTGCCGCTGAATGAACCGCTGGAATTTCGTCGGGAAGGATTGCAGCAGGGTGTCATCGACAAGTTACGCAGTGGGAAATACCCTCAGCAGGCCAGCCTCAATTTGTTACGCCAGCCGGTCGAAACGTGCCGAAAAATGCTGTTTCGTTTTATCCTGGAGGCGCAGAAAGAGGGGTTGCGTAATGTCCTGATCATTCATGGTAAAGGGCGAGAGGCGAAGTCGCATGCCAATATCGTCCGAAGCTATGTGGCCCGTTGGTTGACAGAGTTTGAGGATGTACAGGCTTATTGTTCGGCGCTGCCGCACCATGGCGGCGGCGGGGCATGTTACGTCGCGTTACGTAAAACGGTGCAGGCTAAACAGGATAACTGGGAGCGCCATGCGAAGCGTAGTCGGTAAATCGTTGCCGCTGGCGGACAGGACCGCCAGCGCAAGCTCGCGCGAACCCGATTTTATGCCTGATGCTCAGGATTCTGCAAGAGAACGGGCGATAACGCTGTCCGCGGTAATAACACGGAGAAACAGTCATTCGCTTATTTAAGCGTCTATTAAAATATACTGGCTTTCGACTTAACTATTAAGCAGAAAATGGTGATAAGTACATCACTTGTCAATATGGATGGATGAATATCCTGGCATAGCGAATATAGGTGATTTTATCTGTTGCACTAAGGGAAATGGCGATGGTCCGGTATTGAATATGGAGAATGTCAAAGAAACGAATGGCAATAGCTATCTGAAATGCTATAAAAATAAAACCTGTCTCCTATCCTGGTTGTAGGCCGTCAAAAATGTTGAGAAATATCAGCGTCAGGACATGCATTATTCTATTCATGGTATGTACGTTTCTTTTGGTGGATACTTTACAAATAGCTTTTCTGCACGATCTCCCTATTTTAATTACGTGTAATATCATTTATCTGATCTCGACATTACTGCTTTGGTGGTATATGACCTGCTATCTGGTAGTGCCGATTAATACCGTGAAGAAAAGTATTGAAGAGGTCGCAGCAGGAAACTTGTCTATTCATATCTCCGAATTTGGCAATAATTGCGCCGGGCGACTCATCCCCGGAATTAATAGCCTGTCGGAGAATATTTCCGCGCTGGTACGCGAAATCAGATCCTCTTCGCAAACGGCAATGACCCTTTCCGAACAACTGGCGGCGCGCAGTATGTCGCTATCCGTAAAGACGGAACAGCAGTCGGCCTCGTTAATTCAAACTGCCGCCAGTATGGATGAAATGGCGGCGAGTACCAAAAACAATGCGGATAATACCCGAATGGCGAGCATACAGGCGGATTGTGCAACCCAATGCGCCCGTAAAGGCGGTGAATTAATGGTGCGGGTTACAGAAAATATGCGTTCTATTACCGACTGTGCCTCGCAGATGACGGAGATTATTTCATTGATTGACGGTATCGCATTCCAGACTAATATTCTGGCGCTTAACGCGGCGGTAGAGGCTGCGCGGGCGGGCGATCATGGAAAAGGTTTCTCCGTGGTGGCCGGGGAAGTGCGTAACCTGGCGCATCGTAGCGCCGAGGCGGCAAAAAATATCAAGGCGCTGATCGACGTTACGCATGATAATGTGCGGCAGGGGGCCGCCATAGTGCAGGAGGCTGAAAAAAATATGCAGGAGATTGTTGGCGGCTCCGGGCAATTAAACGTGCTGATGAGTGAAATTTCCACCACCACGCGGGAGCAGGAAAAAGGCATTAACCAGATAACACTGGCGTTGAGCGATCTGGAAAGCGCAACCCATAGCAATGTCTTAATGGTTGAAGCGCTATCTGCTTCTTCGGATGTTTTAAAGGCGCAGGTGATCGAGTTACAGACTAAAACCGACAAATTTCGTTTAAGCCAGCCGGGTTACAGTGAACATGCGCTGTCGCGCTCTCATGTATCACCTCTTTCGACCATCACCAGGCGCGGCCAGGCCTGATAATACATGTTTGGTAAGCGCCTGTTGCTAAGGCGCTTTTTTCGCAGGTTCCCGTCATTCTTTTTGCGCAATGAGAAAATGAGAGATTGCTTAACCTTTCCCGAAAGCTAGACTAACGGCATCAGAGTTGTAACGTGGAGGCGCTGTGGAAGCCATTAAGGGATCGGATGTGAACGTGCCGGATGCCGTTTTCGCATGGCTACTGGATGGTCGTGGTGGAGTAAAACCGCTCGAAGATAATGATGTGATCGATAGTCAGCATCCCTGTTGGCTACATCTTAATTATACCCACCCGGACAGCGCCCGCTGGTTGGCTTCAACGCCTTTACTCCCCAATAGCGTGCGTGATGCGCTGGCTGGTGAAAGCTCGCGCCCGCGCGTAAGTCGTATGGGGGAAGGGACGCTCATTACGCTGCGCTGTATTAATGGCAGTACTGACGAACGCCCGGATCAATTAGTGGCAATGCGTTTATATATGGACGAGCGATTCATTGTGTCTACCCGTCAGCGAAAGGTTCTGGCGCTCGACGATGTGGTCAGTGATTTGCAGGAGGGCACCGGGCCTGTAGATTGCGGCGGCTGGTTAGTGGATGTGTGCGATGCGTTAACCGATCACGCCAGTGAATTTATTGAAGAGCTACACGATAAAATTATCGATCTGGAAGATAATCTTCTCGACCAGCAAATCCCACCGCGCGGTTTCCTCGCATTGCTACGTAAACAGCTAATTGTTATGCGCCGTTATATGGCGCCGCAGCGCGACGTCTATGCCCGGCTTGCGAGTGAACGGCTGCCGTGGATGAGCGACGATCACCGGCGCAGAATGCAGGATATCGCCGACAGGCTGGGAAGGGGGTTGGATGAAATTGACGCTTGTATCGCGCGTACTGGCATCATGGCGGATGAAATTGCCCAGGTGATGCAGGAGTCTCTGGCGCGCAGAACTTATACCATGTCGCTTATGGCGATGGTTTTTCTGCCCAGCACCTTCTTAACGGGGTTATTTGGCGTTAACCTGGGCGGTATTCCCGGCGGCGGATGGCGGTTCGGCTTTTCTCTGTTTTGTATTCTGTTAGTTGTCCTGATCGGTGGTGTTACTTTATGGTTGCATCGCAGTAAATGGTTGTAACAAAAGCGCTTTTCAGGCCATTTCGTATGAAAAAACGCCGAGAAATTTGAGCGAAGTCAATAAACCATCTACCTATTCGGGGCAATATCTCTCTCGCAGGTGAATGCAACGTCAAGCGATGGGCGTTGCGCTCCATATTGTCTTACTTCCTTTTTTGAATTACTGCATAGCACAATTGATTCGTACGACGCCGACTTAGATTAGTCGGCTTTTTTTTGCCTGTAGGATATCAGCGTCTACCCTTTAAGAGTCTGATTGACATTCTGGAGGGTAATATGAGCTGTCTTTTGACCTTATTATATCTACACTCGTCCTTGTCGGACCCGATTCCCACTGACCCTGTTCCCATTCCTGAGCCGCTTCCCCGTCCTCAGCCGATGCCCGACCCGCCGCCGGACGAAGAACCGATTAAAATGTCGCATCAAACGCCCGGATCTGCGAGGATACGCGCCTGCTGACTATGAGTCGTTACCGCGAGAGTAAATTGTGACCGCTTTTTCAACCCTGAATGTTTTGCCCGCCGCCCAGCTCAATAACCTTACTGAGCTGGGCTATCTTGAGATGACGCCTGTTCAGGCCGCAGCATTACCCGTCATTCTGGCGGGAAATGATGTGCGTGTGCAGGCCAGGACCGGTAGCGGCAAAACGGCGGCGTTTGGTCTTGGGCTCTTGCATCGAATTGACGTCACTCTGTTCCAGACACAGGCGTTAGTGCTGTGTCCGACGCGGGAGCTGGCGGATCAGGTAGCCGGGGAGTTACGTCGCCTGGCCCGTTTTCTGCCAAATACCAAAATTCTGACCTTGTGTGGCGGGCAACCCTTTGGCGCACAGCGCGACTCGCTTCAGCATGCTCCGCATATCATTGTCGCGACGCCGGGGCGCCTGCTGGATCATTTACAAAAAGAAACCGTATCGCTGGATGCGCTGCATATTCTGGTAATGGATGAAGCAGACCGAATGCTGGACATGGGATTCAGTGACGCCATTGATGAGGTGATCCGCTTTGCGCCTGCGACGCGCCAGACGTTGTTGTTTTCAGCAACCTGGCCTGAGGCCATCGCGGCGATTAGCGGTCGTGTACAGCAGCAGCCAATACGTATTGAAATCGATACGGTAGATGCGCTACCGGCTATCGAACAACAGTTCTTCGAAACGTCTGCGCATGAAAAGATTTCGCTGCTACAAACGTTGCTTAGCCAGCATCAGCCAGCGTCCTGCGTGGTGTTTTGCAATACCAAAAAAGATTGTCAGGCCGTTTGTGATGCGCTTAATGCGGTAGGACAAAGCGCGTTGGCGCTCCACGGCGATCTGGAACAACGCGACCGCGACCAGACGTTGGTGCGTTTTGCAAATGGTAGCGCGCGCATTCTGGTTGCCACCGACGTTGCCGCGCGAGGATTAGACATTAAATCGCTCGAACTGGTGGTTAACTATGAACTGGCCTGGGATCCAGAGGTGCATGTCCACCGTATTGGCCGTACGGCGCGCGCGGGAAGTAGCGGCCTGGCGATCAGTTTCTGCGCGCCGGAAGAGGCGCAGCGGGCGAATATTCTTTCAGAAATGCTGCAACTCAAGCTGAACTGGCTGAATGCGCCCGCCCGGCAGCCGTTACTCCCTCTGGCCGCAGAGATGGCTACCCTATGCATTGACGGCGGCAAAAAAGCGAAAATGCGTCCGGGAGATATTTTGGGCGCGCTGACCGGCGATATTGGATTAGACGGGGCGGATATTGGCAAAATTAACGTGCATCCCATGCACGTTTACGTCGCCGTACGTCAAGCAGTAGCGCAAAAAGCCTGGAAGCAGTTGCAAAACGGGAAGATCAAAGGCAAGTCATGCCGGGTACGGCTATTAAAATGATCGATAGCATGGCGTCTCAGCGGGTGCTGAGACGCCTGCAGATTATTTCACTTCGATAACATCAAGCCGCAACGCCTCTAAGGAGGTGTCATCTTCTTCCGGCTGCCAGCCAGCGGGCTGCAATGGAATCTCTTCACGATCGAACGCTAAATCGCCGCCGTCGACGACCTCGGAACCGTGAGTGATCCCTTTGAAATCGAACAGGTTAGTGTCACAAAGGTGAGACGGCACGACATTCTGCATGGCGCTAAACATCGTCTCGATCCGTCCAGGATAGCGCTTATCCCAGTCGCGTAGCATGTCGGCAATCACCTGGCGTTGCAGGTTGGGTTGCGAACCGCACAGATTACAAGGAATGATAGGAAAGGCTTTGGCCTCAGCAAAACGGATAATATCTTTCTCGCGGCAGTAAGCCAGCGGGCGGATCACGATATGTTTGCCGTCATCGCTCATCAGCTTCGGCGGCATCCCTTTCATTTTTCCGCCATAGAACATATTCAGAAACAGGGTTTGCAGAATATCGTCGCGATGGTGGCCCAGGGCGATTTTGGTCGCGCCCAGTTCAGTCGCAGTACGATACAGGATACCCCGACGCAAACGCGAGCACAGCGAGCAGGTGGTTTTTCCTTCCGGAATCTTCTCTTTCACAATGCCGTAGGTGTTTTCTTCGACGATTTTATATTCTACGCCCAGCTGCTCAAGGTAGGCTGGCAGGATATGCTCCGGAAAACCTGGCTGCTTTTGATCGAGATTGACGGCGACCAGTGAAAAATTGATCGGGGCGCTTTGCTGCAAATTACGTAAAATTTCCAGCATCGTATAGCTATCTTTGCCGCCAGAAAGGCAAACCATAATGCGATCGCCTTCTTCAATCATATTAAAATCGGCAATCGCTTCGCCAACGTTACGGCGCAGGCGCTTTTGCAACTTGTTCAGGTTGTATTGTTCTTTCTTTGTATTCTTTTGAATTTCTTGCATTATTTCAGTTCTCTGGTACTAAATGGGGCAAATTGGGGGCAAACTTTGCAACTACGATAACCGCACATTCAACATCGCTACTTGTTCGTCGTTCATGTCATCAATCTACATACCGTAAATTTCATACACCATCTGTGCAGTTTCATGCCCCATTTGGCTGGCGATAAATGCCGGTTCGCTCCTGCCGTCAACAGCCAGCAGGCAAAAGTATGTCGCGTATGGTACGGATTACGGCGACGAATGCCAGCACGTTTTAATAGAGATAGTACCTTCGGATATTGTCAACTGTATACATCATGCAGACAGGCCCGTTAAGAAGTGACGGGCTCAACTGAAATTCAGGCGCTGCTGCGTCCTGATGATGGTACGTTTCAAGTGGTTCCGTGGGGTGAACCGGGACAGGTGTAAAGTGATATTCGGCACACCCTTTTTGCTCTTTTATTGGCGATATAAAATACGGTATCAGTATTTTATTATCTAATAAGATAATGCAGAGTGTTTAATTATCGTTGGGTAAGATCAGTTTACCGTATGCTATTTAAAATTTTCTTGCCTATTCTGATGGTCGTATTGAATTAAAAATAGCCTGTTTCATATATACAGTTCAGACAAATGATTTGCGATGAGAATTGCTACCTGATATCTACATCTTATGATGTATACCATAATTCTGACTGGAGAACGTAATGCGTATAACAGTAAGTGATATATCAACCAGAGAATCACAGCAGACGGTACAGATACAAGCTATCAGAAGTTGGGATACCATACCGTACCTTTCAATGTTGGATGGACTTTATCAGGACGATATCTTTCATGAACAAGTGTCTAATTTACCAGTAGAATATATTAAGCTGGATGAGATGGCCAAAGATGAAGAAAAGAACAGCTTAAATATTTATGACTTCTTCTTTGAGCCAATACATGAAATTATATGTGAAGATATTAAATCAACATTGGATTTTTATTATTCAAATAGTGCAACCTTCCGTAGGTTGGTTAATTATAAAGTAGAGCGCAGCATAAATGACGATGTAGACACCAATAAATGTGAGGTAAAAATATCTCCAGATTATAGTTACGAAAATATTGATGAGGGGCGAGGATATTTATCGCTTCCATTTGATAAAAACGGTTATCCAATTTCCCCTGACTTTCACAACTGTGTAAATGGAATCACATCAGAAAAATTGTTGTTAGATCTATTTCTAAAATATATTTTGCACGATCATTTAAATGCAAACGGTGAAGTTACAAACATTTACGCCAATGTTATTTATAAAGAGATTGATCCCGCTGCAATTGCACATACATCGGCGTGTTTTTCTCAGGTAACGATGAGTGGTGAACATGAGCTATTTAATGTGGATAGCGTAACTGTTCCACCTAAAAGTACTGAGCAAATTATATCTGAGGGAAAGGAAATTCAAAGGCAAATTTTCTTATCTTCTCATAGCCGCAATCATGCTCAGTCAGTAACTGTTCATAAAATGGACAGGAGTATTAAAAAAATTGCAGTAACTGGTTTGTTATTATCATCAAGATTAGCAGTAACATCTGGTGATTATAGGATAAAAAATGGTAATTCAGAAGGTGAGAATGATTTTTTACCCGTTAAAGAATTACAGAGATATGAAAGGGCTCTCCCGGAGGACCATACTGCCCCAAATACGGAGCCTCATCCGCTAGGTAAGGTGTTAGATGGTCTATTTGATCACTATACATCTGTTGCAGGAGGACACCTTGTCGCAGTACTCAAACTACTTGGAAAAGAACAAGAGGCAAATAGTTATAAAAGAGGCTATCATGAATTACTTGCATTTTCTCAAACCGGGCAGTGGACGCATGATGGAAGAGTTATTGCCGCTGAATATATGCTCAAAGGTCTTTTAGTTCATTTAAGTGATAAACTCATTATTCTCGGTGAGGGAAGTTTCATTTCTTTTCTATCTTTTGTAAGAGAAAATATTCAACACCAATATAAAATATATGAGCTAATGGCGCGTGATATGCTGGTTCATCCTTTGCCTTTCAGCACTGATTCTGCACCACCCATGATAGACAGGCCTTTATGGACAAGGGAAAGCCATTATACGAAAGTCCTGTATGAAAAGTTTCCTGACATTTCTGGTTCAAGTTTTGAGGTTTTCTATGGTAAGGAGGCTATTATTACAGCGTTAGAAATAGTATCCTTCAATAGACAAGAAAGAGGAAAGAGCGCTTTTAATAAAAAAAGGATGAGTCATCTTTATAAGCTAGTTCAATTAGTGATACACCATTTATCCAGCAATGGTGGTGATAGAGTATTGCTTAGCCCTAAAGGCATAAAAAATAATTTTATTATTATGCGTCATATTATTTTTTGGTGTGCAAAGATAAAGGTACCGGTTGATGATAAAAAAATAAACACAATAGCAAGAAAAATTGTAGTTAATAATAAATTTTCCAACGGTGTTAAATCAATACTTCCCAAAAGCAACGATCCTTTAATTTCGTTAATGAAAGCCGCGATCAATAAGCAGCTAAACTGGGCGGAGAAATATTATCGAGCAGAGACTCATATGAAGGAACATATGCAGGAGTGTGATATTTTAGGACTAATGGACACCAACAAAATGGTGCGAGAGGCCGTTATTGGGCTTATTCATGAGATCAGTGATATTGCGCAAAGCAGCTGGCTGACATTAGAAGAACAACATGAGAAACAGGCTCAGTCTCTCGAATCGTTCAAGGAGAAAGTTTCCTCCATGAATGGCGGTCAACAATTCGTTTATGGATTTAATAAGATTATTCAGGAGGGGTTGGGAGGATTAATTGAGCTGAGTTTTGATCTTGATGATACTATACATCATCGCACAACTTCCTCATTAAGTCCGGCTGCAAGAGCAGGACTTCACCTCTTAGGAACGGTCTGGAATATTGTAATGAGTATTGTCCCTGGTTTTAACGCACTGGCTGGTACCAGCAGTATTCTTAACCGGGCTGTTGTGGAAAACTCTGCGGATGTATGCGGTTACGTACAGGATATTATTCGTATCGGTATGGAGGCTGTTCCTGTTGCAGGAGCGAAGTTCACAGAAAGAGCCGCAAATGCAAAGTATACGGGTCTCCGATTTGTTGAAAATAAAATACAAAGAGGTGTAATACGAGCGCCGATTCAAAAAGGGAGTAATTATAAAATTATAGAGTCAATAGAAAATACAGATTTTATTTATCAAAAAAGTAGTCAGAAAGTTCTTGAGTTAGGTCCAGCGGGAAACGATGGGCTCCATCGCGCTACCGGTTTTGATAAACAAACGTATGGTTATTACAAACCGTCAGGAGAAGGCTTTTACAGAAAACAAGCCTCATATCCACCGCTGTCAACGGAAGCGCCTAATACGATAAAATATGGCGATAGAGAGCTCGTTTTAACTAAAGAACCAAATTCACAAACGTATCAGGCAACCTATTCGGATAGCGGAAAAAATTCAGCTATGACATTTTACCGATCTTCTGATGGACGATTTTATCAGGCGTCAGGGCTGAAAGGTGGGGGGCTTATTCGCCATATTGATAAGCCTTATTCAGAGTTAAGAGAAGGAGACGTGGGTTATGATGAAGAACTTCTGGAAATTTCGGATGATTCACCCCTACTGGAAGATATACTGGCCTCCCTGTCAGAAGATTTATACCCTACATCAGAAGAAAATGTACAAAGTATTTATAAGAAATACCAGAGTGGGGATGCAGCAGCAGGGGAGACCGAAGTTGTGTTATGCCGAGGTACAATAGGTCCGCAGGCTGAAAATATTGTTAGCTTTAAAACTGCAGGAGGTATTGAGGGGACCGATGTAGAGGTATTGCCTGTCTCTGCTGAAATAGCCAAAGAGCAGGTTCGAAGTGGAAGAATCGTACCTGAATATACCACGGATCTTAGTGTTGCAGACAGGTTCAGCAGGGAACATTATCTTATTATCGTTAGGGCAAAAGTCAAATATCTTACACGAGGTAGCGTCAGTGAAAGCGGCTGGGTTATGCCAAAAAACACACCAGTGGACCCTGTTGGTATAATTGACAGGACATATGGTAATGCAGAAAATATAGGGCAGGCAAACGCTTCTAAGTAATCATAAATCCTGAACGGGTTTATTGTAGTTATCCCTCGTGTATGAAAGATTGCTTTTATATTCTAAATAATTCGAGTTGCAGGAAGGCGGGAAGCGAGCGAATCCCCAGGAGCTTACTCAAGTAAGTGACTGGGGTAAGGGAACGCAGCCGCAGCACATGCAACTTGAAGTATGTTACTGCAAGATACGCAATGGTTCAAAAGCGTCTTTATTCTGTCATCCGTATTAATTAAGATGTCACCACGACCAGAAAAATATCGGAACGAAGAGATGTATGACTAAAGAAGCTGTAATCTTTCTATTTATCGCCATCGTGGTAGAAGTTATCGCCACGATCTCATTAAAATTATCGGATAGTTTTACGCGTCTGGTACCGAGCATCGTTACCATCATCGGATATTGTATCGCGTTCTGGTGCCTTACCATCCCTATGCGAACCATCCCTGCGGGTATCATTTATGCCATTTGGTCTGGGGTAGGGATTGTTCTTATTGGATTGATAGGATGGTTGTTTCTTGGCCAAAAACTGGATGTGCCGGCTATTATTGGCATGTTGCTTATCATCTGCGGCGTAATCGTAATCAATCTGTTTTCAAAAAGCGTCAGTCACTAGGCGATGATGATGGTTGATTTGAGCCCGCACTCTCTTATGCGGGCTCGGGTATTTAGCGCACTACCAGTACGGAGCATTCCGCATGACGCACAACGGCTGCGGCGTTGGAACCCAACAGATAGGTAGTAATATCCGGACGATGCGAGGCGATAATCACCATATCGGCCGGTAATTTTTTTGCCATTTCCAGAATCTTATCTTTAGGAGAGCCTTCTGCCACGTGCGCCTGCACGCGGTCCGCGGGAAGGTTGAATTTCTTGATAATCGCTTCCAGTTGAGATTTGGCTTCGGCTTTCAAATCGTCCATTGCGGGAAGCTCTGCTGAATAAGCCAGTCCCAGGGAAGCGTAATAGGGCAAAGACGGGATTACAGTCAAAAAGTGCACTTTAGCGTCGTCAATCTTTGCTTCGGCTTCAACATGCGAAATCACGCGTTGAGTTAATTCTGAATCTGAAATATCGATGGGTACAAGAATCGTTCTGTTCATAAAACCTCCTGTTTAAGTATCCACTGAAATTCTACTCCCTAAAGGCACTTTATGTACAATGACATACGTCACATTTTAGGTGCTGCTCCACGATACTCTGCGGGGACTGCCTACAGGGGAGGGCGACGTAATATTACGCGTATTCCACGTAAATAATCAGCGAGTTGACGTTAAAACGTTATTTCTGCCTTGTCAGGAAAGACCTAAAAAGAGATGTTACCGTTTAATTCAATAATTAATGAAATAATTCGCAGTGAAATAGATATAATTTATACGAATGCTTTTGGGGGTATTATATGAAATAAAAATTATACAATATCATTCGGTTACGATATTCTACGCCTGTTATATGCCTTTATTGTCACATATTCATTTTGTCGCTGGGCCATTGCGTTAACCTTTGCTTTCCAGCGTATAAATTGACAAGCCCGAACGGATGTTCGGGCTTTTTTTGTTTCCAGGCTAATCCTTAGAATATTTTTTAATCTGCGCCGGGTTTTTCCGCTTTTCCTGCCAGCAAGGCAAGAAAGTCATAGCGTTTTTGCAAATCCAATGCGGCATCCCGCCATAATTGTTCAGCTACTTCAGGCTGTTGCGCATTCAGGCGACGGAAACGCTGTTCATTAAGCAACGTTTCCGCCAGGGCATCAGACGGTGGCCGAGAGTCCAGAGCCAGCGGCGGCTTGCCTTCATCCGCACGGCGGGGATCAAAGCGGTATAACGGCCAGAAACCAGTCGCCGTTAACTGGCGCATCTGGTCATGACTTAGCGCCAGATCGTAACCATGTTCCTCACAGGGGCTATAGGCAATGATCAGCGACGGCCCTGGCCAGGCTTCGGCCTCCTGGATGGCTTTCACCGTCTGGTTTAACTGCGCGCCCAGCGAAATTTGCGCGACATAAACATGACCATACATCATCATGCTGACGCCAAGATCTTTACGGGCTTTACGCTTGCCATGTTCGCCAAATTTAGTGACGGCGCCAAGCGGCGTCGCCTTCGACGCCTGGCCGCCAGTATTGGAATAACACTGCGTATCCAGAACCAGAATATTGACATTCTCCGTCAGGCTTAACACATGGTCTAAACCGCCAAAGCCGATGTCGTATGCCCAACCATCGCCGCCAATCAGCCAGATTGATTTTTCTACCAGCGCATCAGCATCCTTTAACAGTTCCTCTGCGCCCGCAACCGATTTCAGATGTTGGCGTAATGCGGCGACCTGTTCACGCCGAACGTCAGGCGTTGCTTCGGTATGCAGAGCATCGTTTAATTCCGCCGGAATGCGATCGGCGAATTGCGCCAGTAAACGCATGACGCGCGCCCGGTGCTGATCCACGCTCAGACGGAAACCGAGGCCAAATTCCGCGTTATCTTCAAATAACGAATTCGCCCATGCCGGGCCGCGCCCGTTGGCATCAGTGGTATAAGGCGTAGAGGGTAAGTTACCGCCGTAAATAGAGGAACACCCCGTGGCGTTAGCGATTAACATTCTGTCGCCATATAACTGAGTCAGCAGTTTAATATACGGCGTTTCACCGCAGCCGGAACAGGCGCCGGAATATTCAAACAGCGGCGTAATGAGCTGCGACGTGCGGATATCAATTCGTTCCAGTTTGCTGCGATCGATTTCCGGCAAGTCGAGGAAAAAGTCATAATTCACTTTCTCTTCTTCCACATGCTCAAGGCGCGACATCATGTTAATCGCCTTGATCTGTGGATTTTGCCGATCTTTAGCCGGGCAGACCTCTACGCATAAATTACAGCCAGTACAGTCTTCCGGCGCGACCTGCAGCACATATTTCTGGCCGCGCATATCGCGGGACTTCACGTCCAGCGAATGCAGACTGGCTGGCGCGTTCTCCATCGCCTGCGGGGAAACGACTTTCGCACGAATCGCCGAGTGAGGGCAGGCGGCGACGCAGTGATTACATTGTGTACACAGCTCCTCTTTCCAGACAGGAATCTCTTCGGCGATATTGCGTTTTTCCCAGCGGGTGGTGCCCATCGGCCATGTTCCGTCCGGCGGCAGGGCGGAAACAGGCAGTGCGTCGCCGAGGCCCGCCAACATGGCGGCGGTAACGGTTTTCACGAAATCCGGCGCGGCGTCGGAGACAACCGGCGGGCGATGCGCGCTGTGCGGATTAACCGCCTGCAACGGCACTTCCGCCAGCGATTCCTGCGCCAGAGCCAATGCCTGCCAGTTACGCTCAACCAGATCCTGACCTTTGCTGCTATAGCTTTTGGCAATCGCGCCCTGCAGCTCAACCAGGGCGCTATCGCCCGGAAGAATATGCGTCAGGTGGAAGAAAGCCATTTGCATGACGGTATTGATGCGGGCACCAAGTCCACATTCGCGGGCGATTTTCGCCGCGTTAACCACGTAAAAACGCGCCTTTTTCTGATTCAACACCGCCTGAACTTCTTGCGGCAGACGCGGCCAGACCTCGTCGGCGCTGTACGGCGTATTAAGCAGAAAGATACCGCCTGGCTTCAGACGTTCCGCCATCTGATATTTATCGATAAACTGTAATTGATGGCAGCCGACAAAATCCGCCTGAGCAATTAAGTAAGCGGAACGAATGGGTTTTTCGCTGACGCGCAGGTGCGATACCGTGAGCCCGCCAGCTTTTTTAGAGTCATAAACGAAATAACCTTGCGCATACCACGGCGTAGAATTACCGATAATTTTAATATTATTTTTCGTGGCGGATACGCTGCCGTCGCTTCCCAGACCGTAAAATAACGCTTCAAGTTTAGCGCTGCCGGGCAGGGTATTTTCCGGTAATGGCAGCGAGAGATTAGTGACGTCATCATAAATGCCCACCGTAAACCGTGGTTTGGGTTTCGCGCGGCTGAGTTCATTAAAGACCGCCAGTACGCACGCCGGGCCGAACTCTTTGGATGATAGCCCATAACGGCCGCCAATGGTGCGCGGTAATGTTTCGCGCTCGCCATTATTAAAGGCCTCCGCCAGTGCGGTCATCACGTCCAGATAAAGTGGCTCGGCCTGCGCGCCTGGCTCTTTAGTGCGATCGAGCACGGCGATAGCGCGAACGGTTTCCGGTAATGCCTGTAACAAGTGTTTGGCGGAGAAGGGGCGGAACAGACGGACTTTCAGAACGCCGACCTTTTCTCCGCGTATCAGTAGCTCGTCCACGACCTCTTCGCAGGTGCCGAGGGCGGAGCCCATCATAATGATGACGCGTTCAGCCTGGGGATGACCATAATATTCAAATGGCTGGTAGTGGCGGCCCGTAGCGTCGCCAAATGCCTTCATCGCCTCTTCAACATGATCATAAACGGCGTTGTACCACGGATTGGTCGCTTCACGAGACTGGAAGTAGGTGTCCGGATTCGCTGAAGTTCCACGAATCACCGGATGTTCCGGATTCAGCGCGCGGGCGCGGTGAGCGTCGATCTCCGCCTGCGGCATCAGGTTCAGAATGGTTTCATCCGTTAGCGGTATAATTTTGTTGATTTCATGCGATGTACGGAAGCCATCAAAAAAATGAATAAACGGAACGCGGCTTTTCAGCGTAGCCCTGTGTGCGATCAGCGCAAAATCCTGCGCTTCCTGAACGCTGGCGGCGCATAACATCGCGCAGCCTGTCTGGCGGACCGCCATCACATCGGAATGGTCGCCAAAAATAGAAAGCGCGTGTGTGGCGACGGTGCGCGCGGCAACGTGCAGTACAAACGGCGTGAGCTGCCCCGCCAGTTTATACAGCGTTGGAATCATCAGCAGCAGCCCCTGCGATGATGTAAATGACGTAGAAAGCGAACCGGTTTGTAACGCACCGTGAACGGCGGCGATCGCGCCGCCTTCCGACTGCATCTCTACCACACGCGGCGTATCGCCCCAGACATTTTTAAGCCCATTACCGGCCCAGGCATCCGCTTGTTCAGCCATTGTTGAACTGGGCGTAATCGGGTAAATGGCGATAACCTCGCTGGTACGGAACGCCACCGACGCTACTGCGCCATTACCGTCAATTGTTTGCATATGACACCCTTACATTGCGCAAAAAAGAGGGACACGCATAATCGTGAGCGCATCCTGTAGTTATCCTTTTATTTTAGCAAAGCCCTTCAAGCCCCATTTTCGCTTTTGTGTCCCTGGCGGGAGGAGAATGGCGATTTCTTGCCGAAAAGACGTAAAAAATTGCCAATAAATGTTAATGAAGCGCATAAATGCGCGCTTTGCCTCTCGACGCGTTAGTTTCTGCTGCCTATTATTTAGGGCGGTGTCGTTTGGATGAATAAACAGAGGGGAGAGAAATGCGCGCAGCGTTTTGGGTGGGATGTGCCGCGTTATTATTGTCGGCTTGCAGTAGCGAACCTGTTCAGCAGGCAACCGCGGCGCATGTTTCGCCAGGGATGAAAGCGGCGATGTCCAGCGCTGGCGAAGCGAATTGCGCTATGATTGGCGGTTCGCTTTCAGCGGCCCGGCAGCTTGATGGTTCAGTAATTGGTATGTGCGCGCTACCCAACGGCAAACGTTGTAGCGAACAGTCGCTTGCCGCCGGAAGCTGCGGGAGTTACTAAGCGCGGCGTTTCGCCTGACGCGTATAACTTTTCACTTAATGGCTTAGTGCGCTAAATCCGCCAGTTTATACATTAGCGTTGTTTCTGCCGTCGCCAGCGTTAATTGGTTCGCAGTTAAATCGACCTGCGCGCCTTTGCTGAAGAGCTCGCTGAGGGTGCCGTCCAGCGCATTAAGCTGCGGATCGGCGCACATCATTCGGGTCATCGCTAAATTTTTCACTTTTAATTCGCCGTCCGATAGTTTTCCTTCGCCGGTGAATTGATTGCACATTTTGCCGGATACCGTCATGTCCTCGCCAAAGCTGAGCTCCGGGCCGGTGACCGTTTTACCGTTTACGCTTTCCAGAACAAAGCGGTGGTGCTCCAGTTGCTCGCGTTTGACGGACACTTTTCCACTGCTCACACACCCCGTCATTATGATGCTCAGGGCGACCAGCGTGACGATTTTCTTCATTGATATTCTCTGTAATCTGATAGTTAACACTGACTATAGTAATGATATGACCGGATAGATCTTCAGGGGTTATCCGAAAATGCTCCCCTGAGCGCAGGGGAGCGACAGGATTAGAACAGCGCGTTCGGGCAGGCTTCGCCATTCTCAAGCTGGCTTAAGTTTTGTAACGTGGTTTCAGAGATGCTGATCAGCGCTTCTGCGGTCAGGAATGCCTGATGCCCCGTAAACAGTACGTTATGGCAGGCCGACAGACGGCGGAAAACATCATCCTGGATAACATCGTTTGACTTGTCTTCAAAGAACAGGTCGCGTTCGTTTTCATACACATCCATCCCCAGCGAGCCGATTTTCTGATTCTTCAGAGCTTCGATAGCCGCCTGGGAATCAATCAGCGCGCCACGACTGGTATTAATGACCATAACGCCATTTTTCATTTGATCGAATGCCGCATGGTTCAGCAAATGGTAGTTTTCCGGCGTGAGCGGGCAGTGCAGGGAAATGACATCCGATTCGGCAAACAACGTTTGCAGATCCACATACTCGACGCCGAGATCAAGCGCGGCGGTGCTGGGATAGGGATCAAACGCCAGTAAACGCATTCCAAAGCCTTTCAGGATACGCAGCGCGGCGACGCCGATTTTACCGGTACCAATGACGCCAGCGGTTTTTCCGTGCATGGTAAAGCCGGTCAGTCCCTCAAGGGAAAAGTTAGCGTCGCGGGTGCGTTGATAAGCGCGGTGAATACGGCGGTTCAATGTCATCATCATGCCAATCGCATGTTCAGCGACGGCTTCCGGAGAATAAGCCGGCACGCGGACCACCTGCAAACCGAGCTCTTTAGCGGCATCCAGGTCGACATTATTAAATCCGGCGCAACGCAGCGCGATGTATTTCACGCCGTGTTTTTTCAGCTCTTCCAGTACCGGTCGGCTCCCGTCGTCATTCACGAAGATACAAACTGCTTCACATCCATTGGCGGTTTTCGCTGTTTTCTCGGTCAGCAGAAAATCAAAAAACTCCAGTTCAAAACCGAACGCTTCGTTCACTTGCTGTAGATATTTCTTGTCATACTGTTTGGTACTATAGACGGCGAGTTTCATATGACCTTCTCCAGTGATGTTAGAATCACACAAATATGCTTAAAATTATCTTACAAAAAATCAAAAATAATTGATAGTCATACATATAATGAATAATTTTAGGTTATCATTCTCCACAACGCCTCAAATAGCCGGAGGGCGCCCCTGCAACATGAACTATTAGGCTATGTACGGGCAATCATGCCAAAATAAAGAGATAGCCGACTGAATTTTTCGTTAAATCAGGAAATTAATGGCCCATGAAGGGTAAATATAAAGCCGCCCTTGCGCTACTGTTACTGCTGATTCTTGTCCCTCTGACGCTACTGATGACCCTCGGGCTGTGGGTTCCCACTCTGGCGGGAATTTGGCTACCCGTCGGTACTCGTATCGCTCTGGAACAAAGTCCACGCCTGACACGTCATGGGTTAGTGATTCCCGATCTTCGCTATCTGGTCAATGATTGTTCGTTAGCGCATATTACCCAGGCGGAACTGACGCATCCCAGCCGTTGGTTGCTGAATATTAAAAGCCTCAAACTGGATGCCGCGTGCCTGGCGAAACTGCCCGCTACGGAAGCTTCTCCCGCCGCGCCGCGTACGCTGGCGCAGTGGCAGTCAATGCTGCCCAATACCTGGATTAACATCGATAATGTCATTCTCGCGCCCTGGCCGGAATGGCAGGGCAAGCTGGCGATCTCCATGACGCCGGTCATTCAGCAGATACGTTATCAGGGCGAAAAAGTAAAATTTCAAGGGCAGCTACGCGGTCAGGCATTGACGGTGAGCCAACTGGAGATCGCCGCGCTGGCCAACCAGCCTCCCGTTAGCCTGGCGGGGGAATTTGTGTTGCCGCTGGTACCGGATGGCCTGCCGGTCAGCGGTCATGCGGCAGCGACCTTGCGTCTGCCGCAGGAACCGTCGCTGGTGGATGCGGAACTGGAGTGGCGTGATAACGCCGGACAGCTCATCGTGATGGCGCGAGGTAATCCTGACCCGATTCTCGATCTCCCCTGGGCGGTAACGCGTCAGCGGCTTACCATCAGCGATGGCCGCTGGAACTGGCCATATCAGGGATTCCCCTTGAGCGGACGTCTGGCTTTTAATATCGATAACTGGCAAGCCGGGCCGGATAATGCGCGAGTCAGCGGACGCCTGAATATTCTGACCCAGGGCGATGCCGGTAAAGCGAACGCTGTACTGACTATCGGCCCGGGAAAACTCAGCATGGATAGCAGTGAGATGCCTCTACAGCTTACCGGCGAGGCTAAACAGAAGGATTTAATCTTTTATGCCGTATTGCCCGCTATGTTCCGCGGCAGTCTGGCCGATCCGCAGCTCACCTTTGCACCTGGCGCATTGCTACGCTCGCGCGGACGGGTGATTGATGCGTTAGATATTGATGAAATTCGTTGGCCGCTGGCGGGCGTTAAGGTGACGCCGCGCGGCGTTGATGGTCGATTACAGGCTATTTTACGGGCGCATGAAAATGAGATGGGCGATTTCGTTCTTCATCTTGATGGCCTGGCGAATGATTTTCTCCCTGATGCTGGTCGCTGGCGGTGGCGCTATTGGGGGCAAGGAAGCTTTACGCCAATGCGCGCCCGCTGGGATATTGCCGGACAGGGCGAATGGCATGATAACACCATCAGGTTGACCAGTTTGTCCACCGGTTTTGATCAGTTGCACTATGGCGTAATGACCGTCACATCGCCAAGACTGGCGCTGAATAAACCTATTGTCTGGGTTCGCGACGCCACAACGCCGTCGCTACAGGGCGCGCTGTCTCTGGAGGCGGGAAAAACCGTATTTACCAGCGGGAGCGTGCTGCCGCCTTCTACCATTAATTTTAGCGTTGAAGGGCGCGAGCCAACCCTGTTCCAGTTTAAAGGCGACCTTCGGGCGGGGGCGATAGGGCCGGTACGGCTGAATGGGCGCTGGGATGGCGAACGCCTTCGCGGACAGGCCTGGTGGCCGAAGCAGTCGCTTATCGTTTTCCAGCCGTTGCTTCCACCAAACTGGAAAATGACGCTGCGCGAAGGCTCACTGTATGCGCAGGTGGCTTTTTCCGCCGCACAGGGGCAGGGGTTTGAAGCAGGTGGACACGGCGTGTTAAAAGGCGGTAGCGCCTGGATGCCGGATAACAAAATCAACGGCGTCGATTTCATTCTGCCATTTCGCTTCCACAACGGCGCGTGGCAATTGGGGACGCGCGGGCCCGTCTCGCTGCGTATCGCCGGGATAGTTAACCAGGTCACGGCGAAAAATATCACCGCTGATTTACAGGGCGGTTATCCCTGGAGCGAGTCGAATCCATTACTGCTAAGCGATGTCAGCGTAGACGTGCTGGGCGGTCAAATCATTATGAAACAGTTGCGAATGCCGCAGCACGACCCGGCGCTTTTGCGGGTGCAAAATATTTCATCCAGCGAATTGATTAGCGCCATAAATCCAAAGCAATTCGCCATGTCTGGTCCGGTCAGCGGCGCGCTGCCGCTGTGGCTGAACAATGAAAAATGGATAATCAAAGATGGCTGGCTTACGAATCCTGGGCCAATGACGTTGCGTATCGATAAAGATACTGCGGATGCGGTGGTGAAGGATAATGTTACGGCAGGCTCGGCGATTAACTGGCTACGTTATATGGAGATTACGCATTCGTGGACGAAAATTAACGTTGATAACCTGGGCGTACTAACGATGCAGGCGGCCATTACCGGCAAAAGCCGGGTAGATGGTAAAACCGCGATCGTTAACTTGAACTATACCCATGAAGAAAATGTGTTTACGCTGTGGCGCAGTTTGCGTTTTGGCGACAATTTACAGGCATGGCTTGAACAAAATACAGCGTTGCCGCAACCTCCTTGCCGGAAAGACAAGGACTGTGAGGATAAATAATGAAAATGAGTATTGCCATGCTGTCAGCGCTTGCGTCATTTATCGTGGTGGGCTGCACGCCACGTATTGAAGTCGCCGCGCCGGAACAGCCGATTACCATCAACATGAATGTAAAGATCGAGCATGAAATACATATCAAAGTCGATAAAGATGTTGAAGAACTCCTGAAATCACGCAGCGATCTATTCTGAGGCCATAATGAAAAAGTATTTAATGCTATGGGTGCTGACGCTGAGCTTGCTCACACCTTCTGTGTGGGCCTTAACCCTGGACGAAGCGCGCACGCAGGGCCGGGTCGGGGAAACGCTGAATGGCTATCTGGTGGCCTTAAAGAATGATGCCGAAACCCAGAAGCTGGTGCTTGATATTAATCATGCCCGTCGCGCCAGTTATCAGCAGTTAGCGGATAGCAATCATCTTCCCGTGGACGAGGTGGCGAAGATGGCAGGGCAAAAACTGGTTGAGCGCGCCAGGCCGGGAGAATATGTCCAGGGAATTAATGGCAAATGGATGCGTAAATAACCGCTTTCCGACAATTTTTTTACCGTAAAATGCATTTTTATATTGGTAATTTCTGAATATGAAGGTCGTATTTATATTAGGCGAACCGGAAACGCCATTTCTATACTGTTGACTGGTATCACTATTCGCGAGAGTAACCAGGTATGACGTCTGAAAAATTATCTGCTGCCTGCCATTGTGGCAGCGTCGTGTTTACCGTTCAACTTAGCGATGGCTTTCATACCGCCAGACGCTGCAACTGTTCGTTTTGTCGGATGCGCGGAGCGGTGGCAGTGTCTGCGCCGCTATCGGGTATTAAAGTGCTAAAAGGGCAGGATAAGCTTACCGAATATCGCTTCAAGACGGGCAAGGCGGTGCATTTTTTCTGTTCGGTATGCGGGATATATACTTTTCATCAGCGCCGATCCAATCCCGATCAATATGGGGTCAATGTGGCGTGCATCGAAAATGTGTCGCCTTTTGATTTCGCCTGCGTTGAAGTCAATGATGGGGTAACGCATCCCAGCGATGGCGGCAGTAGCGGCGTGGTAGGATATTTGCGCTACGAACCGAAGAAATCACCTCCCGTCGAAACGGGAGGCAAAAATATTTAAGCGGCCACTACGCTGTCAATCGCGGCTTTTGCATCGGCCTGGGCTTTAGCCGCCACTTCCGGCCCGTAGGCGATGCCTTCGGCAAAGACAAAATTCACGTCGGTAATACCGATAAAACCAAGGTACACTTTCAGGTAAGGCGCAATCAAATCCGTCGGGGTGTCTTTATGGATACCGCCGCGACTGGAGAGAACCACCGCGCGTTTACCGGTTACCAGACCTTCCGGGCCTTTTTCGGTATAGCGGAAAGTGATACCGGCGCGGGCAATCAGATCAAAGTAGTTTTTCAGCTGCGTCGGGATATTGAAATTGTACATCGGTGCCGCAATAACGATGACGTCGTGGGCTTTCAGTTCAGCAATGAGTTCATCAGACAGCGCCAGAGCGTCCTGCTGACGTGGCGTTAAAGGCGCATCGCCCGGACGCATCGCGCCCACCAGCTCGCCATCCAGCACCGGAACAGGGTTGGCCGCCAGATCGCGGACAGTAATTTCATCTGCGACGTGTTTTTCGCGCCATTGTTCAATAAAATAGTCAGTCAACTGACCAGACTGAGAGTACCCTGCCAGAATACTGGATTTAAGAACTAATACCTTGCTCATGGGTGTTTCCTTTTATGTGTTTGAAGGGGCGTGCCCCGTTGCTTGTTGACACTTTATTCACAAATATGTCGCAGGGATAGCGCAATATATCGAACCCTTTGTTCGAAATTATTGAACAACGCAAAAAAAGCCCCAATGTGGTACTCTATACCTATCATTTAAAACGATTTTAAACAGGCAGAATGCTGCCCAAGAGCTTTATGACTGAACAATCTATGTTGACGCTTCAGGTGTTACAGCAGCGGCTGGATGCACTGATGCTGCGCGACAAACAGCGCTTTGCGCGCCGCCTGCATGGCGTAAAGAAAGTAAAAAATCCTGATGCGCAACAGGCCATTTTCCAGACGATGGCGAAAGAAATTGAACAGGCTGCGACGCAGGTCGCTCTCCGCGAAGCGGCGCGCCCCTCAATCACTTATCCGCAAAATCTGCCTGTTAGCCAGAAGAAACAGGACATTCTGGAAGCGGTCCGCGATCATCAGGTGGTGATCGTGGCAGGGGAAACCGGTTCCGGTAAAACCACCCAGTTGCCGAAAATTTGTATGGAACTGGGGCGCGGAATTAAAGGACTTATTGGACATACTCAACCGCGTCGCCTGGCGGCGCGCACCGTCGCTAACCGCATTGCCGAAGAGTTGCAAACGGAGCCAGGCGGCTGCATCGGCTATAAAGTTCGTTTCAGCGATCATGTCAGTAGCAACACCATGGTCAAACTGATGACGGACGGTATCCTGCTGGCGGAAATCCAGCAGGACAGGCTATTGATGCAGTATGACACCATCATTATTGATGAAGCGCATGAACGCAGCCTGAATATTGACTTCTTGCTCGGCTATCTGAAAGAGCTTCTGCCGCGTCGCCCCGATCTGAAAGTGATTATTACCTCTGCGACCATCGACCCGGAACGCTTCTCGCGCCACTTTAATAACGCGCCGATTATTGAAGTCTCTGGCCGAACGTATCCCGTAGAAGTTCGTTATCGCCCCATCGTGGAAGAGGCTGACGACACTGAACGCGATCAGCTACAGGCAATTTTCGACGCTGTCGATGAACTGGGGCGTGAAAGTCCCGGCGATATCCTGATTTTTATGAGCGGAGAGCGGGAAATCCGCGATACCGCCGACGCCCTGAACAAGCTGAACTTACGGCATACCGAAGTGTTGCCGCTGTATGCACGCTTGTCGAACAGCGAACAGAACCGCGTTTTCCAGTCGCACAGCGGACGCCGTATCGTGCTGGCAACTAACGTGGCGGAAACCTCGCTAACGGTGCCGGGTATCAAGTATGTGATCGATCCTGGCACTGCGCGCATCAGCCGCTACAGCTACCGCACTAAAGTGCAGCGCCTGCCGATTGAACCGATCTCACAGGCTTCCGCCAACCAGCGTAAAGGGCGTTGCGGACGCGTATCGGAAGGGATCTGCATTCGTCTGTATTCGGAAGATGACTTTTTGTCACGTCCGGAATTTACCGACCCGGAAATTCTACGTACCAACCTGGCGTCGGTTATTTTGCAGATGACCGCCCTGGGGCTGGGTGACATTGCCGCCTTCCCGTTTGTCGAAGCGCCGGATAAGCGCAATATTCAGGATGGCGTGCGTTTGTTGGAAGAGCTGGGGGCGATTACCGCCGACGAACAGCAAACGGCATATAAGCTGACGCCGCTGGGCCGACAATTATCTCAGCTGCCGGTCGACCCGCGCCTGGCGCGTATGGTTCTGGAAGCGCAAAAACATGGCTGTGTGCGCGAAGCGATGATCATTACTTCCGCACTCTCTATTCAGGATCCGCGCGAGCGCCCAGTGGATAAGCAGCAGGCTTCCGATGAGAAACACCGGCGTTTCCATGATAAGGAGTCCGATTTTCTGGCGTTTGTTAACCTGTGGAATTACCTCGGCGAGCAACAAAAGGCCCTGTCGTCGAATCAATTCCGCCGTCTGTGTCGCACCGACTATCTGAACTATTTACGCGTGCGTGAGTGGCAGGATATCTATACCCAACTGCGTCAGGTGGTAAAAGAACTGGGGATTCCGGTAAACAGTGAACCCGCAGAGTACCGGGAAATTCACGTTGCGTTGTTAACGGGGCTGTTGTCGCATATCGGGATGAAAGATGCCGATAAACAAGAGTACACCGGCGCGCGTAACGCCAGATTCTCTATTTTCCCCGGTTCCGGTTTATTCAAAAAACCGCCGAAATGGACAATGGTCGCAGAACTGGTGGAGACCAGCCGTTTGTGGGGGCGCATCGCTGCCCGCATTGAGCCAGAATGGGTGGAACCGGTAGCGCAGCACCTGATTAAACGTTCATATAGCGAACCGCACTGGGAGCGGGCGCAAGGCGCGGTGATGGCGACGGAAAAGGTTACTGTCTACGGTCTACCGATTGTCGCCGCGCGCAAAGTGAATTATAGCCAGATTGACCCGGCGTTGTGTCGCGAGTTGTTCATCCGCCATGCGCTGGTGGAGGGGGACTGGCAAACCCGTCACGCCTTCTTCCGTGAGAATCTAAAATTGCGTGCGGAAGTCGAGGAACTTGAGCACAAATCTCGCCGCCGCGATATCCTGGTGGATGACGATACCCTGTTTGAATTTTATGACCAGCGTATTAGCCATGACGTTATTTCCGCCCGCCACTTTGATAGTTGGTGGAAAAAAATCAGCCGCGAGACGCCGGATCTGCTCAACTTTGAAAAAAGTATGCTGATTAAAGAAGGCGCGGAAAAAATCAGCAAACTGGATTACCCGAACTTCTGGCACCAGGGCAATCTCAAGCTGCGTTTGAGCTATCAGTTTGAACCGGGCGCGGATGCTGACGGCGTGACCGTCCATATTCCGTTGCCGCTACTTAACCAGGTTGACGAGAGCGGTTTTGAATGGCAGATCCCAGGGCTGCGCCGTGAATTAGTGATTGCGCTGATTAAATCGTTGCCAAAACCGGTACGTCGCAACTTTGTTCCGGCGCCAAACTATGCTGAAGCGTTTTTAGGTCGCGTAACGCCGCTGGAGCTGCCGCTGCTGGACGCTCTGGAGCGTGAACTGCGCCGGATGACCGGCGTCACGGTCGATCGGGAAGACTGGCATTGGGATCAGGTGCCCGAGCATCTGAAAATCACGTTTCGCGTCGTGAATGACAAAAACAAGAAACTGCAGGAAGGGCGTTCGCTCGCCGAGCTTAAAAATGCGCTGAAAGGCAAAGTGCAGGAGACGCTCTCGGCGGTGGCGGATGACGGCATCGAGCAGAGCGGGCTGCATATCTGGAGTTTCGGCGAGCTGCCGGAAAGCTACGAACAGAAACGCGGTAATTATAAAGTGAAGGCGTGGCCGGCGTTAGTGGATGAGCGTGACAGCGTCGCTATCAAATTGTTTGATAATCCGCTGGAACAACAACAGGCGATGTGGTGCGGTTTACGCCGTCTGCTGTTGCTCAATATTCCTTCACCGATTAAGTATCTGCATGAGAAATTGCCTAATAAAGCCAAGCTGGGGCTGTACTTTAACCCGTACGGCAAAGTACTGGAGTTGATTGATGACTGTATCGCCTGCGGGGTAGATAAGCTGATAGATGCCAACGGCGGACCGGTGTGGAGCGAAGCAGGTTTCACCGCGCTGCACGAAAAGGTACGCGCCGAGCTGAATGATACTGTGGTGGATATCGCGAAGCAGGTTGAGCGGATCCTGACGACCGTATTCAATATCAATAAGCGTCTGAAAGGGCGGGTGGATATGAGCATGGCGTTGGGGCTTTCCGATATCAAGGCGCAGATGAGCGGTCTTGTATACCGTGGTTTTGTGACTGGCAACGGCTTTAAACGTCTCGGCGATACGCTGCGTTATCTGCAGGCAATTGAAAAGCGGCTGGAGAAACTGGCTGTCGATCCTCACCGCGATCGGGCGCAAATGCTGAAAGTCGAAAGCGTCCAGCAGGCGTGGCAGCAATGGATAAATAAATTGCCTCCAGCGCGTCGCGAAGATGATGATGTTAAAGAGATCCGTTGGATGATTGAAGAACTGCGTGTCAGTTATTTCGCCCAACAGCTCGGTACGCCTTATCCTATTTCCGATAAGCGTATTTTACAGGCCATGGATCAGATTACGGCCTAAAAAGCCAGGCGACGATGTCTTTCAAAGAGATCCGGTACAAGTTCGGAACAAAAAGGAGGAATTATGAATACAACGCCATTTCCGGCGCTCTCTGCGGAAACATTGCTGGCGGTGAATACCGTCGGACAGTGGCTGGCGCAAAATGATTTTTCCGGCGAACAACCTTATTCGTCGGATTGCGTCGTCCTGGCGGGCAATGCGGTGATCCCCACTATCGACGCGGCCTGTCGCATCGCCAAAGCGCAAGGCGTTCCTTTACTGATTAGCGGCGGTATAGGTCATTCGACGCCGTTTTTGTACGCCGTGATTTCCCGGCATCCGCGCTACCACACTATTCGCACAAGCGGACGCGCTGAAGCCGCGATCCTCGCGGATATCGCGAACCAGTTCTGGCATATTCCGGCTGAGAAAATTTGGCTGGAAGATCGGTCAACTAATTGCGGCGAAAATGCCCGTTTCTCCTGCGCACTGATCCGTCAGGCGAAAGAAAACATTAACACGGCTATCGTTGTGCAAGACCCCACCATGCAGCGGCGCACTATTGCGGCGTTCCGGCGCGTGACAGACGACGACACCGATGCGCCGCGCTGGCTGAGTTTTCCTGGTTTTGTTCCGGTACTGCGCCACCTTAACGGCGGTACACATTTTGCCAACGTTGAAGAGGGCATCTGGACGGTGGAGCGTTATCTGTCTCTGATTGCCGGCGAGCTGCCACGTTTGCGTGACGATGAAACAGGGTATGGACCGCGTGGTAAAGATTTTATCATTCACGTTGATATCCCACGCGATATTGAAAACGCATGGCAGGTATTGCAGGCAGATACGACGCTGCGCAGTGCGTTAGAACAGAGAGCTTTACGCTAAAAATCGCCCGTTTGCGAGGGTGAACGGGCAAGTGCGACCACCATTTCATAAATTTGATGAATTATTTATAAAAGCTGGTTATGTTGTCGCTTTACGGTTTTCATTCAGGACGCGCTATGGGCAATAAGTATTCCGGCCTGCAAATTGGTATTCACTGGTTAGTCTTTTTTCTGGTTATTGTGGCTTACGCCGCGATGGAGCTACGCGGTTTTGCGCCGCGTAGTTATCGGCCCTGGTTTAATATGACGCATGTTTCATGTGGTATCACTATTTTGCTTTTAATGGTGGCGCGCTTGATTATTCGGCTGAAATATCCCACGCCGCCCATTGTTCCTCGTCCAAAACCGATGATGACCGGAATGGCGCATTTAGGACATCTGGTGATTTACCTGTTATTTATCGTGCTGCCTGTTATTGGTCTGGTCATGATGTATAACCGCGGCAATCCCTGGGTCGCATTTGGCATTACTATGCCGCATGCCGCCGAAGCTAACTTTGAACGCGTAGATATGCTGAAATCCTGGCACGTCACGCTGGCGAACCTGGGCTATTTTGTTATTGGACTTCATGCCATCGCTGCTTTGATGCATCACTATTTCTGGAAAGACAATACGCTGTTACGGATGATGCCGCGTAAGCGTGACTGACCGTCCTGTATGACGTTTGCTACAGGCGGGGTTAACCGCTTTAGGCAAACAAGGCATCTATCAGAGGGGATGGCGTATTCCATACAGAAAACGCCTGCGTCTAACCAGGACCCGTGACGCAGGCGAAGGAGGACGGGTCTACATCGGAAGCGGGTATTATACTTATTTGTATGACAAATAAAATAAGCAATTGCTATTCCGTAATCCAATGTTTAATCAACGGGTTAAACCCACATGATCGCGCTGCCCGACCGCTCGGAAGTGCCTACACTTACGATGAACGTGGCATAGTGGCGGAAAATAGCGCAACGGCGCCATGTTGCTCCAAAGTCACCTTAGCGAAATGTTCGTCCAATACGCCGCGTAACGTATCGGCTGAATCATTGGTATTACTGAATATTCCTTTCTTGTTATAAACAGCCATTAATTTCTTACCAAAAGCATTGTGAGGAACCTCTTTGCCCAGAATCGTGGCGCCAAAAAGTGTGCCGCCGGGTTTAAGCGCCATACCGGCATTTTTAATTGCCTTCGCTTTTGTTGTCATCTCACCAGGCAAGCAGTGCAGAAGATAGTACATCGAAACGGAATCGAAGCGCCCGTGCCAGTCCGCCGGGAACGTGTCGAAAACATCGTGTTGTAGTGTGGCGCGGATTTTCGTATTACCCACTCGGCTGGCGGCTATTTTCAGGCTATCCGGATTTAAATCCATCAGCGAAATGGCATGAGTCGCAGGTGCATGCTTCAGGTAATAACCTGTACCTACGCCAATATCCAGGTGAGTCTCGCCCATATGATGCAGGAAGAAAGGAAGTAGTCGCGTATCAGTAGGACACTTCCAGGCATATTTGTTTGAGATATTGAGTACCCACCAGTCATATAAGCTAAGCGTGAATGGGTTATAGACTTTTGCGCCTGATTGTTGTGTATGCTTCATTGTTCTCTCACTAAATAATTTCGCGCTGGAATTAAAACAACGAAGCAATCGTTAGGCAAGCATTAATCAGGTGAGTGAGTAATTTAATGCGATGAATAAAGGAGATATTATGAATTAAGCGGCTATCTTAAAGAAGATAGAGGATAATAATAGCTGATAAATGAATTGATCAGTCATATTATTATAAGCTGATAATTAATAATCGTTAATATAAATATATTAAGCCTTATGATAATAGCAATGCAATTAAAAGCATGAGGAACAATATTTATTCATACACATAAAGCGATTATTGCACATTAATTGATATTTTAAATGTTACGCTGAGATAGCCATCGTGATTTAATATCACCTACCTGGAGGCGATATGATTGAGGTTTTTGAAGCGTTTGGCTGGACCTTACTTTTAGGCGGTCTGGCAGTGGCAGTACTGTTTATCACTGCACTGGATAGAAAACGGTAGTCATTGCATTTGACGCGCCTGTTGAGTCGGTATTACAAATAATTGTACCTGAAATCTACCACTTCTGAAGTTTGCGATATTTTGCCATTCTGACGGCAAGGGGTAATCCTGACTAAAGTTACCGCCGCTTATCAACCAGACACGATGGTAACTTTTTGAAAGCGTTGTCAGAGTATCAATATATGTCTGATCGGCTTGCGCATAAAACAGTGATCCAAAGCCATAGGCATTCGGTCTGCCTGATGTTCCGTGTGCGTTAGGCGGTGTATAAAGAAACGTACGATAATCTCGCTTATTATAATACACATAACTTAAATAATCGAACATTTTACTGACTACCACGGCATCATTAGGCTGGTGACGGGTATTAATATAGTTTACCAGTGGTTTAAACTCGTCTATGTGCTCAGGGTTATTATGATATGAACTATAGCCGAATAATAAGGTGAATAAGATAAACCAGAGGCCACAAACCGCTTTTTTTGCGCGGGTAAGTAATACCGCGAGCAGGGGAGGAATGCTCAGCGATGAGAAGAAGAAATAACGATCGATAAATAACGGCATCCACCAGGAAATGATGAAGACCAGCATTACAGGGATGACCAGATTACAAAATAATATCAGCTGATATCTTTCATATTCTCCGTTGCATAAAGATATTCGCCCCACAGTACCGATAAAACTTCCCACAGCCAGCCACAGAATGATCGACGGAAAACCCTGTCCGTTGTTTCCGGTAAAGAAATGCCAGTACATTGCAGGCAGATCACGCCATGTTACGGGGGGAATCCAACCGATATCATTACCGGCTCTCAACTGCGCCAGATGAGTCAGTAAATTAAACAATACGGGTAACCAGGGGAGATAAGCGACAGCAATTGCCAGGTTAGCAAACCACCAGCCAGGAAGTTTAAGGTAGCAGGCCGTTTTATGGCTTTGGCAGGATAATTTTGTTACTGCGATCCAGTGGGCAATAAGTGCAAATAGAGTGAAATAATGGGTGTAAAAACTGAACGTCATAAGTAAAGCATACGCGATAAGATAGCGATTATGGGTGGGGGTTTTTATCCACATCATCAATGCTAACGCGGCAGCGAGCGTTAGCATTCCCATTAACGCGTACATGCGCGTTTCTTGACTGTAATGGACTGCCATCGGCATCAGGGCGGCAAACCATCCCGCCAATAAGGCTGTACGTTCATTTGCCAGCCATCGCGTAAGCGCGATAACCAGAACAACTGTCAGGATCCCAAAGAGTAGACTGAGAGAGCGTACCGCTGCAACGCTATCACCCCATAATATCATCCAGTCATGCAGTAACAGATAATAAAGCGGAGGATGCACGTCAAAAGCGGCATGGAATAGCAAACTGTCTACGTTATGGCGACTAATCAGCACGCTGGACGCTTCGTCACACCAAAGGTAGCGGTCAGTTATAAACAGCAACCGTATAAGGACGGAGAATATGACAATGAGACAAACATGATATTTATACTTTATTTTTCTTAACCCATCGCCGGGCTGCCATATTGATAGTTGTGGTAGCGCCATAATATCCTCAATGGAGTAAGACTTAGACCAGAATGGACACCTAACGCAATAATGAAGGTTAAAATCTTAACCAACACTAAATAAAAATAACTTTGATAATGTCAGCGATGAATTAATCAGAATAGTGCAGTACAACTCAGTAATCCTGACCGTAATGGCGAAGCAGTCTATGCTCTAAAAACCGGGTCAAACCGACAATAAAGGTAACGCCAATAAGATACACTATGGCGGCAAAAAGGTAAGCATGGAAGAATTTAAAGCTAGTTGCAGCAACCTCCTGAATTCGCGCGAAAAACTCTGTATATTGGATAAGAAAAACGATGGTACTGTCTTTAAGGTTATTAATCACCTGATTCGTTAAGGCTGGAATGGAAGACAGCAATACCTGAGGCAGTATAATCCACAAAAAGACCTGCCGTTTGTTCAACCCCTGAACGACTGCGGCCTCCGTTTCATACTTATTTAATGCGTTATAGGCCGTTGTCATGTACGCGGCATTATATGCGCCGACATTTAAGGTAAACCCTGTAACCGCCACGGTAAAAGAGGACAGGTGAATGCCAGATTGAGGTAAACCATAATAGATAACAAACAGAATAAGAATGAGTGGCGTACCGATAAAGAAATCCATGTACAGTCGAGTTATGGCTTTTACCACGGGGCGATGGCTCAGGCTCAGAAAGAAAATAATAATTCCCCACAAAAAACCGGTGATGGAAACAATCAGCGCAAGTTTACAGGTTTCTTTAATACCGTCCACAACAAGTGGCAGTTGTTCAGTCAGGTCATTAAAGAAGAGAGACCAGCCAGCGATCATCGTTGTGCCTCGCTAAAAAAACAGTGGATATCTGGATCCGTTTCTCGTAAAGCAAGATCGGTAAAAGCGCCTTCTGCACGAATTTTGCCATGATTAAGAAACGTTACGTTATCGCTTAGTAATCTGGCGAGGCGAATATCATGAGTGACGCATAATATAGTGACGCCATTGTCGTGAAGTTGCTTGATCAACATTCCGACTTCACGAGTCATGAGCGGATCAAGCGCAGACGTCGGCTCATCAAAAATAATGAGTTCTGGGTCGGTGACCATTGTACGGGCCAGGGCGACGCGCTGTTGCTGCCCGCCCGATAATTGCGAAGGGTATTTCGCGCTATGCGAGACCATATCAAGTTTTTGTAGCTCATGTAAGGCTTTCTCCCGGGCTAGTTGTCCCGACATGCCAAACACTTTACATAGGGCAAGGGTAATGTTATCCATGACGTTAAGATGGCGATACAAAGCGTAATTCTGGAAGACACAACCAACTTTTTTTCTGAACTCAAGAAGAGTAAATTCCTTGTCATAAATATTTCTCCCGTGAAAATAAATATCACCATAATCAGGCTCTTCTAATCGAAGCAGACAGCGTAAAAGCGTCGTTTTTCCACAACCTGATGGCCCCATGACTACTTTCATGTCTCCCGATTGAATTTTCAGACTAACCGTATCAAGAACCTTTTTTCCTGAATACTCCTTACTTATCTCTTTTAGTTCCAGTAAAGCCATGAGTATCACCTCTATTTTTATGCTTCAACTGATGCGATATTTTTTCTCAAACACTCCGGCCAGAAGAGTAAAAACTTTATAAATAATGAAATATAATACCCCAGCAAGAGTATAGATCTGTAACCCGTTCAGCGTGATGGCTGTCAGTGACATTGCCTGCTTCGTTATTTCAGCGATACCTACAGTATAAGCAAAGGGCGTCGCTTTTAATACAGAAGAAAACTCATTGATAATACCGGGCACAGAAAATCGCAACATCTGTGGCAACTCAATATTTAATATAATCTGTAATTGACGCATTCCTGCTACTTTCGCTACCGTGATTTCGAATGGCTCAACTAATTTAAGCGCCCCTCTGAACACCTCGGCAAGATAACTTCCGCTGATTAAGCCGACGCTGAGGTTCATGGCCACCAGAGGTGAAACATATATGCCAATCGATGGCAATCCAAAATAAACAAGAAAAACAGCAATAAGTATTGGAATTCCCCGAAGAATAAAGACCAGTACGTCGAGTATCTTCTGTAGTGGAAGGGGGGATAGTCGCCGTAATACGGCGACTGTAAGCCCGGTCAAAAACGCTGAGAGAAAACAGGTAAAGGTTACAAGCAGCGTATTACCAATCCCTTCCAATAGGAAATAAAAGATAGCCAGCATATTACCTGATGACATAGCTTACTATTTCATCCAGCTATCGACGATGCCAGATATTTTTTGTGGCCCTTGCTCTTTAAGCCATAAGTTAAAATCATCGCGCACGGGGGAGCCTTTCTTAAAGGCAATGCCAAGTTGATCAACATTCTTGAAAACATAACGACTTTCTATCGGCATCTTTTTCTTATTTTTGAAGGTAAAATAAACCGGCTCTTCTATAAAAGCCAGATCAAGATTACCATTTTTTAGATCAGCCATCGTCTCATTATATGTTGGATATAATTTTACTTTACTTAACGAGTAGTATCCTTTGGGCTCCAGATCGTTTTTGATAAGGTCGGAGTAAGCCATTCCTCGAGGGTATCCAATAGAATATTGATTTAATTCATTGAGGTTATTGAGCGTTATTTTATGATTGGCCATACTGACCAGATAAAAAGAGTTGATGTAATAAGGTTCAGAAAAATCAATAACTTTCTTACGTTTATCTGTGATTGAAATTCCCGAAAATGCGACATCTGCCTGACCACTCGCCACTGCGCCAAGCATTCCATCCCAGGCATATTCGGTGATGTTTAGCTTACAATGCCGTGACTGACAGTAAGACGTAAAAAGCTCCAGATCTATCCCCTGCAATTTGCCATCAGCACTTTTAAATAACATAGGGGGAGAGGCCGGTGATACTGCGACATTGAGTGTTTTCCCTTCAACGATGCTATCAGCAAAAGCTGAAGACGACATTATTCCCAACACTATCATCGATAAGCCAATTTTTTTGGATAACATGCTATCTATTTCCTGTGGTAAGGTAATGCGTATTATAAATTAAGCATTAGGGCGTGAACCTGACATTTGCAGGCGTAAAGTACTTAACGTTATGTATTCCATCGCTGTTAACTAATTTAATCAGGAGGTTTGACAGGAATCATCAAAGGGGATGGATTGAATATACCATGAGATATCAACTGGATATGAGTGCAGCGACCCCATGAAAGGTGAAAATGTAAAGATACCATAGACATTAGTATACTGGACATAGTTTATGCTCCATTTACGCATACATATTTACATGATAAGCAGATAAATGCTTCAGTGACGGTGCCTTTAATGTCTCTAAGTATCATCTTGCCACTCTATCCAGGGCCAATATAAAGACTTATCTTTGCTTGTCAAATACATTTTCTGAGCTAAGTTGATTTGCGTGCTATCTATATTTGCAAGCATATAAATTATTTGTCTTATGAACAAGCGACAACAAATCAGGAGTTCTGACGATGTTGTTATGTTTATCAAAACGTTAACTTGTTTTAATCGATAATAATCTTAATTCAGAAATATCTTAATATATACGGTTTTCGAGATAAAATTCTCAAATTAACATCGTACATCTTATGTAATAAATATAAATACGATAAATAAATCCAAAACTAAGACTGCCAACCGGATAACAAACAGCAATAAAGAGGGTTCTTCATTAAGTTATCCTGGCAACGGTTAAGGTGGTAACATTTTCGGTGGCTTTACCCATTTTAATCGTGTTCACAACACGTTAATTACCTTATGATTACCATGGTAATTAAAAATGAATCCTTGATGACTCGTTGGCTGAGTGAAAAGAAAATTCTACATCACATAGGCGCATGTATCGCGTATAATGGGCTTCGATGCCCCTAATCCTTGCTATGACATAATAATATGTATCTTAACCGCTTTTGTTATTTGCTCCTGATCTCCGCTGCGGTCGGAAGCATTTTTACATCGCATCCCGTCGCGATGTGGTTCCTGCTTGCCAATGTGCTAACGCTGGCGATCTACGGTATAGACAAAACGGCGGCACGTAAAACCTGGCGCAGAGTGCCGGAATCCACTTTATTGGTGTTTGGGGTTGTCGGTGGGTGGCCTGGTGCGATTGTTGGTCAACAACTCTTCCGTCATAAAACGCAAAAGCAGCCATTCAAAACATACTTTATCGTCAGTGTGATAGTGAGTATTGTAGTTACGGTGGCGATCTATCGACTCTATCCATTTTTGTCCTACTGAACATAGAGTATGGATCACTTATTGACCAACCGGCAGCAAAGACAACCTCATATTTTCATGCCACTGGCACTATGATATTGAACGATGTTTTACTCACGGCGTACCGCAGCCGATGGAACTTTATTCAGTGGAATAATGATGAGCTATAAAACTTTCTAACATTGTGGCAAAACAATGATGGACTTCTTGGGTTGGATGGACCAGGTCGTTGAAGACGTATTGTGGACGTATATCCAGCTGAGGGTCTTTAGCCCCGGGAACATGTACATAGCCGTGATGTGTATAAGGGTTTTCCGTATCATAACCAATATTACTGGCCACATCCATTATCACCTTAAATGCATCGGCAGTCTCGTAATAGCATATTTTGTGCTGGGGGTATTTTTCTTTTAATTCTTCAACATTAGTTTTTAACAGGGCATTGTGAGCGATGCTTTCATCCTTAAGTTTTCTTTTTTCATCAGAATGTTTGCCATAGGGTGTTAAAGACAAATCGGGAATTCCCAAGACCAATACATTATTAACTCCACCGGAAATTATTTTTTCAATATCATCAATTTGTTTCTCAACGACCATCATTACATTGTCTTTGTGTAGTGTCATATAGTCATTAGCCCCCAATAAAAATATCGCCAGGTCCTGGTGAGAAGGGGTGTAAGATGCGATTTGTCTGTCCGTATTTGATACAAAGTCGCCGAGGCAATTAAAGCATGAATAGCTTGCCGATGTACTTCCCCCTTCAGCAAAATTAAGCATCTCTTTACCTAAGAAGTGTGGGGACGATAAAAACTCAGTCCAGGTAAATCCATTAGTAAACCTTCCGCCAAAGTATTGACCATAGGAGGGTAAGATATGATGTGTTTTTTCAAACATACGCCCCATGGAGTCAGATAAACTGTCGCCAAAAAATACCAGTCTGGTAATATCACCCAAAGAAATATTTTCTGGCTTGGGATGTAACTTATTGATTTCTTTGGCAAGGCCAAAAGCTTCCGGATGACATTCAACCTCAATAGATAGAATATCTTCACCATTATCACCTTTAATAATCAACTTGTCGGCGTGTTCCTGTGATTCTATAATAAACTGTTCTTTACATCCCTGAGACGCTAAGGCTCGAAGTTTGATGTAGGCTCCGCGAACCTGTACCGGTGTTAGATTCAGTTCCTGATAGTGGTAAAGTTTAAAGATACATTCGAGCGCCTCTGCATGGTAAGTGGTGAAGAAATATGCTTTGATTTTCTCCCATAAACTTAATTCCGGAGGGCGTGCGCTTTCTTTTATCACATTAAATCTTTCAGCACTGATAGATGATGTGAAATAACCCTGTCCAACACTTAATGGCATAGTGACCTCCTTACTATATTAAACGCTTTAGCAAAGTATTAACTAGCAAATATTAGCAAGAAAAGTAATCAGGTAAATAGTGTATATTGAACTACGCTTCTTTAACAGTTTGTCGCCGTCAATGAAATATATACAGCGTTTATTATTTTTCAGGGATGTAAATATATCATCAACAACGTGAAGTTAATACCGGGTACATATTATCTGACTACTATCATTATTGAGTGTGCGCCTGGCTGAGGAAAAGTTATCAAACAGTATGCATTCCTGTTTTTAGTGTGCTGGCGTGAGTATGAGCTGGCTTGATACTCAGGAAAAACAGATAAACTTATCATCCGACTAATATTGCTAAAGTGCTAGTGTTTTATGTAACGTCTTGATTTCTATTTTCATATTAAATGTTTTTTAAGTGAGCTAACTATAATGAGTGATGATTCAATTATTAAAAACTCTTCGATGCTTTTGGCCTATTTAGGTGGTTTGGGATGGGGAAGCGCCTATTTTTATGGTTGGGGCGTCTCCGCGTACTATGGTTTCCCGTGGTGGTATGTAGGCGTCGGCCCTGACAACATTGCCCGAAGTCTATTCCATGCGATTAGCCTGATGGCTATATTCATAATAGCATGGGGTGTGGGTATTCTATTGTTTTTTCTAGTAAAGCAAAAAGCACGCATCCACGACCTTAGCTTCTTACGCCTTTTTTTGGCAGCGGTTTTGTTCTTTATTCCAATTGTTATCGAGTTTTCTCTCTTAACAGAATCGTTTTTGTGGGAGCTTTTTTTTATCATTTTACTGGTGGCTTTATGCCTATCGGTGGGGATGCGTTTTTATAGTAAATTGATGCCAGTGATTTGTTTTACGCAACTCAGTTGGGTGCGAAGACATTGTTTCACTATAGTTATGATTGGTTTTATTATATATTTTTTTATATTTTCTTTTTTTGTTGGGATCTATAAGCCACAATTAAAGAAAGAATACGAAATGATATTGTATGATGGAGGCTGGAACTACGTCCTGGCCAGATATCATGATAGTTTTATTTTGTCGAAATCCTTTACTAAAAATAACAATAGATTTATTATTTTTAGACCAGAAGATGGACACTCTTATGAAATTACCCTGGTAAAAGTCAGACTTTAATAAAATACTGGTTGGCAAGAGCGTGAAATGACGCCAGAGCTTCCCATAGCAGAGATTAGAGAAAGAACTGAGCGCCCATATCTGTAGGCTGTGGAATAGCAATACGGGCATTGCATGACACTTTATCTGACATTACCATCTGAGTGGCAGTTTAGCAGATGTTTCAGGCCAAACCCAAGTTGAATTGGACCGCTCAGAAGCCGATTACCTACATAACAAATATTGGCCGCAAGCTTATGCTGTGGGCGGAATATACGACCGCTATTATCCAGATTGGCTGTTAACTTATTTATTTTCCCATAATAACCTATAACAGGGCTCCCTGAGGCATTGGCTAGCATCTGTGCATTGGAAAAACAGCTTCCATTTGCACTATAGCAACTTATAAAGTTTATTGCCTCATGAGAGTTGCTAATATGGCGGATTGATTTGAAAAGTGATGATGAGTGACTTGCACCGGAACCGTACCGATTTTCATGTTGAACAACAAAAGGAGCACCATGTTTACAAATCGAAATAGGCATGGATTATTACCTGAGATTGATTTCAAATTAACAATAATGATGACGCTTTTGGGTATTAAAAAACTTTCAAATAACGCTCATTTGATTTTTTGTCCACATTGACTAAGCCTGGAAAGACACGGGGTTGAGATATTTTTGCTACCCGTCGGCGGTGTATCGCAGTTGTGATGTTACGTTCTTACAAGACTGACATCTGCATATCATAACCTTTATTCATTACCACCTGGTGAGTAAGTAAAAACTATTGAGCAAATATTTACTTCCGGGTAATGGGACTGGATTCACACGGCATTACCTCTGTGCCCTAGTCGGGCAGAACATTGCAGCTTAGAAAGGAAGCTTTGGCGTTTATTGTCTGTGGCCAGAAAAAGTTCCCGTGAGCTGAATATGCTGAATGTGAACTGATTCTTGATGGCCTATGCCGACAAGTTATAAGAGGTTGATTTTTATAGTGTGTTTAATTTTACAATTACATAAAAACTCTGATAGTATACCCCCCTATAGTATATGGAGGTCGAATGCCGCATTCACCTGAAGATAAAAAACGTATCCTTACCCGTGTTCGTCGCATACGCGGGCAGGTCGAAGCACTGGAACGGGCGCTTGAGTCTGGCGAACCTTGTCTGGCGATTCTGCAACAGATTGCCGCCGTGCGCGGCGCGTCTAATGGCCTGATGAGTGAAATGGTTGAGATCCATCTGAAAGATGAGCTGGTCAGCGGGGAGACTACGCCAGATCAGCGCGCGGTTCGGATGGCGGAAATCGGCCATCTCCTTCGCGCTTATCTAAAATAACAATTTCCCTCACCGTAACAGGAAGAGATATATGAAATCACGTGCAGCAGTTGCTTTTGGTCCCGGTCAGCCGCTAAAAATTGTCGAGATTGACGTTGCGCCGCCGAAAAAAGGCGAAGTTCTGGTCAAAATCACCCATACCGGCGTTTGCCATACCGATGCTTTTACCCTTTCCGGCGATGATCCGGAAGGCGTATTCCCGGCAGTACTGGGGCACGAAGGCGGCGGCGTGGTAGTCGAGGTCGGCGAGGGGGTAACCAGCCTGAAACCCGGCGACCATGTTATTCCACTGTACACGGCGGAATGCGGCGAGTGTAAGTTCTGTAAGTCCGGTAAAACTAACCTTTGTCAGGCCGTACGCGCCACTCAGGGAAAAGGGCTGATGCCGGATGGCACTACCCGCTTTTCTTATAACGGCGAACCCGTTTATCACTATATGGGAACCAGCACGTTCAGCGAATATACCGTTTGCGCGGAAATTTCTCTGGCGAAAGTGAACCCGCAGGCGCCGCTGGATAAAGTGTGTCTGTTGGGCTGCGGCGTGACGACGGGTATTGGCGCCGTCCATAACACCGCTAAAGTGAAAGCGGGCGACACCGTTGCCGTTTTTGGTTTAGGCGGTATTGGGCTGGCGGTTATTCAGGGCGCGGTTCAGGCTAAAGCCGGGCGTATTTTAGCTGTCGACACGAATCCGGAAAAATTTACGCTGGCGGGCGAAATGGGGGCCACGGACTTTATTAATCCGAATGATTACGACAAACCGATCCAGGACGTTATTGTTGAGCTTACTGATGGCGGCGTAGATTTCAGTTTTGAATGTATCGGCAACGTTAACGTGATGCGAGCAGCGCTGGAATGTTGTCATAAAGGTTGGGGCGAAAGCATTATTATTGGCGTAGCGGGAGCAGGGCAGGAAATCAAAACCCGTCCCTTCCAGCTAGTGACCGGTCGCGTCTGGCGTGGCTCCGCCTTTGGCGGCGTGAAAGGGCGCACGCAGCTGCCAGGGATGGTCGAAGATGCGATGAACGGTAAAATCCGTTTAGATCCTTTTATTACTCACCGCCTGCCGCTGGAGCAGATTAACGATGCCTTTGAACTGATGCATCAGGGTAAATCCATCCGTACTGTTATCCACTTTGGCGATAACTGATTCATCCGCCAGCGGATTTTCCGCTGGCGCTTTTCTGAATTTTCTGGAATGAATGTTGTGAAAATGTGACGAAGGCGATGCTTTTCGCGATAAGCAAACGTTACGAAGTGCCGATGACTATCTAACGGGCGTGTTTTACGCATAAAACTTACAAGAGAGTCGACGGTCATGGGCAACACATTCTCGATGCAAGCCTCGCATAAACTGGGCTTCCTGCATCATATTCGGCTGGTTCCGCTGTTTTCCTCCATTCTCGGTGGCATCCTTCTTCTTTTTGCTTTGAGCGCCGGGCTGGCAGGCTATTTTCTGTTACAGGCCGATCGCGATCAGCGTGATGTCACGGACGAGATTCAGGTACGGATGGGATTATCCAACAGCGCTAACCACTTACGTACCGCACGTATCAATATGATCCACGCTGGCGCGGCGAGCCGGATTGCTGAAATGGATGAAATGAAAGCCAATATTGCCGCTGCGGAAACGCGGATCAAGCAGTCTCAGGACGGCTTTAACGCTTATATGTCCAGAGCGGTGAAAACACCCGCCGATGACGCGCTGGATAACGAGTTAAACGCCCGCTACACCGCCTATATCAACGGCCTGCAACCGATGCTGAAATTTGCCAAAAATGGCATGTTCGAAGCGATCATTAATCATGAAAACGAGCAGGCAAAACAACTGGATGCCGCATATAACCATGTCCTGTTGAAAGCGATTGAACTGCGCACCGAGCGGGCAAGACTACTTAGCGAACAGGCTTACCAACGTACCCGGCTCGGTATGATGTTTATGATTGGCGCATTTACGTTGGCGCTGGTATTGACGTTAATGACCTTCATGGTGCTGCGTCGCACGGTGATACAACCCTTGCAGCAGTCTGCGTCACGTATCGAACGCATTGCGGCGGGCGATCTAACCATGGCTGACGAGCCCACAGGACGCAGTGAAATTGGTCGTCTGAGTCATCATCTTCAGCAAATGCAGCATGCGTTGCAACAAACGGTAGGGGCGGTTCGTCAGGGGGCGGAGGAAATTTATCGAGGCACCAGCGAAATTACCGCCGGTAATACGGATTTATCTTCTCGTACTGAACAGCAGGCTGCCGCCATTGAACAGACCGCAGCCAGTATGGAACAGTTGACGGCAACCGTTAAACAGAATGCGGATAATGCGCATCACGCCAGCAAACTGGCGGAAGATGCTTCCGGTAAAGCCAGTCGCGGAGGCCAGATGGTTTCCGGGGTCGTACAAACGATGGGGAATATTTCCACCAGCTCGAAAAAAATCTCGGAAATTACCGCCGTCATTAACAGTATCGCTTTCCAGACCAACATCCTGGCGCTAAACGCGGCGGTCGAGGCGGCACGCGCCGGGGAACAAGGACGCGGTTTTGCGGTGGTCGCCAGTGAGGTTCGTACCCTCGCCAGTCGCAGCGCGCAGGCGGCAAAAGAGATTGAAGGCTTGATCGGCGCATCGGTCAGCCTGATTGAACAAGGCTCCGAAGAGGTTATCGCTGCAGGGAGCACCATGAATGAGATTGTGGATGCCGTCAAACGCGTCACCGATATTATGCTCGACATCGCGGCAGCTTCTGATGAGCAAAGTCGCGGTATTGTTCAGGTCAGTCAGGCGATTTCTGAGATGGACAAGGTTACGCAACAAAACGCGTCGCTGGTCGAAGAGGCGTCCGCGGCGGCGGCTTCGCTTGAAGAACAGGCCGCCCACTTGACGCAAGCCGTTGATGCGTTTCGTTTACAGAATACTGGCGCGACGATGCGATCATCCTTCCTTTAATAAGCGTTGCGCCAGCGGGCTATTTTAGCCGCGGGCGCGCTTAATGTCCGACTGCCGCTATCACAGCGGCATCGATTTACGGATCGCCGCAATCAGCATTTGCGCCCCGGTTGAGAGCGGGATATCAACTCGCGTAAGAATACCTATCGGTTCGCCTGCGCTCTGGGTCGGCACGGGTAATGAGACCAGTGTCGCCTGGCGAAGATCTTCTTTAACCGCGCCAGAGGGGACGAACCAGACGTAATCGTAATCTACGGTCAGTTGTCGTGATAACGATGCGGATAGCGTTTCGATACATCCGGCAGGCATTTTACACCCCTGGCTTTGCAACAGGGCTTCCGCATTCTGGCGCGGTACCGTGCCTTTTGGCGAGACGACTACCGGCCACTCCATAACCCGACTGAGCGTGATCGTCTCCTGTAACAGGGGATGACCGGGGCGTACCACTAATTTAAGCGATTCTAAAAACAGCAGTTCGTAATTTAAACCGCCCATTAATTCCGGGTCTGACATGCGGCCAATACCCAGATCGATCTCGCCTGATTTCAGACCTGCAAGCAACATCGTATTGTTCATGGTCGCGACCTGTAACGAGGTCGATTTTTGCTGTTGATGGAACCGCCCAATAGCCGCCGGGAGTATACCCAGCGCAGCGGTGGGGAGCGCGCCAACACGCACCACATCGGCGCTGGCGTCCTCTTTGCGATTCAGCGCCTGCCCGGCGGTATTCAATGCATCTAATACTTTTACCGCATGAGTCAAAAATTGTTCGCCAGGAACCGTTAATTGCGCGCCCAGTCGCCCGCGTTCGAACAGACGGGTTCCGGTGAGTTGTTCCAGTTCGTTCAGCGTTTTAGAAAGCGCTGGCTGGCTCAGGTTAAGGGTTTCAGCCGCGCGCCCCAGAGTTCCCTGTTGCGCAACGGCGACAAATGTATGAAGGTGGCGCAACCGAATGCGCTGACTAAACAGACCATTTTTTTCCATAAGCGATGTTAAAAACAGAGCCGTGCGGGTGACAAGTAAAGTTGTTTGTTTTTGATAACCTGATAGCAAAATATTATTAACATTTTACCATTTCAAGTTACAACTGTTTTATTTTACTGATGATTCAACTGCCGTTAAGCGTGTTAAGCCGCGATCTGGTCGGGGATACGCCAGCTCATGTCAATCCGTTCTGCATAATGAATTCAGGTCGGATCACAGTTTGTAAATTCTTCTCCCCGGAATGGATGAGGTTTTCTACACTCCAGGTAACATTCACTGGAGGCATGACATTATGGCGAACACCATCACGGCAGATGAGATTCGGGAACACTTTTCGCAGGCAATGTCGGCAATGTACCAGCAGGAAGTTCCGCAGTACGGTACGTTACTGGAACTTGTGGCTGACGTGAATCTGGCGGTGCTGGAAAATAATCCCAAACTGCATGAGCAGTTGGCTAATGCCGATGAACTGGCGCGATTGAACGTGGAACGGCATGGCGCCATTCGTGTTGGCACCGCAGAAGAACTTTCTACCTTGCGTCGGATATTCGCCATCATGGGGATGTACCCAGTAAGTTATTACGATCTCTCTCAGGCGGGCGTGCCTGTGCACTCCACGGCATTTCGTCCCATTGACGAGGCTTCGCTCTCGCGTAATCCCTTTCGCATGTTCACTTCACTATTACGCCTGGAGCTCATTGAAAACGCGGCATTACGCCAGCGGGCGGCGGAAATCTTATCGCAGCGGGATATTTTTACATCGCGCTGCCGACAATTGCTGGATGAGTACGACGAGCAGGGCGGTTTTAGCGCTGCTCAGGCCGAAGAGTTCGTCCGTGAAACGCTGGAGACTTTTCGCTGGCATCGTCAGGCTACCGTTGATGAGGAAACGTACCGCAGCCTGCATCGTGAGCATCGTTTAATTGCCGACGTGGTCTGTTTTCCGGGATGTCACATTAACCATCTGACGCCGCGTACTCTGGATATCGACCGGGTACAGGCCATGATGCCGGAGTGCGGCATTACGCCTAAAATTCTTATCGAAGGTCCGCCTCGCCGCGAAGTGCCTATTCTGTTGCGGCAAACCAGTTTCAAAGCCCTGGAAGAGCAGGTGCTCTTCGTTGATGAAAAGCAGGGTACGCACACGGCGCGCTTCGGCGAAATTGAGCAACGTGGCGTCGCGCTGACGCCAAAAGGTCGTCGATTATATGATGAACTATTGCACAAGGCGGGAACGGGTAAGGATAACTTCACGCATCAACTCCATTTGCAGGAGGTCTTTAACGCCTTCCCGGATAGCGAATTTCTGCTTCGCCAGCAGGGGCTTGCCTGGTTCCGCTATCGCTTAACGCCTTCCGGCGAGGCGCATCGTCAGGCGATTCATCCTGGCGACGATCCGCAGCCGCTTATTGAGCGCGGTTGGGTGATCGCGCAGCCGATTACCTATGAAGATTTTCTTCCGGTCAGCGCAGCCGGCATTTTTCAGTCGAATTTGGGAAATGAAACGCTGGCCAGAAGGCACGGTAATGCCAGCCGCGACGCCTTTGAACAGGCGCTGGGATGTGCAGTACGGGATGAATTTTCGTTATATCAGGAAGCGGAAGAACGCAGTAAACGCCGTTGCGGTCTGCTTTAAAAGCGGTAAGCTTCACAGGCTGTGAGGATACTGTAAAAGGAAGGCGTTATGTTGAATCCCTCCATCCCGCTGGTGGCGACGCGTCACGGTAAAATCGTGGGCGTCGTACAGGAAGAAATCCATATCTGGCGCGGTATACCTTATGCCGCGCCGCCAACAGGGGAGCTACGCTGGCGTGCGCCGCAGCCTGTTACGCCCTGGCAGGATGTGCGCCAGGCGGATTGTTTCTCCTGCGCCAGTTGGCAGGATATTACCTGGTGTCGTGAACTCGGCGGCGGTGATCCGGGAAATTTTTCCGAAGACTGTCTCTATCTGAACGTCTGGGCTCCCGCCGTGCGTCATGAACCGTTGCCGGTCATGGTCTGGCTACACGGCGGCGGTTACACCATTGGCGCGGGGAGTTTGCCGCCCTATGACGGTCAAGCGCTGGCGAAGCGCGGCGCGATCGTGGTGACGGTCAATTATCGGCTTGGCCATCTGGGCTTTTTCGCGCATCCGGCGCTGGAAGGCGAAGAGGCGGAGTGTATTCATAATTTCGCTTTACTCGATCAAATCGCTGCGCTGCGTTGGGTGCAGGACAATATTGCCGCGTTTGGCGGCGATACGCAGAATGTGACGTTATTTGGCGAATCCGCCGGCGCCCGCAGCGTGCTGTCGTTGATGGCTTCGCCGTTGGCGAAGGGGCTTTTTCATAAAGCGATTATTCAGAGTGGTTATACGCTGCCGGATACGCCCCGCGAGGTGGCGCTAAAAAAAGGCGTTGCGCTGGCAGAACATCTTGGCTTAGCCCATGCCACTGCCGAACAGCTACGCGCTTTACCGGCAGAGACGTTTTGGCCGCTGGACGCGCCTTTTAAAATTGCGCCGACGCCGATTTCCGGCGACGTCGTGCTGCCGCATCCGATGCTGGAAACCTTCTTTGCGGCGAAACAGCATCCGATACCGGTGATGATCGGCTCGAATAGCGATGAAGCCAGCGTATTGGCAGTTTTTGGCGTCGATATTGCCGGTCAAATTCAAAAAATGCGCCGTGAGCGGCGTGTTGGCCTGGGGTTAATCCGGCTGCTTTATCCTGGAGTGAAAGGCGACGAAGCACTAGGGCGGCAGGTCTGTCGGGATATGGTATTTACCACGTTGGGTTATGTCGTCATGCAAGCGCAGCAGCGGATCGGCGAACCGTGCTGGCGTTACTGGTTTGATTATGTCGCCGAAGCGGAGCATAACACCTACGCGAATGGTGCCTGTCATGGCAATGAAATACCGTATGTATTCGATACGTTAACGCGGGCTGAGCCCACATGCCATTATGTGAATGAGAATGACCTGGCCTTTGCCTCGCAGGTGGCGGATTACTGGGTGAATTTCGCTCGTCATGCCAGCCGCACGCGCGACGTGCTGCACGGCCCGGTTCGCTGGCCCGCCAGCATTCGGGGGCGAGATCGTCTGTTGCGGATTGGACTGAACAAACTTGCCGGTTTTAAAGTGGAAAACCGCTTTATGCGTGCGCGTCTGGCGCTGTTTAAACGAGTCATGAAACATCACGTTAGTCTGGAATAAACTTTTCATAACCTGAAGAATGCTGCGTGAGGTTTACATCCGATTAGGTCGGTTCTTATCGACATAAAATATTTACGCTTTTGCACAGTTTCCAGGCGACCAACAATTGGATTATTAATGAATTTTGTCTAGAGTGAGCGGTCAGAAACGGGCACATTCTTGCTGCTGAAAAAACCAGCGCGGGACCATTCACAAGACCAGAAGGACTCATTTTCAGGTATGAATCGTAGACGATTTATTAAAGGTTCAATGGCAATGGCCGCCGTGTGCGGTTCCAGCGGTATTGCTTCCCTCTTTTCTCAGGCGGCGTTTGCCGCGGAATCCGATATTGCGGATGGTAAAATTGTCCGTTTTGATTTTGCTGGTCTGCAATCAATGGCCCAGGCGTTAGCGAAAAAGCCCTGGGGCGGCGCGCCGGGACCCTTGCCGGATACGCTCGCCAATCTGACGCCGCAGGCCTATAACAGCATTCAGTATGACGCGGCGCATTCACTCTGGAACGGTGTTGCCAACCGGCAGCTCGATATTCAGTTTTTCCACGTAGGGATGGGCTTTCGTCGTCGCGTACGCATGTTTTCCGTTGATACGACGACGCATCTTGCTCGTGAGATTCATTTTCGCCCGGAACTGTTTAAATACAACGATGCCGGCGTCGATACGACACAACTGGAAGGGCAGAGCGATCTCGGTTTCGCCGGTTTCCGTGTCTTTAAAGCGCCGGAACTGGCGCGGCGCGATGTCGTCTCCTTCCTGGGCGCCAGTTATTTCCGGGCGGTAGATGATACTTATCAGTATGGCCTGTCGGCTCGCGGGCTGGCGATAGATACCTATACTGACGGTCAGGAAGAGTTCCCTGACTTCACCGCATTCTGGTTTGACACCGCGAAGCCGGGCGATACTACGTTTACCGTTTACGCTCTGCTGGACAGCGCCAGCGTGACGGGCGCGTATAAATTTGTGATCCATTGCGAAAAATCGCAGGTGATCATGGATGTAGAAAACCATCTCTACGCCCGTAAAGATATTAAGCAACTTGGCATTGCGCCGATGACCAGTATGTTTAGCTGTGGGAATAATGAACGCCGGGTATGCGACACCATTCATCCGCAAATTCACGACTCCGATCGGCTGGCGATGTGGCGGGGTAACGGCGAGTGGATTTGCCGCCCGCTGAATAATCCGCAGAAATTGCAGTTCAATGCATATATGGACGATAACCCGAAAGGGTTCGGCCTGCTGCAACTCGATCGCGATTTCTCGCATTATCAGGATGTGATGGGCTGGTACAACAAACGTCCGAGCCTGTGGGTGGAGCCGCGCAGTAAGTGGGGGAAAGGCGCGGTTAGCCTGATGGAGATCCCAACCACTGGTGAAACTCTGGATAATGTGGTCTGTTTCTGGCAGCCGGAAAAAGCGATCAAAGCCGGGGATACGCTGGCGTTCAATTATCGTTTGTACTGGAGCGCGCAGCCGCCGGTACAATCGCCGCTTGCGCGGGTCATGGCGACCCGTACAGGGATGGGCGGATTTCCCGAAGGTTGGGCGCCGGGCGAGCATTACCCAGATAAATGGGCGCGCCGTTTTGCTATTGATTTTGTCGGCGGCGATCTGAAAGCGGCCGCGCCAAAAGGCATTGAGCCGGTAATTACGCTCTCCAGTGGCGAGGCGAAGCAGATTGAGATCCTCTACGTAGAGCCTTTCGACGGTTATCGTATCCAGTTTGACTGGTATCCGACCTCGGATTCTACGGCACCGGTGGATATGCGTATGTTCCTGCGCTGCCAGGGGGAGGCTATCAGCGAAACCTGGCTGTATCAGTATTTCCCGCCCGCGCCGGATAAGCGCCGTTATGTCGACGATCGTATCATGCGTTAGTCAGTTTGCCTTCTGTACCGCCACAAAGGCGGTACAGGTTGCGGAAATAGCCCTGACATAAACTCATTCGTGAGCTGCTGTTTTTGTGACACGGCCTTTTCATCGTTCTATTTTTGCAACAGTCCTTCCTGTTTATCCCTCTCGATCCTGCGGACAGGGGACATTAAGATAGCTTCACCTTATTTAAGATATAAAGTGAATATAATGAAAAAGAGTTTTCTTGGTGCTGTCCTGTCTCTGGGTTTATTAAGTGCTGCTCATGCAGATGTATATAAATTTGATAATACGCATACCAATGCGGTATTTAATATCGATCATTTCCAGACCTCAACCAATCATGGCGGGTTTTATGCTATTAGCGGCGAACTGAAATATCAGCCGGAAAAGCAAGTCGCAGAGATGCGTGTGACGATTCCTGTGAGCGCCTTAAATACCGGGGTGGATGCGTTTGATAACCATATCCGCAGTAGTGATATTCTGGATGCGGAAAAATATCCAGAAATAGTATTTAAATCGACAAAATGGCATTTTGAAGATAATAAACCAGTTTCAATTGACGGTTTGCTAACAATGAAGGGAGTAACTAAGCCCGTTACCTTAACCACCACCAAGTTTGGCTGTTATATGAGCCCGATATTCAAGGCGCAGGTTTGCGGTGGTGATTTTGTCACGCAAATAGATCGCACCCAGTGGGGTGTAGATTATCTGGTCGATATGGGGATGACGAAAGTTGTCGATATAAAAATTCAGGCAGAAGCGGTTAAGCAATAAAAGGAATAATGATGAAAACTCATCACCTCATTCGGGTAGTGGCCTCGCTGGCGATGTTGGCAACGTCAGGCCTGGCTTATGCTGAAGAGTACAAAGCCAGCACGGACGAAAAAACAATAAAAATGACGAACGTAGCCTCTCTGGAAGCGCGCGTTCAGGCCAGAATGGAGAAAGGGGCATTTGGTTATATTCGCGGTGGAGCCGAAGATGAGAATAATCTTCGCAGCAACACCGAAAGCTTTGACAAAAAATACATTATGCCGCGCGTATTACAGGGCATTGAGTTAAAAGAGATCGATTTATCAACGCAGCTACTGGGTATTCCGCTTAAAACGCCTATAATCCAGGCACCGATGGCAGCGCAGGGCCTGGCCCACGCCTCCGGAGAGTTGGCGACGGCGAAAGGCATGGCGCAGGTCGGTTCGATTTTCTCGTTGAGCACTTATGGCAACAAGACCATCGAAGAGGTGGCTAACGTTTCCGGGAAAAATCCGTTCTTCTTCCAGCTTTATATGAGTAAGAATAATCAGTTTAACGAATTTATTCTTGCACAAGCGGTAAAGCATGGCGCTAAAGCGATTATTCTGACCGTAGATTCGCCTGTCGGTGGTTATCGGGAAGAAGATATTAAAAATAACTTCCAGTTCCCGTTGGGCTTTGCAAACCTGGAAATGTTCGCCAGAAAAAATGACGATGGTTCAAAAACCGGCAAAGGGGCAGGGATAAGTGAAATTTACGCGCAGGCTAAACAAGCCTTTACGCCGGAGGATATTGCCTATGTACATCGTATTTCCGGTCTGCCGGTTATCGTAAAAGGCATTCAGTCGCCGGAGGATGCTGAAATTGCTATCCAGGCCGGAGCCGCAGGAATATGGGTTTCTAACCATGGTGGCCGTCAATTAGACAGCGGGCCGTCCTCATTCGATATGCTTCCTGCGATTGCAAAAGTTGTCAACAAGCGAGTGCCTGTTATTTTTGACAGTGGAGTACGCCGTGGTTCGCACGTATTCAAAGCGTTAGCCAGCGGAGCGGATATTGTGGCGGTTGGCCGGCCTGTATTATACGGTCTTAATCTTGGCGGCGCTCAGGGTGTGGCATCAGTGATTGAACAGCTAAACAAAGAGCTGACAATTAACATGATGTTGGGTGGCACCAGGAATATTGAACAAGTGAAAACGACACGCTTGTTAACTGAAAAAGAGCTGCCCCAGTAATATAAAGGTCGGGTACTATACCCGACCTTTTCCTGTATGATTTTCCTCAACAACGCTTCCGGTAGAAAATGACGCGCTCTGTTTCCTCAAATCCTAACGCCTGGTGAACTTTCTGGGAAATTGTATTTTCCGGCGAGGTATCGGAGGCCATTTCCCGACACCCTTTATTCGTTCCCCATCGTTGCACCGCTGCAATCAATTGTTTCGCTACGCCGCGTTGACGGAATGAGGGGAGAACAAAAATACCTTCAAGGAAAACCACGGGCGAACTGTCACAGCCATTGACATAATCGTGGCGGATTGAGGCATCCGCAAAGCCAATCGCCACCCCGTCTGCCATCGCAATAAATGATGCCAGATGATCGGCTTGCAGAATTTCTTCGCCGTCCGCCAGATGGGCGTCATCCGGGTGACCAGGCCAGAGCTGTTTTCGCAATCCGCGCCAGTGCTCCAGATGGGTTCTGTTCATTTGCCTGATGTCCATTAGCGCGCTCCTGATGAGGGGTCTGACATGATGAGACGGCATCCCGCCTGCTGATAACGTCGGGCGATAGCAGACGGGAGCGCACTGTCGCTAAGAATGGTAGTAATACAGGACAGCGTCGCCACCGCATGGGGTTCTACAGTATCAAACTTTGAGTGATCGGCCATCAATATGACCTCGCGTGAGCGCTGAATAATGCGCGTTTTAACGCCCACTTCAAACATGGTAGCGTTGGTGATGCCCGTTTCAATCGACAGCGCATCGCAGGAGATAAAGGCGCGTTCAACGGCAAAGGCGTTAATCATCTCCAGCGCCAGACTCTCGCCCACCGAAAAGTAACCGGGGCGAATCAGTCCGCCAATAATGTAGCTCTCTACGTGTGGGAAGCCACCCAGTTCATTAGCGATTTTGATGTCATTGCAAATGACTTTTACTTTGGCGTCGACCAGACATTTTGCCAGTTCCAGACAGGTGGAGCCGGAGTCGAGAAAAAAGCAGTCTCCATCCTTGATGAACGTGCGGGCGAGGGCAGCGATTTCGCGTTTCGCCTCGCTTTGTAACGTTCGCTTAACGTCGAAAACATATTCTTTATCTTCCGTACTGTCGTCGAAGTCAATACAACCATGGCCGCGAACCATACCGGGATAACGGCTGGCAATATAGTGAAAATCCCGGCGCACGGTTGCCTCTGCATAGCCAAAAAGCTCAATAGCTTGTTGTGTTGAGAGGTGCCTGTGTTGCCAAAGGTAATGCAACATCTGTTTGATACGGTCGGGGCGCTGTTGGCTCATCAGCATATGACTCCTTTATAGCGCGGTAAATTGTGACAACGTCACATCATAGTTCGCCGTCGTGAATAACGCCCGGCCGATCACCAGATGCTGTGCGCCTGCGGCGGCAAGCAGCCGTGCGGCGCGAAGTGTAATACCGCCGTCCGCCCAGCATTCCGCAGCAGGGAAATGCTCTCTGCTCTGGCTCACTTTTTCACACATCGCGGCGATAAATTGCTGTCCGCGTCCGTCGGGTTCGCTGGTCATGATCATCAGCGCATCCAGTTGCAATGCCAGATAACGATAAGTCAATAGCGGCGTTGCCGGGTTAAGCGCCAGTCCTGCTTTCGCCCCGATAGCGCGAATATCCGCCAGAATCTCCGAGGGGTTTTGCACGCTTTCGGCATGAATGAAAATCCAGCCGGGGCGAATAGCTGCAAGCCAGGGTAACCAGCGTTGCGGTGATGAGACCATCAGGTGCAATGAGAGCGGATGGCGAGTGTATTGTGCGACTGCCTGAATGGTTTTCATACCGAAGGTAATATTGTTGATGAAACTGGTATCTTCGATATCCAGATGCAACGAGCCGAGGGGCGCATCGTGTAAAGCGGTCAACGCCTCGGCATAGCGCAGCGGATCGGCGGAGGCCAGTGAAGGGTGCAGGATCATCGAAACCTCCATCAGCGCAATGCGGTTAATTGCGCGAAAAGCGCGGCATCATTTGGCGCATCTTGCAGCATCGCGACGCTTTCCGGCGAGTCGAGCCACTGGCTGATGCGTTGAATGGTGCGAATATGTGCTTCGGCATCCGTGGCGCTGGCGCAAAGCAACAGCCAGATGGGATCGCAATCCGCATTACCGAAAGCGACCGGCGTTGCTAACGTAGTGACGCTGATTTGATTATGGTTAGCGCCTTGCTCTGGTCTGGCATGGGGCAGCGCAATCCCCGGCGCGATAAGATAATATGGCCCCCATTTAAGGGTGTTCTCAATAATACCGTCCAGGTAGCAGGGGGCCGCCGCGCCGAACGTAATCAGCGGACGAACGGCGATATCCAGCGCGTGTCGCCAGTCGCTGGCATGGCGTTGCGCCTGAACCCACTTAACATCATTAATCATCGATCGTTGACTCCTTGCCGGTTCGGGTTACTCTGGAACCGATCCCCGGCGTGTCTTTTGGCGAAGGCGACGGAGATCGGCAGAAGAGTTATCGCTCTCTGCAGGGGATAAGCGTTTTGCTTATCCCCATTTTATTGTCGGATATGGCGTACTTTCTCCATAAACTTCGCCACGCGCGCCTGGTCGACAAAGTTGGCGAAGACGCCGTCTTTTTTAAACGTGGTTGCCGTTACGCATCCGTCGGCAATGCAGAGCTGCTCCTCGACGTTTTCCAGACACACCCCGGTATTCGCCAGCACGACCGTGTCGGGGACGGTCTCTTTTACTCGCTTCAGTATGGCGCTATCCGTGCGAGCGCCCGCCGTCAGCCCCGAGACGCACAGGGCATCGGGGTTATTGTTAAATACGGTCGATTTCGCAATTGAACAGACATCGCGGTTTCCCAGATACACCGCCGCTTCCGGCACGATGTTAAACAACGTTTTCACGTGGCCTGCGCCGATGCGATGCTGATGGCGAATGGTTTCGCCGACATTCGTATCCCAGACGCCAAAATCGCTGGCGTAAGCGCCGGTGAAAATTTCGCGGATAAATTTTGCGTCGGTCGCCATCGCCAAATCAAACGAGGCCACAGGGTCCCACAACACGTTTACCCCAAACGGTACGCGGATTTCACTCATTAACTGACCGATGATTCTTGCCATCGCGGCGGTCGTTTCCGGTCTGACTTTCGTTAAATAAGGCAGACTAAATTCGTTGGAGAACATCACCGCATCCACGCCGCCATTTTGTAGCGCCATTAAATCGTCATGGGCGCGGTCAATTACCCAGTTCATGCCTTTCCTGGTATCGAACCCGGGATCGCCCGGCAACGCCCGTAAATGGCACATGGCGATAACGGCTTTTTCTGTTCCTATTACCTCTTTTAGCCAACTCATTCTGGGTTGCTCCTTATTCCGGTAGTTCACGTTTACGTAAGACAAGTATGATGCTGGCGACAATGCCGACCACAATCACCACGCCAATCATGCCCAGCGACATCAATTCAGATATTGACCAGCCAAACATATTTCCCACCGACAGCGCAGTAATTTGCGCGTTTTCAGCGGCGAAGCTAAAGCCGCCTTTGAGCGCCATATCGGTAAAGTACGGTGCGAACTGGGTGGCGATCAGCAGAACGGTAATCATGACAATGATGCCGCTGAGCAGAGTACGAATCAGATCGCCGCGATGAATAACCGTGGCCATGCAGATAAAAAACGGCGCAACCGGTAAATCAGCCAGCGGCAGGACTTTATTGCCCGGCAGTATGCTCGCCAGAATTAACATGATGGGAATTAACAGCAGTCCAACCGCGATGGTGGTCGGGTGGCCTAACGTCACTGCGGTATCCAGACCGATAAAGACTTCGCGCCCTTTAAAGTGTTTCTGGAAGAACTTACGCGCGCCGTCGGAAATGGGCATTAATCCCTCAACGATAAGGCGAATCATGCGCGGAAACAGCACCATAATCGCCGCCACGGTAATCATTAAGGTTGCGCACCCTTTAAAGCCTTCGCCTGCGGCAAGTCCGAAGATCAGCCCGAGAACAACGCCAATAATCACCGGGTCGCCGACCATCCCATACCGTTTTTGGATCTCCTGAGCGTCAATATTGCGTCCTTTCATAAACGGTATTTTTTCGTATATTGCATCCAGCAATACGAACAACGGCACGGAACTGGAGCCATACCCTTGCGGAATAGAAATCCCTTCCAGACCCACAATGTTCTGTACTCGTTTCGCCGTCCAGTCGGCCATTTTCAACGACAAGGCGGCGTGACAAATCGCGCCCAGTACGCCATAAATCAGACTGCCGGTCATCAACTGGACGACCGTTCCGGTAATGGCGTAGTGCCAGTAGTTATAAATATCAACGTTCATGGTTTTGGTCAGACGAGTCACCAACATACCGACGTTGAGCAGAAAGATAACGGGAATGATCATCGCGCCGATGGCCGTCGCATAGCCGACGCCGGATGCGGGCCCGGCACCGACGTCAAACACATGCAGCGTCAGGCCAAAACGCTCAATCATCACTTTAATCGGCGGACTGAGACTGTCGATCGCCATGACGATCACCAACCCCATGCCGACAAAACCGATGCCGACCGTCACCCCGGATTTCACTGCCTGCAGCCAGGGAATACGAAAGATTAAGCCGATGATAATCATAATGATGGGCACAAAAACGGTGCCGCCGAGAGACAGGATGTAATCAAACATAATGCCCCCTTTATTGTGTTAACAGCGCCTTGATTTCTTGTTTTAATGCGTCGTCGTTGATGCCTGTCAGCAGGGCGGCGCCGTTGAGCGTCGGGATGCCATAGTCACTGTGCGTACGCATGGACGTTACGATGAGATCCATACCGTTACAGTTCAACGGGATCTCATTCAGACAACATTGCGCCGTGGTTGCCGCAATGCCTTGCTCCGCGAGAAAGTCCTGCAATTTTTGTGCAATCATGGTTGATGTCGACATGCCGGTACCACATGCCACAAGGATCTTTTTCATCATGGTCGTGCCTCTTGTGTAGCGCCTGTTTCAGGCTCAATGGGAAACTGTTCTGGCGACATATTGGCCAGCGCAGTCAGTAAACGGATACAATCAGTCAGGTCGCGCAGGCTGGCGACTTCGGCTGGCGAGTGGGTATAGCGGCAAGGAATAGAAAGGCTGGCGCAGGGAATACCGTCCAGTTCAACCTGAATGTAGCCGGTTTCGGTGATGACGCCTGGCGCGACTTCTCGCTGTACGGGAATATTATTTTCGTGCGCGGTGGTCTCCAGCATCCGCAGCAAACGCGGCGGCGTAATCAGTCCCGCCAACGTACCGCGTCCGTGATAGTTCAGACAGGTGATGCCGACGCCGTGGTTGACCCGCACATCCGAGTAATCCTGCAGGTCAGGCGTGTCGCAGGATGGGGTGATATCAATACCAATCGCCAGGTCGGGGCGCACGCGTCGTAAAACGGGAATAATGCCGCGAATATTGAACTCTTCCTGCACCGACGCGACCAGGAATACCGCGATATCGAGCGGTGTGGAGGCGAGGGCCTCGGCGACGCCCAGTAGCGCCGTACACCCCAGCCTGTCATCCAGCGCCTTACTGCATACCAGGTCGTTGCCCAGACAGTGCGGCGGGTTGTAAAGGGTTACTGGCGTCCCCACCTGAATACCCATTCGTTCGGCATCCGCTTTATCTTTTGCGCCGATATCAATCCAGAGTTTATCGAGAGCGGGAGGCTGGGTGCGCTCGTCACCCTTCGCGAAGTGATATGCTTTAATACCGATACAGCCCATGATATCGCCTGAACGTCCGGCAAGCGTCACAATCGAACCGGGCATAGTAATTTGCGCCGGGCCGCCCACGCGTTCAAAACGTAAAAAACCGGAGGGTTCGATCTTGCGTACCATAAAACCCACTTCATCCATATGCGCAAAAATCATCAGGCGAAGCGCGTCGGATTTATCGCTGCCATAACGGGCGACGACATTGCCCAGGCGATCCCGCCAGACGTCTTTGGCCTGCTGTTCAAACGCGTGCTGCATAACGTTTGCAATACTGCTTTCATGTCCTGAAATCCCGTTTAGCCGCAGTAAAGAAAAAAGCGTTTCCTGCACAGAAAAGGTCATTGGCGTCTCCGTGGTGATAAAACAATCAGTCGTTGAGCGTTTTATAGGCGGAGAATGGTTGGATAAGTGTGAAATGTGTCACGCGGAAATACGCTAAATAGGGCCAATAAAAAATAATGTGATGGCGATACAATAAAAACGCTCATATCACCTGCGGGTTATCGGTAAACCAGGCTATTTATGTGATCACGACCAACAACGAAGAAGGGCAACGCGATGGTGGAAATTATTCCTGTTAGCACGACGCTGGAACTGCAAGCGGCAGATGAAAGTCATGTTCCGGCGCTGCACCAACTGGTACTCAAAAACAAAGCGTGGCTACAACAGTCGCTCGACTGGCCGCAATATGTCACGTCGCAGGAGGAAACGCGTAAGCATGTGCAGGGTAATATACTGTTGCACCAGCGTGGTTACGCCAAAATGTACCTGATTTTCTGCCAGAATGAGATGGCGGGCGTACTCTCATTTAATGCCATCGAACCGATAAACAAAGCCGCCTATATCGGTTACTGGTTGGATGAGTCCCTCCAGGGACAAGGGATAATGTCGCAATCATTACAGGCGCTGATGACACATTATGCCCGGCGCGGCGATATTCGGCGCTTCGTCATTAAATGCCGCGTTGATAATCAGGCCAGTAATGCGGTCGCACGGCGCAACCATTTTACGCTGGAAGGCTGTATGAAACAGGCAGAGTATCTTAACGGCGTCTATCACGACGTTAATATGTATGCCCGCATTATTGATACGGATTAAAGGGAACCGACTAAGGGGGTACGCGTAATACGATCCTCGCCATTGATCACTTTTGGGCCGCGCAGGTGAATAGTATTGCCGTCAAACGCTATCACCGCCGCCCGTCCGCTAATCTCGACCTGGTGCTCAATCAGAATTTCGCCCTGTATACAGGCATGGCCTTCAATCAGCACGCGGTCGTCCAGTAAAATCGGGCCTCCGCGTACCTCTGCATGTCCGCCTACCAGCACATGATGTTTTAACACACAGTTGCCTTCGATTAACGCATGTTCCGCTACCTGCGAGCTGTAGCGAAGGGTAGGGATAGCATCTTCCGCTGTACCGGCGATAACCCGCGCATGGCCATAGACTTTGGCGCAGTCACAGATCCAGACATTATTGTCTTTGTTGCCTTCGATGAGCGCGAAATCAAAGACCTCCGCCCGGTGCTCAATAAAAGCGTGTGTGATAGTGGCGTCGCCATAAAGCTGTACCTGATGGACAATCCGCGAATGGCTCAGGGTGGCGCGATCGTAAATTTGTAAAATCTGCGCATGTTCATGCGTTAGTCCCTGAACGGCGAGAATTTCTGACTGGTTTAACACGCGGGCATCGCCATAAATCGCACACTCTCCGCGCACGGAAGAGGACTGAATGGTGACGTTGTCACCTATCCGTGCGCCATCGCTGATATCAGCGCGATCAATCCAGACGTTATCGCCTATTCGCACGTTATTGTAGAGCGTGCACGGCTGCGTGATACGCGCATTACCCGTAATTTCCGTGCCCGCAAAGGCCATCGCGTTTTCATCATAAATCCAGCAATCCCCCTGTTGTGACAGCACATTATCGGCATCAACCCAGCCGCCGGAGGTTCCGGCTTTAACATCGTTAAAATCCGTTACGGCAATAACTTGTCGTAATAAGACGCTTTTCTTCTCACCGTCTACCTGATAAGTAAAAGCACGAGGTTCTTCACTCAGTCGATATTTGGTCATAGGGAAATTCCGTGTGAACGATTAAGATAACCGTAGCAAAGGTACTGGCGAAACAACCAGAAATTCCATAAAATGCATTTAAAATATACTTTATAAATTAAACAAAATGCGTAATCACAAGCAGAGCGATCGTGTGCTCAATCTGCCTGCGGGCTATTTTGGCATCGTCCTTGGCACTATCGGTATGGGATTCGCCTGGCGTTATGCCAGCCAGATATGGGCAATAAGCCACTGGCCCGGCGACATCATGGTGATCCTGGCGATGATTATTTGGGCACTCTTGACCCTGGCGTTCCTTAGCCGTCTTGTGCGCTTTCCCCATAGCGTGATGGCTGAAGTGCGACATCCGGTAATGAGCAGTTTTGTCAGCCTGTTTCCCGCCACCACGATGCTGGTCGCGATCGGTTTCGTTCCCTGGTATCGCCCGTTGGCCGTTGCGCTATTCAGCGTGGGGGTCGTCATACAACTGGCGTATGCCGCATGGCAGACGGCGGGACTTTGGCGCGGAGCGCATCCGGAAGAAGCGACAACCCCGGGGCTTTATCTGCCCACGGTAGCGAATAATTTTATCAGCGCCATGGCCTGTGGAGCGCTCGGCTACAATGATGCCGGACTGGTGTTTTTAGGCGCAGGCGTTTTTTCGTGGTTAAGTCTGGAACCGGTTATTTTGCAGCGACTGCGTAGCTGCGGCGAATTACCGGCGGTGCTGCGTACGTCGTTGGGTATCCAACTGGCGCCCGCGCTGGTCGCCTGTAGCGCCTGGCTGAGCGTCAATGGCGGGGAGGGCGACACGCTGGCGAAAATGCTATTCGGCTACGGTCTGTTACAGCTTTTATTTATGCTGCGATTAATGCCCTGGTATTTATCACAACCGTTTAATGCTTCTTTCTGGAGTTTTTCGTTCGGCGTTTCCGCGCTGGCGACCACGGGGTTACATCTTGGTCACGGTAGTGAATCAGGGCTTTTCCATATTCTGGCCGTCCCGCTGTTTATTTTCACTAACGCTATTATCGCCTTATTGCTGGTTCGTACATTTCTATTGCTGGTGCAGGGGACGTTGCTTATTCGCACTGAGCGCGCTGCACTGTTGAAAACGGAGGAAAAAAATGACCGTTCGTGACGAAAATTACTTTACTGAGAAATATGGATTAACCCGCACGCATTCGGATGTGCTGGCGGCGGCAAAGGTTGTCGCGCCGGGCCGAACGCTGGATTTGGGATGCGGCAATGGCCGCAATAGTCTGTATCTGGCCGCGAACGGTTATGACGTTACCGCATGGGATAAAAATCCGGCCAGTATGGCTAACCTTGAGCGTATTAAAGCGGCAGAAGGGCTGGATAATCTGCAAACCGACATTGTCGATCTGAATACATTGACCTTTGACGGCGAGTACGATTTTATTCTCTCGACGGTGGTTATGATGTTTCTTGAGGCGCAAACCATTCCCGGTTTAATTGCCAATATGCAACGCTGCACAAAACCCGGCGGGTATAATTTGATTGTTGCGGCAATGGATACGCCGGACTTTCCCTGTACGGTGGGATTCCCGTTCGCTTTTAAAGAAGGCGAATTACGCCGCTATTACGAAGGATGGGACATGCTGAAATACAACGAAGATGTCGGCGAGCTTCACCGCACGGACGAAAACGGCAACCGTATCAAACTGCGCTTTGCTACGATGCTGGCGAGAAAACCGGCCTGACCGATGCAAGTTCTGTAAGTCTCGCTGCGTTCGGCATTTTTTTGTCGGGCGCCGCGTTCAAATTGTGCTGTCGTTACCATTTTTAGTGCATCCAGAATGATTTCGTTTTGCTATTATTTCCTTTGCATCATTGCGAAGACTAAAGGGATCGTTTCATGCGTACTCATACTTTATTTAAAGTTGCAGTGCTTACTGGCTTGCTGGCGTTATCCGGCTGTGCGTCCAAAGTCACACAGCCGGATAAGTATTCTGGATTCTTAAAAAATTATTCGGACCTGCAGGAAACTACCTCCGCCACGGGAAAACCGGTGTTGCGCTGGGTAGATCCACATTTCAATGACTCTAACTATGACAATATTGTTTACAATCCGATAACGTACTATCCCGTCCCCAAGCCAACGACCCAGGTCGGGCAGCAAGTTCTTGATAAACTGCTGGCTTATACGAACAGTAAAGTAAAATCAGCAATTGAACAGCGCAAACCGCTGGTCACGACGCCAGGGCCGCGCAGTTTGATTTTCCGCGGGGCGATTACGGGCGTGGATACCAGCAAAGAAGGGCTACAATTCTATGAGGTAATCCCTGTAGCGCTGATTGTGGCAGGCACGCAAATGGCGACGGGCCACCGAACCATGGATACCCACCTTTATTTTGAGGGTGAGCTGATAGATGCCGCGACCAACAAGCCGGTCGTCAAGGTAGTGCGCCAGGGTGAAGGTCAAGACCTGAGTAATTCCAGTACGCCAATGGCGTTTGAGACGTTGAAACAGGTCGTGGATGATATGGCGACGGATACCTCTATGTTTGACGTTAACAAAAAATAGTTCTGCGGCGCCATCGCAAGATGGCGCAAACCCCGGCAGATTAGCGGTCGCCATCAGCCAGACAACGATGGGCGGCGCGTTCTCGTTAATACAGCGTAGCCTATCCCGCCAGCGATCACCCCCCAGAATGCCGATCCGATGCCCATCAGCGTTAGCCCGCTGGCGGTGACGAGAAATGCGATAACTGCCGCGTCACGCTCATTTTCGTGAGTAAGCGCCTGATACAGGCTACCGCTAATCGTACTTAACAGTGCCAGACCAGCCAGCATTTGCACCCAGCTAACCGGCAGGGCGACCATCAGCGCGGTTATCGAACCGCCAAACCACCCGGCAAGTAAATAAAAAACGCCTGCGGCGGCGGCCGCTAACCAGCGACGCGTTGGATCGGGGTGCGCGTCCGGGCTTTGACAAATGGCGGCTGTAATGGCGGCAATGCAGATAGAATAAACGCCAAATGGCGAAAGCAGCAGCGCCAGCAATCCGGTAAAAATCATTAACGGAGAGACAGGAAGCTGATAGCCAGACGCCTTCATTGTGGCGACGCCGGGGGCGTTTTGCGATGCCATCGTCACCAGAAAGAGCGGTACCGCGACGCTCAGGCTTTGCGCGAATGAAAAGTGGGGGGGAACGAAGGTGGGCCACACCGGCGCGAAATGAATACCGCTCATCGCCACCTTACCCTGGATGAGCGCCACCGTTATTCCCATCACCATGGCAGCAATAACGGCATAGCGGGGCGCGAATACTTTAAAGAGTAGCCACGCCAATAGCATACCGCCGCACATGACAAACTCTCCGTTGAGCGTCCCGAACGCCTGCAGGCCGAAGCGTAGCAGTATTCCCGCCAGCATTGCGGCGGCAAGAGAATGGGGGATTATCCGCATCAAACGCGCAAACAATCCCGTGACGCCGCACAGCACAATCAGGGCATTGGCGACAATGAATATGCCCACCGCGTCTGGCAACGATAATCCCTGAAGCCCTGTTACCAACAGAGCGGCGCCAGGCGTTGACCAGGCGGTTAAAACCGGCGCACGATACCACAAGGTTAACGTTAGTGTGCTTATGCCCATGGCTATACCGAGGGCGGTCATCCAGCCGGCGATCTCTGCGGGTGTTGCGCCAGCGGCGAGCGCCGCCTGCCAGATAATGGCGGCGGAACTTGCATAGCCGACCAGAACGGCGACCAGACCAGATAATACAGTAGGTAACGGCAGTGATAACAGACGCATGATCGCCTCTTGTGCGTTATAACGGTCAGTCAATGTAGCATTGTGCGTTATAGCGTACAAGTGATACGCTATGGTCTTACTGGGGGGAAAAATGGATAACCTGACACACTATCTGGCGACCACGTTAAGAACGTTACGCCATCAGCGAGGCTGGAGTTTATCGCGTCTGGCGGAGATCTCCGGCGTCTCAAAAGCCATGTTAGGGCAGATAGAGCGTAATGAATCCAGCCCGACAGTCGCAACGCTGTGGAAAATTGCGACGGGCCTGAACGTTCCATTCTCAATGTTTATTTCGCCTCCGCAGGCCGAATTTCCGCCAACCTTCGATCCCCAGCAGCAAGCGATGGTAATCACACCGCTGTTTCCGTGGGACCCTGAACTCTGTTTTGACTATTTTTCTCTATTGCTGGCGCCTGGCGCGGTCAGCGAATCAGCGCCGCATAAAGCCGGCGTTATCGAACATGTGGTGGTGATTCAGGGTCGGCTGGACATGTGTACTGGTGGGGTATGGCAAACCATAGACGCCGGTAAAGGTTTGCGTTTTGCCGGCGATACGGCGCATACCTATCGCAACAGCAGTGACCAGACGGTTCATTTTCACTCGCTGATCCATTACCCGCGTGATTAAGCGGGAAAACTATTTCGTTAGTTTGCGCTTCTGACTACAATAGCCGCCATTTCGCTGCTATTGGATAAGAAAGACTGTATGCGCCAGCAACCTCACTATCTCGAATTGTTAAGTCCGGCCCGTGACGCCGCAATTGCTCGCGAAGCGATTTTGCATGGCGCAGATGCCGTCTACATCGGCGGACCCGGTTTTGGCGCACGTCATAACGCCAGTAACAGTCTGCGCGATATCGCCGATCTGGTCCCGTTTGCTCACCGTTACGGCGCCAGGATTTTTGTCACGCTGAATACTATCCTGCATGATGATGAGCTGGAGCCCGCGCAGCGGTTAATCACCGATTTGTACAACACCGGGGTGGATGCGCTGATTGTGCAGGATATGGGCATTCTGGAACTGGATATCCCGCCGATTGAGCTTCACGCCAGTACACAGTGTGATATTCGCAGCGTGGAAAAAGCGAAGTTTCTTGCCGATGTCGGTTTTTCACAGATTGTACTGGCGCGCGAGCTTAATTTGAGTCAGATAGCGGCTATTCATCAGGCTACTGACGCCACGATTGAGTTCTTCATTCATGGCGCGCTGTGTGTCGCTTATTCTGGGCAGTGTTATATCTCTCATGCGCAAACCGGGCGCAGCGCCAATCGGGGCGACTGTTCGCAAGCCTGTCGCTTACCGTATACGTTAAAAGACGATCAGGGGCGGGTGGTCTCTTACGAAAAACATTTGCTATCGATGAAAGATAACGACCAAACGGCTAACCTCGGCGCGTTGATCGATGCAGGCGTACGTTCCTTCAAGATTGAAGGGCGCTATAAAGACATGAGCTATGTCAAAAACATCACCGCGCATTATCGTCAGATGCTGGACGCGATTATCGAGCAACGTGGCGATCTGGCACGTGCGTCGGTTGGTCGGACCGAACACTTTTTTGTTCCCTCCACGGAGAAAACCTTCCATCGCGGCAGCACCGACTATTTTGTTAACGCGCGTAAAGGCGATATTGGCGCATTTGATTCACCAAAATTTATTGGCTTGCCGGTAGGCGAGGTGCTGAATGTGGCGAAGGATTATCTCGACGTAGAAGCTACGGAGCCGTTGGCGAATGGCGATGGTCTGAACGTGTTGATTAAGCGTGAAGTGGTGGGTTTTCGTGCCAATACGGTGGAGAAAACCGGTCATAACCGCTACCGCGTTTGGCCAAATGATATGCCTGCCGACCTGCATAAAGTCCGTCCGCATCATCCGTTGAATCGTAATCTGGATCATAACTGGCAGCAAGCGCTGACAAAAACCTCCAGTGAGCGCCGTGTGGCGGTTGATATCATGCTGGGCGGCTGGCAGGAACAGCTTATTCTGACGCTGACCAGTGAAGACGGTGTCTGCATCACGCATACGCTTGATGGGGTATTTGAGGAAGCCAATAACTCTGAAAAAGCGTTGAATAACCTAAAAGCCGGACTGGCGAAGCTGGGACAGACGCCTTACTACGCGCGTGATATGCAGGTGACATTACCGGCGGCGTTGTTTGTGCCAAATAGCCTGCTCAATCAGTTCCGTCGGGAGGCGGTTGATATGCTTGACGCGGCGCGGTTGGCCCATTATCAACGAGGTCGTCGGAAACCCGTGGCGCAGCCTGCGCCGGTCTATCCGCAAACGCATCTCAGCTTTCTCGCTAATGTCTACAACCACAAAGCGCGGGAATTTTATCACCGTTACGGCGTACAATTGATTGATGCGGCCTATGAGGCGCATCAGGAGAAGGGCGAGGTACCGGTCATGATCACCAAACACTGCCTGCGTTTTGCGTTCAACCTTTGTCCTAAGCAGGCGAAAGGAAATATTAAGAGCTGGAAAGCCACGCCGATGCAGTTGGTGCATGGCGATGAGGTACTGACGCTAAAATTCGACTGCCGCCCTTGCGAAATGCATGTCATTGGCAAAATTAAAAACCATATCTTAAAAATGCCCCAGCCCGGCAGCGTTGTCGCTTCAGTGAGCCCTGAAGCGCTGATGAAAACGCTGCCGAAGCGCAGGGGCGTTTAATTAACGAAAATAGCTTTCTGGTTTGCGCGATTTCTGCCAGTTGTGGTGCTCGCGCAAGCCTTCCGCGGATTCTTCCGCTGCCGCCCGTAATTCATCGCTGTCGGCTTCATGTCTAAGTTGGTGCCCTCCCGTCGCAAACCATACGAACGCATGGTCTTGCTGTTTCGCCAGTAACTGGCCTGAAAACAGCGCACAGGTCAGTAAAACTACTGATAACGTTTTTGTAAGCATCATGCCACCTTCCAGTTACGTCGTGAGGCTATGATGCCAATAATTTCTTTGAGTTATTATTCAACACTTCAAATTAGCGAAAACGGTTTGTCAATAAGTGCGATAAGTTGTATGAGAAAATATACTTATACTCAGTATATCAATTATAAAAATAACGAGCCAATTCGCTCCATAGTAAATCCATTATTCCATGGAAGTATATTTTAAAGGTATTATATTAGATGGTTTTGGTATTGCCAGGGGATTGTAAGCCATAATATTTATGGTGTGGTCAACGCTGGTGATGAGCCTCATTTTTTGCTGTTTCAACGAGTGAAGATAAATCTTCAGAAAAAAGGCTGTTATGAACTTGTAACGCTACATATTCAACAAGGTCGTTTAAACATAGCAGGTCATGAGAGGAATTTTCCTCAAGCATATTCATTAATATCTCATTCTTAAACAAACATGAATAAACTAGTTGAGTAACTGAGCTTTGTGTATGATTTGCATGAAATGTTGCATTCTTTAAGTTAGTATTCTCAATAACCTTTGCGGCTATTTTGTTTTTAATAGCGTCGTCAATAGGTAGTACACCTGCCTGGGCGATGCCCAGATTAATCCTGGAGGAGATGGCGGCTTTTCTTTCCTGTTCCTTCCAGTCACATAAATTACCCTTTTCTGCCATGTCGATAAGCGTCTCTTTTATATTTTTTAGGTCAACGGAAAATGTTATACCGCCGGATAGCGAGAGTAGTAACCGCTCAGGGAACAAGCAACATAGTGGTTCACAAACATAAGTGCTAGCTTTTATATTAATATCAGAATATCTTTTCAGGTGGGCAGACTGAGTATCAACACAGAGCACTGTTCTATTCATTATCTCATAATAGTAGTGATCCTGACGTATCACAATGCATAACGGAATATCTTCGTCATCTTTAATGCAGAGATTTGTATATTGATACTCAGCATCTTTATAGTGCTGAAAATGGAAATTTCCTCTGCATGATGGTGATGATAATTCATATAACTTGCAAAATAAATCAAATAAACGTTGCGCGTCAGGCGGAGAGGCAACATCACATAATTCCTTTATATATTGATCGGCAGCGGATCTTCGCGTGCTACAGAAAAAATCTTTAATCTTTTCCCATAGTAACGTAAAGAAGGAGCGTTGAGAGATGGCACTTTGAGAAAACATCTCACTCTTTAAAAACCCTCTCCCGATAGTAATTGGCATAATTTAGACCACAAGTGATTATATAATACTTCATTACTGGAATAGGTGGTATTAAAAATATTATCCCATGTTGCCCATCGGTTTGCCTATCGGTGAAACACCTGATTTTTGCTTTGTCCTGAACGTTCAAATCGACCCGTAGCTTTAGTCATGCCCATGCCTCCTGGACATGAAATATGTCAGGTAAAACGAATGAAACTAAAACGGTTTTCTTAATTTTTACATCATCATGTACCAAAGTAATGTTTAATTACACGCTATATTATTTTTAGAGAAAGTAAATTGTTGCTCAACCGTGTAGAAATTGTCTTATAAGAAGTTAAACTGAAAGTATTATTAGGCTAACAACAATGAGATATTTAGCGGTAGGGCAGAGAAGGCCAATGCTGATGGTACTTTGATATAAATATCTTACTCTTTAATTTCTGTCTTAATTATATTTGTTGTAACGATTAGCTGACAGGTTTATTTCCAGTTGGGCGATAAAATCATAAAAACCTGCGAGGAGGCTCAAAATGAAAAAATCAGATGGTGAAATTCACGAAAAAACAGCATCCTGGGGCATTCTGCAGTCAGAATGGCTAAGAAAATGTGGACGGCTATTATTGTTGTTACTTTACCGTTTCGTTATCGGATGGGCTTTTTTTCAGTTACTCGCCATGATTGTGGCAGGGTTATTTTTGTTAGGCGTCTTATTATTTCACCCTATAATATTTGTACAGACTATCGCAATCACCGAGAAGTTAAATCATGCTTCTCTTGATTTATGGCATATCCTTAAGTTATGCCTATGGCATTACGGTATCATCGCCGGGTTTATTTTTATGGCGGAGTGTACGTTAAGTAAAAGTATACGGCAGGTTCAGCGCTTGTCCAAAAAGTTTGGGGCACAGGATTTTTCTTCACGCCCGTGATCCGCCGTTGCAACCTGCGTTCTTACTGAATAATGGCTATGACCAGCAGACCGAATTATCTCGGTTTGAGGGGGGATTCTATGTGTTTGAACAACCGCGGTGAGTCGTAATTAAAGATGCCTTATCGCCGACAATCGAAGCGTTCCTCGCTAATTGCCTTCCTGACTATATAGTGGTCTTATCTTTGGCGAAACAATCTTATTTAGTTATGGAAGGCGACAACAACTTTCCTGCTGATTATCAAATAATCTTTCTGGTCCGGTAGACTCGACTTTGTGAAAACACATCGTTATCTGTGCTCCTGGGACTCACTCCCTTGCCGCCTTTAAGCAACTCGAATTATTTTGGGTATAGAACAGGCGGCGTAATGGTCATATAAGCAAAATATAACCTCTCCGTTTGTAATAAGGCACAGATTACAGGGGGGAATGATGTTTATTTTAACCATCTGTTTAAGCGCTGTCCGCTAATCTGTACCTGCTCAAATACATAATCACCCCTGTGACTCTCGCGAGGTGTAACATATGGTAAAATGCGTATCTTCTTTCCTCCTGTTCAGCCTGTTTTCCATTCAGGCAATGTCAGCTGAAAACCATATTGATCTCCACCAGCCAAAAGACTTTGTCGATATTACTACGGTCGCCCCCGACGTACAGGTAGACATGCGATACTTCACTTCCCATAACTTTATTGGTCGCCCAATTAAAGGCTATAACGCGCCTGTTTGCCTGTTAACACGACCAGCCGCGAACGCAGTGAAGCAGGTCGCCGATCGTTTACACCCCTTCGGACTTACCTTAAAAATATATGATTGCTACCGTCCGCAAAGCGCAGTGAACGACTTTATCGCGTGGGCCAAAGATCCTTCTCAAAACCAAATGAAAAACGAATTTTATCCGCAGGTAGAGAAAAATCGTCTGTTTGAGGAAGGTTATCTTGTCGCCAGATCCGGCCACAGTCGGGGAAGTACGCTTGATCTAACGATTGTTCCACTCGACAGTAAAATACCGATATACCATCCCGGACGACCACTGGTGAATTGTACTGCGTCAGCGGCGCAACGCTCGCCAGATAATAGTCTGGATTTTGGTACCGGCTTTGACTGTTTTAGTCCGTTATCCCATCCCGATAATGTCATGCTTACCGCTCAGCAACGCGCAAATAGGTTGTTATTACAAACATTGATGCGTGATGCGGGCTTTACGCCACTGGATACCGAATGGTGGCACTTCTCCCTTATTCATGAACCATACCCGAACACCTGGTTTGACTTTCCCGTTAAGCAGAGACCCTGAAACGGCGTTTTGTTGCGAAATCTAATCATTACGCCTGTTGGAAAGCACCATAACAGTTAGCAAATCATTGTTAATTTTAACAACTGATATACACTGCGGTTGCCACCTGCAAGCAGCGCTCAATGAGAACGAATAATGAAAAAATATCAACGTCTGGCGGAGCAAATTAGAGAACAAATCGCCTCTGGCGTTTGGCAGCCCGGCGATCGATTACCCTCGCTGAGGGAGCAGGTCGCCAGTAGCGGCATGAGTTTTATGACTGTCGGTCATGCGTACCAGTTGCTGGAAAGTCAGGGACGGATTATCGCCCGTCCGCAATCCGGTTATTATGTCGCGCCGCATCCGGTTTGTCGGTCAGTCGCGACGGCAGCGCACGTTATTCAGGATGAAGCCGTAGATATCAATACCTATATTTTTGAGATGCTGCAGGCCAGCCGTGATACCTCAGTGGTGCCCTTTGCGTCAGCGTTTCCCGATCCGCGTCTGTTTCCCTTGCCGCAATTGAACCGCTCTCTGGCGCAGGTCAGTAAAACCGCGACGGCAATGAGCGTCATCGAAAACTTGCCGCCAGGTAATGCAGAATTGCGCTATGCGATAGCACGCCGTTACGCGCAGCAGGGGATTACCGTTTCTCCTGACGAGATTGTCATTACCGCCGGCGCGCTGGAAGCGTTGAATCTTAGTTTACAGGCGGTGACAGCGCCGGGAGACTGGGTGGTGGTGGAGAACCCCTGTTTCTACGGTGCGCTACAGGCCCTGGAGCGATTGCGCCTGAAAGCGTTGTCGATACCCACCGATGTTAAAGAAGGTATCGATCTTATGGCGCTGGAACAGGCGTTACAGGAGTATCCGGTGAAAGCGTGCTGGTTAATGACCAACAGCCAGAATCCGTTAGGGTTCACGCTGAGTGCTGAGAAAAAAGCGCGGCTGGTTGCGTTACTCACGCACCATAACGTGACACTAATTGAAGACGATGTTTATAGCGAACTCTACTTTGGCCGCGAGAAACCTCTGCCCGCCAAAGCATGGGATCGCGACGATACCGTGTTGCATTGTTCGTCTTTTTCCAAATGTCTGGTTCCAGGTTTTCGCATTGGCTGGGTTGCGGGAGGAAGCCATGCCAGACAAATTCAGCGTTTGCAGTTAATGAGCACATTATCCACCAGTTCCCCCATGCAATTGGCGTTAGTGGATTATCTCTCGACACGTCGATATGACGCGCATCTGCGCCGATTGCGAAGGCAGCTTGCCGAACGTAAACAGCAAGCCTGGCAAACCCTTTTGCGCCATCTCCCGGCGGAAGTAAAAATTCACCATAACGATAGCGGTTATTTTCTTTGGCTGGAGCTACCTGAGCAGCTTGATGCCGGTGAACTTAGCGCCAAAGCGCTTGAACACCTTATCAGTATCGCGCCGGGGAAAATGTTTTCAACGTCCGGCGCCTGGACGCGTTTCTTTCGTTTTAACACCGCATGGCATTGGGGAGAACGGGAAGAACAGGCCGTAAAACAGCTTGGCAGCCTGATTCGCGAGATGCTGCGCGCTAAAAGCCTTGTGTGAGGTGGAATGCGTGTCAGCTCACAACCTGACTAAATTTCCCGAGTGTGCCGGGTGAGCATCTGGCGCGCCGTCTATTTTTAGGAAAGCGGCGGCCCGTTCGCCGGAAATCGATTAATGACGATATGGGAAAATGCTATGCAATATCAATTACTGATTAATGGCGTGCTGGTGGACGGCGAGGGAGAAAGGCAGTCTGTTTATAACCCGGCGACAGGCGAGGTCATACTTGAGATTGCGGAAGCGTCGCCCGCGCAGGTTGACGCCGCAGTGCTGGCCGCCGATAGCGCGTTTGCCGAATGGGGGCAGACCACACCCAAAGCACGGGCGGAATGTCTGTTAAAACTGGCGGACAGCATCGAGCAAAACGCCCTTGAGTTCGCCCGGCTTGAATCGCAAAACTGCGGTAAGCCTTTGCACTGCGTAATTAATGATGAAATTCCGGCAATCGTGGATGTTTTTCGCTTTTTTGCCGGCGCGGCCCGTTGTTTGAGTGGGCTGGCGGCGGGCGAATATCTGGAAGGACATACGTCGATGATCCGCCGGGATCCGATTGGCGTGGTTGCCTCTATCGCGCCGTGGAATTATCCGCTCATGATGGCGGCCTGGAAGCTGGCGCCAGCGCTGGCGGCAGGTAACTGCGTGGTGATTAAGCCTTCTGAAATCACGCCGCTGACGGCGCTTAAACTTGCCGCGCTGGCGAAGGATATCTTTCCGCCGGGGGTGCTCAATGTCCTGTTCGGACGAGGGCAGACTGTTGGCGATGTATTGACCGGCCATGAAAAAGTACGCATGGTCTCTTTAACCGGTTCTATCGCGACCGGGGAGCATATTCTGCGCCATACTGCGCCAGCGATAAAACGTACGCATATGGAACTCGGTGGTAAAGCCCCGGTGATTGTTTTTGATGACGCCGATCTGGATGCGGTGGCGCAGGGCGTCCGGACTTTTGGTTTCTATAATGCCGGACAGGATTGTACTGCGGCGTGCCGTATATATGCGCAGCGCGGTATCTATGATGCGCTGGTCGAAAAGCTAGGGAACGCGGTGAGCAGCCTGAAAATGGGCGCGCCGGAGGATAAGTCGACAGAGCTGGGGCCGTTAAGTTCGCTGGCGCACCTGAAGCGCGTCACAGCGGCTGTAGAGGAGGCGAAGGCCCTCAGCCATATCCGTGTGATTACTGGCGGAAGTCAAACGGAAGGTAAAGGTTACTATTTCGCTCCGACGTTGCTGGCAGACGCAAAACAGGAAGATGCCATCGTGCAACGCGAGGTCTTCGGCCCGGTGGTCAGTATAACCGTCTTTGATGATGAAGATCAGGTTCTGAGGTGGGCCAACGATTCTCGCTATGGTCTGGCATCCTCCGTCTGGACTCAGGACGTCGGGCGGGCGCACCGGCTTAGCGCCAGATTGCAGTATGGCTGTACCTGGATTAATACCCATTTCATGTTGGTTAGCGAAATGCCGCATGGAGGGCAAAAACAGTCGGGATACGGCAAAGATATGTCATTGTATGGTCTGGAAGACTACACCCTTGTCCGCCACATCATGGTTAAGCATTAAGGATCATTTACTGTTCAGAAAAATCGTGAAAAAATAGGCGGGTGTCGGCGGAGAGGGGGACCTCCCCGCCAACATGCGCAGCAAGTACTCAAAGGTTGAACACCTCAAGCAAACCAGCCGAATCTCAACGAGATCAGACCCAAAAGTCCTGCAGCAGCAAAGACATTAATCAGCACGACGGTTTTACTGGAAACATTCATTTTCGCCACCTTTCATCATAACCCCTATGGGTATAGTACGGGTTGGCGAGATCCGCAATAATACGTAAACAGGATATTCTGTGAGCGGAGCCGTGCATTGAGAACGTTTTGCTGTCAAGGCTGATAAACCTTGATGTGTGTCAAATAAAAAGAGCATATTGCGCGCGTTTTTTCCTCTGGTTGGCGCGGATGCCTGATATGACCCTCTTTCAAAAGATATTAATTTTTTACGCCGTCATGGCGGTGATATCATCCCTGATCACCTGGTTTTTGACTCATGACAAAAAACGAATTCGTTTCCTGAGCGCCTTTTTGGTTGGCGCGACATGGCCGATAAGTTTCCCCGTCGCATTGCTGTTTTCGCTTTTCTGACCTCAAGTTACCGGGCATGGTTTTTCCGCCAGGTCAGGCTATCAGGGCAATTAATTGCTCTCTGTCTACGTCGGTTACGTCCTGCGGATGCCGATATCCTGCGTTCTCATTGGCCAGGGTATACAGCGCAACAAGCCAGTCATAGACATAGCGGCTGGCGGCGTGAACGGGCTGTTCGTCAAGCTTTGTTAGACGCAACATTGTCGAACGCGGTGTTGCGGCGAAAATGGCTGCGCCTTTCTGAACGCGGCTGGCCGGGCGTTGGGCCTCCTCGATATTTGCGTAGCCGAGCCAGGCGATGAAGTTACCAATGATGGCATGGAGTTGCGCACCGCTCACCTCTTCACGCTGCATGGTTTTCTGTAACTGCTGAGGTAAACCGAGGCGATAGCTGGCGGTAATTAAAATCTCCGCCACGGCGTTGAGCATCTGCGGTTCCAGCCCCAGACGCTGCGCATTATCCCGGCAGTGGGCCCACTGGCGCAGATGATTGATCCACATTTTGTGCGCCTGGTAGCCTGTTTCATGACCTTCTGACGCTGAAGCGCGCGTTGGTTCGTCGGCAAAGAGATCGATCGCGTCATTAAATAAACCGCTGACCTGTTCTTCTCGTGACTGTCGGGTGCGCAGCAACGCTTCGAAGTTCTGTACCGGCGGTAACAGCCCGGCCAGCAGGTCGCCATGTCTGGCGGCCTGGGCCTGAAGACGCCGGATCACGGTTTCAACCGGTAGCCGCGCGTCATCAAACATCGGTAACAGATCGCGCACGCGGCCTCGCAGTTGTTCGCGTAACGCCTGTAAGCGCGCCTGTCGCTGTGGTGCCGATGTCGCCTGCGATAACCACTCCACCAAACGCTGCATACTGTGTTTATCCAGCGCCTGCAACGTTCCCCAGTGCACGCCAGGTTTACCCATCAACTGCTGGACGGCTTCATCCAGATTTTGCTGGGTGGCAAAACGGGCATCCTGTGGAGTAATAGCCCAGACGACGCCGGGTAACGCTGATTCGTGCTGCGGCTGCGTGGCGTTAATCCACTCCAGTAAGTGACGGGCGGCAGTGGACGTTTGCGAGCGAGATGCCAGAGCATTGCAAATCACCAGAACATCGGGCTGTATCTGCTGACGGTAATGGGCCAGCATCCAGCCTAATTTTGCCCGCCATAACGGATGAGGATGACTGTCTGGCGCGACCGGAATATCCAGTAAATCAACGTTATCCAGTACGCTATTTTCAACGGTTAGCACCAGTTCGCGAGTAAGCAGCGCCAGAGAATCAAGCGAAAGGCTGACCGCATTGAGCAGTCGGCCTTCCTTAACCGGATGCACCACCACATCGCTTTGCGTATCGCTGGCGGTTAGCGCCATTTGCGTCAGGAAGTTTTCCGCCGGTAAGCCAAAATGATCGACCAGCAGGCTGAGCGGCGCCGCCAGTTCCCCGGCATGGCCGGTTTGTTGCAACATATGCGCCAGCGCCAGCCATTGCTGGGTGATCTCTGGTTGCTCTCCCCACAGTAATGCCCAGGCGTGCGCCCGTGTCGTGAGATCCAGCGCAGGCAAGAGCGAGGCAAAGTGTTGCCATGTCGCATCATCAATATGTTGTCTGGCGGACGGAAGACAAGAGCGCCAGAAACTCGCGATGGTCGCTACCTCTTCAGCGGTAACGCCGGGGACGGGCTGCGGTTGGCGAAGCGATTGCCATTTCTCCAGGCGTGATGTGATAATGGATTTTTCGACCTGGCGACAAACGGGGGACGCGCTGGTCCAGGCAATAAAGATCTGCACCAGTTCGGCTTCACTGATCAAGCGCAGGCGCAACGGCCAGCCGTTCTCGTTTGAAAAAATGTCGCGCGTAAAGCGAATAGCCATATTCGCTGGCGCATGACCCGGATTGATGTGGCTGAAATAATCATAGTCACGGTCCGGCGTGATAATTTCCAGCTTGCCATTCTCGTTACCGCATAGCGTCGTTAACAGATGCGCTTTTGCGGATTGCGCATACCCGTACAGACCAACGCAGCCATGTGACGCGCAGGCGGCGTTGAGCGCTGACTCATCCGCCGCGGCAAGCGTAAGTTGCGCCAGCAGAGCGTCGGCTTCGTCATCCAGTCGCGTTGCGTAACGGCGCGTGTTGTTAACCCACTCGATAACAGCCTGGGTGGCGTTTAACGGTTTTGTCATTTCAGGTATACACTCCCGCTATCTATCCAGTAGTGGCTGCCGCTGTGGCGACGGTCAGCCAGCGTATTCAATTTTAATGTCAGCGCATCGGCGGCGACCGGCGTCCCCTCCTGGAGCCAGGCATCACTTAATATGAACGATTCCGGGGCGCTATCTTTGCTACTGCCGCGTAATTTCAGTCGCACATTCAGTACGCCGTCGCCTGCGATGGTTTTCGCCAGTTCGGCGGAATTAATGCTCAGGCAATAGAGTGGGGTCGCAGGCCAGCGACTGTTCGCCAATTGACGAAAGCCCAACGTTACGTTGCCGCGTAGCGGAAAATGCAGGCGAGCGTCCAGCGTTGCGCCGGGTTTATCCAAATCGATCTCGTGATACCAGATATTTTCATCGCGAAGCGTATTAACGGTATTATCCAGTACGCCGAGATAACGCACAGTCGAATACGCGCCAATATCAGCCGCTTTAAAATTGAAACGCGGCAGACGTAAGTCCAGTGCCAGGCTGCATAACATCGCGCCTACCGCGGCAGTGGATTTTGGATTGCCGATACGCCCTTGCTGACTGAAGGGATACCATTCATGTACCTGATACTTATCCATCCACACAATGCGATTAACCGGCACCGGTTGTAAGTGCCGGATGAGCGCCTGTACGCCGGGTAAACAGGTCGGTCTCCCCGTCACCAGCAAGATATCGCAGTGATAGTGGGAGATCGCTTCGCAGACCGCATGAAGCGGCGTTGTCAGCGTAAACTGACCGGCCAGCAGAGCCTCCTGAAGCTGGCTAAACTGGATTTGCAACGGCACATTGAATATATCAAATGTCGGCGAACCAGACGGTAAGGCATGATCGATCGCCTGCTGGATATAGTTCATCACGTTGCTTGTTGGGCGGCGGATCAGCAGATCGCCAAATGTTGCATGTAAACCGGCAAACGGATCGTTAATGTCGCTTTGCTCCCAGGCGGAAAGTACCGCATGGCCCAGCGGCATAAATAATTGCAGCGCCGTTTGCTGGCGCAAAATGGCCTGAGTATCAATTCGTCCCGAATCGCCAAATAAGGTCGCCAGCAGGGCGGCGGCATCCGTAACGCCTGCCCGTTGCAACGCCGTTTGCAGGGAAGGGAGTACGCAACGCTGAATGATATCCAATAGCAGATCGTCCCCGGCGACTTTAAAACCTTCGCGAAACAGGAGATGAGGCGTAATTTTTACATTGGCCCCCACGCCGTCATCTAACTGATAGTGAACGATCGCCATATCCGTCGTGCCGCCGCCGATATCAATCGATGCCACGCGCAACGCGCGTCCGGGGACGACGCCGGGTTCAGGCTGGCGATCCGGTCTGGCGAGCGCATTAAAAAAGGATTCGGTACGCCCGGCGTAATGCGAAATGGCTTCGTTATAAAGCCATACCAGTTGGCCGCAACTTGCTTCGTCCCATTCCATCTGTATTTCTGGTACCGGCACCACGCTTTTTTCACGCTGCTTAGGCGTGGTGAAATCCTCATCCTGCGGATGCCAGCCCATAGCTTTCCAGACCAGCGCCAGCGCTTCAAACATTCGCTGGCGGAAAATTTCTCGCTCCTGTTTCGGCATGGCGGAAGGCAGCGTTAAAATCAGGGTGCGTAGCTGGCGCGGCGAGGCGGGAAAGCCGAGCCGCAGCCGGGTGGCGACGCTGTTAATTTGCCCCAGCGCCTGAGCCAGAATTTCGCACAACATATGCGTCATCAAGGTGCTACGGCTGTATTGCGGCGAAAAAACCGGTAGCCTTTCTTCATGCGGCAGGCGGAATAACGGCTGTCCGTCGTCGTTCATCAGATTCATCAGCGGAAACGCGGTGGCAAGCGGTTCGCGCTGCGTTTTACCGTGGATCTGGCTAAAACGCCAGTCCTGCAAGGCGGGGGTTTCATCCCACAGGTAGCGGCGCGGGCTGGAGATGCCGCTGCTGCCTTCGGTGCCCACACGCTGCATAGCAAGGGCGCGAGCCTCGTCGCCCACACGCACAATGGAAGGCCACACAAAGGCGTCGTCTCGTCCGCTTTCGACAGAAAAGTGTTGCTTGCCAAAGCGTGCTTCTGAGAATTCCACCCGGCTGGTAAATAAAGGATCGTTCAGATACTGCGGCTCGCTTAAAGAACGCACCTGAAGCTCTGCCGTCTGGCGTAACCCGTCATTCGCATCGCCATGATCCTCGATCAAGACGCCGCAGGTATGCGTATTGCCGACATCCAGAATCAGATCGACCGGGATTGCGGGCGTGCTTAACGTATGTGTCACAAACTTTACTTCCGGCACCGTAAGCTGTTCGCCTAACAGCGTCAGTAAATTCAACCAGTGCGCCTGATACTCAAAGCTACGCAGCGCTTGTTGAATGGCCTGTTCCGGACGGTTTTCCACCTGTGAGGCATACTGAAGAAACGACTCGCGCAGCCAGCCGTCAATCCATGTCTGGTCAAGAAAATCGGCAACTTCTTCATCGCGCCAGGCGAGCGCAAAACGTGTGCCATTGAGCAGATCGTTTTCGCAAGGCGCCAACACCGCAGGCATATTTTTTGCCAGTTGACTGTCGAAGGCGAGGGTGATGCGGTGTGTGTTTCCGGCGCTATCTGGCTCGCTGAGTTTACGTACCTGAATGCGCGCCCAGTTATCCGGCCCGTCAATAAAGGTACGCGGCGGATTAAAACGCAGGAACGGCAGGGGGAGCCAGATTCCGTCGAGTACATCCAGAGAATAGTGCAGCGTCTGAGTGCTTTCTGGTTTCACGACTTCGGGTTGGCCGCCAGCACGTCCAGGCAACGTGTAGCGCCCGCTGGTCAGATCAAAATCGAGGCGCAGTAGCGGGCCGTTTGCCGTTTTGCGCACAAAACGTCCGTAGTGGGCCGACTCTTGCGGCGTTAAGCCAAAATCAAGAAACTGGACGCCGCTGTTTGCAATGAGCGTGACGCTCTGTTTGTAATCACACAGATTGACCAACATAAAATCAGGCACCTATCTTTTTAAACGTCAACGGAATTGCCGCGTGGTCGCCATAACGGGCGGTACAGGTTGCGACGTCATTGACGCCTGCTTTACAGGTAATTTCCGGCATCGGATAACGTGAACCGTCGGTGCAGCGCGCATTGCCGCGACTTTTAATCATCAGCTCGCCCGTTTGATGCAGACCAGAGAAAATTTCCGCCCGACAAACCACGTTATCGCCATGTACTACGCGCGCGATACCTTTGTTATTTTGGATCTGATAACGCAGAGAGGGCGGCTTGCCGGTAATCGGATCTTTGACATCCACGCTGACCCGCCAGCTACCGTTTAAAAAGCGCGTGGTTCCAAGCTTCATCTGCGTACTGTCCATCACCAGCGCGTCTTTGGGGATAGCGGCAATGATAACAGGCGCTTCCGGCAGCGGCGCCGCTTTGGGGGCGGGCGTCACCTCAGCGCGATGCAGCGGCAAATGCGCGATGAGTTCAGGCAATGGGGTAACGTCAGTTTTCGCGGTAGCGACAGGCGCGGCGCGAACAGGAGAGGACCCGTCAACGGATGAAGATGGCCAGAAAAAAGGCGTGGCGACGGCGGCGATAACCACGGCAGCGACAGGTAAGCTCCACAGCGGTAGACGGCGAGCTCTTTTCGCCTCAGCAACCGGGGTGGGGGTGGCCGACTTCGGTTCGCTAACGATAACGGGCGGCGCAACAGGTTCCTCCGGCATTTTCGGCGGCTCAATGACAGATGTTAACAAAGGTTCATCCGCCTGACTAAACGCCGCCTCTACCAGCGGCTTTTCTTCGGGCTCCGGCTCGACCAGAGGGATGTCGGGGATTGCCTCGGTTACCCGCAGGCAGTCCAGCACATCATCGCGTGTATTTTCGTTGAGATTAACGAATCCCCAGAAGGTGATAACCGGTTTGCCGTTAACCAGGAAAACATGATTTTCGCCGGGAAATTGCGTCGCTTTTTCAAGTAGCGAACCAAATAGCTGAAGCGCTGTTTTACCGGATTGCAGACTTTTGCGACTGAGTGCAGCCGCGCTTTCAAAAGTGCTGGCTAAATAACGTAAAGCCCGAGAACGTGTCTCTTCGTCAGCCGCTTTCCACGCTATCGCCTGACCTTCAATCGGCGAATACCAGTCAACCCGATCGCCATTATCGTTAAGTTGCGGAATCGCCAGACAGTCAACCATCGCCTGCTGTTTACGCAGACGAAGCGTTTCGCGAATTTGCAATGCTGATTCAAATACGGCCTGACCGCCGCCGCCCACGGCCTGATAATCATCCAGATTGCCGCTGCGCAAGAGAGATTTTGCCACGTTGTTATCCCTTAGACTTCTTCACGCGTCTACTTTACGGGGTCTATACGCAAGCAAACGGCGGAAGAAAGGCAAAAAGGCGCGAATTCTCGGTCTATTAAGCCCCGTGTTTCCACTTGACGTAAGTTAAATCAGGGGGGCGGCGGCGAATTACCGCATCGGGCGACAATAACGCGTATAATAGGCGAATCATGCTGTTACAGAATAAAGAGTAGGAGAGCTTATGTCGCACCTGGACGAAGTGAGCGCCCGCGTGGATGCCGCCATCGCGGAGAGCGTAATTGCCCATATGAATGAATTGCTGATTGCCTTGAGCGATGACGCTGAATTACGTCGCGAAGATCGTTATGTGCAGCAGCAGCGTTTGCGCACGGCTATCGCGCATCACGGCAGGCAATATCAAGAAGATCGGGACGCGCGCCGCGAGCAGCTCACCAAAGGCGGCTCGATCCTGTAACCCATTAAAACTGGCGCTTCGCAATCAGCCATGCGCCAATGACCAGCAACAGCGCGCCAAACGCCGGCCCGACCATTGCGCGTAACGTGACGCCGTGGCTACGCGCGATATCCAGCGCCAGTCCGCCGATTAACTGGCTGGCGACCAGTACCGCGATAGTCGTCGCGGCGCCAACGTTCTGATACCCGCTAATGCTGGCAAATACAAAAAATGACCCCAGAAAACCGGGGATCAATGTCCACCAGCGCACGCTGGCGACCAGCTCGCCGAAGCCCGTAGCGCCTTGCTTAAACCACAATATCGTCACAAATAAAACGATCCCTACCAGCGAGTTCAACAGCATAGCGATCAGAATCGTCGATGATGTCTGCGTAATACGCACCATAATACTGTTTTGTACCACCAGCCCGACGCCGGCGGCGATCAAAAAGATAAGCGTCAACGACTGGTTCATCAGCAGGCGTCCGGCGCGGCGTGTTCATCAAGCTGGAGCTGCATAAACGTAAGATCTAACCAACGGCCAAATTTTACGCCGACCTGCGGCATTTGCGCGGTGACGGTAAACCCCAGCGAATGATGCAGGCGTATTGAGGCGGCATTCTGTGACTCAATACCGGCCACCATCACATGCTTGCCGCAGCGTCGGGCTTCGTCGATCAGTCTGCTGAGCAGTTTTCGCCCCAGTCCTTTCCCCTGGTGCGCCGGATGAACATAAACCGAGTGCTCGACGGTATAGCGAAAACCGTCGAAACTGCGCCAGTCGCCAAATGATGCATAGCCAGTCACCACGCCATTTTCTTCGCTTACCAGCACCGGATAGCCCAGTAATTGACGGGCCTCATACCAGGCAAGGCGATTATCCGTATCGACCGTCCGATCGTTCCAGATGGCCGCAGTATGTAATACCGCATGGTTATAGATTTCGGTAATCGCGGCGCAGTCTGCTTTATCGGCAAAGCGAATCGTCATAGGGAACCCCAGGGAATGTTTACGATAGTGTTAGAAATACTATTGAAGGCGGCATAAATCAACGAATTAGCGCAAGAATTCATATTTAGCGAGAGGGGAAAGAAAGTCGTTCATAAAAGCGCACAGCCTGATATCTGAGAGTGTTTAACTCCCTCAGAAAGCTAATGTTCGACTATTATTGATGGATTATGCCAGGCATGAGGAGAATAGAATGAAGCAACAGACCAACCGAAATCGTCGTTGGGTTTTGGCCTCGCGTCCCCACGGCGCGCCACAGATGGATAACTTCCGCCTCGAAGAAGATGACGTCGCGACGCCCGGTGAAGGGCAGGTGCTATTGCGTACCGTTTTTTTATCACTCGACCCTTATATGCGTGGCCGCATGAGCGATGAACCCTCTTATGCGCCGCCTGTTGAACCTGGCTGCGTTATGGTTGGCGGTACGGTCAGTCGCGTTGTCGCGTCAAACCATCCTGATTACCGACCAGACGAATGGGTGTTGAGTTACAATGGTTGGCAGGATTATGACATTTCAGATGGCGAAGGGTTGGTAAAGCTGGGTGATAATCCGCAACATCCTTCCTGGTCATTGGGTATTTTAGGAATGCCGGGGTTTACCGCCTATATGGGGTTATTGGATATCGGCCAGCCGAAAGAGGGCGAAACGCTGGTTGTCGCCGCCGCCACTGGCCCCGTAGGCGCAACGGTTGGGCAAATTGGCAAGCTGAAGGGCTGCCGGGTCGTGGGTATTGCTGGCGGCGCGGAAAAATGCCGTCATGCAACAGACGTTTTGGGATTTGATCTGTGCCTTGATCATCACGCTGATAATTTCCCACAACAGCTTGCGCAGGCCTGCCCGCAGGGTATCGATATTTATTATGAGAATGTCGGCGGTAAAGTCTTTGACGCCGTCTTACCGCTACTGAATACGTCGGCGCGAATTCCGCTCTGCGGTCTGGTCAGCGGCTACAATGCGACAACGTTGCCGGACGGTCCAGACAGACTGCCTCTGCTGATGGCAACATTACTTAAAAAGCGTATTCGCCTGCAAGGTTTTATCATCAACCAGGACTATGGTCACCGGATACATGAGTTTCAGCAAGAAATGGGGCGTTGGATCAAAGAAGGGAAAATACATTACCGGGAGCAGATTACTGATGGGCTGGAAAATGCGCCAGAAGCGTTTATGGGGCTGCTGGCGGGGAAGAACTTTGGCAAAGTCGTGATACGTTTAGCGGACGATGCGTAAAGAAAAAATGGCGGCATTATGTCGCCATAAAAATGTGCAAATTTTAAAATTCCGGCTTTACTTATATTCATCATTCAGATCTCGGTGGGGCAGCTTATCTCCCTCAGCGGCCTGAACCGATCAAAAATCTCGATACATGAAGGAATGACGGAGATAAAACGGTTGCCATAAAGAAACCTGTATTGTTGTAAAAGATGAGAATATCACGCAAGTAAATTATCACTTTTATTTATTTGGCCGTTCAGGTCTGGATTATCTTTTTTACAATTAAGTTCCGAAACTTCTTCGGGACTCGATTGCGATGTTGTTCTGCCAAGAGGTGAAGGAAGGAAAATGCCGGGTACGGAAAAAACACAACATATAAGCCTGACCACACAGGTTGAAAATCGGTTAAAGCATCAATTGTCTATTGGCGCATTAAAACCAGGCGCAAGGCTTATCACTAAAAATATCGCTCAAGAGTTAGGCGTCAGTATTACGCCGGTGCGTGAGGCCCTGTTAAGGCTGGTCTCTTCCAGTGCTTTGGCGGTGGCACCAGCACAGGCGTTTATGGTGCCGGAGATCTCGCTGGAAAGTTTGCTGGAAATTAATACGATTCGTACTGCCCTGGAGGAGATGGCGGTGGTCGCCGCTGCGGGAAAGATTACCCCGGATCGCGAGCAAACGCTGAATACGCTATTAGATGAATTTCAACAGGCGCTGGAAAGTGGCGTTATGGATAAAATTCTTTTGGCCAACCGCGCATTCCGCTTTGAGATCTACCACTACGCGGATATGCCAACGCTGTATGCCATGATCGAGCAATTATGGGTACGCCTGGGGCCAAGCCTGCATTTTTTATATGATAATTTTAAACTTGATGATTATCAAAACGGCGTTAATCTGTACAGAAAATTGCTTAATGCGTTAGTGACTGGTGATAAAGAAGCCAGTCGCCACTGCTTACAGAACGTTTTGCAACAAAACGTAGCGACGATTAAAAATCAGTACTTCATGTAACCTTCATGCAACTATGACTTATCAATAGCGGGGGTTCCCCGCTATTGCCGGATATTTATTCAAATTGCCATGCCAGATTAATCCCCACGCCATAGTTACGCCCTGGCGCTGGCTCATAATATCGGCCATTAGATTCATTAACGATCACCGAACCGATATATTCTTTATCAAATAGATTATCTACCCGCCCAAAAATATCGACGGTAAGCTGACTGTAATTAAATTTATACCCTGTATTTAGTCCAACAACGGTATACGAAGGCGCTTTGGCGGTATTTTCATCATTGGCCATGATATCGCCCATATAGCGAACGTCTGTTCCGGCATACCACCCCTCATCCGGGATAAAACCTAATGAGGCGAATCCCATATTACGGGCGATGCCGGGCATTCGGTTTCCATCACAGTTTTGCCCCTGACAAACGTTACTGCGATAGGTCGCATCCAGCCAGGTCCATGATGCTTTCACCCGCCAGTCGCCGGCGAAGCGCTGGTCCAACGCGAGTTCTGCGCCCTGGCGGCGTGTTTTACCCGCGTTTTTGTAGGTAGTGCGTCCTCCCATACTACTGGCGACAACAATTTCATCATCGGTATCGGTTTGAAATAACGCGGCGGTCAACAAGCCGTTGCCAATCCGCGTTTTACTGCCGATTTCCACCGTATCATTGGTCGACGGTTTGAGGTCAAAGTTGAACCCGCTTTGGCCGTCAGCGCGATAAGAAAGCTCATTGATAGTGGGAGTTTCAAATCCGCGACCGGCAGCAAGATAGAGATTCCAGGCGTCAGTTAACGCATATTTTAGCGATCCGGCGGGTAGCCAGTGGTGATAGCTGGCGTCGCCGCTATCATCGCCATTGCCGGGCGCGATATAGTGATCGTTAGAATCGAACCACACGGAACTGTAGCGCACGCCAGCATCCAGCGAGAGTTTTTGCGTAAGCTGCCACTGGGTTTGCAGATAAGGATCGACATTCCACATCAGGTTACGCTCATCCCGGCGTAAATCGCCTTTATGCCCAAACTCAGGGGTGCCGTTGTTGAGGCGGAAGTTATTGTAACCCTTGCGGTTTTCGCTCATATTTTCATAATTTAATCCGCCAGTGAAGGTGACTGGCACACCTAATTCTCCCCGGTGAGTCCAGCGGGAATCAATGCCCTGATAGTGGCGTTGCAGTGTAATTACGCCGCCAGCCTGGGCCGGTTTTAGCTGTGCCACCAGGGGAATAGACTGGTATTGCGTGGTTTCCCGCTCTCCGGCGTAGGCCATCACGCTGATATCATCCTGCGCGCTGAGCTGACGTTCATAACGCAATCCTGCCTGAGTTTGTTTGATGGTTTTACGCGTATTGTACTGTTCAGCGCGCGGCGCCTGTTGCGGATCGGCTTTCCATTCAGATTCGGTGAGTCCGCCGGGATCGTCCGCCTTAATGTCCACACTATTAAAAATCAGCGAGAGTTTACTGACATCGTCAAGGCGCACGCCCAGTTTGGCATTAGCCAGATTTTTTTGCGCGCCGCTGTGATCGCGGTAGCCGTGGGTGGTGAAACGGGTAGTCGATACCGTGTAATCCACGTCGCCTGGCTGTGTGCCGTCACCCATCGCGCCCGTGGCTTTTAGCCCATAGCGCCAGCTTCCATAACTGCCGTAGTAGCTGCTGGCCTCAAGGGTAGGCGGCTGTCTCCCGGTTTCGGTGGTGACATTTATCACGCCGCCGGAAGCATTGCCGTATAGCGCTGAGAAGGGGCCGCGTAACACTTCAACGTCTTGTATGCTGTTAATATCAATATTCGAAATCTGGCCTTGTCCATCCGGCATGGTGGCGGGAATGCCATCAACATACAGACGAATGCCGCGCACGCCAAAGGCGGAACGCGAGCCAAATCCACGGATAGAGATTTGCAGATCCTGCGCGTAGTTCTGCCGGTTCTGCACCTGCAATCCCGGGACGCTGGTTAAAGACTCAGATAAATTGACGCGCGGCGTCGCCAGACGCATGTCTTCTCCCTCAATGACGCTAACGGCGGCAGGTGTATCCAGTTCGGATACGGTTTGCGGCGTTGCGGTGACTATCATGGTTTGTTCATTGGGCGCGCTGGCGGCCTGAAGGACCGGGGAGAAGGTCAGAGGCAATAAGAGGGCGGGATAAAGTCGCTGTCTAACGGAAATAATTTTCATGAAAATGCCGGATAAATGTAAGCGTATCAACGGAAAACGTGACATTAAGGGTAGTCAATATGTAAAGTTTTGAAATTTTAATCGCACATTAAGTTAAGAAAATGTGCGGTATTTAAGAGCCATGACATTCGCAGGCGAGGAAAAGCTCCACTTTCTGATAAATAATGATTATTATTCTCAACTTATAATAAGTGCGGAACGAAGATCCCGCGCAGTGAAGTAGTGTGAAGCAGCTATACACGTTTTGATCAAAGGGAGTCGTCATGCACTTACGTCATCTTTTTTCGCCGCGCCTGCGTGGTTCTTTATTGTTAGGTTCGCTCCTCGTCGCATCCTCATTTAGCACGCTGGCGGCGGAAGACATGCTGCGTAAAGCGGTAGGCAAAGGCGCTTATGAGATGGCCTGGAGTCAGCAAGAAAACGCGCTCTGGCTGGCTACATCGCAAAGCCGTAAACTGGATAAAGGCGGCGTAGTTTATCGTCTCGACCCGGTGACGCTGGAAATCACGCAAGCGATTCATAACGATCTCAAGCCGTTCGGCGCCACCATCAATGCCGCGACCCAAACGCTGTGGTTTGGCAATACCATTAACAGCGCTGTTACCGCGATTGATGCCAAAACGGGTGATGTAAAAGGTCGTCTGGTACTTGATGCGCGCAAACGTACTGAAGAGGTTCGTCCGTTACAGCCCCGTGAACTGGTTGCCGATGCGTCTACCAACACGATCTACATTAGCGGTGTTGGTAAAGAGAGTGCTATTTGGGTAGTGGATGGCGAAACCATCAAACTGAAAACGACGATCGAAAATACCGGCAAAATGAGTACGGGTCTGGCGCTCGACAGTAAAGCGCAACGCCTGTACACCACCAATGCGGATGGCGAATTTATCACCATCGATACCGCCAGCAATAAAATTCTCAGTCGTAAGAAGTTGCTGGATGACGGTAAAGAACACTTTTTTATTAACCTGAGTCTCGATACCGCAGGTCATCGCGCGTTTATCACCGACTCGAAGGCGACTGAAGTCCTGGTTGTCGATACCCGTAATGGCAATATTCTTGCCAAAATCGCGGCGCCTGCCTCTTTGGCCGTCCTGTATAATCCGACACGTAACGAGGCGTATGTGACGCACCGTCAGGCAGGGCAGGTCAGCGTGATCGATGCGAAGACCTATAACGTTGTTAAAACGTTCGATACGCCAACGTACCCGAATAGCCTGGCGCTATCGGCAGACGGTAAAACGCTCTACGTCAGCGTGAAGCAGAAATCGACACGTGAACAGGAAGCGACGCAGCCGGATGATGTTATTCGCATTGCTCTGTAAATAGGGTATGGAGGGGGAAACCCCTCCAGTCATCTCTTTAAACGCACCGATACGCCTCGTTACACCCCGCCGATAGCCTGATGATTCTGTGAGAATTACACTGCCTTTTTGCTGTAGTTAACTCATTATATTCACGAGGAAAATATGAAAAAGTTATTTATATGCTCAGGTTTGGGCATGATGTTTTTTATGCTTGCGGGTTGCACAACCAACTATGTGATGACGACGAAGAATGGGCAAACGATCGTAACTCAGGGTAAGCCGCAGTTAGATAAAGAGACGGGGATGACCAGTTATACCGATCAGGAAGGCAACCAGCGGGAAATTAACAGCAATGATGTGGCGCAGTTGATTAAGGCTGACTAAGCATTGGGCGCGATGCGGTGTTGGCGGCAACGCGCATTAAACCCGGCAGGCCTGGGGCTGCCGGGGAAGGGGAATGTTATGTCGCTGCTTCTTCTTTCAATACGACATTCTCTGTCGAATCCGCCGTCACTGGCGCAGTGCGATGGATCTCCGCCACGCGACGTCGCACGCCAAACCAGCCGGCGACCAGCAGAATAGCGATCAGCGGCAACGAGGCGATAGTGTAAGTTCCATTCGGGTAGTCAAACGCCATGAGTACCAGCACGCTTAGTAAAAACAGCAGCGTTAGCCAGGAGGTAAAAGGCGCGCCGGGCAGTTTAAAACTGACGTCTGCGGCTTTGCCTTCTTTTATCGCCTGGCGTAAACGCATCTGGCACACCATGATAAACGCCCACGACGCGATAATGCCGAGCGAGGCAAAATTAAGAACGATCTCAAACACACGGGAGGGGACCAGGTAATTCAGGAACACGCCGACCACGTAAACCACCAGAGTCGCCAGAATACCCGCATAGGGCACATGCTGTCGGCTCATTTTCGCCATGAATTTCGGCGCGGAACCCCCCATCGACATTGAACGTAAAATTCTCCCCGTACAGTAAAGCCCGGAGTTCAGGCTGGAAAGCGCGGCGGTTAACACCACGATATTCATAATACTGCCGATATAAGGCACGCCAAGTTTAGAAAAGAAGGTGACAAACGGACTTTGCCCCGCCTGATAGGCGTTCCACGGCAGCAGCAAAACCAGCAATACGACCGATCCTACATAGAAAAGACCAATACGCCAGATCACGCTATTGATGGCTTTTGGCACCATCGTCTGTGGATCTTTGCACTCCCCAGCGGCGGTACCGACCAGTTCAATCGACGCAAAGGCGAACACTACGCCCTGAATCAGTACCAGCGCGGGCAACAGGCCGTGCGGGAAAAAGCCGCCATTATCTGTAATCAGGTGAAAACCGGTGGCATTACCCTCAAGTGGTTGACCGGTACCGAGAAAAATCGTGCCTACCACCAGGAAGATAACAATGGCGAGTACTTTTATCAGCGCGAACCAGAACTCCATTTCGGCAAACCATTTTACGCCGATCATGTTCATGGTACCGACAATGGTTAACGCGCCGAGCGCGAACACCCATTGCGGAACGTCGCCAAATGCGCCCCAGTAGTGCATGTATAACGCCACTGCGGTGATATCGACGATCCCGGTCATCGCCCAGTTAATAAAGTACATCCAGCCTGCGACGTAGGCCGCTTTTTCACCCAAAAATTCACGGGCGTAGGAGACGAAACTCCCGCTGGAAGGGCGATGCAATACCAGTTCGCCCAGCGCGCGTAAAATGAAAAAAGAAAAAATGCCACATATCAGATAGACCAGCGCCAGTGCCGGTCCGGCCATTTGCAATCGGGCGCCTGCACCTAAAAATAAACCGGTGCCAATCGCGCCGCCGATAGCAATCATCTGAACCTGACGATTCCCCATCGCTTTGTGATACCCCTCTTCATGGGCGTTCAGCCAGCGTCGTTTCGCCGCATGTTGTTCTGCGGCGTGCGTAGTCTGTGTTTTCATTACGTTACCTGTTATAGCCTGTCCTGACAGAAAAATTCCTTATGCCGCGACGGGCGCTCACCAATCGATTGCCTGCAATGGCGAATGCCGCTTTTCCCTGATTCTGTGACAGGGATAAAACCGCCGGCGGAGCATCCTACCTGCAATTGTTAAATGACGCAAAACATACGGAAAGGACAAAATGAGAATGTCGAGTTTATTTGTGTGGTCAGATGTGGTGCGGTGTGGTCACGATTCAGCCAGATAAGACGCCAGCACAAATCCGCAGTGCTTGCGTTGCACAATAATTAACCAGCGCTAATCACTTGTGGGATTTATGGTCATAGATATAACCTCGAACGGTAAACTACCTGACGATATTGCAGCAGCATAAGATAAGGCCGTTGCGCCTGTTATTCTCATTTTCTCCTGAAAATATATGCCTTTGAGCAATTTTGTTGATTGACATATCGTCATAATGAGAGAGGAGTAGGACATATAAAGGTATTGAGCAAAATTTGAAGGAGCAGGATATGCCACATACATCAGTTTCTACCTATGCCAGAGCTTTATCAGGAAATAAGCTACCTCATGTTGCTGCAGGAGATTACGAAAATAAATTATCAACAAAAATCATGAAAGGCATCTTGTATGTGCTTACAGCAGGATTAGCCTACGGATTTACAAGAGTAATTGAACATTATTGCAATGTTACGCCTAAAGTTGCGGAGTTCTGTGCCAATGCAGGGACTATCCATAATCACCTTGCAGATGCTGTACGTGATGAACAATTTATTATAGATGTCGAGCTTTCTGATGGTCGGATGTTAACATTCGAACAACTCTCGCTGATGGCTGGACGTGAGCCAATCGTCAGGATATCGGATGGCGAACATACCGTAGAGGTTAAGGGGTCCTTTGAAGATATTTGTATGAGACTGGAAGAGGGCTTTTTTGAAGCGCCAGCGTACTATCATTATGATATTGATGAAAAATATAAAACCGTCAGAGAGCGAATAGCAGAATATAATGCCTTACCTCAGGCATTAGGCGCCATTCCGAGTTTAGAACATTATATCGCTCGGGCCAGCGACATGCAGGAGGCGAAAGTGCAATGGGCGGCCGACATAAAAGATCGTTACCATAACTATTTGGACAAGTATTAAAAAGCGTTTATGTTTAGCCAGTTTTGTTAGAAATCAGACTCGCTGAGCTGGCGTTAAAAATTTTAACACGCCGCTATTTTGGCGGCGTGCCGCAAAGAGATTCTCAGAACCGATTTCCGTTTGTAGGCCAAAATCCCACGTACCTCCGGCGCTGTAGCCGGCCTGTCTTATTTTTTTCAAAAGTATCCAACGCTATTCCACGGATAGGGTATCCTGTTGCGCAGCGATATCCGCCTCAGCCTGTGTGCCGAACGCAAGCATTAATGTTAATGGAAGCCTCAGATGACCTCTTTTTTACATGCTTATTTTACGCGATTACATTGTCAGCCGTTGGGGGTTCCTACGGTTGAAGCGCTCAGGACGCTTCACTTAGCGCACAACTGCGCGATTCCTTTTGAAAATCTGGATGTTCTACTGCCTCGTGAAATACAGCTCGATGAGACGGCATTAGAGGAGAAACTGCTTTATGCCCGACGCGGTGGATACTGTTTTGAACTGAATGGCCTGTTTGAACGTGCGTTACGCGACATCGGTTTTAACGTCCGAAGCTTATTGGGGCGGGTCATTCTGTCTCATCCCGCCAGTTTACCGCCACGCACGCACCGTTTACTGCTGGTTGATGTTGAGGATGAGCAGTGGATCGCTGACGTGGGGTTTGGCGGCCAAACGCTAACCGCGCCGCTTCGTCTGCAGGCCGAAATTGCCCAGCAGACGCCGCATGGTGAATACCGCCTGATGCAGGTGGGGAGCACATGGATTTTACAATTCCGCCACCATGAGCACTGGCAGTCGATGTACTGTTTTGATCTGGGGGTGCAGCAGCAGAGCGATCATGTGATGGGCAATTTCTGGTCGGCTCACTGGCCACAATCCCATTTTCGTCATCATTTGTTGATGTGCCGCCATTTGCCTGATGGCGGCAAGCTGACATTAACGAATTTCCACTTCACGCGTTACCACCAGGGACATGCCGTTGAACAGGTCAATGTACCGGATGTACCGTCGTTGTATCAGTTACTTCAGCAGCAGTTTGGTCTCGGCGTAAATGATGTAAAGCACGGTTTTACCGAGGTGGAGCTGGCCGCGGTAATGGCTGCATTTGATACCCATCCGGAGGCGGGAAAATAATTTTTTGCCGCGAGGATTTGCGGGCCTGACAACGATTAAAAAGTAATGGCCCATTCGGCATGAAACAGAATGACCGCCTGACCGGAGATGGTGACGTTTTCCGGCTCGTTATCGCGAATGGTGACGGTAACATCAACAGTACCCTCTTTGCCTAAAGCGCGCCCCTGATGGCCTTGAATCTGCAGCGTTTTACCGTCATGCGCCATCAGGCCATGATGGACGAGCCATGCACCCATCGGGCCATTGGCGTTTCCCGTTACCGGATCTTCCACAATCCCTATCGCCGGAGAAAACATTCGCCCATCGGTTTCGTTTTTTCCCGGACGAATCTGGAAAGGAAAAAAGCCGTTACAGCCAATTTGCTGGCTGATTGCCGTCAGGGCTGCCAGATTCGGAGAAAGGGCATCAATATCAACGTCTGGTTTGAGCAGGATCATCACTTTTGCATGTCCTGTTGAAGCTACCTGAATTGGCGCTCCCGGCACGATATCATCTTCAGTCAGGTTCAGTGCGGTGATGATGGCAGCCCGAATCTCTCCGACTAGCGGTGGTTCAAAATAGGGCTGACCTTGTTCCAGCGTGATGCGATAGTCGTTGTGTTCGGCATGAATTTCAACGCGATGACGGCCCGCTAACGAGGTTTGCCAGACGGTGGTGTTTCCCAACCCCAGTACCGTTGCCCGAACATAATGCGCGGCCACGGTGGCATGACCACAGATGGGGACTTCTACTGTCGGTGTAAAGTAGCGTATGCGCACATCACTCTCTTCGCTTTTTAGCAAAAAGGCGGTTTCCGAGTGACGAAGTTCACGGGCAATCAGCTGCATCTGCGCGTCGCTTAGCGTATCCGCATGTAAGACAACGCCAGCAGAGTTGCCGCGAAAGGGTTCGCTGGTGAAGGCGTCAACATGGTAAATCTGCGGTTTCATTGATGTTCTCCTTTGGCTGAAGAATCATCATAGCCTGTGCGTTGCCGAATGACGACGCACAGGCGTTTTTCTTTGCCCGGTAAGCGTACCCCCGGGCAAAGAGAATTAGCGGCGGGTACGAACAATCTGGTAGCGACGGGTGAAATACTCAAACGGCGCGCTCCAGACATGAACCAGACGGGTGAACGGGAAGAGCAGGAAAATAGTCATTCCCAGCACCAGATGAACGCGGAAAACAAACGCCACACCGTTCAGCATTTCCGAAGACCCGCCGCGGAAGGTGACAATACTTTGCGCCCAGCCCACCAACTTCATCATTTCGCTGCCATCCGGATATTGCGCCGAAAACGGAATGGTGCTCAGGCCAAGCAGGCACTGAATCAGCAAAATGCTCATGATGATAATATCTGGTGTAGTGGACGTCGCACGCACACGCTGATTGGTCAGACGACGCCACAGCAATCCCGCGCCGCCGATCAACGTTAATACGCCGCACACGCCGCCGAGGATCATCGCCATCTGCTGTTTTACCGCAATCGGCAGGAACCAGGCATACATCCAGTGTGGCGTCAGCATCCCGAACAGATGGCCAAAAAAGATCCCCAGAATGCCAATATGGAACAGATTCGACCATATCACCATCCCACGCTTATCCAGCATCTGGCTGGACGACGCGCGCCAGGTATATTGTCCGTAGTCATAGCGCAGCCAACTGCCGAGGAAGAAGATCGTGGCGCAAATATAGGGGTAGATGTCGTAAAAAAAGACGTTCAGGTACTGTATCATTTCGGGCCTCCCGCGCTGACGTCGACGTACTGCGGCGCCGCGTCCTGGCTAAAGCGTCGTTGATAATGGTGTAACGGTGAACTGTCACAGGTCGTGGCGTTATCTTCGATAAACTTCACCTGCTCTTCTTCCCAGACGGCATCCAGTGCCTGACGGGTATCATCCCGCGATTCCTGAACAATCTGTTTTGTGACACTGTCACTTGTAAGCGTACTGCCCGCCAGCGTCAGCAGGGCGTCAAACAGTTGATACCACGGCGCTCCTCGCTGTTTCAGACGACCGCCCAGCAGCGCCAGAATAGGGGCAATATTCTGTAATCCCTCGCGCGCTTCCGCTTCCGGCAACACGCTTAAGTACTCCAGATAGAGCGGCAGGTGATCCGGCAGTTCGCGGCAGTTGAGCTGCAGGCCCACGATTTCATACTGACTTAACAAATCGACCATCGCCTGGCCGCGATCGCGGGACTCCGCATGAACATGCTCGAATAACAGTAATGAAGTGGCGCGCCCTCGGTCAAACACTTCGCACCATTCTGCTTGTTTATCCAGTAACGGCGCATAAAGCAGCTCGCGAGTGAAGTCGGCCAGCATTGGCGCATCGTGTTGGATAAGGGCAAGCGCTTCATCCCGACATTCCCACAACTCGTCGTCCGGATATTCCATCAACAGGCCAATCGCTTTGAGGATTTGCATTATTCCCCCTCCGCTTTATCACGCACTTCGGTGATATTGATGGCATCAATACGGCTACTGTTGAACAGGTTGAATTTAGTATCCGAGCCGTGACAACCGTCGCCAAAAGTAAAGCCGCAGCCGTTGCGCTCCGGAAAGGCGTCGCGCGCCATTTCCCGGTGGCTGGTGGGAATGACAAAACGATCTTCATAATTGGCAATCGCCAGGTAGCGATACATCTCTTCAACCTGTTGTACGCTCAGACCCACTTCGTCAATCGCGCGGGTATCCGTCACGCCTTCAACCGTCTGCGAGCGCATGTAGTGGCGCATCGCCATCATCCGCTTTAGAGCCCGAATGACCGGACCGGTATCGCCCGCGCTGAGCATATTGGCCAGGTACTGGACCGGAATACGCAGCGTTTCCACCGCCGGCAGAATATTGCCATTGTGCGGCAACCCGCCCGCGTCGGCGTATGACTGGATGGGCGATAGCGGCGGTACGTACCAGACCATCGGCAGGGTACGGTATTCCGGGTGCAGCGGAAGCGCCAGCTTCCAGTCCATCGCCATTTTGTACACCGGCGACCGTTGGGCGGCGTCGATGACGTTTTGCGGGATGCCCTGTTTAAGCGCCTCTTCGATGACCGCCGGATCGTGCGGATCGAGAAACACATCGCACTGACGTTCATACAAATCTGTCTCGTGTTCGGTACTGGCCGCTTCTTCAATCCTGTCGGCGTCGTAGAGCAGAACGCCAAGATAACGGATGCGCCCGACGCAGGTTTCCGAACAAACGGTCGGCTGGCCGGATTCAATACGCGGATAGCAAAATATGCATTTCTCAGACTTGCCGCTCTTCCAGTTAAAGTAGATTTTTTTGTACGGACAGCCGCTGATACACAAACGCCAGCCCCGGCATTTATCCTGGTCGATTAGCACGATGCCGTCTTCTTCACGCTTATAAATAGCGCCACTTGGGCAGGTGGCGACACAACTGGGGTTCAGGCAGTGTTCGCACAGGCGCGGCAGGTACATCATGAAGGTGTTTTCGAACTGACCGTACATCTCCTTTTGTATGTTGTCGAAGTTACGGTCGCGGGCGCGTTTTTCAAACTCGCCGCCGAGCAGCTCTTCCCAGTTTGGCCCCCAGATCACCTTGTCCATCCGTTTTCCGTCAATCAGTGAACGAGGGCGGGCAGTGGGCTGATGCTTACTCTCCGGCGCATTATGTAAATGCTGATAATCGAAGGTAAAGGGTTCATAGTAATCATCGATTTGCGGAATCACCGGGTTGGCGAAAATTTTGCTAATTACCCCCATTTTGCCGCCCAGACGGGGCCTTATCTTGCCATTAACATCACGAACCCAACCGCCTTGCCACTCCTGCTGGTCTTCCCAGTTTTTGGGATAGCCGATACCCGGTTTAGTTTCGACGTTATTGAACCATACGTATTCCATCCCTTCACGTCCGGTCCAGACGTTTTTACAGGTGACGGAGCAGGTGTGACAGCCAATACATTTATCGAGATTCAGTACCATCCCAACCTGTGAGCGTATTTTCATTTTTTCGCCTCCTGTACCTGATCCCGGCCCTCATCATCCAGCCAGTTAATGTTTTTCATTTTCCTGATCATGATGAATTCATCGCGATTCGAACCCACGGTTCCGTAATAGTTGAAGCCGTAAGCCAGTTGCGCATAGCCGCCGACCATATGCGTCGGTTTTGGACAGACCCGGGTCACGGAGTTATGGATCCCGCCGCGCATCCCGGTCACTTCCGAGCCCGGAATATTCATAATTCGCTCCTGGGCGTGGTACATCATGGTCATACCCGGCGGAACGCGCTGGCTGACCACCGCACGAGCGGTAAGGGCGCCATTAGCGTTGAAGGCTTCAATCCAGTCGTTATCTTCAATACCCAATTCACGGGCATCGGCTTCGCTAATCCAGACAATCGGCCCGCCGCGCGACAAGGTCAGCATCAGCAGGTTTTCGCTGTAGGTGGAGTGAATTCCCCATTTCTGGTGCGGCGTCAGGAAGTTAAGCGCTTTTTCCGGGAAACCGTTGGGCGGAATTTCTCGCATTTCGCTGACGCTGCGGGTATCAATCGGCGGACGATATGCCACCAGGCTTTCGCCAAAAGCGCGCATCCACGCATGATCCTGATAGAGTTGTTGCCGCCCCGACAACGTACGCCACGGGATCAGTTCATGTACGTTGGTATATCCGGCGTTATAAGAGACATGCTCGCTTTCCAGTCCTGACCAGGTCGGGCTGGAGATAATTTTGCGCGGTTGCGCCTGGATATCACGAAAGCGAATTTTCTCATCTTCTTTATTGATGGCCAGATGGGTGTGCTCGCGCCCGGTCATCTCGCCCAGCGCCTGCCAGGCTTTCACCGCCACCTGACCGTTGGTTTCCGGCGCTAAGGCAAGAATCACTTCCGAAGCATCCAGCGCGGTGTCGATCCGCGGACGTCCTTTCGCCGGACCATCGTGTTTGGTGTAATTGAGCTTACCGAGGAAATCGACTTCATCTTGCGTATTCCAGGCAATACCCTTACCGCCGTTGCCTAATTTATCCAGTAGGGGACCCAGCGAGGTAAAACGTTCATAGGTGGCCGGATAATCGCGTTCAACCACGACGATATTGGGGGCGGTTTTGCCCGGAATAAGTTCGCACTCGCCTTTACGCCAGTCGAGAATATCAAATGGCTGCGCCAGTTCCGCCGGGGAATCATGCTGGAGCGGGTGTAACACCACATCGGTTTCCTGTCCGAGATGTCCGACACACATCTCAGAAAAGACGCTGGCTATACCTTTGTAGATCTCCCAGTCGCTTTTGGATTCCCAGGCAGGATCGACCGCGGCGGAAAGGGGGTGGATAAACGGATGCATATCCGAGGTATTCATATCGTCTTTTTCATACCAGGTGGCGGTCGGCAAGACGATATCGGAAAACAGACAGGTACTGGACATACGGAAATCAAGCGTGACCAACAGATCGAGCTTGCCCTCAATCGCGGCTGGCTGCCATTCCACCTCTTCAGGCTTAATTCCTTCGCTGGAACCCAGCGCTTCGCCCTGGATACCGCTGTCGGTGCCCAGCAGATATTTGAGCATGTACTCATGACCTTTCCCGGAGGAGCCGAGCAGGTTAGAGCGCCAGACAAATAAATTTCGCGGGTGATTATGACCACTGTCAGGCTGTTCGCAGGCAAAACGGATAGCGCCTGATTTCAACGCCTGCACGGTATAATCCGCCGCAGACAGCCCGGCTTTATCGGCGCTCGCTTTCACGCTGAGCGGGTTAAGATTAAGCTGCGGCGCCGAGGGTAGCCAGCCCATACGTTCCGCGCGCACGTTGAAATCGATCAGGTGTCCGGAAAATTTAGCCGGATCGGCCAACGGCGACAGCAACTCTTGCGCAGTCAGTTTTTCATAGCGCCACTGGCTGGCATGGTTGTAGAAAAACGAGGTACTGTTCATCTGACGCGGCGGGCGATTCCAGTCCAGCGCGAAGGCCAGCGGCAGCCAGCCGGTTTGCGGCCGCAGCTTCTCCTGGCCGACATAGTGCGCCCAGCCGCCGCCAGTTTGTCCAACACAGCCGCAGAACACCAGCATGTTAATCATCCCACGGTAATTCATATCCATGTGATACCAGTGATTCACTCCCGCGCCGAGGATGATCATCGAACGACCGTGAGTTTTATGAGCGGTCTCGGCAAATTCACGCGCAATAGTTTCGATATGTCGACGCGGCACGCCGGTAATCTGTTCGCCCCAGGCCGGCGTGTAGGCTTTTACGTCGTTATAATTATTGGCGCTATGGCAGTCATCCAGACCACGATCCAGCCCATAATTGGCCAGCACCAGATCGTAAACGCTGACGACCATCCGCTCGCTACCGTCCGCCAGAGCCAGGCGTTTCACCGGTAACTTACGTACCAGCACCGGTTCCTGCCGCACGCTGCGAAAATGTGGGTTTTCGTTACCGCCAAAATAGGGGAAGGCGACACCCGCCACATCATCATGCTGACCGAGTAAAGAGAGCGACAGTTCAGTTTCGACGCCCGCCGCCACCGCTTCCAGGTTCCATTTTCCCTTTTCTCCCCAGCGAAAACCGATAGAACCATTGGGCGCGACCAGTTCGCCCGTACTGTTGAGCGCGACGGTTTTCCATTCCGGATTATTGGCTTCTCCCAGTCCATCCACCAGATCCGATGCGCGCATCATACGCCCCGGTACATAACTGCCGTCTGCGTGCTCATCCAACAGGACCAGCATTGGCATGTCGGTATAACGGCGGCAATAGTTAAGGAAATAGTCGCTGGGATTATCGAGATGAAACTCTTTCAAAATGACGTGACCCATGGCCATCGCCAGCGCACTGTCTGTACCTTGCTTTGGCGCCAGCCACTGATCGCACAGTTTAGCGACTTCGGAATAGTCCGGGGTGATGGCGATTGTCTTGGTGCCTTTGTAGCGCACTTCGGTAAAGAAGTGGGCGTCCGGGGTACGCGTCTGCGGCACGTTAGAGCCCCAGGCAATAATGTAGGCTGAGTTATACCAGTCGGCGGACTCCGGCACGTCAGTCTGCTCGCCCCAGGTCATTGGAGACGCGGGCGGAAGATCGCAATACCAGTCATAGAAGCTCAGACAAGTACCGCCAAGCAATGACAGATAACGTGTTCCGGCGGCGTAAGAAACCATCGACATTGCTGGAATAGGTGAAAACCCCGCCACACGATCCGGGCCATAGGTTTTGATTGTCCAGACGTTAGCGGCGGCAATGAGCTGATTCAGCTCTTTCCAGTTCGAACGAATAAAGCCGCCATGTCCGCGCACCTGTTTGTAACTTTGGCATTTTTGCGGGTCGTTCATTATAGATTCCCATGCCAGCACCGGATCGCTGTGCCGGGAAAGAGCCTCGCGCCACAGTTCTATCAGCCGCTTACGCACCAGAGGGTATTTCAGACGATTGGCGCTATAGAGATACCAGGAGTAGCTGGCGCCGCGCGGGCAGCCGCGCGGTTCATGGTTCGGTAAATCGGGACGCGTGCGCGGGTAGTCGGTTTGCTGGGTTTCCCACGTCACCAGACCGTTTTTGACATAAATTTTCCAGCTACAGGAGCCCGTGCAGTTGACGCCGTGGGTTGAGCGTACGATCTTATCAAACTGCCAGCGCTGGCGATAACTGTCTTCCCAGTCGCGGTTGGTATGCATCACCTGACCATGGCCGTCGGCAAAGGTATCGCCTTTTTGTTTAAAGTAACGAAAGCGATCCAACAGTTTACTCATGACATTTCTCCTGCTTCGATAAATTTTCCGCCATCCTGTCGATTTGGCGTTAAACCATTGCCGGATGGCCATCCTACAGGTGCGTATGTTGTTATTGTTGTTTAGGCTTACGACGCCCGTAGACCAGCCAGGTCAGCAGGACGCAAGCGATGTAAAACAGCAAAAAGATTTTCATGGCGCCCACCGGCGAGCCGGTCAAGGCCAAAGAGGTGCCAAACGCTTTTGGAATAAAGAAGCCGCCCACAGCGCCAATAGCGGAGATAAAACCGAGTGCGGCGGCGGTATCCGTCACCGCTTCGCGCTGCGCCTGCTCATCGCTCCCGCCGCGCAGTTTGACGTTGTAGAGCGTGATCTGACGAAAGATCACCGCAATCATCTGGAAGGTAGAACCGCTGCCGAGACCCGCTGTCAAAAACAGGCCCATAAAAACAAGATAGAACGCGCTAAAGCTGCCTGCGCCGGAGCCTGGCAGCGTGAGGAATAGCAGGGCGGTAAACAGCGCCATAAAGATAAAATTAATGAGCGTTACGCGAACGCCGCCGAATTTATCGGAGATCACGCCGCCTGCCGATCGCGCCAGCGCGCCGATAAAGGGGCCAAAGAACGCCAGTTGCAGAATGTTTACGTCGGGAAATTGCGTTTTGGCGAGCATGGCGAAACCTGCGGAAAAGCCGATGAATGACCCGAATGTCGCCAGGTACAGCAGGCTAAGCAGCCACAGGTGCAGACGTTTTAGCACCGGCAATTGCGAAGCGACAGACGCTTTTGAACTGCCGATATCGTTCATACCAAACCAGGCGGCAAGCGTCGCGACAGCCAGTAACGGCACCCAGATCCAGGCGGCGTTAGTGAGGGCGAGCAGGGAGCCATCAGGTTGCGGCACGCCCCGGACGCCTAAAAAAGTAAATATCGGCAGAAAAATAACCAGCGGCGCAATCAACTGCATCACACTGACGCCAAGATTTCCCAGTCCGCCGTTAATACCCAACGCGCTACCTTGTCTGGCTTTTGGAAAGAAAAAACTGATGTTGCCCATACTGGACGCGAAGTTTGCCCCCGCAAAACCGCACAACAGAGCGATGAGCATAAATACCCCGAAAGGGGTGGCGGGATTTTGCACGGCGAATCCCAGCCAGGCGCAGGGAATAATCAATATTACGGTACTTAATACGGTCCATTTACGGCCACCAAACAGTGGCACCATAAAGGAGTAGGGGACGCGTAATATTGCGCCGGAAAGAGAAGGTAATGCGGTTAATAAAAAGAGTTGGTCGGTGGTAAAATTAAATCCAATTTTATTGAGGTTGACGGCAACAGCGCTAAACAACATCCAGACGCAAAATGCCAGGAGCAAACAACTTACTGAAATCCATAAGTTTCTTCTGGCGATGCCTTTCCCTTTATTCTCCCAGAAGGCTGGATTTTCGGGTCGCCAGTCACTCAAGAGATAACGGTTATAATTCTCGTTTTGTCGTGTCATTTTACCCCTCACATGCGCATATCATTTGAAAAAAACACAAAAAAGAGACAGAGCGTCACGCGCTCTTTTGAGAACTTATTGAAGTTTTTTTAGAATATTGAGTGAAAGAATAGATAAAAAACCAGGCCAGCGCGGCGCGAAGAGGAGATATGATGTTTCTTAATTGTTACTATTTGTAAACTAAAAGTGATTTTTATTAAATTATTTGTAACTTTACGCAAAGAGTTCAAGCGTAATCATACGATCCAGATGGTATTTAAACGCGGGATCGGCCATTTCCGGAATACCCAGCACATACATACCGTCCAGCCCGCACACCAGTGCGATAAGCCGCCAGGCGATATCCGTGGCGTTAGCAGTAAACGTAAATTCTCCTGCCTGTTTGCCCTGCTCGATAATTGTGACCGTTTCCTCATGCCACATCTGCATCGTGAGGAGATAAGCATCTCTGATGTGCGGATCCCGATCGGCCAGAATTTGCGCCTCTCGCCACAATTTTATGTAAGGCTCAAAGCCGCCGTCTTCGCTACCCAACATAGCGTGAAGCCGTGCACGCCAGGTGGCGGGCGGCGGAACTTGCCCGGCATCAAGCAGGGTGCGGATCAAATGGACAAAGGCCAGCGCTTTGAGCTCGCCCGCCGAGCTGAAGTGGTGATGCACCTGTCCGGCGGCGACATCGGCTTCTGATGCGATTCGTCGCACCGTCATGGCGGCAAACCCCTCTGCCAGCGCCACGCGCATCGCCGCTTGCAGGATCACTTCGCGGCGTTCATCCCGGTTAAGGTAACTCATATTTTCCCCACATTAGCCAATGCGCGCAGTGTAACAAAAAGCTGGACATTCGTTCAACTTACCGTAGGATCCTGAAACTGGACAGGCGTCCAAATTTGAGTTTTTGAAGGGAGAGTTATGTTTCGTCAGTGGTTAACGTTAGTCATTATTGTGCTGGTCTATATTCCTGTCGCCATTGATGCCACGGTCTTGCATGTCGCCGCCCCGACACTGAGTATGACACTGGGGGCCAACGGCAACGAGCTGCTGTGGATCATTGATATTTATTCTTTGGTCATGGCTGGCATGGTGTTGCCGATGGGCGCGCTTGGAGATCGTATCGGTTTTAAACGCCTGCTGATGCTGGGCGGGACGCTCTTTGGCCTGGCATCATTGGCGGCGGCGTTTTCGCATACCGCCAGTTGGCTTATCGCCACCAGGGTATTACTGGCTATTGGCGCGGCGATGATTGTACCGGCGACGCTGGCCGGGATACGCGCCACCTTTTGTGAAGAGAAGCATCGCAACATGGCGCTGGGCGTCTGGGCAGCGGTAGGTTCGGGCGGAGCGGCGTTTGGGCCGCTCATCGGCGGCATATTATTAGAGCATTTTTACTGGGGATCGGTTTTCCTGATCAACGTGCCGATTGTGCTGGTCGTCATGGGCTTAACCGCCCGCTATGTTCCTCGCCAGGCGGGCCGTCGCGATCAACCGCTCAATCTTGGCCATGCGGTGATGCTGATTATTGCCATTTTGCTGTTGGTCTATAGCGCTAAAACCGCGCTGAAAGGGCATCTGTCGCTGTGGGTCATCTCGCTTACCCTGCTTACCGGCGCGCTGCTCCTGGGACTCTTTATCCGCACACAGCTTGCGACATCGCGTCCGATGATTGATATGCGATTATTTACCCATCGCATTATCCTGAGCGGCGTCGTGATGGCGATGACCGCGATGATCACGCTGGTGGGTTTTGAGCTGCTGATGGCGCAAGAGCTGCAGTTTGTTCACGGACTATCGCCTTATGAGGCCGGGGTATTTATGCTGCCGGTGATGGTCGCCAGTGGATTCAGCGGGCCGATTGCGGGCGCGCTGGTCTCGCGTCTGGGACTACGGCTGGTCGCGACGGGCGGCATGGCGTTAAGCGCGCTGAGTTTTTATGGCCTGGCGATGACGGATTTCAGCACCCAGCAATGGCAGGCCTGGGGGCTAATGGCGCTGCTGGGATTTAGCGCCGCCAGCGCATTGCTGGCTTCCACGTCGGCAATTATGGCCGCTGCGCCGGCAGAAAAAGCGGCGGCGGCCGGCGCGATCGAAACGATGGCTTATGAACTGGGCGCGGGACTGGGCATCGCCATTTTCGGTCTGTTGTTAAGCCGTAGCTTCTCCGCGTCTATCCGTCTGCCTGCCGGGCTTGAGGCGCAAGAGATTGCCAGAGCGTCATCTTCAATGGGGGAAGCCGTGCAGTTGGCTAATAGCCTGCCGCCCACGCTGGGGCAGGCAATACTGGACGCCGCCAGACATGCCTTTATCTGGTCGCATAGCGTGGCGTTAAGCAGCGCCGGGAGTATGCTTCTTTTGCTGGCGGTAGGGATGTGGTTCAGCCTGGCAAAAGCCCAACGCCGATAACATAACGCCTGGTGAGATAAGCGCTTAATGCGCTAGCTGGCAGGGGGAGTCCATTTCCTCAACCTCTTTACCGCTGAGGCGTGCGTATTGCCCCGTCAGTCGCCAGAAGGCAGGCTGGGTTTCGGTATAAATTTCCGCAGCCAGAATCAGCCGACGGCGATCAACTTCGTTCAGTTCCAGTAAGGTCCAGGGAATAAAATAGCGATCGGTATCGGTAAGCCGAAACCACAGCGGACACCCGCAGCCGGAACAGAAGTAGCGTTCGCCGCGCGAAGAGGATGAAAAGTATGGCGGTTCCGGGGAAAGGGGGGCTAGCTGTGGTTGCCCGCAGGCTTCCAGATACATGGCTATTCCACCCGACCATTTTTGACACAGCGTACAATGGCAGGCATAGACATCCAGCATTTCGACGTCAACGGTAAAATGGCTCTGTCCGCAAAGACAACGACCAGTGAACGTCTGCACGGCATACTCCTTATGACCGAGTCTACATCAAGAGAAAAAGCCAGCCCTGAAAGGACTGGCTTTGTATTCAGACTACAACAAAATTAGAACTGGTAGTTCAGACCAACAGCAACGATGTTGTCGGTAGACACTTTAGCCGCTTTGGTGAAGTCGCTGTCGTCCAGCAGGTTGATTTTGTAATCAACGAAGGTGGACATGTTTTTGTTGAAGTAGTAGGTAGCACCGACATCGATGTACTCAACCAGATCCTGGTCGCCGTAAGTACCCAGGTTTTTACCTTTGGATTTCAGGTAAGCGATGGACGGACGCAGACCGAAGTCGAACTGATACTGAGCAACTGCTTCAAAGTTCTGGGTTTTATTCGCGATAAACGCATCACCCGCTGCATCTTCACCAAAGGTGGTCATGTTCAGCGTTTCGGAGTAGGTGGTCGCCAGGTAGATGTTGTTCGCATCATATTTCAGACCAGCAGCCCAGACTTCAGCGTTTTTACCCGCAGCATTCAGGTTGCTCGCTGCTTTCACCTGGTTGTTAGTACGGTCAGACTTCGCATAGGCCGCACCTACGCCAAAACCTTCGTACTCATACGTTGCGGACAGACCGAAACCGTCGCCGTTAGACTCGTACGCGCCGTCACGGTCGTTTTTGCCCTGGTACTGCGCGGCGAAGTTCAGACCTTCAACCAGGCCAAAGAAGTCAGTGTTACGGTAGGTGGCAACACCAGTAGTACGGCCAGTCATGAAGACGTCAGTCTGAGTCCAGGTATCGCCACCAAACTCTGGCAGAACGTCGGTCCATGCGCCGATGTCGTAAGCAACGCCGTAGTTACGACCGTAGTCGAAAGAACCGTAGTCAGCGAATTTCAGACCAGCAAACGCCAGACGGGTTTTGTCTTTGTCAGCGCCCTGGCTTTCAGTACGGTTGCCTTTGAATTCATATTCCCACTGGCCAAAACCGGTTAACTGATCGTTGATCTGCGTTTCGCCTTTAAAGCCCAGACGCGCGTAAGTTTTGTCACCATCACTTCCGTTATCATCAGAGAAATAATGCTGAGCGTGAACTTTACCGTACAGATCCAGTTTATTGCCGTCTTTGTTATATACCTCGGCTGCATTTACAACGCCTGCTGCCAACAGGGAAGTCACTGCCACTGCCACTAACTTAAGTTTCATTTTAATAATCCTTATAATTTTCTTAGCGTGTTTCCTCAACCATTGTTAAACAAGGCGTTTGTCAATGGCAGACTATTTTTAAATGACGGAGTGGCATAAGTTCAATAATAAGTTTCATAAGATTACAAATTATTTTAATTTGTGTGATCGAGATCTCCTTAATACATTTGAGAGTATTAATTTAAATAGGGACTGTCTAATAAGACATATTTTCGGAGGGGACTATTGGGCTGTTTATGGTTTTATTTTTGGTAGTAACGACTGATTATTATATGCACTAATAACAGTTGCGAGCTAACGTTAATTATATATTTGTTAATATAATTATATCATTACATTAACATATTTAACGATTTTATAAAATTCATTTTTACCAGCGCAATCCTGGTATGGCGCAGGAGGAGCACGTGAAAATGGAAAATCGTCAAATACGCACAGGCAATAGATAAAAGCGTAGTTGTGTTATGAAGAGTGTCAAGGTGCAGCGGGTCGATTTAATATCAACATCGGCCCGCCCGTCGCTATTAGCGCCGCCGCGTTGCCAGCCAACAAAGTAGCGAACCTACGCAAACCATGACTGCGCCTTGCCAGAAGGAGAATGACAGTGGTGAGCTGAGTAACAGCGCTGCCAGAGCAGAGGACATGACGGGGGTAAAATAAGACCCTACGGCCATGATAGTCACATTGCCATGAAGTATGCCCACATTCCATGCTGCGTAGGCGAACCCCAACGTTAATGCCGCGGTAAAAAGTTTAGCAATCACCGGTAGGCTAAATATCATGGCAGGTTGCGGCGTAAGAAAATAGTGTAACCACAGCGCCAGGGCGGTGAGTAACACAAAGACGGTGATACCGTTAAAACCACGCGCATATTTATTGGTGACCGTGCAGTACGTCGCCCATATAAACGCCCCAAAAAATGCCAGTAAATAACTTAGCGGACTGGTGGCGACATTGCTGATAATTTCTCCTGGATTAAGACCATTCTCGCCCCCCAGAACCCAGCAAACGCCAGTAAGTGCAATAAGCAATCCAGGAACAATAAGCCAGTTAGTTTTTTGCCCATTAAAAAGAATGGCAAACAGAATAGTCAGGCTGGGCCATAAATAGTTAACCATGCCGACTTCGATAGCCTGATGGCGAGTGGCGGCATAACCGAGAGAAAGCGCCAGGCATATTTCATAACTGACAAACAGTACGCTGCCTGCGATGAGGTATCGCCCCGGGAAACGGCGGATATCAGGTAATCCGACGGTAAAAATCAGCAGCAGGCCGCTTAATGAATAGATCATGGCTGCGCCGCCTACCGGTCCAAGACCTTCGCTGACGCCGCGAATTAACCCAACCATCGTGCTCCACAGAACGATGGCAACAAGCCCTATTAGCGTTGCTTTTTGTGATGTCATGCTTTGTGACTGTCCTGAATACCGCGCAAAATAAACTGCCACTTATAGCACTTTTTCCGAGGGCGATGCCATGCAGTGTCATTTTTTAGTACCTCCCTGGAGTTATTGCAGTTTAAAAATAGGGCTATTTAATAGCGGAACCGTTTCAATATTGATTTGACGCAAAAAAGTTATCGATTTTGCTGTTAGTTTCCTCGCGAAGTTATACACGCATCCTGGGCTGGGGTTTTGCTGCAGTTCGAAGGAGGCGTGCATCCGTGGAAAAAAGAGGAAAGCAATGGACGTCAGCCGCAGACAATTTTTTAAAATCTGCGCGGGCGGTATGGCGGGAACAACGGTGGCCGCACTGGGTTTTACCCCTAAAATGGCCCTGGCTCAGGCGCGAAACTATAAGCTGTTGCGCGCAAAAGAGATCCGTAACTCCTGCACATACTGTTCCGTAGGTTGCGGGCTATTAATGTATAGCCTGGGAGATGGGGCAAAAAACGCGAAAGAAGCGATTTACCATATTGAAGGCGACCCGGATCATCCGGTAAGCCGTGGCGCGCTGTGCCCGAAAGGGGCCGGTTTGCTGGACTATGTTCACAGTGAAGATCGCCTACGCTATCCGGAATACCGCGCGCCGGGTTCCGACAAGTGGCAGCGCATTAGCTGGGATGACGCTTTCACTCGTATTGCTAAATTAATGAAAGCCGACCGCGACGCCAACTTTATTGAAAAGAATGAGCAGGGCGTCACGGTTAACCGCTGGCTCTCTACCGGAATGCTGTGCGCCTCGGCGGCCAGCAATGAAACGGGTATGCTGACGCAGAAGTTTGCGCGTTCTCTCGGTATGCTGGCGGTAGATAACCAGGCGCGCGTCTGACACGGACCAACGGTAGCAAGTCTTGCTCCAACATTTGGTCGCGGTGCGATGACCAACCACTGGGTGGATATTAAAAACGCCAACGTCGTTATGGTGATGGGCGGCAATGCCGCAGAAGCGCATCCGGTGGGTTTCCGCTGGGCGATGGAAGCGAAAAACAATAACGATGCGACGCTGATTGTCGTTGATCCACGCTTTACGCGTACGGCGTCGGTGGCGGATATCTATGCGCCAATACGTTCCGGTACAGACATTACCTTTCTGTCCGGCGTTTTGCTGTACCTGATCGAAAATAACAAAATCAACGCTGAATACGTTAAGCATTACACCAACGCCAGCCTGCTGGTGCGGAATGATTTTGCCTTTGATGACGGTCTTTTCAGCGGCTATGACGCCCAAAAGCGTCAGTACGATAAATCCTCCTGGAACTACCAGTTCGATGAAAACGGCTATGCCAAACGTGATGAAACGTTGACGCACCCACGCTGTGTGTGGAATCTGCTGAAGCAGCACGTTTCGCGCTATACGCCGGACGTCGTGGAAAACATTTGCGGTACGCCGAAAGCAGACTTCCTGAAGGTGTGTGAGGTGTTGGCCTCTACCAGCGTTCCGGATCGCACTACCACCTTCCTGTATGCGCTGGGCTGGACGCAACATACCGTCGGGGCGCAGAACATCCGTACCATGGCGATGATCCAGTTGCTGCTCGGCAATATGGGGATGGCTGGCGGCGGTGTGAACGCTTTGCGCGGCCACTCTAATATTCAGGGTTTAACGGATTTAGGACTGCTCTCCACCAGCCTGCCGGGTTACCTGACGCTACCGTCAGAAAAACAGGCCGATCTGCAAACTTATCTGGCAGCGAATACCCCCAAAGCGACGCTGGCCGATCAGGTCAACTACTGGGGTAATTATCCTAAGTTCTTCGTCAGCCTGATGAAATCTTTCTATGGCGATGCGGCGCAGAAAGAGAATGACTGGGGCTTTGCCTGGCTGCCTAAGTGGGATCAGTCCTATGACGTGATCAAATATTTCAACATGATGGATAGCGGGAAAGTCACTGGCTATTTCTGTCAGGGCTTTAACCCGGTGGCGTCCTTCCCGGACAAAAACAAAGTGGTGCAAAGCTTAAGCAAACTGAAGTATCTGGTCGTTATCGATCCGCTGGTGACTGAAACGTCAACGTTCTGGCAGAACCACGGCGAATCTAATGATGTCGATCCGACAACGATTCAGACCGAAGTCTTCCGTCTGCCGTCTACCTGTTTTGCGGAAGAGGATGGCTCTATCGCTAACTCCGGTCGCTGGTTACAGTGGCACTGGAAAGGTCAGGACGCGCCGGGCGAAGCGCGTAACGACGGCGAGATTCTGGCCGGTATTTACCATCGTCTGCGTGAAATGTATCGCTCAGAAGGCGGTAAAGGCGCCGAACCACTATTGAAGATGAGCTGGAACTACAAGCAGCCGGATGAACCGCATTCGGAAGAAGTGGCGAAAGAGAACAACGGCTATGCGCTGGAAGATCTCTATGACGCCAACGGTACACTGCTTGCCAGGAAAGGCCAGTTGTTGAGCAGTTTTGCATTACTGCGCGATGACGGTACGACATCCTCCTCCTGCTGGATTTATACCGGTAGCTGGACGGAGCAGGGCAACCAGATGTCCAGACGTGATAACGCCGACCCGTCAGGGCTTGGCAATACACTGGGTTGGGCGTGGGCGTGGCCGCTAAACCGTCGCGTATTGTATAACCGCGCTTCGGCGGACCCGCAGGGTAAACCGTGGGATCCAAAACGGATGCTGATCCAGTGGAACGGCGCGAAGTGGACAGGGAACGATATTCCGGACTTTAACAACGCGGCGCCGGGGAGCGGGACCAATCCGTTTATCATGCAGCCGGAAGGGCTGGGACGTCTGTTTGCTATTGATAAGATGGCGGAAGGGCCGTTCCCTGAGCACTACGAGCCGATGGAAACGCCGCTGGGCACTAACCCGCTGCACCCGAATGTGGTCTCGAACCCGGCGGCGCGTCTGTATGAAGAAGATGCGCTGCGCATGGGTAAGAAGGAGCAGTTTCCGTACGTGGGCACGACTTACCGTCTCACAGAGCATTTCCATACCTGGACCAAACATGCGCTACTTAACGCTATCGCTCAGCCGGAACAGTTTGTGGAGATCAGTGAGACGCTGGCGGCAGCGAAAGGTATCGCTAACGGCGACTATGTGAAGGTGAGCAGTAAACGCGGGTTTATTCGCGCGGTCGCGGTGGTAACTCGTCGTCTTCGCACCCTGCATGTCAACGGTCAGCAGGTTGAAACGGTGGGGATCCCGATTCACTGGGGCTTTGAGGGTGTCGCGCGCAAAGGCTATATCGCCAATACTCTGACGCCAAATGTCGGTGATGCCAACTCGCAAACGCCGGAATACAAAGCGTTTTTAGTTAACATCGAGAAGGCGTAAGGGAGGCGAACATATGTCTATGGAAACGCAGGACATTATTAAACGGTCCGCAACAAACGCCATCACGCCGCCTCCGCAGGCGCGTGATTACAAAGCCGAAGTCGCGAAACTGATCGACGTCTCCTCCTGTGTCGGCTGTAAAGCCTGCCAGGTAGCCTGTTCTGAATGGAACGATATTCGCGATAACGTTGGTCATTGTGTCGGGGTGTACGATAACCCTGCCGATCTCAGCGCCAAGTCCTGGACGGTGATGCGCTTTACCGAAACCGAGCAGAACGGCAAGCTGGAGTGGCTGATTCGTAAAGATGGTTGTATGCACTGTGAAGATCCAGGCTGTCTTAAAGCCTGTCCATCTGCCGGGGCTATCATCCAGTACGCGAACGGGATTGTTGATTTTCAATCTGAACACTGTATCGGCTGTGGTTACTGTATCGCCGGGTGTCCGTTTAATATTCCGCGCCTCAACAAAGAGGACAACCGCGTTTATAAATGTACGCTCTGCGTCGATCGCGTCAGCGTGGGCCAGGAACCGGCCTGCGTCAAAACTTGTCCGACCGGGGCTATTCATTTCGGCACCAAAAAAGAGATGCTGGAACTGGGTGAGCAACGCGTGGAGAAGTTAAAAGCGCGCGGCTTTGAACATGCCGGTATCTACAACCCGCAGGGCGTTGGCGGTACGCACGTCATGTATGTGCTGCACCATGCCAATCAGCCGGAGTTGTACCACGGCTTGCCGAAAGATCCGCAGATCGATACCTCAATCAATCTGTGGAAAGGGGCGCTAAAACCGCTGGCCGCAGCGGGCTTTATCGCCACTTTCGCCGGTCTGATTTACCACTACATCGGTATTGGCCCGAATAAAGAAACGGACGACGATGAGGAGGATCATCATGAGTAAGTCGAAAATGATTGTGCGCACGAAATTTGTCGACCGCGCCTGTCACTGGACGGTGGTGATCTGCTTCTTCCTGGTAGCGCTGTCGGGGATTTCGTTTTTCTTCCCGACGCTACAATGGCTGACGCAAACCTTCGGCACGCCGCAGATGGGACGTATTTTGCACCCGTTCTTCGGTATTGCCATCTTCATCGCGCTGATGTTTATGTTCGTGCGTTTCGTCCACCACAACATCCCGGATAAAAAAGACATTCCGTGGCTGAAAAATATTGTCGAAGTATTGAAAGGCAATGAGCATAAGGTGGCGGATGTCGGCAAATACAATGCCGGACAGAAGATGATGTTCTGGTCCATTATGAGCATGATTTTTGTGCTGCTGGTGACTGGCGTGATTATCTGGCGTCCGTATTTCGCGCAGTATTTCCCCATGCAGGTGGTGCGTTATAGCCTGTTAATTCATGCGGCGGCGGGCATTATTTTAATGCACGCGATCCTCATCCATATGTATATGGCGTTTTGGGTGAAAGGCTCGATTAAAGGCATGATCGAAGGGAAGGTCAGCCGTCGCTGGGCGAAGAAACATCACCCACGCTGGTATCGTGAAATCGAGAAGGCGGAAGCAAAAAAAGAGAGCGAAAAAGGTATTCAGTAATTCTTTCGCGATCTGATAAACAAGGCGCTATCCTCGTAGCGCCTTGTTTTCATCTGCTGTCTGTATACTCAGACGACCACAGCAAATCGTTTAACGACGGAAATCGATGACCATACGGCCACGAATTTGCCCTTGTTCCATCTCTTTAAAAATAACATTGATATCTTCAAGCGGACGTAAAGCGACTTTTGGCACGACTTTTCCTTCCGCCGCGAACTGGAAGGCTTCGGTCAGATCCTGGCGTGTCCCCACCAACGAACCGACAACCTGAATGCCATCCAGCACCAGGCGAGGGATATCAAGGTTCATGGCTTCTGGCGGCAGCCCGACTGCCACCACGCGACCTCCGGCGCGAACGGCATCTACTGCGGAATTAAACGCCGCCTTAGCGACCGCGGTAACCACCGCTGCGTGCGCGCCACCGGTTTTTTCCTGCACAATTTTAGCCGCATCTTCCGTACGTGAATTAATGGTCAGATCTGCGCCCATTTCCTCGGCCAGTTTCAGTTGTCCATCATTGACATCAATGGCGATCACTTTCGCATTGAAAACGTTTTTCGCGTACTGCAAGGCCAGATTACCCAGACCGCCCAGACCGTAGATGGCAATCCACTGGCCAGGTTTAATATGAGAAATCTTCACCGCTTTATACGTGGTAACGCCCGCGCAGGTAATACTACTTGCCGCCGCAGAGTCCAGACCTTCCGGTACTTTCACCGCATAATCCGCGACGACAATACACTCTTCGGCCATGCCGCCATCTACCGTGTAACCGGCATTTTTCACGTTGCGGCATAAGGTTTCATTGCCCGTATTGCAATACTCACAGTGTCCGCATCCTTCATAAAACCACGCGACACTCGCGCGATCGCCGGGTTTCAGCGAGGTGACACCGGGACCGACTTCCGCCACGACGCCAATGCCTTCGTGTCCCAGAATGACGCCGGTTTTGTCACCGAAATCTCCGTTTTTCACGTGTAGATCGGTATGGCATACGCCGCAGCACTCCATTTTTAGCAAAGCTTCACCGTGGCGAAGGGGACGCAGCGTTTTCTCAGTAACATCAACCTGATGATCTTGTGTGACAACAGCAGCTTTCATAACCTTCTCCTTTTATTAATAGTGAACTGCATAGCAGGTAATAGCAGGTAAGGTGCTATTACCTCTTTAGGATTAATATTTCTGATGAGTTATGCAAGGCGGCAGAAATACAATGTAATAGTTTAGCCAGGATTATCCTGATAAATCCCCGTTCAATACATAAAGGTGGCTAATATTAGTAGCTTGACAAATAAGCAGGGAAAGGAATTCAGATGTGTCGACAGACTCGCCAAAACTAAAGAAGAAAGTGATATCCGGCGGCATTCACCGCCGGGTACGTATTAAATGGAAGTCCGACGGTAGTCGCGGTATTCCGGTTTCCAGAAGTTATCGTCAATCGCCTGTTGCAGCGCTTCCGCAGAGGTTTTCACCGCTACACCTTGTTGCTGCGCCATTTTACCTACGGCAAAAGCGATAGCGCGCGACACGACCTGGATGTCTTTAAGCGCTGGCAACACTAATCCTTCGCCGTTATTGACCAGCGGAGAATGTTTCGCCAGCGTCTCACTGGCTGACATCAGCATTTCATCAGTAATGCGCGATGCGCCGGAAGCGATAACCCCCAGACCGATGCCGGGGAAAATATAGGCGTTATTACATTGTGCGATCGGATAAACCTTATCTTTCCAGATGACCGGCGAGAATGGGCTGCCGGTTGCCACCAGCGCGTTGCCTTCCGTCCAGGCGATAATGTCCTGTGGCGTGGCCTCCACGCGAGAGGTGGGATTAGAGAGCGGCATGACGATCGGGCGAGGGCAATGCTTATGCATCTCGCGGATGATCTCTTCAGTAAAGAGCCCGGTCTGGCCGGAAACCCCGATCAGAATATCCGGCTTCACGTTACGCACCACATCCAGCAGCGACAGCACGTCATTTTCGGTATCCCAGTGCTGGAGATTGTCGCATTTCTGCACCAGTTTTGCCTGGAACGGCAATAAATTAGGCATCCGGTCCGTCAACAGGCCGAAGCGATCGACCATAAAAACGTTCTGTCGGGCGGCATCTTCGCTTAAACCTTCACGCTGAGTCTGCGCGATGATTTGTTCAGCAATCCCACATCCGGCGGAACCCGCGCCGAGGAAAACGATTTTCTGCTCGCTAAGCTGACTGCCGGCAGCGCGGCTGGCGGCGATCAACGTACCGACGGTCACGGCTGCGGTGCCCTGAATATCATCGTTAAAGGAGCAAATCTCATCACGATAGCGCGTCAACAGCGGCATTGCGTTTTTCTGCGCGAAATCTTCGAACTGTAGCAGGATATCTGGCCAGCGCTGCTTAACGGCCTGAATAAACTCATCGACAAACGCATAATACTCATCGTCGGTAATGCGCGGATGACGCCAGCCCATGTAAAGCGGATCGTTGAGTAACTGTTGATTGTTGGTGCCGACATCCAGCACAACGGGAAGGGTATAGGCCGGACTAATGCCGCCGCAGGCGGTGTATAATGACAGCTTACCGATAGGGATCCCCATCCCGCCGATGCCCTGATCGCCAAGCCCCAGAATCCGTTCGCCATCCGTCACCACAATAACTTTAATGTTGTGGTTAGGCACATTCTGCAAAATGTCGTCCATATTGTGACGGTTCGGATAAGAGATAAATACGCCGCGCGCCCGGCGATAAATCTCAGAGAAGCGCTCACAGGCCGCGCCCACGGTCGGGGTATAGATAACCGGCATCATCTCTTCAAGATGGTTTTGCACCAGTCGATAAAAGAGCGTTTCGTTGGTATCCTGGATGTTACGCAGGTAAATATGCTTATCGATTTCTGTTTTAAACCCCTGATACTGGAGCCAGGCGCGTTCGGCCTGTTCTTCAATCGACTCGACGACCTCCGGCAGGAGCCCTGACAAATTGAAGTTGCGGCGCTCTTCTACGCTAAAAGCGCTGCCTTTGTTTAACAGGGGGAATTCCAGCAATACAGGGCCAGCGTAAGGGATATAAAGGGAACGTGCTTTCTTGGTTGTAGTTTCCATGTTACTCACTCTTTTTCGAATAACTGTCCCTGGCATCGTCGTTTATCATCATATATTGCCTTCCACCAGGGAACCGACCCTGAGTATAAAGCATTGTGAGACGTTAAGGTCATTCCTATAAACAAAAACACCATTGCAGATGCAATGGTGTTTAACGTCATTTCAGGACTGTACGATTACTTTTGGCTATCGGCGCGGCGCTTTCTGCCGGTTGGGTTATTCACCACGCTGCTGGTGTCGCCTTCAGTAACAACCTTACGCTGGTTGGAAATTCTGTAATCCAGTCCAAGTATATGACGAGCCTGACGGTTCGATTTCATGTTAACTCCTCAATCCTGTTGCTAGTTTTAAGGACAAATTCGCTTACGCGAAAGAAACGTAACCCCTAAGGTTGCCGATACAGCATAGCAGGTTTTACAGAGTAGGGTGCTGCCCGCTTACCACATAGTTGATGGTCTGCTGGTAGATGTCACTGAGGATGTCATTGTCGGAAGCCTCAACCCATTTGGTCAGCTCCATTAAAATATCATCTTCAGTGACAACGCCTAACTCCGCGCGTAATCCTTGTTCAATCGCGTTGACCAGGGCCGGTTGTGCTGCTGAGGTATTTGCTGAGTGATAAGTAAACATATAATGCCTCCGTGAACATGTATTTATTTAGTACGGCTCGCAGAAAATTAATTCGTATTCAGCATGGCAAATATTTTTGCGGCTGTGGTTAAGATTAGTCCTGGAGTTATTTTAACGCAAGGCGGAACTCTAATTGTTTACCCCAGAAGAAAATATATTACGTTTGCCAATTACATATCCTCATACAAATAGCGGTCAATTAATATACATTTAAAAGGCTACTTATTGCGATTTTTATCCTTTATTACAATGAGATAAGACAAATCTTAATTTGAATGAAAATATACATAATGGAATACGCCTCCGGAAGAAAAAGTAAGGATAAAAAGAAGGATATATTCTTTAAAGAAAGGGAGGCCTGTTGGTTTAATATTCATCACTGAAAAAGCATAACAACTATTTTCTATATCTGAAGTGCGGGTAATCGACAACATGCTACCTCCATCGGCATGGACAACGCAGATTAGCAGCATGGTCTATACTTTATTTTTTGAGCCAACAGGAGAGCAAAAATGACAATCCATAAGAAAGGTCAGGCACACTGGGAAGGCGACATCAAACGAGGTAAAGGTACTGTATCAACAGAAAGCGGCGTGCTTAATCAACAACCGTATGGATTCAATACCCGGTTCGAAGGCGCGCAGGGAACCAACCCGGAAGAGCTAATTGGCGCCGCACATGCGGCCTGTTTCTCCATGGCGCTATCACTCATGCTGGGAGAGGCTGGATTTACGCCGACATCCATTGACACAACCGCCGACGTATCGCTTGATAAGGTGGAGGCGGGCTTCGCCATTACCAAAATTGCGCTACAAAGCAAAGTTGCGGTAGCAGATATTGATGCTTCAACTTTCGATCAAATCATCCAGAAAGCAAAAGCCGGGTGCCCGGTATCGCAGGTTCTGAATGCGGAAATCACCCTCGACTACCAGCTTAACGCCTGATAACCTCGCCAGCCCGGTAACGACTCTTGTTTATCGGGCTGTTGAATATCGCTTTTTCTCCGTCTCTCATTTTCTTCACGCTATCGGGCGTTAAAAGTAAACAGAGCGAATGAAAATGTATCAGACGTCAGGAACCTCGAGAAGCGTCTTCTTACCGTGCCTTTGTTGGTATTCATTACAGGTGTTAATCATTTTCTTTGCAGCTCCTTTTAGTAAAGAAAGCATTAAATCATCATAATCAACGTAGAATCTGGTTGTTTCGGTTTCCGTTTTTATCTCCCCAATTGCTGCTATTTCAGTGGCTAATTTCAATTTTGCCGCATCGATATCTTTATTCGCTTGTTTCACTGTGGCTGATAAGCTAGTAAAGAAATTTTGCACTGCTTTTAGCCTGTCATTCAATTCTGGAATCAATTTCCCTTCAATCACGCCCGCAGCAATAGAATAGGAAATAATTAATCCAAACGGACCGGCGACTATGCCTGCTGCAGCACCGGCATAAGCTTCCTTACGAATTCTATCCACCTGTGACTGGAAATAACTACTTTTTTCCGAGAAATCATTAGTTAACTGGCTATCTAATGCCAGCAGTTTTCCGGAAGCGTTGTTGAAACTTTGTGAACTTGCCAGGAGAGATTTTTGCGCTTCATTCAGTTTATTGACGCCATCATCTAATATCCTGATGAGAATATCTTTCTGGGCTGATGCTTTTTTCTCATTATATTCATCAAATAGTAAAATATACGCTGAGAGTAATTGCGTCACGACACCACACCATTCATAAACAGTTTGTGTCGCTTCAAAATACTTGTCCTGGCTGTCCATAAGCAAAACTTTAATATCACCAACTAAAACAGAAGCTGCCTGCGAGTACTCCTGTTTAAAACGGCTTAACTCTTTTATGGTTTCATCAAAGGTCTTCCAGGGGATGACCTGGTCGAGGTATTTGTTATAAAGATCTAATGCCCCATCTGCGGTTTCGATCGCGCTTTTAACTACCTCTACAGTTTGTTCTGCAAATATTCCGGTCATAATCATTTGCCTCTTTAAATATATAAATTGCAATTAAGCTATTGTTTTATAACTTATTTCTACCTATTACCTCCAGACAGATTTTGTAGCTTAAGTTAACATTCCAGAAGCTGGAAATACTGCCAACTGCCTGCTTATCTACGCAGGGTACGATTACTCTGCTGCATTTTCTCCAGAATACGACCAAAAGAAACTGTTTTGCTTCCTACTTTCACCATCCCATCTTCCGGTAAGTAGCTAAATTTGACGTACAGTATATTGTTGCTGGTTTTATCTTTTGGCTTCATAGCCAAAATAGCTTGTTGTAATGCTTTTAGGTCGGCGGGGATTCCCACCGCATCGGTGATATCGGTACCGGGCACAAATTTCGATACCTGATCAACAGTTTGAGTCAATATATCTTGCAGCGGAAATAAGCCGGTAAAACGTTGTTTGGGTTTATATTTTGTCACTCCCATATAAATGTCAGGTAGACCTTTAATGTGGTTTTCAATACTGCGAGTTTTATTTTGCAACATAAATTCGCTAATCTCTACCGGAGAGCCGATCAATACCAGCGGTTTCACTCCTGCACCTTTTTCGGAAAAGAGATAGTTGTTATTGCTGCTTTTTACTGCTTTCTGCAACTCGCCACGATCCATGATTAAGCTGTAATATTTACCCTCTTTCACAACAGGTTTGGGTTCACGCCACATATTGATATCGCTAGCTTGTGCTAAACTGGATGCCATCATGTAACCGAAAAACGCCAATGTTACGGATAGTTTCATTAACTTTACCTTTTAATTAGCCAAAAAAAATAGCACTCGTAAAAAGTATAAAGCCGTGGTTGCAACAAAACTTAAACGTCGCTCACTTCACCGATAAGCATTTATTTATCTTAATAATGTAAATTACCCTTCCAATAATGCCTGAATTATTACCCTTTGGATTCAACTGCTTGCAGTTATAGTGCTAAATAACAATAAATCTACTGGAAGTATACAGTTTGTGTACGAAAGGTGTTTTTTATGATTACGGAAACCTGAAATTGTCCGACTATCTGTAAATGCTATGAAATTGTATTGTAGATCCGATTGCGCCCGGTGTTGATGACTACCGGGGCAATAGTGTTTGGTTTAGTCCTGATAGGGTTCGCCAGCGGCGTAAACGCCGCAAGCCGTTTTGGCCAGGGCTGGTGGTTGCCTCCGGAATGCTGACAGGCAATCTGTTTACGATGTTTGTTCTGCCCACCATTTGTGTCTGGCTGGCGCGATTGCGACAGCATGTCAGAGCGAAGTTCTCTTTCATCAGCTCAACGTAGCGCATACCTCGTCATTTGCTATTGTCGTGGTCTACTTTTTCGCCCTAAAATCTGCTCGCCATGTTGCTTTATTCATCAAACATCAAAATCAGTCAACGTAAATATCAATAATAGCCATATCACGGAGGGTGATCTTTATTCCTGAGAGAGGAGGGGTATTATTTTCTGCGTTCTACATTAACGGGTTAACGCGCAGATGTAGAGGTTATTTATATAATTATTGGAGCAACAACAATGAATAAATTCTCCCTTGCTACAGCAGGTATTATCGTGGCAGCGCTGGTAACCAGTGTTAGCGTGAATGCGGCAACAGATACTACTAAAACAAACGTTACGCCCAAAGGTATGAGCTGCCAGGAGTTTGTTGACCTCAATCCGCAGACGATGGCGCCAGTCGCTTTCTGGGTGCTGAATGAAGATGAAGATTTTAAAGGCGGGGACTACGTTGATTTCCAGGAAACTGAGACGACAGCAGTGCCGCTAGCCGTTGAGCTTTGTAAGAAAAACCCGCAGAGTGAATTAAGCAAAATAAAAGACGAAATCAAGAAAGAACTCTCAAAATAAGAGTAAACTGATATCAAAACCCGGCCTGTGTGTCGGGTTTTACTATTTGTGACGCCGTCACAAATAACATCTTCCATTTCTTCTACCAATCACGTGGTATTGCACTATTTTCATTAGAGCCCTTTCACTATATGGAGACCTAATGAAAATTTTACCGCTGGCACTCTTTATCATTCCTTTTCTGGCCGGATGTGGCGCCAATAATACGCCGCCGCAAACGCCTATTCCCGGGGAAAAAACCTCTGCCAAATTACGTACCCTGGAAACAGGCGCGGCGGCTATTCAATCCAGACCACCTGTCGATGCCATCAGTACCTACCTTGACGGGTTCCATTTTTATAGCGGTGATAAAAACGGACAGATGGAAGCGCACCATTACGTTACCGTCCTGAACGAAGATGTCATGCAGGCGGTGATTTACGACGGCAATACGAAAAACGCGCGCCTGATGGGGGTGGAGTACATTATCAGCGAACGTTTATTTAAAACGCTTCCTCCCGAGGAGAAAAAACTGTGGCACAGCCACCAGTACGAGGTGAAATCCGGTAGCCTGGTGGCGCCTGGCTTACCGCAGGTCGCTGATAAGGCGTTGATGAGTAAGATTGTTAATACCTATGGCAAGACCTGGCACACCTGGCATACCGACCGGGATAAAACCCTGCCAATGGGTATCCCTGCGCTGATGATGGGCTTTACTGGCGACGGGCAGCTTGACCCCGCGCTGCTGGCCGATCGGGATCGCCGTCTGGGAATTGATACCCAAGCCATTAAACGCGAGCGGCAGGATCTGCCTGAGCATCCCGTTATCAAGGGGGCTAACGCCTGGGAGCAGGGGGAGGTTATCCAGCTACAGCGTGTTCAGGGCTCTGGCGAACACGGGCGAGGCGATACCGCGCACTTCGGTACATCTGAGCAATCCCGACAATAATTCCACGGTTTTACACGCAGATATGAAAAAGAATGCCTGTTAAGTGACAGTGTCACGTAAAGATTAGCCCCATAGTCTATGCTTGTTCTTCGGATGCTGTAGAGGTTATGGGTTAAACGGAGCGACAAATGAGTTCAAAAATTTTTTGCAAAAGCTGGGGGGCTGAATATATCGCCGCTGATGTTGTCCGCTTTCGTCTTTGGGCCACCGGTCAGCAAAAGGTTATGCTCAGGCTTGCGGGTAAAGACCAGGAAATGCAGGCGAGCGGTGACGGCTGGTTTACGCTGGACGTCTCCGGGGTGACGCCAGGTACGGAGTATAACTTTGTACTCAGCGATGGCATGGTGGTCCCCGATCCGGCTTCCCGCGCCCAAAAAACTGACGTCAACGGTCCGTCATATGTGGTTGATCCAGGCAGCTACGCGTGGCGCAACACCGGGTGGAAAGGTAGCCGTTGGGAGCAGGCCGTGGTGTACGAGATGCATACAGGTACGTTCACTCCGGAAGGCACCTTCCGCGCCGCAATAGCGAAGCTGCCTTATCTCGCTGAACTCGGCGTTACCGTTATTGAAGTGATGCCCGTTGCGCAATTTGGCGGCGAGCGCGGCTGGGGTTATGATGGCGTACTGCTTTACGCGCCGCATTCTGCCTATGGGACGCCGGATGATTTCAAAGCGTTTATTGACGCCGCGCATGGGTATGGTCTTTCCGTCGTCCTGGATATTGTGCTGAACCATTTCGGCCCGGAGGGAAATTATTTACCGCTATTGGCGCCGGCGTTTTTCCACAAAGAGCGCATGACGCCGTGGGGAAATGGTATCGCCTATGATGTCGACGCCGTGCGGCGCTATATCATCGAGGCGCCGTTATACTGGCTGACAGAATACCATCTCGACGGCTTACGCTTTGACGCTATCGATCAGATTGAAGACAGTAGCACCAGGCATGTGCTGGTTGAAATCGCACAACGTATTCGGGAAGACATTACCGACAGACCCATTCATCTGACTACCGAAGATAGCCGCAATATTATTTCTCTGCATCCCCGTGATCAGGATGGCAATGCGCCGCTGTTTACCGCCGAATGGAATGACGATTTTCATAATGCCGTCCACGTTTTTGCGACCGGAGAGACCCAGGCCTACTACAACGATTTTGCTGATGCCCCGGAAAAACACCTCGCAAGAGCGCTGGCCGAAGGATTCGCTTATCAGGGAGAAATTTCACCACAAACCGGCGAACCTCGCGGCGTAAAAAGTACCGGACAACCCCCGGTCGCCTTTGTGGATTTTATTCAGAATCACGATCAGGTCGGTAACCGCGCCCAGGGCGACAGACTGATAACCCTGGCGGGTGCTGAACGAACAAAAGTATTGGTCGCCACGTTGCTGCTTTCACCGCATATTCCGCTACTTTTTATGGGCGAAGAGTATGGCGAAAGCCGTCCTTTTCTTTTTTTTACCGATTTCCATGGGGATTTAGCCCGCGCCGTTCGTGAAGGTCGCGCAAAAGAGTTTGCCGATCATGCAGGGGAAAATGTTCCGGACCCGAATGCGCCAGAGACCTTTCAACGCTCAAAACTTAACTGGAAGCAACAGCACAGTGAAGAGGGTAAAGCGTGGCTGGCGTTTACCCGCGAACTACTGCTTTTGCGCCAGAAGCATATCGTGCCGCTGTTGTCCGCTGCCCGTGAGAGCTCAGGAACGGTATTGCAAACCGCGCCCGGGTTTATTGCCGTTAGCTGGCGTTTTCCGGGAGGAACACTGTCACTGGCGCTGAATATTAGCGCCACGACGGTATTACTGCCCGATTTACCGGGTAAGACTCTCTTCGCCTGGCCGAATGAATCCACCGGGTCGCTTTCCCAACATTCTCTTATTGTCCGCTTAGCCCAGGGAGAGTCTGCATCATGATCCCAACTGCAACGTATCGCCTTCAGTTTCGCAATGGCATGACCTTCGATCGCGCTGCGGCGCTGGTGCCTTACCTTAAAAATCTGGGTATCAGCCATCTTTATGCCTCACCCATCTTTACCGCCACCAAAGCGTCAACGCATGGTTATGATGTCACCGATGCGAATGAGATTGAGCCTTCTATTGGCGGGCGCGAAGGATTTGAAAGACTGGTGGCTGAACTTAAAGCGCAAGGTCTGGGATTGATCATCGATATTGTGCCTAATCACATGGCCAGTTCGCTGGAAAACGCCTGGTGGCGCGACGTGCTTGAATATGGCAAGGAGAGCCGTTACGCGCGCCATTTCGATATTGACTGGTCGCGCCGACTGACGCTGCCTTTTTTAGGCGACACGTTTGACGCCGTGCTGGAAAACGGAGAAATTGCGATCAAGCCCGATCCCGCTACGGGTAAACCCGCGTTCGCCTATTATGATAACTATTATCCGCTTGCGCCGGCGACATGGCAGGGGCGCGAGGCCGAAATACTGGCGCTTACCGATAAAGCCGCTATTGCTGATTTGCATGAGCGCCAGCCGTGGAAATTAATGTCCTGGCGCGATGCTGCTCGCTCGCTTTCATATCGGCGTTTCTTTGAGGTCACAGGGCTGGTAGGAATGCGGGTGGAAGATAAAACCGTCTTCGACGATACACATCGGCTGATTCTGGAGCTGGTCAGAACGGGGGCGGTTGACGGTTTACGTATCGATCATATCGACGGCCTTGCCGATCCGAAAGCCTATCTTGCGCGTTTACGTCAGGAAGTGGGGCCGGCGTGCTATATCACCGTGGAAAAAATTCTCGCTAAAGGCGAGCAACTTCCTGATGACTGGCCGGTTTCCGGCACCACAGGCTATGAATTTATCGCCTCGCTGGCGGAGGTGCTGGTTGACGATGAGCAGATAGACAATCTGCGCCAGGCTTACGAGACCGTTAAAGGCGCGCCAGTGGATATGCGGGCGGAATTACGGGCAGCTAAATTGCTGATGGTCGATCGCAATTTCGAGGGGGAATTTACCCGGCTGCTCGCGCTTGCGCTGTCGATTGCCAGCGAGCTACAGATCGCACAGGAAGAGAGCGTCGTTCGGCAGGCGTTACGCGAGTTATTAATTGCCTTTCCCGTATATCGCACTTACGGCACGGCAGAAGGGCTACCGCCGACCGATATTTGCCTGTTACATCGTATTGTGGAACGGGTAAAGACGCTTGAAAACCCTCCGCAGCCAGAAGCGCTTACATTTCTGAGCCGCCTTCTTACCGGCGATGTTCCCACCTCCAGCCTGGAGGAGGCGACACAGTTTCGCGTTCGGTTCCAACAACTCACCGGTCCGCTGATGGCGAAATCGGTAGAGGATACGCTTTTCTTTCGTCAAAACATGGGACTGGCGTTAAATGAAGTCGGCGCCGAGCCCGTCACGCATCACTTCTCCATTGAACGCTTTCACCATGAGATGAAAACCCGACAGGCGCGACAGCCTGACGCGTTATCCGGTACGTCGACCCACGATACCAAGCGAGGCGAGGATGCGCGAGCACGGCTGTATACGCTTACCGAAGCGCCGGAACAGTGGAGCGAATGCCTTGCCCGCTGGCGGCAGATGAACCAGACCCATGTCAAATTTTTGAATGATGGCACTGCGCCAAAATCGGCGGATACGTGGATGTTATATCAGGCGCTGACCGGCGTCTGGCCCCCGATGCTACAACCACAGGACGAAAAAGGTTTAAACGCGCTGAAAATACGCTTTGAAGCCTTTGTGGAGAAAGCGCTACGCGAAGCGAAGCTACGTACCGATTGGGTGGACAGTAATGAGGCTTACGAAACGGCAATGCTTGATTACGCCCGTTATTTACTGGCGCCGGATAATCAGACATTTTTGCAGGATTTTTATCGTTCCTTGCAACCCTTCATCCGCGCAGGGCTGGTTAACAGCCTGACGCAGACCGTTATCAAATTAACCGCGCCGGGGGTACCTGATATCTATCAGGGGAGCGAGGCGTTAAATTTTAGTCTTGTCGATCCCGACAACCGCCGCGAACCGGATTTCGCCACGCTGGCGCAGCAGTTAGACCAACTAACGCCGGGAGTTTTCTCGCGCGAAGAGAGTTGGCTGAACGGGCAGGTGAATCAGTATGTCACCGCTGCATTACTGCGTTTGCGTCAGCAGAATCATGAGCTCTTCCGTTTTGGCGACTATATACCGCTGCGGGCTGTTGGTCAGCGTGCCGACAAGGTCATCGCTTACGCCAGAGTCAATCATGATGATGCGCTGATTGTTGTTGCGCCCCGACTGGTGTTCGCCGAATGTGACGGCTTATTGTCACAATCGCATAGCGGTTTCTGGGCAGGAACCGACATTATTATACCCGGACAGCTTAATCAGCATCGTTATCGCAATGTGCTTACCCAGGAGAGGTTAATGCCTGGTGAACACCTGTCGTTGGCCTCACATCAGGGCGGCGTACTGGTTTTAATGAGCGACTGAGTTTATGTGTTGATGTGCCGTGACAAGACAACGTTTACCGTGGGTGGAGAAAGAGAATGACAACAAACAGGGCTTTTGAAATCAGATCAGGATACAACCATACGCTTGGCGCAAATTATGACGGCGAAGGTGTGAATTTCGCTATTTTTTCAGCCCATGCGGAACGCGTCGAGCTTTGTCTTTACGATCCGAGCGGGGAGCATGAAATCGCTCGTCTGGAGTTACCGGAATATACCGACGAAATATGGCACGGCTATGTCCCGAAGTTGCAGCCCGGCGCGCTGTATGGGTACCGCGTTTACGGTCCTTATGACCCGGAAAATGGTCATCGTTTTAACCCCAATAAGCTGCTTATTGACCCTTATGCCCGTGAGCTGGTGGGCGATATTCAGTGGAACGATGCGCATTTCGCGTATCAATTACTTCATGACGATAAAGATTTGACCTTTGATGACCAGGATAGCGCGCCATTTACGCCTAAATGCCGGGTGATTGATCCGGCTGAGGCGAATTGGGAGGATAGACAACGGCCTTCCATACCGTGGTCGAACGCCATTATTTATGAAACGCATGTAAAAGGCTTTACCCAGCTTAATTCCGCGATCCCTGAGCCTCTACGCGGTACGTTTGAGGGCATGGGGCATAAAGCCAGCGTGGATTACATTAAAAGTCTGGGTATTACCTCCGTCGAGCTTTTACCCGTTCACTGGTTCCCGGACGATCAGCATCTGCTCGATAAAGGACTGAAAAATTTCTGGGGATACAACTCGCTGGGCTTTTTTGCGCCGGCGACGCGCTACTATGGTCCAAAAGGTATTCAGGGATTCCGCGATATGGTGCGCGCTTTCCATGATGCCGGCGTCGAAGTGATACTGGACGTGGTCTATAACCATACGGCAGAAGGGAATGAGCTTGGCCCCACGCTGTCATTTAAAGGTATCGATAACTTCTCTTACTATCGCACCATGCCCGATCAGCATCGCTATTACATTAACGATACAGGGACAGGTAATACCGTCAATACCTCTCATCCACGGGTACTGCAAATGGTGATGGATTCGCTTCGCTATTGGGCGGAGTCAATGCATGTCGACGGCTTTCGTTTTGATTTGGGCACCATTCTTGGTCGTGAGCCGGAAGGCTTTGATCAGAGAGGCGGCTTTTTTGATGCGGTAACGCAAGACCCGGTACTGGCAAAACTGAAACTGATTGGCGAACCTTGGGATATCGGACCGGGTGGCTATCAGGTTGGCGGTTTTCCACCAGGGTGGGGCGAATGGAATGATAAATACCGCGATACGGTGCGCGAATACTGGAAAGGTGACAACGTCACAAATGATTTCGCCGCACGCCTGCTGGGTTCCGGCGATCTCTACGATTTGCGCGGCCGTCGCCCCTGGTCAAGCGTTAACTTTATTACTGCCCATGATGGCTTCACACTGAACGATCTGGTGTCTTATAACGACAAGCATAATGAAGCCAATGGCGAAGATAATAATGACGGGCATAATGATAACCGCTCCTGTAACTATGGCGCAGAAGGGCCAACCGACGACGAGGGTATCAATGCGATACGCGAGCAACAGAAACGTAATTTCCTGACCACCTTGCTTTTCTCGCACGGTACGCCGATGTTATTAGCGGGCGATGAGTTTGGCCGCAGTCAGATGGGCAATAACAATGGCTACTGTCAGGACAGTGAAATATCGTGGGTCCACTGGGATAATTTGCCGGAAACCGCCAATGCGCTACGGGAGTTTACCCGCCATCTGATTCAACTGCGCGCCACGCAACCGTTGCTGCGCCGGGAGAGCTGGCGTGAGGGTCTGGAGATCCGCTGGTTTAACGCCGGCGGAGGGGCGCAGCAATCCGAACAATGGGATGAGGGATCGACGATAGGCGTATGCATTAGTCGACCCGATCTACAGCCGGAAGCGGGGATCTGGCATGACGCCTTACTGCTTTTCAATCCGTTTGAAGGCAGCGTACCGTTCCGTATTCCGATGTGGGGAGAAGGCGGCTGGGTACTTGAACTGACGACTGCCGATAACGCGCAGCAGGGAATGCGGATTACCGAAGAAATGGATTTCGATCTGGCCGGGCGCAGTATCGTGTTATTCAGACGCCCCTGATAGTAAAACCGCGCTCCGGACCCAACCGGCCTTGATGGCCGGTTTTTTACTGGCGCTCAGGCGATATCATGCCGCAGAAATAACACCGGTGTCAGTTTACCGCCCGAAAAATTCATCCGCCTGTTGGTATTGGTATTCCTTTGATTGTCTTCACCGATATTCGCTTCAGGCCGTCTATTGCCATTTCAAGGTAGGTACGTGGACATCCCAGATTTAAACGGATAAATCCGCTGCCCGCCGGGCCAAAGCTGCTGCCCATTGAAGGAGCAATACCCGCGACATCCGCCATTACCCATTTTAGCTGTTCGTCATCCAGTCCCAGTTTTTTACAATCCATCCATAATAAATAGGTTCCCTGCGCCGGGACAATTCTTGCCCAGGGAAGATGCTCTGTCGCCTGTTCAACAAACCAGCGACGGTTTTCCGCCAGGTAATCCAGTAGCGAATCCAGCCACTGTCTGCTTTCATTCCATGCGGTAGTCGCCGCCTGAACGGAGAGGGCGTTAAAGACGTCCAGCCCATGAGCGTCCAGACGAGACAGGAAACGCTGGCGAAGCGTAGGATCGGGAATGAGAAAATTAGAAATTCGCAACGACGATAAGCCAAACGTTTTGCTGGCCGCAGTGGCGGAAATGACCCGTTTATGCCAGTGCTCCCCTAAATGCAGTACCGAGGTAAAGGTTTCGCCGGGCAGCAATAGATCGGCCCATATTTCATCCGAGATGAGAGTGACATCATAAGCTTCACATAATAAAAGCAGTTGCTCCAGCTCGTTGGCCGACCAGCAACGCCCGGTTGGATTATGTGGATTACACAAAATCATCAGCGGAGGGCGCTCATGGCAAAACAGCCTTTCCAGTTGGCAAAAATCCATCTGGTAGCCATCGTCCGGCGACTCGCTAAGGGGATTCTCCAGCAGTTTTCTACCATTAAGCGTGATTATTTTGGCGAAGGAGCCATAGTATGGCCCCTGTACCACTACGCCGTCGCCTGGATGCGTCAACATTTGCACTAAGAGCGCCAACCCTGGTACGACGCCTTCCACGCTGCATACCCATTCCTGTTTTAACGTGAGCTGGTGGCGTGATGAAAACCAGTGAAGCAGGGCGTTAAAATAGGCCTCATCACGTTCACTATAGCCAAATACGCCGTGCTCGATTCGCTGATGCAATGCCGCCTGAACCTCAGGCGGGCAGGCAAAATCGAAATCAGAAACCCACATCGGCAGCAGTTTCCCTGCGCCATCGCCAAAGTGACGCTCAATAAAATCCCACTTTACCGAACCAGTATTGTTGCGATTGATAATCTGGTTAAAATCCATCTTGTTTCCTTATTATTTCGTCACTGACGTTTGCGGCGACTTTTCTGAAGCGGAGGCAGTTCTGGCAATACCAATTCCGCTAAAACCATAAATTAATGCGAAGAAGATCGCCGCATAGCACTGGATAGCCCAGGGCAGAAGATCAAGCGTGCTAACGCCCAGCGTGGTCGCCATGTAGACGCCAGCCGAGGTCCACGGCAGGAGAGGTTCGATAACGGTACCGGCATCTTCTATCGTCCGTGAAAGGTTTTTAGTATCCAGCCCCATACGACGATAGGCATCTTTAAACAGTTCGGCGGGAACTAACAATGCCAGTTTACCGTCGCTGGTCGCTCCTGTGACCAAAATTGTGGTGCCGATAGTGGCGGCAATGAGTTGACCAACGCTATGAATAATGGTCAGCAGTCGGTTAATGATGATCGTTAACGCGCCGGTTAACGTTAGCGCTCCGGCAAATGAAAAAGCGCAGAAAACTAACAGTATTGTTCCCATCATCGAGAACATTCCGCCCCGGTTTAGCAGGCGCGGAACATCGGCCACGACACCTTCTGCGCCTTGCGGGAACATGGCGATATCAAATCCATCAATGAAAGCGTCCAGTCCCTGTTTGATGCTCAGTCCCTGCATGATGACGCCGAGGAACAAGGCAAGTACGCAGGCGCTTAACATTAATGGGATGACAGGCTTCTTGCGAATTGCGCCCCACAGTACGATCACCGGCGGCAAAATAAGAACAATATTAAAATGGTATAGCGACTCCAGCGAGTGGATGATGTCCGTAACGCGCTGCGGCGTGGCCACCTCGCCCAGCATATTACTGTGTCCGGCGATAAGATAAACCACGGCGGCAAGCAGGAAACTTGGCAGGGTCGTCCAAAGTAAATGCTGAATATGCTCAAACAGAGTAGTGTCTGCGACAATCGCGGCAAAGTTAGTCGAGTCGGACAACGGTGAGATTTTGTCGCCGAAATAAGCGCCAGAAACGACGGCGCCAGCTGCTGCTGCAAGAGACACGTCCAGCCCGGCGGCAACCCCCATTAACGCAACGCCAACCGTCCCGGCGGACCCCCACGATGTACCGGTACAGACGGAGACCACGCTGGTTAAAAAGAAGGCAGCAATCAAAATATATTCCGGGCTTATGAGTTTTAGCCCCCAGTACACCATGTAGGGAATGGTGCCACTAAACATCCAGGTGCCAATCAAACCGCCCACGCAGATCAGGATCATGATAACCGGCATTGCTTTAGCCAGCTTATCCACCACTGAGTTGATGATGTCTTCCCAACAGTATCCTTGCCACCATGCAATGCCTGCCGCTACCGCCGCAGAGCACAGAAGGAGCGGTTCGATACGTAGCCCCATGATGCCGTAACCGATAATCAACAATAACAACATGGAGATGACTGGGATTAGCGCTAAACCCAATGACAGCGTTTTCTTCTTGTTTTGTGATGCACTCATAATGGAGCTCCGGTCAGTAAGGTAGCTCAAGGGTAGGGGGATACGCTTCTCACTACTGTGATCCATTACTTTCGCCCATGTAACCGATTACATGAGAAGGGTTAATTTGATAGTCATCACAGTTTTTACTGTTGACGACGCATTCATCGTGAAAAATAGGGCGCGACAGAATCGCGGATCACCAGTTCGGCATTGAAATGATTGCTGCTGGGCGGCGGCGTAATGCCCTGGTATAACTGTATCGCCAGTTGCGCGGCACAACGCGCCATTTGTTCGACCGGATAATGCATTGTTGTTAACGCCGGATAAAGATACCGGGCCAGCACCACATCATCAAAGCCGACAATAGAGAGCTGTTGCGGAAGCTGAACGCCGCGTTGATGAAGAATACGCATAATGCCAGCGGCCATCACATCGTTAAACGTGACCGCTGCCGTAAGGGGAAGCCCGCTATTAATAAGTTGATGCGCGGCCCGCTCGCCGCCTTCTTCGTTAAACGGAACGCTAATCACCCAGCGAGGGTCTGGAGAAATACCATATTCTTCCAGCGCCTCACGGTAACCATCAAGGCGTTCCTGACGATCAATAATTGGCAAGTCAGATGTCACACAGGCAATGCGCCGATGCCCGTTCGCCAGGAGATATCGGGTCGCTTCCCTGGCGGCGCTGCGATTTTCCAGCCAGATACACCGGTTGGCCATACCGGCGATATAACGATTAACAACAACCAGCGCTGGAAAGTGGGCTGCGTAGCGCAGCAGCTCTTTATCCGGTAATCGGCTGGCGTGTACAACAATAGCCTCACAGCCTTGATTAACCAGAAAATCCAGTCCCGCTTTTTCCATTTCTTCATCGTGGCCGCCGCTACATACCATCAAGCGATACTGCTGCTTACGAGAAACATCTTCTACGCCGCGAGCAAGGTGGGCAAAAAAAGGATCAGCCAGATTGCCGGTTAACAATCCGAGCATATCGCCGCTACGTTTCGCCAGCGCGATAGCGGCGGCATTCCGGCGATAATTGAGATCGCGCATGGCTTTCTCTACACGTTCGCGCGTGACGGGTTCAACCCACGCGGTCTGGTTAATGACACGTGATACAGTCGCGGTTGATACACCGGCCAAAGATGCAACATCCTTTATTGTCGCCATGTTAAGCTCATATTTGTTCGTTTAAAGGGTATCAAAGCCATTGATTATCATGTTACGTGGAAATCAGTGCAATCACTGCAGCGCAGCCTGAATTTATAAACATTTTTAAAATCATCCTAAATCCTGGTAACTGCAAATTTTAGTAGCTACCTCAATGAGTTATTGACCACTGAATTTTCTACGATAACATGACTAACAATATACACATGATAAAAACCACTACACTGGGAAATCGTTGCGTGGTGGTTCGGAGATAGATGATGAGTAGTATTACAAAAAGCATACAGAATGAATATGTTTTATTGATGGAAAACGCTTTTTCTGAAAAATATAAATATGCATTCAGAAATTTAGAACTAAAAGAATTACGTAGATTCATCCTGAAAGAGCTAATTAGCTCTCCCGAGCTAGATAATCAACTTACAAACCTAATTGTGTTGCTAAATAAATTTTGGGATACTCACGCCGCGGCGCTTATAACAGAAGTGCGGGCGTCTAAAAGTTATCGATTATTACTTCCGATTCAACGCTTTGGTTATAAAATATCTAATCATCTTAGATCTCTTAGAATTTATTTTGATAGCATCATAATGGTTGATCCATTACATTTTCCTTCTCTTAGCTCTCTGCATTCATTTTTGTCATTGCCACCATATAATAGTTATGTCCGCATGCGCAGGTTGGTATTACTTGAACATGTTTCCAATCTATTTCGCGCCATCCCATTTATGACTATTGATGATGATTATCCAATTTTTCTAATCGCTCCTGAATTACTGGATTTTGATAAAGAACGCAATCATGAACAATCTGCCGCTTTTCTAAGCCAGCTCTTTTTTAAAGATAGAAAAATGGATTACGCTACTTATTTAGCGTTTCTTGAGCACTTTGGGAGAAATGAAGAAACATTCCAGAAGATCCTAACAAATAAAGAATTATTAAAAACATTGCTTAATAATTTCAATAACATCGAAAAAGAAGTCTGGGTTTACGATACAGATTTAAAGAGTTTTACAACAAGTGAGGTAGATCTTCTGGATTACGATCTGCCGTCAGCTATAGCAACCTTACTGGGTAAGGTTGAAGGTGCAATTTATGCACAACGATCAACTCAATTATCGGCAACACTATTAGGCATTGATCCGGTTATTTATAGTAACCATATGTTTTTACATGAATGGACTACGGAGCAGTTAGTCAAGGATTATGGTAAATTAAATCCTCTTTCTTCTGAAGAGCAAGCGATTACAATGGGCCTTTCAGCCGCGGAAGTAAAATTCCTTACTGCGCTTTCCGATCTGGAATTAAAAAAGATTAGAGAAAGAGGTCAACTGGAATCCTTAAGGCATGAACTAAGAATTTCAAGGCATGACTTGCAAGGAAAAAAACCAGATCAAATGCAAGATGCGGCAGATAATTTTTCAAAACATTTAATCAATGTGGTCGAAGAGTATGGAAAGTCGCATGAATCAGCCATTAAGAATTCAAAGAAAAAAAAGATCTCATCTGGATTAATTTTTGCAGGAACAGCCACGTTAGGTATAGCTTCACTTGCCATGCCGCAATTGACATTACTTTCAGCAGCAGCAACGGGAATTGGCCTGGCCTTTGGAGGTAAAAGTCTGGCAGATATTTTTAGTGAACATAAAGCACATAAAAATGAAATCCAGATATTAGAAAAAACACCCGTATCGCTTTTGTATGGGGCATATAAAAAGAAATAGTAATACTGTGTATACCGTCTGGTAGCGGAAGTCTGGCATTTGATAGTTTTTGAAGCAATTGTCGTAAAGTTACTCAAACAATCACATTGTTCAGGAAAGCCTATGAGGAGATGGTTGAGAATAGGGGGTCTTCCGCTGATTCCCCGAACTATCCACCAGTTCATGCAAACGCTGTGCTAACTGGCCACTGTTTTTCCCCGGTTGCTGCTTTGACCGTCAGATTTTCCAGTGTATTGTCAGTATCATAACGACTTGGGTGCCGTCGAAAAATATCGTGCTGATTATAGGAGTAAAAAACATGGCCGCGTATGACATCGAAAAGGACATCGGGCCGCGGGTTCAGATTATCCAGGAGATACACGAATTAATTCTGGCGGGTGAAATGGAAGTCGCCAAAGGGATGCTGCGCACGCTGATTAAAGTCACGTTCGCTTATCCTGCGATTTTTGACGAGGTTCGGCAGGAATGCCAAATCAACAATGCGCATGTTGTCGCCGGATGTGGATCCGGGTATCAAAGCGTTTATAGCCGTTGTCAGAGCTGCAGAACATCAGTCAGAAAAAACAGCGGACCAGGGTAAAACCCACTGAGCCAAAAACCTGCGCGACGAACCGGTCACAGTGGCCGGTTTTTTTATGCCTGCGTGGCGTGTGCTGCGTGAAATCGTGTGCAGGATAAGCGGGTGCAAATCAACAGAATTCGCGCAGCGTCACGGCAGGGAAGGGATCAAACTTATGGGCCAGAAGTTTTTTGACATACACGAATCCAGCCGCTTTAACATGTCTTTTAAATGTTCTGATGAATTTAACATAATATACATTATGCGCACCATGATGATGGAGAACGGAAAGCAGCCCCCAAGCGTGAATCAGTCATACAACCAGCGACCAGCCCTGGCAGACGCAATGAGCATACCTATCGTGAACTCCGGCGCCTGAGGAATATCGTTTTTGCGAAACGGATTAAGCAAATGCTTTAGCGGTGGTTCTGGCGGATAGTATGTTGTGATCGAGAAATTCCCTTTATCTACATTGAATGTCGTAAAAAAATCATCCATCAATGCCAGTGCTTCATCATCTTCCAACCGTAGATCTGAATCCAAATCTGTTGTACAGCGTCGAAGATGAAATTATCACGGTAACTGTCATTGGTGTTGGAAAGCGTGAAAATGATGCCGTCTACAAAATGACACGACACAGAAGCTAATCACTCAGAAAATGCTCTCTTTCCCGTCAAGCGATACGACAAACAGGCTCAGTTCTTTTATGTGACGGCACCTTGACATATGCCACGTATATGAAACTATGGCCTACGTTGTGTATGTGACATTCATTTTATTCCCGCCCGGAGTGTTTACGCTATCTGAGGATAACATTATGACGCAACGTATCGCGGTTTTTCCTGCTGACCGCCATTCTCTGTATGAGGAACATGGGTATTCCGCAGCCATCCGTTCTGGTGATTTACTGTTTGTTTCAGGCCAGGTAGGCAGTCATACAGACGGCACGCCGGAGCCTGATTTTCAAAAACAAGTGAGGCTTGCTTTTGAAAACCTGAAAGCAACACTGACTGCAGCAGGATGCACATTCGATGACATAGTGGATGTCACCACCTTCCATACCGATCCAGAGCAACAACTTAACGACGTGATGGCGGTGAAACAGGAGATATTTGCCCATCCCCCTTATCCTAACTGGACCGCTGTTGGCGTTACCTGGCTGGCTGGCTTTGATTTCGAAATAAAGGTTATTGCCCGAATCCCCTGATGCTTATTCTCGGTAAAACCGGTAGCATTGTACCGGTTTTATTTTATTCATCCCTGCCCTTCATCCTGTATGATTAACATGCAATCACCAAACATATCGAACTGACATGACTGGATATCTTCTGAGGCATAGGCCTTCATGAGTAGATCAACCCCAGCAAACTGACCAGTTAACACCATATGCGTCGTTTTTGGCTGATGTAAGTTCGTTAGCAGGCAGTCAACCACTTTCAGTTGATAGCCTGGATGTATATAAAGCGCAGTCCAGCCAGAACTTGCTTTGAGGCAATTGTGTTCCCTCGAATACGCGGACTCCAGGCATCGTGTAACGGTAGTTCCTACGGCAAAAATACGTCCGCCATTTTGCTTCGCAGTATTAATGATATCCGCTGTTGCTTGCGGAACCTCGTAGTATTCTTCGTTGATAGTCACTTCCTCTACACATTTTGTTTGTATTTTTCTGTTGGACAACATTTCTGTTGATGCAACATGTAAAGTGATGAAGGATATTAACCCACCTTTATCTTTGATTTTTTGGATAAGATCCCAGGTAAAATGAATGCCGGCAGAAGGTATTTCCAAAGAACCATACTTTTTAGAAAAAACGGAACGGTAAGCATCTGGATATTTATAAAATAGGCTGGAATCCACATACTCATCAAGACGCTCACCATGACTGGCTAAATAGCAAATTAAGGCCTCATGATTTTCCACGACGGCCCGGTACTGGCTCTCTTCGCTAAACTTTTGCTCTATCTTAATGGAAATTTCAGGGTTATCAACCAAATAGAAAACATCATTCGCGTTAAGCCTTTCTTTTAAAAGTCCGGAAATAATTACTCTATTATTTGGTAAAAATCCCTCTAAAACAATTTTAATTAACCTATTCTGTCTTGTTTTACAGATAAACATATGGTTTATTATAGTACTGTCGTTAAAACAGATTACATCACCTTCTTTGATATAATCTGTTACTTTACTAAAGTCTACCTTATGAATTTCCCCTTTACTCCGGTTGAGGACAAGCATTTTACACTTTTCCCTGTATGAATCATTGGCTATCCAATGAGGTCTGAGTGGGATAGTCATCTGATCGGTAATGCGAAAATCATATTTTTCGGTAAGCATATATTTACCCTTTGAAAAACCATTGATACGGCGATTGTTATATAGCCGTATTCTGCAGTATACGTTGGCCTTTCAAAGGGTGAAAATTAACTCGATAAATGTTGTTATTATATTTACTTTGCTGGCTATTTAATCAATGTCAGATACCGATATTAAGCTGGACGATCGGATTTGACCGCCCTTTTCTTTTGCTTATTCCGGCATTGAAGCATCGCTATCCATTGCATCGGCAAACTTTTGCATTAACCGAACAAAGACATCAAGTTCATCCTGAGGCCAGTCTTTAAAAACAACTTTGCCCATTTGCTCTCGCGCAGCGTCTATACGCTCCGTCATCGCCTTTCCTGTCCGGGAAATAACGGCCTCGCGTATACGACGATCGATGGCATTATGCTGCCGTATTATCAACCCCAGCTTCTCCAGTTTGGCGACCTGTCGGCTTACCGTCGTATAATCACGACCGGCACGTTCGGCTAACTCAACAACGCCAATCGGCCCTAAACGTTCGATACTAATAAGGATCGAAAATAGCGCACGATCGAGTTGAATCCCCGCCTCTGCAATTAATTTCTCATCATTACGAGGCCGGTTAAGCGCGCTTACCACGCGAATCAACGCACCGTGAAGCGCCTTCATTTGCTCGGAAATATGTGTATCTTGCACATTTTTATTTTCTGACATAGCATGTCTCCTCTTATGTGCATAATACACATATCGGAGAGACGATGACAAGATACACCACTACAGATGTACTGATCTGCGGCGCTGGCGTTACCGGGCTTACTTTAGCCATCGAACTGGCGCGTCACGGGGTCTCATTTCGCCTGATTGAGAAAAGAACGACGCCTTTTATCGGCTCCCGCGGTAAAGGTATTCAGCCGCGAACGCAAGAAATCTTCGAGGATCTTGGAATACTCAATAAAGTGGTCGCCGCCGGCGGGCTCTATCCCCGACTACGAACCTACCGTCACGACGGAAGCTATGTAGATTCAGATATTGCGCATCATACAAAACCGACCCACGCCGAACCCTACCATCTGCCATTGATGGTTCCACAGAACGTGACAGAAACGATTATGCGAGAGCAATTAAAAGCATGGGGACATCGGGTGGAGTTCGGCTGCGAGTTACGACATTTTGCGCAAACCCCACGCACAGTCACCGCGTATGTTGCCGGGCCGGCTGGAGAAGAGGTCATCATCGCGCATTATTTGATAGGTGCGGATGGCGGCGGAAGCTTTGTCAGAAAAAAATTAGGCGTCAGCTTCCCCGGTCGTACGTTGGGAATCCATGCGCTTGTGGCTGACGCTTCACTTTCCGGTCTGAACCGGGATGTATGGCACCATTTTAACGATGGCGATATGACGCGGATGATAACGATTTGCCCTCTCGCCGGCACGCAGCTCTTTCAAATCCAGGCGTTGTTGGCCCCGGACGACTCGCAGAATTTCTCAGCCGACGTGCTCACGGCTTTTCTTACTGAACGAATCGGGCGGACGGATGTTCGCATCCATTCGATTCCCTGGGTATCGAAGTACCAGATGAATGCGCGCATAGCGGAACATTACCGTGTGGGTAAGGTATTTTTAGCCGGTGATGCCGCTCATGTGCATCCGCCGACGGGTGGGCAAGGATTAAATACCAGCATCCAGGATGCCTATAACCTGGGGTGGAAAATGGCAGCCTCGCTGCGGGGCGCAGGAGAAGAGCTTCTCGATAGCTATGAACAGGAACGCCGCCCGGTAGCCGAATCACTGCTCCACCTTTCGACCCGATTACTTGACTCTCAAAAACAGGGTGGCATCAAACGAGAACGCGACGTTCAACAACTTGACATCCAGTATACCGACTCCCCCTTAGCCCACACGTTGCCCGAACGTCAGCATGGGTTACAAGCGGGAGAAAGAGCTCCGGATGCTCCTCTTTTGGGCGCCGGCGGCCAATCATTACGATTATTTCAGTTACTACAAGGTCCGGACTGGAATCTGTTGGCCTACGAAACCCACGGTAAGGTCATCGATGCGCGGCGAGGACTGCGTATTCATCACATTGGCGAGCAGGACGAGCTCATCGATACCCTGGGGCACTTCCGGGAATCCTATCATCTGGCGCCGGGTCAATGCGTGGTGATTCGACCCGATGGCTATGTCGGCGCATTCTTTCACGGCAAACAGAGCAACGATATTGAAAATTATCTCTCTCGTTTTGCCATAGGGATTAAAGATGAATACTAATGTCTATGAGAACACCGACAGCGAAACTATCACCCCGCTCAACAAGCGGCGTATTTTGCCTGTTTTCCTGCTTGTCGGCCTTTACGCCGCCAGTACAGCGGCTGTGATGTCGGTACTGCCTTTTTATATCCGCGAGATGGGCGGTTCGCCGCTTATCATTGGAATCATCATCGCCACTGAGGCTTTTAGCCAATTTTGTGCAGCGCCCCTGATTGGCCACCTTTCCGATCGCGTTGGCCGCAAGCGAATACTGATTGTCACGCTGGCTATTGCGGCGATAAGTTTACTATTACTCGCCAACGCGCAATGTATCCTGTTTATCCTGCTCGCCCGCACGCTTTTTGGCATTAGCGCCGGGAATTTGTCAGCCGCCGCAGCCTATATTGCCGATTGTACGCACGTCAGAAATCGGCGTCAGGCAATCGGTATCCTCACAGGCTGCATTGGTTTAGGCGGTATTGTCGGGGCAGGCGTTTCCGGGTGGCTATCGCGTATCAGTCTGGGCGCGCCGATCTACGCCGCCTTTATACTTGTCCTTGGGTCTGCCCTGGTCGCGATTTGGGGGTTAAAAGACCCTTCCACAACATCACGTACCACAGATAAAATAGCGTCGTTCTCTGCCCGCGCTATTTTAAAGATGCCAGTCCTTCGCGTCTTAATCATCGTAATGCTTTGTCATTTCTTCGCCTATGGCATGTACTCTTCACAATTACCTGTTTTTCTTTCTGACACCTTCATCTGGAATGGGCTTCCCTTTGGGCCAAAAGCGTTAAGCTATCTGTTAATGGCGGACGGGGTTATTAATATTTTCGTTCAGCTATTTCTGTTAGGTTGGGTGAGCCAATATTTTTCGGAGCGAAAGCTAATTATCCTCATCTTCGCCCTTCTTTGTACTGGATTTCTCACTGCGGGTATCGCCACGACCATACCTGTGCTTGTTTTTGCTATCGTTTGTATTAGCATCGCTGATGCGCTAGCCAAACCCACTTATCTTGCCGGCTTGTCCGTCCATGTATCGCCTGCCCGACAAGGTATCGTCATCGGAACGGCGCAGGCATTAATCGCAATCGCTGATTTTATATCCCCCGTATTGGGCGGATTGGTCCTGGGGTATGCCCTGTACGGCGTCTGGATCGGTATAGCTATCTCTGTCGCCATTATTGGTCTGGTGACGGCAATGATTTACCTTTCAAAAAGTTCAGTGCTAATAGTGAAACCAGAAACAGAATAATGTGACAACGTCACAAATATTATTGTTCCCTTCTTCCGTTATTTATCAAAAGTATTGTACTTATATTGAATGTTTAAGAGGTATTTATGGAAATTATGCTGGCTGGCATTTGCCCTTGTAACGCGCGGGGAAAGCATGAAAAAAATATATCTCGTTGTTATCGTACTGTTTTTTATTTCTACAAAAGTTTATACACTACTTCATAACAACATCTTCTTTTGTCGAAACAGCCCGGAGTGTGATTTGTCTCATGTTCTCCCCGACTACCGGGAGAAGATTTCAGGCACACCGTTAAAATATACCTTGATTAATATAGCTCCATTAGCACAGGTGGTAGTCAGACACTATGAGTTATTATCGCAACACTGGTCGCCAGATGACATGGTAACCCCTGCGCAATGGCGACATAACGTTGATATTTATATCCCTGAAACGGCAAAAGAGCACCATGCTTTGGTGGTTGTAAACAACGGAATTAATTATGAAAAAGGCGTACAAATCCCCAGTAAAGCTGGTGATTTCCCCCAGGAAACACTGGCAAGCATCTCCCGTGATACGAATACCATCGTAATATCAGTGAGTGATATACCTAACCAATATTTAACCTTTCAGGATGATAAAAAACCACTGAAAGAGGACGAGAGCGTTTCCCGAAGCTGGGCATTATTTATGGAAGCGCCGGAGCAACGTGAGTTAATGCCTTTAAATATTCCTATGGTCACTGCCATATCGCAAGCGATGAGATTAGCAAAAAAGGAGTTAACGCAATGGAATATAAACTCCTTTATCATTACAGGTATTTCAAAGCGTGGGTGGACCACCTGGTTGTCAGCTATTGCCGATCCTGATGTTGAAGCAATTGTTCCCTTCGCCATTGATCTACTTGATATTGATGCTTCACTTGAGCATATTTATCAATCATACGGTGGGAATTGGCCCATTACATTCTACCCCTACTACCAGCAAGGCATAGATGAGAAAATAAAATCCTCCACATTTACCCAACTAAGGCAAATAATAGATCCTCTAAGATATCTCAACACTATTTATCAACCCCGCCTTGCAATACCGAAATATATTATTAATGCAAGCGGCGATGATTTTTTCGTACCAGACAATACTCGCTTCTATTATAGCAAACTTCCTGGCGTAAAATCATTACGTATAGTGCCTAATATGAACCACTACTCAATTAACCAGTTCGCTGAAGAAAGCCTCGTTCCATTTATTAATAGGTTTCAAAGTAAAAAAACATTACCACAGTTGATCGGCCTTATTCACCACCATCTTCTTACGGTCTATTTCTCAGAAGCGCCGGTAAAAGTCGTTCGCTGGACAGCCAACAATCCAAATGCGCGTGATTTTCGTTATGCCTGTGGCATCCGCTATCAGCCGCTTACAATAGATATTCCCGCCAACAATAAGATCAGTATTACGCTAAATGAACCGAAGACAGGTTGGGAAGCTACCTATATCGAAGCCACTTTTAATGATGGCTATGTCGCCACGAGTCAGGTTTATATTACGCCCGATGAAAAATACCCACAGACAGCACCACCTTCCGTTAACGCCGCATGTCAAACGTTACCGGGGCGTGGATTAGGGGAAAACGATAGTCCCGATTGAATTTTCAAGTAATTGACTGATTTTAAAGAATTTTATCCATCACACTTGCGATGGATAAAAATCCTCTGCGATAAATTTTTGTTATATTGATCACGTTCTAACCACAAGAGAGGTGATTTGAAAATAACCTTAAAATATTGTGGTCAGGCCGCTAGACCACAATAAGAGGATTAATCATGAAAAGAAAAACAATGGGATGGCTTATCGTTTTTCTTCTATTTATAGTTTACATGCTCAACTATATGGATCGTTCAGCATTGTCGATAACTGCCCCCTTGATCGAAAAGGAGTTAGGATTTAACGCCGCGGAGATGGGAATGATCTTCAGCGCATTTTTTATCGGATACGCCCTGTTTAATTTTATTGGTGGCTGGGCCAGCGATAAAGTTGGACCAAAAACGGTTTTTCTCATCGCAGCGTTACTATGGTCTGTATTTTGTGGCTTAACTGGTTTGGTCACCGGATTGTGGACAATGCTTATCGTGCGCGTTCTTTTCGGTATGGCTGAAGGACCGGTCAGCGCTGCCGGAAATAAAATCATCAATAACTGGATTTCCCGAAAGGAGTCTGCCACGGCGATCGGAATTTTTAGCGCCGGTTCCCCGCTCGGCGGCGCGGTGTCCGGGCCGATAGTGGGCCTGCTGGCGTTATCCTTAGGCTGGCGCCCCGCATTTGGCATTATTTTCTTATTTGGCCTGGTCTGGGTACTACTGTGGTACTTTATCGTTAGCGATAAGCCAACAATGAGTAAACGCCTGGCGCCGGAAGAACGCATTGATTTTGAAAATCATGAGGACGTTATTTTATCTGATGATGGCCGGGCTACGCCTTCACTCGGCTATTACATGAAACAACCAATGGTATGGGCGACAACTCTGGCTTTTTTCAGCTACAACTATATTCTTTTTTTCTTCCTGACCTGGTTCCCAAGTTACCTGAACCATTCGTTACATCTCGATATTAAAGAAATTAGTATCGCCACGGTAATTCCCTGGGTCATCGGTGCCATTGGTATGGTGCTCGGCGGCGTCTGTTCTGATGTAATTTATCGGATTACCGGTAATGCTCTGCTCTCACGTCGACTTATTCTGGGCGTATGTCTGGCAGGCGCGGCGGTATGTGTTGCCGTTTCCGGTACTGTTAGCACTATTGGTAGCGCAATTACGCTCATGTCAGTTTCACTCTTCCTGCTCTATTTAACGGGCCCAATTTATTGGGCGGTTATTCAGGATGTTGTTCATAAAGATAAGGTAGGGAGCGTCGGCGGAGCCATGCATGGCCTGGCTAATATATCCGGCATTATCGGTCCGCTTGTCACCGGTTTTATCGTTCAATTTAGCGGTAAATATGACTATGCGTTCTATCTGGCTGGTGCTATCGCTATCGTTTCAAGCCTGTTGGTCTTCGTGTTTGTAAAAAGTAAAGGATTCAAAGCCAATGAAAGTCAAAGCTGTGTTCATTAATAAGCCTGGTGAAGTTGAAACCCGCTGGGTGGATTATCCCCATAAGAAAGAAAATGAAGTATTAATTAAGGTTGATGCTGCAGGCATTTGCGGATCGGATATCGGGGCTTTTCGTGGAACGAACCCACTGGTTACTTACCCAAGAATTATTGGGCATGAAGTGACCGGAATTGTTCTTCAGGAAGGCGCCGGAATGCCGGACAATATTAAAAAAGGCGACCGCGTGATTGTTGACCCTTATATTTATTGTGGTCACTGCTACCCTTGCTCTGTCGGCAGAACTAACTGTTGTGAAAATTTAAACGTCATTGGCGTGCATGTCGATGGCGCAATGCAGGAGGTGGTTACTCATCCCGCACATTTAATTCATAAAATTCCAGATAACGTGCCTTCTGAAATGGCGCCGCTGGCAGAACCGCTGACCATCGCTCTGCACGCGCTGCACCGGGCAAACGTTAAGGCCGGGGAATATGTTGCCATCATCGGCGCGGGGGCCATTGGTCTTATGGCGGCATTAAGCGCGCGACATTACAAGGCAACGCCTATTCTGATCGATATTGTGGAAGAAAGGCTACGCTATGCGCAAAAGCTTGGCGTTCCCTATGTGCTGAACGCCGCTGACGATCAGGTTATCGACGCTATTAAAAATATCACCCACGGCACCATGGCGCAGGTCGTGATAGAAGCCTCCGGCGCAAATAGCGCTATTCGAAATACGCTTGATTTAGCATCGTTTGCTGGTCGTATTTCGTTTACCGGATGGCCAAAACAGGAAACGTCGCTGCCGACGAACCTGATCACCTACAAAGAACTGGATTTACGCGGCTCCCGCACCAGTGCCGGTGAATTTGATGAGGCATTACGCATGCTGTCAACGCTGGAGATTAATCCGCAAGATGTTGTCAGTAAGGTCGTCAATCTTGATGAGATCCCTGATGCAGTTAAAGAACTTGATCGCTATCCGGAGCGCTACTTAAAGATTAATGCTGTTTTCCATTGATTTACGGCAAGCTCCACCGCATGGCATGACCGCCATGCGGTGTTATTCATCGACAAAATTAGCCGCCGACAATCTTTCTCACATAGCGTAAATGTTCCAGCGATCCCTCATAGGCGCTGTCAGCATCAGACTGTCGCATCGCATCCACTATCGCTTTATGTTGTTTGTTGAGATTAAGTAAAACATTTCTGTCTCCAGACTGCTCATCGAGCCCAGCATAAGGGATATTAATCCGTTGTTCCCATAACATACGGGACATATCGAACAACACCCGGTTACGGCTGGCCTCAGAGATCGCAAGGTGAAACTCTTTATCCAGCGAGTAAAAGCCGTGGACGTTATTATCGTTAATGGCTTGATCCATACGATGATAAATCGCCTCTATTTGATTGATGACGTCAACGTTATCGTTTTGTGCGGCTAAGCGCGCACAATGGCTATCGACCAGCTCGCGAGTAGAGAGAATTTCTTCGATGGTATAGTCGCTGGCAAGGTGTTTTTTATCTGAAACGATAACCCCATTACCGGACTGAATCACGATCCATCCGGAGATCTCCAGTACAATAAGGGCTTCTCGCAAGGAGGCGCGGCTCACGCCAAGCTGTTTTGCCAGTTCGCGTTCTGGCGGTAAAAAAGTTCCCGGTGGAAAAATATTATCATTGATCAGCTTAATGATGAGGTTGGCTATCTTCTGATAGAGCCTCTCCTGCCTGACCTCAGGTATAACCATGCGCCCTCCAATCCATATCCAGGGGATTTTGAATGGATTTAGCATACCATCCTGGCGCTGGTGATCGTGATAATTAATTACCGTGCATGATAAAGAGAAGCAACCGCCGGTAGCCTCCATTACCTTCGCCGAGACTACCGGGGAAACTAAACCGAGATGAGCTATTTATCCTTTGACGTTGATTTTCTCGAACACGGGCGCTGTCGCGTTCTTAAACTGAGAAAGAGACCAGGTTTTATAGTTGATATCATTGTAGCCGCGCACCATCATCTCACCGTGCGTTAAGTCAGACAGCGTTGTCCAGACCGTATATTCTGAGACCGGTTTGCGGGTGGCGTTGCCTTCCCCTTCACTCCCCATATAATCAACCGTAATATTTTTCGGACGATCGAAACGGCTCATAATATGCGCAAGCGTATTCATTGCATCGTGGGCGGATGTCGCTTGCGGTGCATATGTGGTGTAATAAACGCCGCGTATAAAACGGGAAACCGACGTATCGGACGATGGCAAGTCTGCAATAGCAATCCCGCTATCAGGCTGCATCACTTTTATCCCGCCCAGTGTGCCTGAAGAGCGGTCCACATTGGTTAATTGCGTATAATTATTCAGATTTGTCAGATGCCAGGGGAATGCGGGACCATTTGTCATCACGCGAGTGGGATTGTCATAGACATGGAATTTGCCATTTTCCACTTCAACGACAATGCTTCCTCCTTTCTTGTCGTAAAACGCATAATGAAATGGCGATTTCAGATCGCCAAACCGATGCAGTTCCGGTGACCAGAATTTGCCCTCTTTTATTGCCTGTTTTACCTCGCCGACAGTAGCAAAACGGGCCAGCGCCCATTCTCCCAACGAGGTGACAGGAATTGCCTGTTTATATTCACTCGCGGGCAATGGCGGCAACTGCGCATTCATGATCATGTTTTCACTAAATGACAATCCCGCGCTATTCATGCCTTCAAGTATGTCTCTGCTATCGCCATCAGTAATGGTGGAAGTAATGGCCAGTATCGGATACTTCGCCTGATAGCTTATCCCCTGGCTGCCATCCGGCGTTTTTTTATCAAACTGTGTTCCCGCCGGGTAATACGTTAACCATGAGGGTAAATCCTGCATATATTCCAGCGTACGCCCATGAAAAATATCGCCTTGTTTATCCTGAATAGCAAGGGTTGTGCAGGCCTGTGCAGCCATGGCGTATGAAAACAGCGCCGGAGCGATAAATAACATTGCTTTACTTTTTTTCATCATGCTCTCCTTGTTTGTAAAAATGGATTGGATGAATATATTAAATTAAACCTATCAATGGTTATGCAGCACGTAATTAATTGTGATCTTATTTTACAAGCTAATAAATTTAACTGACGGGTTTAAAGGAGAGTTAAACACAGCGAACTAACATGAAACGCGTTATCCGTGTGACCATTTAAAAAAATCCCATCATGTTATAAATAAATCTTATCAACATTAAGAGATACCATAACAACGCTATATTTACTCCACATCACCAATAACATTAAATTAATTTATGTTTTTGAGTAATGTGAGTAGCACACATGTAATCGGTTGTTACGAATTAGAAACATAATTGCTACTAAAACACGTTGAGAAAGACAAGAAATGCAACATATGATGCCCACACTAACTATAGTGGTTTGGGATAAACGTTATGCAAACACAAGATACATTTTATCAAGTTATGCGTAGACACGGCGTGACAAGGCGTAGCTTCCTCAAGTTTTGCAGCCTTACCGCAACGTCTTTAGGCCTGAGCAGTTCGATGATTCCTCAGATAGCTTATGCCCTGGAGAATAAACCGCGTACGCCAGTGATATGGCTGCATGGTCTTGAATGTACCTGTTGTACCGAATCTTTCATTCGCTCTGCGCACCCGTTGGCAAAAGATGCCATTTTGTCGCTCATTTCCCTGGATTATGACGACACCATTATGGCCGCCGCAGGGCAACAAGCCGAGCAGGCGTTGGCGGATGTGATGCGTGAGTACAAAGGAAATTATATCGTTGCCGTGGAAGGTAACGCGCCGCTGAATGAAGATGGGATGTTTTGCATACTGGCTGGCGAGCCGTTCCTGGAGAAGTTAAAACGCGTCAGCGCGGATGCTAAAGCGATTATCGCCTGGGGGTCCTGCGCATCATGGGGCTGCGTGCAGGCAGCCCGCCCCAACCCAACTAAAGCCACGCCGGTTCACAAATTAATTACCGATAAACCCATTATTAAAGTGCCAGGCTGCCCGCCTATACCTGAAGTGATGTCCGCCGTTATCACCTATATGCTGGCATTTGATCGCATCCCTCCCCTTGATCGTCTTGGACGACCAAAAATGTTTTATGGCCAGCGAATTCATGACAAATGCTACCGACGCGCGCATTTCGATGCCGGTCAGTTTGTGGAAGCGTGGGATGACGAAGGCGCCAGAAAAGGGTATTGCCTGTACAAGATGGGCTGTAAAGGCCCGACCACCTATAACGCCTGTTCAACCGTTCGCTGGAATGATGGCGTGTCTTTTCCTATCCAGTCGGGTCATGGATGCCTCGGATGTTCGGAAGATGGATTCTGGGATTACGGTTCTTTTTACAGCCGGGCAACGGGCATTCCGCAAACCGGCATTGAAGCTACCGCCGATAAAATCGGACTGGGCGTTGCCGGCGTCGCGGGCGCTGCCGCCATCGCTCACGCCACGGTGAGCGCCATAAAACACGCCCGCAATAAAAACAACACGTCATCAGAAAACGCTCCGGAAGAGAAAAAATAATTATGGCATATCCTTATCAGACTCAGGGTTTTACGCTGGACAATAGCGGACGGCGAATTGTGGTCGATCCGGTTACTCGCATCGAAGGGCATATGCGTTGCGAAGTGAATATCGACAGTAATAATGTCATTACTAACGCCGTGTCGACCGGCACCATGTGGCGCGGCCTGGAGGTTATCCTGAAAGGTCGCGATCCGCGAGACGCCTGGGCATTCGTTGAACGCATTTGCGGCGTCTGCACCGGTACACACGCTCTGACCTCAATCCGTGCCGTAGAAAATGCGCTGGGAATCGCGATTCCTGACAACGCAAACTGTATCCGTAATATGATGCAGGCTACGCTACACGTTCACGATCACCTGGTGCATTTTTATCATCTGCACGCGCTGGACTGGGTCGATGTAGTTGCCGCCCTGAAAGCCGACCCGCATCAGACCTCCGCCATCGCGCAAAGCCTTTCCGCATGGCCGCTATCCTCGCCGGGATATTTCCGCGATTTGCAAAATCGACTGAAGCGGTTTATCGAGTCCGGTCAACTTGGCCCTTTCCGTAATGGCTACTGGGGACATCCGGCGATGAAACTTCCGCCGGAAGCCAATTTGCTGGCGGTCGCCCACTATCTTGAAGCGCTCGATTTTCAAAAAGAGATCGTAAAAATTCACACCGTTTTCGGTGGTAAAAACCCGCATCCTAACTGGCTGGTGGGCGGCGTTCCTTGCGCCATCAACCTTGACGAAACGGGCGCGGTCGGCGCAGTGAATATGGAACGCCTGAACCTTGTCAGTTCCATCATCCAAAAAGCTCGCCAGTTCTGCGAACAGGTTTATCTTCCGGACGTCTTGCTGATTGCCAGTTATTACAAAGACTGGGCAAAAATCGGCGGCGGGTTATCGAGCATGAACCTGCTGGCTTATGGCGAGTTTCCGGATAACCCTAACGATTATTCCGCCAGTAATCTTCTGCTTCCGCGTGGGGCTATTATTAACGGTCGTTTCGACGAAATTCATCCTGTCGATTTAACCGCCCCCGATGAGATTCAGGAGTTTGTCACTCACTCCTGGTATACCTATGGTAACGGCAATAACGATAAGGGCCTGCATCCGTGGGATGGTCTGACCGAACCGCAACTGGTCATGGGCGAACACTATAAAGGCACAAAAACCTTTATCGAACAGGTGGATGAGTCCGCTAAATATTCATGGATTAAATCGCCGCGCTGGAAGGGACATGCGATGGAGGTAGGTCCGCTGGCGCGTTATCTGATTGGATATCATCAAAATAAACCGGAATTTAAAGAACCTGTGGATCAACTGCTTAGTGTATTAAAGCTGCCTAAAGAAGCGCTCTTTTCTACATTAGGACGTACTGCCGCGCGTGCACTGGAATCCGTATGGGCAGGCAATACGCTGCAATATTTCTTCGATCGTCTGATGCGTAACCTCAAGTCCGGCGATACGGCGACGGCAAACGTCACGCTCTGGGAACCCGATACCTGGCCTACATCGGCAAAAGGCGTTGGTTTCAGCGAGGCGCCGCGTGGCGCGCTGGGGCACTGGATAAAAATTGAAAATCAGAAAATCGACAGCTATCAGTGTGTGGTACCGACAACCTGGAATGCCGGGCCACGTGACGATAAAGGTCAAATTGGCGCGTACGAAGCGGCGTTAATGGGGACTAAACTCGCCGTTCCCGATCAACCATTGGAGATTTTACGTACTCTGCACAGCTTCGATCCCTGCCTGGCCTGCTCCACCCATGTTATTGATAATCATGGAGGGGAGCTGGTCAGGGTTCAGGTACGATGACGACGATTCGGAGGTCTCAATGCATCTCAAAGAAATAACCAGCCAGGGGTACTATATCTATGAAGCGCCGGTCCGTTTATGGCACTGGATCACGGCGTTATCCATTGTCGTCCTGGCTGTTACAGGATATTTCATTGGCCGCCCCCTGCCATCGATTCAAGGTGAAGCGACCTTTATGTTTTGGATGGGCTGGATACGACTGATCCATTTTACCACGGCGTATATTTTTACTGTCGCGCTGCTGTTTCGTATTTACTGGGCATGTGTCGGCAATGAGTACGCCAGGGAGATGTTTCTGGTTCCGTTCTGGCGCCGCGCCTGGCGCAAAGGCGTTATCAGCGAAATCCGCTGGTATTTTTTCCTCGAAAAAGAGGCCCATCGTTACTATGGACATAATCCGGTAGCGGGACTGGCGGTAATGTTCTATTTCTGGATGTCCGTACTGATGGTGTGTAGCGGCTTTGCGCTCTATGGCGAAGGGCTTGGAACAGACAGTTGGGCGTATCAATGGTTTGGCTGGATGATTCGCCTGACTGGCAACGATAGCCTCGCGCTGCATTTCTGGCACCGGCTGGGCATGTGGTTCATTATCGCCTTCGTCATTGCGCATGTTTATACCGCTATCCGTGAAGACATTATGAGCCGACAAAGCGTGATCTCCGTCATGATAAGCGGCTGGCGCTGGTTCAGGTGATAACAATGGCAGAAGTAACAATCTTAGGGCTTGGCAACCTGCTTTGGGCAGATGAAGGGTTCGGCGTCAGAGCGGCGGAAAAGCTGTTTGAACAGTATGCCGATAACGAGAAAGTTGACGTTGTTGATGGCGGTACGCAGGGGCTGGCGCTGCTGCCCTGGCTGCAACAGACCGAAAAACTGTTAATCATGGATGCTATCGATTTTGGTATGGCGCCAGGTTCGCTGGCGATGTTTCGTGATGAACAGGTTCCCGCCTATCTGACGGCGAAAAAACTCAGTTTACATCAGACCAGTTTTTCTGAAGTGCTGGCATTGCTGCAATTAACCGGCGGCCAGTTATCGGAGATTGTGCTGATTGGCGTGCAGCCGGAATGTCTGGATGACTATGGCGGAAGTCTTACGCCGCAGGTAAAGGCGCAACTGATGCCTGCGGTCTGTCTCGCGCAGGAAGTGCTGGCGCAATGGGGTATCACCGCCTCTTCAGCGGCCTTGCCCACTGAAAGACTCAATCATTACAGCCTGTGTATGGAACGCTACGAAGATGAACGGCCAGATGCGCAAAGCGCTTGCCGGGTCGGCGATATTCGGGTGCTACAGAGAGAGAAATCATAATGTGTATCGGCGTTCCTGTGCAGGTTATTTCACCCGGTCAGTGGTTCGCCAAATGCCGCGACCGACATGGCGAGCTTATCGACGTTGATATTCGGCTTGTGGCTCCCCCCTTAGCAGGCGCATGGCTGCTGACATTTGGCGGCGCAGCGCGACGGGAAATGGACGAAACGGAAGCCGTTGAGGTACTGGCGGCGCTGGACTCGCTGGAACAGGCCATGCTCACGCAAAGCGATCCGCTGACCGGTTTTGCCGATTTATTGTCTCGCACGCCTGAATTACCGGAGCATTTAAAAAAATGACTATCTCACCCCAAAATCCTGTTTGTCCACTGGCGGATAAAGGCTTTCTGGTTACCGATGCGCAAACGCTCCCGTCGTTGATTAATGCGCATCCGACTCTGCTGGTTTTGCTGCAAAGCGACCCCAACAAACATCCGGAAGTCGCCGACAGTTGGGTCATCATCCCGGAGCTCCTCAAGCAATTTCCGGCGACGTCTTATACCGCGGCATTTGCGGATAGCGAACAGAGTGAACTGATCGCCCGGGAGTATCGCATTCTGAAATATCCGGCGCTGCTTTTCTTTCGCCAGCACCGTTTTGTCGGCAGTCTGGCGGGATTATATAGCTGGCAAGAATACTCTCAGCAGGTGGCCGCATTGCTGACCACACCGGGCTATCGTCAGGATATTCCCGTTATTACGCAATAGAATGAAAGGTAACACACGTGAATCATTCCAGAACTATTCCAGTCGTTAATATTGCTGGACCAGGCTCGCAGCCAGAAGAGGAAGACTTTAACTTTCTTCCTATCCCCGCCGGCATTAATCTCCCACTGACGCCGGTTTTACCGGAACAGGCGCTGCCCGCTGAGCTTCGTGTTGCCAGACACATCCTGACTACGCTTATTCGCGATATGGATAACCCGGTAGCAACGCTCCCCTTTCCCCTGAGCTATAAGCTGAATGCCACTGAGCAACAGAATAGCGGTTTGTTGGATCAACTGCTCGGCGAAGGTGAAATATCCGCCCGGGTACTATTATCCGATGGAAAAGAACAGCGTATTCAGGAGACGGTTTTTACGGGCGTCTGGCGTGTACGTGAATATAACGCTGACCAGCAACGGGTTGCCGATGAAATTATCATTGGCCCGATCCCGGAGAGCATCTGGCAGACGCATCCGCAGCCGCCGATTACACCAGAATTGCCGCCACAACCGGCGGGATTGATGAATGGCGCCTTTATCGCGCATGAAATAGCCGAGCGCGTAAAACAGCCGGTAAAAGAGCCGCATATCATTAACTTAACGCTATTGCCAGTAAACGATGCCGATCGCGAGTATCTGGATCATTTTTTAGGCGAAGGCTGTAGCGCTATTTTTTCACGCGGATATGGTAAATGCCGGATTGTAAGCACGCATTTTCCCGGCGTATGGCGGGTCAATTATTTCAATGATATGAACACATTACTGCAAGATATGATTGAGATAGCGGACATTCCTGATATCGCCGTTGCAGGCATCGACGATATCGAAGATGCCTACGCGGGGCTAAAAAATATGTTGGAATGGTTGAAAGAATACCCGGTCACAGAAAATGAGCCAGTGGTGCGCATGGAGTGCAAAGTATGTTGGTGGGTTTACGACCCTGCGCTGGGCGATGACGTATGGCAAATTCCACCCGGCGTGCCCTTCAGCCAGTTACCTGATTACTGGTGCTGCCCGGTTTGCGAAACCAGTAAGTCCGGGTTTATGGTGATCGATGAAGGTAATAATTCGTGCAAAGATTGACCGTCTATTCTCACCCGCTACGGATTATCTGGCAGGAGGCGCCGATCGGTCGTTTGTTACAGGGCGCAACACCGGTGTACGCAAAAACGCTTATTTCACGTTTGTTTACGTTGTGCGCTCAGGCGCACAGCGCAGCGGCGGCTTTACTGTTGTTTCCTGAAGAGAAGCCAGATATGCAGGCCGCACAACAAGAGCTGGCGCGAGAAACGCTCCGTCGCGCGTTGACCGACTGGCTCCCCCTGTTTAGCCACCGACAGGCAACCGCTGAAGAATGGGCGTTGTTACGTCGCGGAGAGTTATCCCCGCTGGCAAGCACAATCTTTTTTGACGATGATCCTCAGACCTGGCTTGCCGCTGGCGTAAAGGGCTGGGAAGCCTGGTTTTTGCAAGAGCGTTCTGAAGCCGCCCGCTGGCTGGCGGCAGTACAGAATATCATTACACCTACACTACCGATGGCGTCGTCCCCGGACCATACGTTAATAACCCATGGTCCCCTGGATGTCTCGCCTCTGGCTATCGAATATCCGCTACTGTCAGCCTGTTGTCTTAGCGGAAAAACGACTGCGCTACGTCTGCTGGCCCGCTGCGTTACGCTCGCCCGAAGTTTGAGCGCCCTTCCTACCCTGCGCTGGAATCGTTTTGATGATGGCGAATGGAAAATAGCGGTAGTGGAAACCGCGCGAGGATGGTTAGTTCATCAGGCCAGACTGACGACGTCAGGCAATATTCTTGATTACCGTATTATCTCGCCTACCACACGTCACGCCCAATCTGACGGCGTCATTGCTCGCGAACTGGCCACTATTCCACTCTCATTGTGGGCGCAACAGTTACAGGTAATTGATCCTTGTGTCGCCGTAAATATTGTTGAATGAAGGAGCTGGCCCATGCATGAATTAGCCCTGGCGCAAAATATTATCGAATTGCTGGAGGAACAGGCAGTAAATCACCAGTTCAGCAAGGTAAAGCAAGTCTGGCTGGAGATTGGCGTTATGGCCTGTGTTGAGGTGCCGGCGCTGCATTTTGGCCTGGACGTCGCCGCTCGTCATACCCTTGCTGACAATGCGCGTTTCCACATTACTATCGCACCGGCGCAAGGTTGGTGTCTGTCCTGTAATCAACCCTTCACCTCTCAAACGTCCACACTCTGTTGCCCCTTTTGTCATTCAGGTAAAGTGCAGATAGATGACAGTAGCAGAATGCGCATTCGCGAGATCGAAGTCGAATAGTCAACGAATAGTCAATAAAAAAGGACGCCAGAAGCGTCCTGAAATAATAAAAGAATAAATTAACAATAATAAAGGTTAAGCAGTGACACAGTTTTGGGAAAAGGAGGGTATCCCTAAACTGTCTTAATCAGCAAGTTTTATCAAAACTCGTAGACTAAGCCGAGCGCCACGGTGTTGTCTGTATTAGGATTCGATGGGTTGCCATCTTTTAGCAGATTGATTTTGTAGTCAACATACGCGGACATATTTTTATTGAAGTAGTAATAGGAACCCACATCAATATATTTCACAAGGTCGAACGAACCCAGTCCATCAACATCATTGGCTCTGGATTGCAGGAACGCCAGTGACGGGCGTAAGCCATTATCAAATTGATATTGCCCTACCATTTCCCAGTTATCGGTTTTATGTGCAAAGCCGCCCAATGTATCGCCCATATAGGTCATATCATAAGTACGGGTATAGTTTGCCGCCAGGTAAATATTATTGGCATCATACTTCACGCCGCCAGTCCAGGCTTCAGCACGGTCGCCATTGTCGTATTTATCTTGCGTTATCTGGTCAAGCGTGCGTTTGGAACTGGTATAGGCTGCCCCCAGGCTCACCCCCATGCCCAAATCATATGTCGCTGATGCCCCGAAACCATCGCCATTCTGGTACGCGATACTTTTTCTGGCATTATTACTTAAAGGATCGCCTTCTTTCGACAGGCCGTCATTTTTACCCTGATACTGCAACGCAATATTCAGACCATCAACCAGACCAAAGAAATCATTATTGCGATAAGTCAGAACGCCATTCGCGCGTCCGGTCATAAAATTATCGGAAGCTTCATACGAATCATTACCAAATTCAGGCAGTACGTCAGTCCATGAACCAATGTCGTATAACACGCCATAGTTACGACCATAATCAACAGACCCCATATCGGCAAATGCCAAACCAGCAAAACCGAGACGCGTCCAGCTTTGCGGGGAACCGCTGGAGTCACCATCTTCCGGACGATTGGCGTTGACCTGATACTCCCACTGTCCAAAACCGGTTAGTTGATCGGTAATTTGAGTCTCGCCTTTAATACCCATACGGATATAAGATTGATCGCCATCCGTACTATGATTACTGGAAAAATAATGCAGGCCGTCGACCTTGCCATACAAATCCAGTTTATTGCCATCCTTGTTATAGATTTCTGCTGCGTTGGCGGCTCCAGCCATCATCACGGCTGCGGCTACCGCAGATAACACCACTACTTTTTTCATTTTATATGCCTTATTTGTCTTATTTTTGGACTTTCCGCAAAGCCTGCTCGCGGAACTGTCCAGGACAATATCACTAACAATTACCGTGCGTTAAGTTTCAAAGTGTAATATTAGCTTGCTATGTATTAGTGATGTTAAAATGCAAGTTAAGCATGGCTACACCAATGGTGTGCCCTGTTTTCTGCTGTAATAACAAGGGGGTTACCCGTAGAAAACTGGCTTACGGTCGAGGATGCCAGGGCGAGAATGGCACTGAACACTCGGCTGACATTCGTTAAGACGGAATCATAATCAAGTCAGTTGAGGCCACAGTCCTTCTTATTTTTGTGTATAATTTGTTACGTTTACATTTATTTTTAAATTAGCGTTATGAAAATATCAGTACTACTGAAATAGCACTTCTTCGCTTCGTGTATTTTTACTATGGTTAATTATCACATAGCGCAAACGGTCATTTGTGTATCACTATTCATAAGATTAACTATTTACCAGTGGTAATTTTATTCAATAGATAAGGCAGACCCAACGTTAGGCAAGCAGCTCTTTTATGTTTCACCGGAAACCAGTTTTATTCATCCACGCGGTCACGAACGCGGATGGTCGCAGATCGCTGAAAATTTTTATGGCGCCACTATGGGTAAAACCTTCAGCAAACGCACATTAAAACTGGACGCTCCCCCTGCTATTCATGTGTATGGCAATGCCGCCGTTGCAGAGTTCGACTGGCATTTTACCGCGGTACGCCGTGATAATGGGCAGACTCAACACACGACAGGCCGCGAAAGCCAGGTGTGGGCGAAGATACCAAACACAGGATGGCGAATCGTTCATGTCCACTACTCCGGTCCAGCAAAAACCGGCGTTGGAGAAGGCTATTAAGCTTTGCTCTTCAGGTTATGGCGCAGATGAACATTCTGCGCCAGTTAAGTCGAGCTCAGGTCAGTTGATAGCGTTTATCCGGTATCCGTTTTGCCGGAATATCCCTTTCATCATTCATTTGCAGTAAATCGATTTCTATCGCATTGCATATCGCATCCAGCGGTAAATCATTATTTTCAGTACCGAACGGATCCTCCAACTCTTCCGCTAACGCATCCAGCGCGATAAACGTATAAGAAATAAGCACCGAAATAAACGGTGTCATATAGTGCAGATCAACCACCAGTGCAAATGGCAACATAATGCAGAAAAGATAAACCGTACGATGCAAAATTAACGTATAGGCAAAAGGCACCGGCGTGTTGGCGATGCGTTCACAGCCGGCCAACACTGACGACATATCATTTAAACGGTTGTTGAGGCTATGAAATAAAATATCGGAAAGCTTTCCGCTGCGGCGGCGAATCGCCAGCCACTCTCCCATCAGCAATAAGATACGGTTAGCGGGGGAATGGGAAGCGACAACTTTCTGTAACGCCTCCTGGTCAAGATAGTTGCCCAAAACTTGCGTCTGAGGCTGTCGACGCAATGTCATACGCAAACAGTGGGCAAAAGCGATTTGTAACCGAACAAAATCCTCGATACCGCGTTCATCAGGTAAGGTTGTTTTCACCTCACGCAATATTGAGCGTGAAGCGATCATCAACTGCCCCCACAAATGTCGGGCTTCGACGTAACGCGCATAACAGGCATTATTGCGAAACCCCAGAAAAATGGCGATAGCGACGCCCAGTATGCTAAACGGCGCAAGGGTAAACTTAATACCCAGCATTGTGTACCAGGGCAGCATGATAATAACGGCGATAGAAAGAAGAAAGTTAAGGAGCAGTCGTGAAAAGATTTTAGATAACACGGAACCATGCCAGACAAATATCAGGCGAATCCAGTGCTGTTGTGGTCTAACGATCATGATTATCTTCAGCAGGTGAAAAAGCACTGTCATTAAACGTGATCCAGATCAAGGTTGCAAGCTTCTGGCGATACACGGGTTCCCTGCCCTGTAGAACATTTTTTTGCACAGTGCTGACAGGCGTTGAAAAAAAACAACCAACTGTATGTTGTAACTAAATATGCACTTCAGCGCATGAGATATATGACGGTCAACGGCTGCTATCAGTGGTATGAGGGTAATTTATCAGGGAAAGCGTCAGCAACGACGCGCTGCCCTACCGCTGATTCATTTGTATGACCAGCCAGTAATGGATAACGCTGACAATATACTGTTGCTGCGCTTCGCTCAGCGGTTCTCCCTGAGGTATCTGGTGCCACTTCGCCAGGCACCCACGACAGCAGGTTGCCGTCGCATGTTGCGCGATAAATACCGGATGGCCCCGCATCGGCGTTTGCTTACCATCATTCGCCGGGTGAGCTGGCGCCAGTCGCTGGGCGATAAAATCGGCGGCGTGTTTATCAATCACCTCCGCGCCTTTATCCCAGCAATATTGTTTTTCTTTTATCCCGAGACGAAAACGCGAACGAAATGTCGATCGCGCCAGGCGGGCAAAGAGCGGTTCAAGCGCATTCATCAATATACCGAACGTCCTAACGTTTGTGTTAATTGCTCAAGCGCGGCGATACCTGCCAGAGAGTTTCCCGCAGGATCCAGCTCCGGACTCCAGACGGCAATCGCCATTTCATGCGGCACTATGGCGACAATACCGCCGCCCACGCCGGATTTAGCGGGCAATCCCACCCGCCAGGCAAACTCTCCGGCATTCTGATACATACCGCTGGTCGCCATTAGCGCATTAATCTGCCGGGCCTGCATGGGGGTAACTACCGGCTCGTCGAGATGAAACGCCTCGCCCTGATTCGCCAGAAAGACAAACGTCCTCGCCAGTTCCATGCAGCTCATTTTCAACGCACAGTAGTGAAAGTAATTTTGCAACACGGTAGGCACATCATGATGAAAATTACCGAATGATTTCATCAGCCAGGCAATAGCGGCGTTACGGGCGGAATGCTCAAATTCAGAGCGCGCGACCGTAGCGTCATACGTAATATCCGATACGCCGCAAAGCGCGCGCACAACTTCCAGCATCCGCTGACGCGGCGCGCTAAGCCGCCCTTGCAACATGTCGCATACCACCAGCGCGCCCGCATTAATAAATGGATTACGCGGGATGCCTTGTTCCATCTCTAACTGAACCAACGAATTGAACGGCGAGCCGGAAGGATCTTTTCCGACGCGCTGCCAGATCTCCTCTTCCGGATAATGACGCATCGCCACCACCAGACTGAGCACTTTCGAAATAGACTGAATAGAGAAGCGTTCGTGCGCATCGCCCGCCTGATAATGCTGCCCGTCCACGGTACAAATCGCTATCCCCAGCTTTGAACCCTCGACGGACGCTAATGCCGGAATATAGTCAGCGACTTTGCCCTGGCCAATGAGGGGGCGAACGCGCTGTAAAATCGTCTCTAAAATTGCATTATCCATGGCCCTGGCCACAACATGCTCCTTGCTCGCAGGTCTGAAAAGGCCTGCGAGTATAGCAGAGGGCGCCACGCGACGTCAGGGCGATTAGACGCGGTTCTTCCAGACGGTCTGCACATTACAAAATTCGTGTAAACCAAAGTGCGAAAGCTCGCGACCGAAGCCGCTTTTCTTCACCCCGCCGAATGCCACACGCGCATCGCTGGCGCTGTACCCATTAATGAATACCCCGCCGCACTCAAGACGCGCCGCCATCTCCTCGGCCAGCGTATCGTCGGCGGTAAAGATCGTCGCCGACAGGCCAAACTCACTGTCATTCGCCAGCGCGAGGGCGTGCGCCGCATCTTTTGCAACGGTAATGGCGGCAACAGGCCCAAAAAGTTCCTGACGAAATGCCGTCATGTCAGGTGTGACATCCGCCAGAACGGTCGCGGCATAATAGTTGCCCTCCCCGGCGATTTTCTCCCCGCCCAACAGTAACCGTGCGCCTTCGGCGACGGAAGCCTGCACCTGTTGATGGAGTTCATCACGCAAATCAAAGCGCGCCATCGGCCCCAGGTCATTCTCTTCAACCAGAGGATCACCCATCTTTAATGCTGCGGCAGCCGCCACAAAACGATCGGTAAACGCCTGCGCAATGCCCTCTTCGACAATAAAACGTTTGGCGGCGGCGCAGACTTGTCCGGTGTTTTGATAGCGTCCTGCAACCGCGGCTTTTACCGCCAGTTCGAGATCGGCATCATTGAGTACAATAAACGGATCCGAGCCACCCAGTTCCAGTACGCACTTTTTCAGCGCCGCCCCAGCCTGAGCACCAATCGCCGCGCCGGCGCGCACGCTACCGGTCACCGTCACCGCCGCGATTCGCGGATCGTTAATCATCTGACTCACGCCCTCATTATTGGCGTTCACCCATCCATAGACGCCAGCAGGAGTACCGGCTTCCGTCAAGATTCGGGCTATCATCTGCGCGCAACCCGTGACATTGGGCGCATGTTTTAACAAGTAGCTATTCCCCGCCAACAGTATCGGCACTGCCCCGCGTAACACCTGCCATAAAGGAAAATTCCACGGCATTATCGCCAGAATGACGCCCAGCGGACGGTATTCAATCACCGCCTGCTGATTTTCTACCAGCGTAGGCTCAGGATTCAGCATTGCCGGGCCATGTTCCGCATACCAGTCGCATAACGCGGCGGATTTCGTCACTTCCGCACGCGCCTGCTTTATGGGTTTACCCATTTCACGCGTAATACATTGCGCCATCTCTTCTGCATGAGCGCGAAGCGCCTGACCAATATCGCGTAATGTTTGCGCCCGTTGCGCTACCGATGTCATTTTCCACTTTTTAAAACCGCTCGCCGCCAGACTCAGCGCATGTTCAATCTCTTGCGCGTTAGCCCAGGGCATTGCCGCCAGCGTCTGGCCGGTCGCAGGATTCACGGATAACGCCTGTGTTGCAGTCATCATGGTCATGTTCTTTCTCTCGTTATCAGGGGAGTTGTACCATCATGACGCCCTTTACCGTTTCTGAAAAATGAATAATATTAACCAGACTATTCACGAATTGAGAAAACCATGGACCTGACGCAACTGGAAATGTTTAACGCTGTCGCTCTGACGGGCAGCATTACGCAGGCGGCGGCAAAAGTACACCGCGTTCCGTCCAACCTGACCACGCGTATCCGTCAGCTTGAAGCCGACCTGGGCGTCTCTCTGTTTATTCGCGAAAACCAGCGACTCAGGCTGTCACCAGCCGGGCATAACTTTTTACGTTACAGCCAGCAGATCCTGGCGCTGGTCGATGAAGCCCGCATGGTGGTTGCCGGAGAGGAACCGCAAGGACTGTTTTCACTCGGCGCGTTAGAAAGTACTGCCGCCGTACGTATCCCCGCGCTGCTGGCGGGTTATAACCAGCGTTACCCTAAAATTCAGTTCGCGTTAACGACCGGTCCTTCCGGCGCCATGCTGGATGGCGTGCTCGAAGGAAAGCTGAACGCCGCCTTTATTGATGGCCCGCTAATGCATCCGGGGCTGGAAGGTATACCGGCTTACCAGGAAGAGATGATGATCGTCGCGCCACACGGCCATTCCGTCGTTTCGCGGGCCAGCGAGGTGAATGGTTGCAACATCTATGCTTTTCGCGCCAACTGTTCTTACCGACGGCATTTCGAAAGCTGGTTTCATGCCGATGGCGCGACCCCCGGTACGATTCACGAAATGGAGTCATATCATGGAATGTTGGCGTGCGTAATTGCCGGCGCAGGTATTGCGCTGATGCCAGCAAGTATGCTCAACAGTATGCCAGGACATCATCAGGTGGAGGCCTGGCCGTTGGCGGAGAAGTGGCGCTGGCTTAGCACCTGGCTAATGTGGCGGCGCGGGGCGATGACGCGCCAGCTTGAGGCCTTTATCGAGTTACTTAACGCCCAACTGGCGAGCGTCGACTGAAGACGAAACGGCCTGCGAAGTAAATGAGAAGCAGGTCACAAAATGATTGTCTTTTCGCCAGTAAACGTTTTAAGATCGCGGTCTCACCTTCTCGCAACTAACCCGAAATATTTTTATGACAATCAATCCAGTTTCCCGCAAGGTCGCGTGGCTACGGGTAGTTACGCTTGCTATTGCCGCTTTTATTTTCAATACCACAGAATTTGTGCCGGTTGGTTTGCTATCAGACATTGCTGAAAGCTTTCATATGCAAACCGCGCAGGTCGGCATCATGCTAACCATTTACGCCTGGGTAGTTGCCGTCATGTCGCTGCCTTTTATGCTTCTTACCAGTCAAATGGAGCGCCGTAAGCTACTAATTTGTCTGTTTGTTTTGTTTATTGCCAGCCATGTGCTCTCCTTTCTGGCATGGAACTTTACCGTGCTGGTCATTAGCCGTATTGGTATCGCTTTCGCCCACGCTATTTTCTGGTCGATAACCGCCTCGCTGGCGATCCGCCTGGCCCCTGCCGGGAAACGCGCGCAGGCATTAAGTCTGATAGCGACCGGCACCGCGTTGGCCATGGTGCTTGGGCTGCCGATAGGTCGCGTTGTTGGTCAGTATTTTGGCTGGCGCACCACCTTTTTTGCCATCGGCATGGGCGCATTAATTACGCTGCTATGTCTGATTAAGCTTCTACCGAAATTGCCGAGCGAACATTCCGGCTCACTAAAAAGTTTACCTTTGCTATTCCGGCGCCCGGCGCTGATGAGCCTCTATGTACTGACCGTCGTTGTGGTGACTGCGCATTACACCGCTTATAGCTATATTGAACCGTTCGTTCAGAATGTCGCCGGGCTCAGTGCGAATTTTGCTACCGTCCTGTTACTGATCCTGGGCGGCGCCGGGATCATCGGCAGCCTCGTGTTTGGTAAACTGGGTAATCGCCATGCCTCGTCGCTCGTCAGTATCGCTATTGCCCTGCTGGTTATCTGTCTGCTTCTGCTGCTGCCTGCGGCGAATAGCGAAGCGCATCTGGCCATACTGAGCATTTTCTGGGGCATCGCGATTATGGTGATAGGGCTCGGTATGCAGGTGAAAGTACTGGCGCTGGCCCCGGACGCGACCGATGTCGCAATGGCGCTATTTTCAGGCATCTTTAATATTGGTATTGGCGCTGGCGCGCTGGTAGGCAATCAGGTGAGTTTGCACTGGTCAATGTCGGCCATCGGCTATATTGGCGCTATACCCGCCTGTGCCGCGCTGGTATGGGCTGTGCTCATATTCCGCAAATGGCCAGTGACGCTGGAAGAACAACCGCATTAAGACATTCGTCTGCCGGGAACAGGTTTCCGGCAGACGAAAATGCGCCTTAGTGGTACGTTTTAATAATTTCCAACACGCCGTTGATAATAAATTGCACGCCCATACACACCAGCAGGAATCCCATTAAGCGGGAGATCGCTTCAATCCCCCCTTTACCCACCAGCCGCATAATAGCGCCAGAACTGCGTAAGCATCCCCACAGGATCACCGCCACGGCAAGAAAAATAATCGGCGGCGCGACCATAATGACCCAGTCGGGAAACTCGCCGCCATGACGCACCGTGGAAGCGGAACTGATGATCATTGCGATGGTCCCCGGTCCTGCGGTGCTTGGCATAGCCAGTGGAACAAACGCAATATTGGCCGTCGGTTCGTCTGCCAGCTCCTCCGATTTGCTTTTCGCTTCCGGCGACTCATGCGCCTTCTGCTGCGGGAAAAGCATTCTGAAGCCGATAAACGCCACGATTAACCCCCCGGCGATCCGTAGCCCTGGAATCGAAATACCGAAGGTGTTCATAACTAACTGCCCGGCGTAGTACGCCACCATCATAATAGCGAAGACATAAACCGAAGCCATATAGGACTGCCGGTTGCGTTCCGCACTATTCATATTGCCCGCAAGGCCAAGAAACAGCGCCACGGTGGTTAGCGGATTGGCTAACGGGAGCAGTACGACCAGCCCCAATCCAATCGCTTTAAACAAATCCATCATAATACTATCTCTTACCCATCAGCGTTTCATGAACCGGAAGTATAAAGTGAAATTACCCAGGCGCGCCATTTCGCCAGTGTGCAAATTAATATCCTCTACAACCTATAACCTGTAATTATCAATTAGTTACAAGTTATCACAGCACAATACCCCGGACGCCTTTTAGCAAATCGTGGCATCGGCCAATTCATTTAGTTGACTTATACTTGCCTGGGCAATAGTATCTGACGAAATTAATTACTTGCCGGGGCAACCATTTTGAAAAGCACCAGTGATCTGTTCAATGAAATCATTCCGCTGGGTCGCTTGATCTACATGGTAAATCAAAAAAAAGATCGCCTGTTAAATAACTATTTATCCCCGCTGGATATCACCGCAACACAGTTTAAAGTGCTGTGCTCGATACGCTGCGCGGGATGTATTACCCCGGTTGAACTTAAAAAAGTGCTGTCTGTCGATCTCGGCGCATTGACGCGGATGCTCGATCGCCTGCTGTGCAAAGGCTGGATCGAAAGACTGCCGAATCCTAATGACAAACGCGGCGTACTGGTGAAGCTAACGCCGGACGGCGCGGCAATTTGTGAGCAATGTCATCAACGACCAGGGCAAGACCTGCATCAGGAATTAACAAAAAACTTAACGGCGGACGAAGTGGCAACGCTTGAGTATTTGCTCAAGAAAATTCTGCCGTAGACAAAAAAGAGGTATGACGATGTCCAGACGCAACACTGACGCTATTACTATTCATAGCATTTTGGACTGGATCGAGGATAACCTGGAGTCGCCGCTCTCACTGGAAAAAGTGTCTGAGCGTTCAGGATATTCCAAATGGCACCTGCAACGGATGTTTAAAAAAGAGACCGGTCATTCATTAGGTCAATACATCCGCAGCCGTAAGATGACGGAAATCGCGCAAAAATTAAAAGAGAGCAACGAGCCCATTCTCTATCTGGCGGAACGCTATGGCTTTGAGTCACAGCAAACATTGACCCGGACGTTCAAAAACTACTTTGATGTGCCGCCACACAAATACCGGATCACCAATATGCATGGCGAATCACGGTATATGCTGCCGCTGAACCATGGCAACTACTAGTTTGTTTATGCGCCACGCGAAGAGCACCATGAAAATGCTGTTTCCCGCCCTGCCGGGTCTGTTACTTATCGCCTCCGGATATGGCATTGCAGAACAAACTTTGTTACCTGTGGCGCAAAATAGCCGCGATGTGATGCTGCTGCCCTGTGTAGGCGATCCGCCAAATGACCTTCACCCCGTGAGCGTGAACAGCGATAAGTCAGATGAATTAGGCGTGCCCTATTATAACGACCAACACCTTTAACCTCTTTGCCCCGTTTTGCGGGGCATTTTTTTAGTACCATCTGGCGATGACAAGTCCGCCGCTATTACCTCGCGGCATGGTCTGAAATTAGCGCTTGTCTTCTTAGTAACATAATGCCTCATCCCCTGACGCGCGCAGTACGGCGCACACGAAATCCAAACACATTGATATAGAGTCCAGCCATAATCAGTACTGCGCCCGCAAGCTGCATCCCGGTCAACGTTTCCTCGAGTAACACCGCGGCGCTCGCCAGCCCGACTACCGGCACCAGCAATGATAACGGCGCCACGCGCCAGGTCTCATAGCGCCCCAGTAACGTGCCCCAGATGCCGTAGCCAAGTATAGTGGCGACAAAAGCCAGATAAAGCAGCGACAATATCGTCGTCATATCGATGGTAATAAGGCTTTGCGTAATGTGATCCGCCCCCTCCAGTAGCAGCGATGACAGCAGGAACGGCAGGATCGGGATCAGCGCGCTCCAGACCACCAGCGACATCACCGCCGGGCGCGGACTATGTTGCATAATTTTTTTATTAAAGATATTGCCGCAGGCCCAGCTAAATGCCGCCGCCAGAGTCAGCATAAATCCCGACATCGCTATATGCTGTCCGTTGAGACTGGCTTCAATCAATACCAGTACACCTATAATCGCCAGGGCGATTCCCGCCAACTGCTTACGTTGTAACCGCTCGCTAAAAACAAACGCCCCCAAAGCCATGGTAAAAAAGGCCTGCGCCTGTAATACCAACGACGCCAGTCCTGCGGGCATACCAAACTTTATCGCGCAAAAGAGAAAGGCGAACTGCCCAAAGCTTATCGTCAGCCCATAGCCCAGTAACAGCGTAAGCGGGACTTTAGGCCGGGCGACAAAGAAAATTGCCGGAAACGCCACCAGTAAAAATCGTAATCCTGCCAGCAATAATGGCGGCATATGGTGCAGGCCTACTTTGATGACAACAAAATTGAGCCCCCATACGACAACCACCAGTAACGCCAAAAAACCGTCTTTACGCGACATTATCGGCCCCTGTCATTATTAAAATTTTGTAAAAAGGTAAGTTATCGGAAATCAGTGCGCCATAACAGGACTTTTCTTTTTACCGTGAGCATGGCATTGAACAACACACGATGGGCAAAATCCTGCGTTATGGTATGTTAAGACTACGCTATAGCGTATAGACATCATGCTTTTGCGGGCACGGTAGATTAAAACGTCCCGATACGTAACCTCCATTTCAGGCAGGAAAAATGAATCCAGGATTGAGACGTTCGACGTTGGCTCTACTCGCCTCATCGCTGTTATTGACAATTGGACGCGGTGCCACGCTCCCCTTTATGACCATCTATCTTAACCGTCAGTACGGTTTAGGCGTGGATCTGATTGGCTACGCGCTGACCAGCGCGTTAACGATTGGCGTCGTCTTTAGTCTTGGCTTTGGGATTCTGGCGGACAAGTTTGATAAAAAGCGCTACATGTTACTCGCGATTATCGCCTTCGCCTGCGGATTTATCGCCATCCCAATGGTGCACAATGTCGTACTGGTTGTCCTGCTTTTTGCGCTTATTAACTGCGCCTATTCGGTTTTTTCTACCGTCCTGAAGGCCTGGTTCGCCGATAATCTCACCGCGACAACAAAAACACGGATTTTTTCGCTCAACTATACCGTACTCAATATCGGCTGGACGGTTGGCCCGCCGCTCGGCACGCTGCTGGTGATGCAAAGCATCAATTTACCCTTCTGGCTTGCCGCCATCTGTTCCGCATTTCCGCTGGTCTTTATTCAGGTATGGGTGACACGATCGGTTGCCGCCAGCGAGGGGAAAAATGCCGCTATCTGGTCTCCCTCCGTTCTGCTGCGCGACAAAGCATTATTGTGGTTTACGCTTTCGGCATTTCTGGCCTCCTTTGTGGGGGGCGCCTTTGCGTCCTGTATTTCACAGTACGTTATGGTCGTTGCCGATAGCGGCTTCGCGGAAAAAGTGGTAGCCGTCGTCCTGCCGGTTAATGCGGTTATTGTGGTCAGTTTGCAATACGCCGTGGGCCGTCGACTTACCGCCGTCAATATTCGACCAATGATGACGACCGGCACCGTCTTTTTTATCGCCGGGCTCATCGGATTTATTTTTTCAGGCGACAATCTGTTTTTTTGGGGGCTTTCAGCGGCAGTATTCACGATTGGCGAAATTATTTATGCCCCCGGCGAATATATGTTAATTGACAACATTGCGCCTGCCGGGATGAAAGCCAGCTATTTTTCAGCGCAATCGCTGGGCTGGCTGGGTGCGGCGCTAAACCCGCTGGCCAGCGGCGTCATCCTGACGACACTTCCCGCCTGGTCGCTTTTCGTTGTCCTGATAATCGCCATTGTGTTCGCCTGGGCACTGATGTTAAAAGGAATGCGGATTACCCCTACGCAACAGGCTATCACCTGTTAATTATCTGCAGCCAGTGATGTGCGCCGTTTCTGGCGCACTGGGTTAACCCTATATATTGCAGGCTAATTATCTGCTGTCACTGCGATAATTCAGGAATATTCCTGGGCGCTGACGAAAATATTCTAATGCCTTACCCTTCCAGTAAAATAAATACGCAATTCAGACTTTGCTTAAGTATAAATTAGTACTATAGTCTGTACGAGGTTTTTTAAAAAAGAGGATGCACGCTAAAATAAGGAGAAACGAGATGTTAGGCAGTATTAACCTTTTTATCGTTGTATTAGGAATTATTTTATTTTCCGGATTTCTGGCCGCCTGGTTCAGTCACAAATGGGATGATTAATGAACGGAGATAATCCCTCGCAGAGCCGGCCCCTTGCTACATCGTTGCGCAAGGGGCCGCTTTTGTCTGGATGGCAGGCAAAAAAAACCGCCGGTTCACCAGCGGTAAATGCTTGCATGGATAGATTTGTGTTTTGCTTATACGCTACCGGGCAAATTCTTGCGAGGATAACGGATCGCTAACGACTGTAGCACCGTCAATATCAATGAAGCTTAAACGATACGCAACCAGACCTGAATAAGACATTATGGGACCTTTTGTCCCCCAGGGGCTTTTACAAGACCCATGGTATCAGGCCAGCCGCATGCCCCGTATGGCTGACCTGGAGATTGCCGATTAGCGCGCGTTATTTTTGCAGTCGGTTCACGCGAACAAGCGGTTCCTTCGCTTTCTTGTCCAGACTACCGTTAATGTTGATCATTTGATCCGGCTGAACTTCCCGCCCATCAAATACGACGGAAGGAATTATCACGTTAATCTCGCCGGACTTATCACGAAATACATAGCGATCGTCGCCTTTATGATCAATAAGGTTGCCGCGCAGCGAAACGGTCGCGCCATCATGCAGGGTTTTTGCCTGTTCGATGGTCATTTTTTCTGCATCATCCGTACCACGATAACCATCCTCAATAGCATGAGGCGGCGGCGGTGCCACGTCTTTTTTTAATCCCCCTTGATCATCCGCTAGCGCGTAAGGCATTATCAGAAAACTTAAAAATGCAGCCACCTGTAGTTTCATGCTCTCTCCTTAATAACGTCTATTTGACGTATTAAGTCTGGCCGCTATTTTTAGTTTTTACAAACATGAATTTATCCGCAGAATATTAAGCAATAAAATCAACCCATCCGGATTAATATGCAACCGACATCAGCGCCGGTGAGCGCGAAAGCGTAACGGCGTAATAGTTAACTTGCCACATAGCTGAAGTCATATGTATCAACGTCTGGATAGCAATTCAGAATAATCGGCTTTATTTTTTGAGGATAATGGCCTTACGCATAATCAATGACAGTCATCGCCGTAAGAAAGTAAGCAAGATATGCAACAGCGGGTTTGTTGGTAAGTGGATAAAATAATCATTCACTGACAATGTCATAAAATAAATATGCCATACTTGAGAAGAACGAACAGATTTCTTTTGTCTCTGGTAACGGAAAAATAAACGATGAGATTAGAACAGCACGATATTGTCACCCTTGATGAAGCCGAATCCGTCGATAGCCTGACAAAAAAACTTGGTGATTTACTGGTTAACCAGAAACTCCGTCTAACCACTGCAGAATCCTGCACTGGCGGGAAACTGGCTTCAGCATTGTGCGCAGCAGAAGATACGCCCTCATTTTACGGTGTGGGTTATGTCACCTTTACTGATGAAGCCAAAGCAAAAATCTTACGCGTACAACGCCACAGTCTTGCCGAACATACCGCCGTCAGCGAAGCGGTTGTTACTGAAATGGCACAGGGCGCTAAGGATCAGGCTGAGGTCAATATCAGCATAGCGATCAGCGGCTATGGCGGGCCGGAAGGCGGCGAAGATGGCACGCCGGCGGGCACCGTTTGGTTTGCCTGGAATATTAACAATACAACTTTTACAAGCCGACAACATTTCAACGGAGATTGTCAGGAAGTATTGGAAAAATGCGTACGCTTCGCCCTCGCTGAATTGCTTTTTCTGTTAACGAAGAAAGCATAAACAATAATTTCATCTGACCGGTCAGAATAACTCCCGGTCAGAATAAAAAAATGCGAGCCTATGGCCCGCATCGTATGCGCAATATTTCAGAATATATTTACGAAATATCAGGAGTAAAATTAATTGCCGGATTTCCGTCCGCCACTGTGGCTGTTCTGGCCACCTTTTTTACCCGCTTCAGATGCACGCTGTGGGTCGTTTTTAAAGTTCCCACCGCTATGCTGGCCGCCTTTACGACCTGCTTCTGAGGCTTTCTCTTTATCTTCTGCAAAATTACCGGAACCGCCGCGATGTTCTGCCATAATATAATCCTCATGATGATGTTGCGTTTTAAATATGATATGTCTTCTCATATCATGTGATACAGATTCTAAATCTAGTCGCCCTGTGCGCAGTGTCAAATTCATTTCTGCATTATTTACATAACGCCGACACATGGCGGAAAATATATTTTTTGAAAACATCAACAGCGAAGCGGTAATAAATCTTTGGCAATCAAGCCACCACGGGAAAATAAGTAGAAAAATCCGAATGCACGCCCTTGTTATATTCAGACAACTTAACCCCATAAATTTAACTGGCTGTCATCAGAAGTGCAGGATTCATTTTCAGGCGGTTGTTCGACAGAGCCGAACAACCGTATCAGCTTAGCGATCGAGCCCACGATATTGCAACATGGGGTCAATATGCGGTTCATGTCCACGCCAGGCTGAATAAAGCGTTTCTAAATCAGTACTATTCCCCCGGGAAAGGATAGCATCACGAAAACGCTGCCCGTTTTCACGCGTCAGGCCGCCCTGCTCTACAAACCATTGATAACCGTCATCCGCTAACATTTGCGTCCAAAGATAGGCGTAGTATCCCGCTGCGTAGCCGCCGCCGAAGATATGGGCAAAATAACTGCTGCGATAGCGGGGCGGCACTGCCGGTAAATCAAGATGCTCGGCGGCCAGCGCCTGCTGCTCGAACTCAGCGACAGACTGCTCTGCTACGCTCTCCTCCAGCATATGCCAGCGCATATCCAGCAATGCGGCGCCGAGCAATTCAGTCATATCGTAACCTTTATTAAATAAACTCGCCTTGCGCATTCTTTCCTGTAAATCAGCAGGCATTTTTTCACCGCTGTCGACATGACGCGCGTAGCGTTCGAACACACGTGGATGGCTCGCCCAATGCTCATTAATCTGGGAGGGAAACTCGACAAAGTCGCGGGGCGTATTGGTACCTGAAAGCGTGGCATAGCGCTGGACGGCAAACAAACCATGTAACGTATGACCAAACTCATGGAAGAGCGTAATAACGTCGTCCCAAAGCAGTAATGCAGGCTGCCCATCAACCGGTTTCTGATAGTTACATACATTGTATATAACGGGCCGGGTTTCATTGAGTGTGGATTGCTCGACAAAATTCCCCATCCACGCGCCGCCGCTTTTCGAGTCCCGCGCGAAGAAGTCGCCATAAAATAACGCCATGCCGACACCATCGGAATCGAAAATCTCCCACACCCGAACATCAGGGTGATACACCGGAATGTCAAAACGCTCGACGAAGGTGATGCCGAATAGCTGGTTGGCGGTCCAGAAAACCCCCTCTTGCAACACCGTATTTAAGGCAAAATAGGGCTTCAGTTGCGCTTCATCTAACGCATATTTTTCCCGCCGTACCTGTTCGGCATAGAACATCCAGTCCCAGGCCTGAACGGTGTAGCCGCCCTGCTCACCATCAATGATGTTCTGAATTTCCGCCTGTTCATTGAGTACACGCTGACGCGCTGGCGGCACAATGCCACGCATAAAGCTCAGTGCGGCTTGCGGCGTTTTCGCCATCTGATCGGCCATTTTCCATGCGGCATAATTGGGGAAACCCAGCAGTTTTGCCTGACAGCGACGAATCTCTACCAGACGCTGAACGATAGCGCGGGTATCGTGGGCATCTCCTTTTTCCGCCCGAGTCCATGACGCTGCGAATAAATTTTCGCGGGTCTGGCGATCGCGCAGCGTAGCAAGCGCAGGCTGTTGCGTCGTATTAAGGAGCGGAATGAACCAGCGCTCCTCCAGGCCTTTTTCACGCGCCGCTTCGGCAGCGACGGTCATTTCTTCCGGGCTTAATCCTGCCAGGCAATGCGCGTCATCTACCGCCAGCCCGCCCGCTTTACTTGCCGCCAGCAGACGCTGATTAAACTGACTCATTAAGGTCGCGGATTCAGTATTCAATACCTTCAGTCGCGCTTTATCCTCTTCGGCAAGCTGCGCGCCTGCCAACACAAAACGCTGATGGATCACATCGACCAACCGTAGCGACTCATCATCCAGCCCCAGTGAGTGACGCTGTTGCCAGACGGCATCCACGCGAGCGAATAACGCGCTATTCAGATAAATATCGTTGGAGAGCGCCGCCAGCTCGGCAGAAAAGGTCTCATCCAACCGCTGGAGTTCATCGTTAGTGTGCGCAGCCGTCATCGCGAAAAAAACGCTGGTGACGCGTGACAGAAGCGCCCCGCTTTGCTCCAGCGCCAGAAGCGTATTCGTAAAGTCAGGGGCCGCCGGATGATTGACGATGGCCTCGATTTCCACGCGTTTTTGCCGCACGCCTTCATCAAAAGCAGGACGATAATGGCAATCTTTGATCCGATCAAAACGCGGTGCCTGATAGGGCAACATACTCTGGTCTAACAAAGGATTCGTCGACATTTTTCACTCCTGAAAATAGGTTGATCATAAGAGTAAGCTTCCCCCTATGCTGACCGCAACCGTGTTAACCAGGATTACCCTTTCATAAACGCCGCGTGCTATGGTAATACAACACAAAAAGCGTTGAGGAACTGTGTGATGATCGTTTTAGTAACTGGAGCAACCGCAGGGTTTGGCGAGTGCATTGCACGTCGTTTTGTTGAGAATGGACATAAAGTCATTGCCACGGGACGTCGTCATGAACGCCTGCAAGCGTTAAAAGATGAGCTTGGCGAGAACGTATTGACCACCCAACTGGACGTGCGCAACCGCGCGGCCATCGAAGAGATGATGGCCTCTCTGCCTGCGCAGTGGCGCGATATTGATGTGCTGGTCAATAACGCCGGTCTGGCGCTGGGTCTTGAACCGGCGCATAAAGCCAGCGTAGAAGACTGGGAAACTATGATCGATACTAATAATAAAGGCTTAATTTATATGACCCGCGCCGTGCTGCCAGGAATGGTCGAACGTAATCGCGGTCATATCATTAACATCGGTTCAACCGCCGGCAGTTGGCCTTATGCTGGTGGCAATGTCTATGGCGCGACGAAAGCCTTTGTGCGCCAGTTTAGCCTGAATTTGCGCACGGATTTACACGGCACGGCGGTTCGCGTGACCGACATTGAACCGGGTCTGGTTGGCGGTACCGAGTTTTCCAGCGTCCGTTTCAAAGGCGACGATGAGAAAGCGGGTAAAACCTACGAAAATACCACCGCGCTCACGCCAGAAGACATTACCGAAGCGGTATGGTGGGTGGCCACACTCCCCGCGCATGTGAATATTAATACCGTTGAAATGATGCCTGTTACCCAATCCTTCGCAGGGCTCAGCGTCCACCGTAGCTAAGGGGTTATACCCGGTCTGCGGGCCGGGTAATCCCTGGCAAACGTATCTGCAACCAGAAACATGATCGGTATAGACCACCACGGAAAAGTGGTAGAGTATCCGGGTCAACCGCCTAAAAAGTAAGAATGAATGACCGTCGAAACGCAGCTTAACCCTACACAGCCTGTCAACCAGCAAATTTACCGTATTCTTCGGCGTGATATCGTGCATTGTCTGATCCCGCCTGGCACGCCGCTATCAGAAAAAGAGGTCTCAACCCGTTTTAACGTTTCGCGTCAACCGGTGCGCGAGGCTTTTATAAAGCTGGCGGAAAATGGGTTGATTCAGATCCGCCCTCAGCGCGGTAGTTATGTGAATAAGATTTCGCTTTCTCAGGTACAGAATGGCTGTTTTGTACGGCAGGCGATCGAATGCGCGGTGGTCCGCCGTGCGGCGGCGATGATCACCGACAACCAGTGCTATCAACTGGCGCAAAACCTGCACCTGCAACATATTGCCATCGAGCGCAAACAGATTGATGATTTTTTCCAGCTTGATGACGATTTCCACCAAAAGCTGGCGCAGATCGCCGATTGCCAGTTAGCGTGGGATACCATTGAAAATATCAAAGCGACAATCGACCGGGTTCGCTATATGAGTCTGGATCATGTTTCTCCGCCGGAGATGTTGCTGCGCCAGCACCATGATATTTTCTCCGCGCTGGAAAATCGTGACGGCAATGCGGTTGAGAGCGCAATGACCCAGCATTTGCAAGAAATTAGCGAATCCGTTCAGCTTATCCGTCAGGAAAACAGCGGCTGGTTTAGCGAAGAGTAACTCCCTTTAACGTCGGGGTGAGACGCCTTCTTCGCTTTCTCACCCTGCACATTCCCGCCTAAAAAGCCGTGAGCTTGATCAAAAACAAAAAAAATTCGCAACGATAAGCGTATTTATATGTCGCCCGTCATGCGGGGAAACCTGCGGGCTTTGGCAGTAAGTTTGAAAGGAGAAAACACCATGATGACATACGATCGTAACCGTAACGCAATCACTACCGGTAGCCGGGTCATGATAAGCGGCACGGGTCATACCGGGATTATCAAAGCCATTGAGAGCGAAGGTCTGGATGCAGGTCAAATTCGCCGCGGCAAAACGGTGATTGTCGAAGGTTGTGAAGGTAAATTCGCGCCGGTCGAACTGATTCGTCTTGGCATGAACTGATACCACTGGCCGCTAATAACCGCTCCGGCCTTCCCGGTAGCATAATGCTACCGGGTCTCTGTTGCGCTACTTCAACCGCTCGGCATATTTCGCCACGCTCGCTTTCGCGCCATATGTCAGTAAACTGTCATAGGCTTCTTGCACTTTTTGCGTAAACCGCGCCGCCTGCGGCAAATCGTTGCCGAAAATTTCTGCCATTCCCAGCAGCGCCTTAACACGACTGGCGCCTTCTTCACTGTTTGCCACGGCGCGCTGAATAACCGGCAATAGCGGATCGCTAATGTCGATGGCCTTGCCCTGCTCATCCACGCCGCCAACGTAACGCATCCACCCCGCCACGCCCAGCGCCAGCAAATCAAAATCGCTATGATTAGCAAGATGCCAGCGAACGGAGTCCAGCATACGCTGCGGAAGTTTCTGGCTACCATCCATCGCTATCTGCCAGGTACGATGACGCAGCGCCGGATTACGGTAACGCGCAATCAACTGATCGGCATAACGCTGTAAATCTACCCCCTGGACTTTCAGCGTGGGCGCCTGCTCGCGTAACATTAACACCTGCGCGGTCAGACGATAGTTGTCGTCAGCCATGCAGTCATTAATATGCTGATAGCCGGCAAGATACCCCAGATAAGCCAGGAATGAATGACTGCCGTTAAGCATTCGCAGTTTCATCTCTTCAAACGGAACCACGTCGGCGACCAACGTCGCGCCCGCGTTTTCCCACTGCGGACGCCCCGCCACAAACGTATCTTCTATCACCCACTGACGAAACGGTTCACAGGCAACGCCCGCCGGATCGCGCACGCCGGTCAGTTGTTCGATTTTATCCAGCGTCTCCGGCGTGACCGCAGGGACAATCCGATCAACCATGGTTGACGGAAATGTCACGTTTTGCTCGATCCATATCGCCAGTTCCGCATCCACCTCCCGGGCGTAAGCCGTCACAACCTGACGCGTCACATGCCCATTTTCCGGCATGTTATCGCAGGACATCACGGTAAATGCCGGTAAGCCTGCGGCTTTACGACGTGCTAACGCTTCGACAATAATACCCGGTGCCGTTAGCGGTTGATGCGGATTTTGCAGGTCGGCTGCAATCATGGGATGCTCCAGCAGAAGTTGGCCCGTGGCTGGCGAATGACAATACCCTTTTTCGGTAATAGTCAGAGACACAATCGCTATTTGCGGTTCGCACATCGCCGCCAGCACACGTTCCAGACCATCAACCTGAACATGCAACGCCGCTTTGACGACGCCCACCACACGCGCCGTCCAGGCATCCGCCGACATCTCCGCCACGGTATAGAGGTTATCCTGCTGCTTTAGATCGGCAATCTGCTGTTCGCCGCCAATAAGATTAACCTCATAATAGCCCCAGTCGCTATGCTGCTCCGCAGCCAGAATATCTGTATAAACCCCCTGATGCGCGCGATGAAACGCGCCAAAACCGAGATGGACCATCCGCGCCACCAGCGCCGCGCGATCGTAATCAGGAAGCGTCGCCTTTGCCGATAAAAGCCTGTTTTGCATTTTATAACCTCTATATTCTGAAAGCGGAACAGTCGCAGAGTAACGCCTGCCCTGGTACATTTGGATTTACGCTAATTAAACAAAAGTGACCGGGCAGCATGGCCGAAACCGCATTAGCGTTCCGGCCATACCGTCGACACGATTTAACTCGTCTGGGTTGCGGAGTGGCGTAACTTCTCTGCCGCTGTCGCTTCCGCCGCATCCTCAGGCAAACTCAGGTCGCGATCTCTGACCTCCGGCATCAACAGCGCAGAAATCAGACCAATACACGAGTAGAGCACCAGCATAATTAAGATGGGCAGCCAGGAATCGGTCATGTTACAAAAGATCCCCGCAAGAACAGGGCCAAAGCCGACCGCCACCAGGCCTCCTGCCTCTTTTGAAATCGCCATCCGGGTGAAGCGATTACGCGATCCGAAAATTTCCGCCATGGTGATGTTTTCCAGCGCAAATAATCCCAGCACGGCAAAGTTATGAATAACAATGAGCGCCGCCATAATTACGCCAGGGCTATACGTTTTATCTACCACAATAGACAGCATCGGCCAGGCGAGGATAATCGCGGAGATATTCAATATTATATACGGCAGCCGACGACCGTATTTATCGGACAACCACCCCAAGAGTGGGATAGTGATAAAACCAATTACGGAACTTATCATTAACGCATCGGTTGGGATAGATTTGTTAAATAATAACGTCTGAACTAAATATCCGGCAAGGAAGGTTTGAATAAGCCCCGAATTCCCAGCTTGTCCAAAACGTAAACCGGTGGCCAGCCAGAAAGATTTGCTGGTAAACATCGCGCCCAATGTATTTTCTGACGCAGGCGTTAACGCTGGCGATTTTTCGCCTTCGCTTACTTTTTCGAATACCGGACTTTCTTTCAGATTCATTCGCAGCCAGATCGCGAATATCATGACAACGACGCTCGCCAGGAAAGGAATACGCCATCCCCAGGCGATCAGCTGTTCGCGTTCAAGCGCAAAGAACATCACCGCCCAGATCGCCGTCGCGCTCAACGTACCGCAGTTGGTGCCCATCGCAACCAGCGAGGAAATGATGCCACGCTTTCCTTTCGGCGCATACTCGGCCAGCATGGTACCCGCGCCGGAAATTTCCGCCCCGGCGCCCAGCCCCTGTATAATTCGCAATGTCACCAGTAATACTGGCGCAAAAATGCCGATTTGCGCATACGTCGGCAGTACGCCAATCAGCGTGGTGCAGATCCCCATCATGGTGATGGTAATAAACAATACTTTTTTTCGTCCGATGCGGTCGCCCATTTTACCAAAAACAAAGGCGCCGATAATTCTGGCTATATAACCTGCACCATAGGTGCCCATTGCCAGAATAAGCGCCATCGCGGCAGACTGTTCCGGGAAAAATATCTCATGGAAGACCAGAGCCGCGCCTAGTGAATATAACTGAAAATCCATAAATTCAAGCGCGGTGCCTAACCAGCCAGATACGGCAGCGCGCACTAAATCCTGAGTCGATCGTTCATGCTTTATTTGTGTCATATAGGCAATCTCTAAGAGGTAAGATGCGTACCACTTACTCGCAATTATTTATATTATTTCGCAAACGTGAGTAAGACTTTGCAGCATTGACGCTGGTCTTTCTCGAAAAGCTCAATCGCGTCGGTGACATGTTGATAATCAAATGTATGCGTTATCAGCTTATCCGGATCAATAAGCCCTTTATTCAGCCAGTCAATCACGACCGGGAATTTATTGGCATTAAGACGCGATGAATAAATAGCCAGCTCTTTTCCGGTAATACCCTGCTGTACAATCTCACACGGGTCGCTGGAAAATCCCATCAGGACAATGCGTGCCGCAGGCGATGCAAGGGTAATCGCCTCTTGCAGGATAGCGGGATGACAGGCGGCATCGACAATCAAGGTCGGTTTTAGCGCCTTCTGCTGTAGAAATTCCGCCAGTGAATGTTGACCATTATTGAGGGTCCAGTCAGCGCCGCTCTGCTTCGCCATCGCTAAACGCTCTTCAATGCGATCAACGACTATGACCGTTTTAACCTGATAAACCCCCTTCAGCGCCTGTACGGTCGTCAGTCCCATCGGGCCAGCGCCATAGATAAGCGCCACGTCCTGCTCGGTTGGATTCACCTGCCCCGTCACATTTGCCGCAATGGTAAACGGCTCAACCATGACGGCATGATGATCTGCGATGTTGTCCGGTATGCGATGAGCATTACGGGCCGGCGCCACCGCATACTCGCTGAAACCGCCGTCACGATGCACGCCCAGCACCACCAGCGAGGTACACACATTGGGTTTACCGACTGAACAAGGGTAACAATGCCCGCAACTGATCACCGGATCGACGGATACCCGTTCTCCTATCCGGTCGTGATTGACGTTGTCGCCTACCGCGTCGATGACACCGAAAAATTCATGGCCTATGACACGGGGATATTTTGCAAAGGGATTATGTCCCCTATAAATATGACTGTCGGAACCGCAGATACCCGCCAGTTTCACTTTAATACGAACTTCACCCGGCGCAGGCTGCGGAAGCGCGCGCGTTTCGATAGTTAATGTATTCGGTTTTTCGATTACGATGCTTTTCATTTTTCGCTCCTTACCAGTTCCACAGTGTGCCGTCTTCCAGGCGGGCCACCGGCAAATAGGCTGGATCGTACGGATATTTCGCCGCCAGTTTTTCATCGAACTCAATGCCCAGTCCTGGCTTGTCGCCCGGATGCATATAGCCGCCCTCGAACGTCCAGTTATGCGGGAAAACCTCCAGCATCTGTTCGGAGTAGCCCATAAACTCCTGCACGCCAAAGTTAGGCACCCACAGGTCGAAATGTAATGCAGCGGCCATACAAACCGGCGACAGATCGGACGGCCCATGCGAACCGGTACGCACCTGGTAGAGCGAGGCAAAATCGGCAATGCGGCGCATCCCGGTAATACCACCGGCATGGGTAAGCGTGGTGCGGATATAGTCAATCAATTGCTCTTCAATGAGCTGTTTGCAATCCCAGATACTGTTAAAGACTTCGCCTACGGCAATCGGCGTGACCGTATGCTGGCGGATGAGGCGGAAGCACGCCTGATTTTCAGCCGGCGTCGGGTCTTCCATCCAGAACAAACGATAGTCTTCAATACATTTGCCAAAGCGGGCAGCCTCAATAGGCGTCAGCCGATGATGCATATCGTGCAGAAGATGTTCATTAAAACCGAACGTATTACGCACGGCGTCAAACAGCTTTGGCGTAAAATCGAGATACTTTTCCGTTGACCACAATTGTTCTTCCGGCCACTGGCCTTTTGTCGCGGGCTCATAGGCCAGCCCCTTGCCTTTCGCCATGCCGTAGGTGGTTTTCATCCCCGGAACGCCGCACTGCACGCGGATTGCTTTGAACCCTTGCTCTTTATGACGCGCGTAGTCTTCCAGCACATCGTCGATGGTGTGGCCTGTGGTATGGCAATACACCATGACGCCTTCACGCGAAGCGCCGCCGAGTAACTGATACAACGGCATATTGGCGGCTTTGGCTTTAATATCCCATAGCGCCATATCAACCGCGGAAATGGCGGACATGGTGACAGGGCCACGGCGCCAGTACGCGCCTTTGTAGAAGAACTGCCAGATATCTTCGATGCGGCGAGCATCCCGCCCGATGAGCTGTGGGCACAGGTGATCGGTAAGGTACGAGGCCACCGGGAGCTCGCGTCCGTTCAGGGTGGCATCCCCCAGACCGGTGATCCCGTCTTCCGTGGTTATCTTTAAGGTGACGAAGTTACGCCCTGGACACGTAACAAAAACTTCAGCCCCTACAATCTTCATTTTTATTCCTTACATCGCATTATGGGATGCAGGAAATTTACCCAACTGAGCTACTACCATACAAGTATATTGATGTAAAAAGCGCTACCAGATCACAAAATGTTCTGGTCGCGAGGCAATGTTACGTACGTCCCCATCCGACGACGATAATCAGCATTCCACACAGCGCGATCAGCGCGCCGCACCAGTCATAAACCGTGAGCCGGACGCCATCGACAACACGTAACCACAGGAGCGCAGTACAGACATATACCCCACCGTAAGCCGCATAAACCCGCCCACTCGCCGCCGGATGCAAGGTCAAAAGCCAGACGAATAACGCAAGTGACGCGGCGGCGGGCAGAAGCCACCACACGCTGGCGCCGCGCTTAAGCCATAGCCAGGGAAGAAAACATCCAATGATTTCACAGAGGGCGGTGACAAAGAAAAGCAGAGTCGTCTTTAGCATGAGATTCATTTGGTTACGAAATGATAAGTAATAATACAACAGAATATCGTTACGGTTATCCGGCCATTCTTGTGTATATGCCAGGCATAAGGATTGGTGTAGAATTTACAGGTGGTTTACCGCTTTTTCCCCTCTAATGAAAGGATGTTGTGATGAACAATACGCTGAGCAAACGCCTGTGCCTGACGGCAATGCTTACGTTGGCGGCCGTTGTATATACTACTTCCGCATTCGCTGAAACCAGTAAACTGGTGATTGAATCGGGAGATAGCGCACAAAGTCGTCAGGAAGCGGCGATGGAAAAGGAACAATGGAACGACACTCGCAGTCTGCGTCAGAAAGTGAATACCCGCGCAGAAAAAGAGTGGGACAAAGCCGATGCCGCCTTTGATAACCGCGATAAATGCGAGCAAAGCGCCAACATCAACGCCTATTGGGAGCCCAATACGCTGCGGTGTCTGGATCGTCGTACAGGTCGCGTTATTACGCCCTGATGCAGGATAACTAAAAGGAAGTGTAAGGATACAGTATGACAAGTGACTACAAGGTCAGACTGCGCCCGCTTGAGCGTGAAGATTTACGATTTGTCCACCAGCTTGATAATAATGCCAGCGTTATGCGTTACTGGTTTGAAGAGCCGTATGAGGCTTTTGTCGAACTGTCGGATCTCTACGACAAACACATCCACGACCAAAGCGAACGGCGCTTTGTCGTCGAATGCGATGGTGAAAACGCCGGGCTGGTGGAACTGGTGGAAATTAACCATGTGCATCGGCGGGCGGAATTTCAGATTATTATCTCGCCGGAGTACCAGGGAAAAGGCCTGGCGTCACGCGCGGCCAAACTGGCGATGGATTACGGATTTACCGTACTCAATCTCTATAAATTGTATTTGATCGTCGATAAAGAGAATGAAAAAGCGATTCACATCTACCGTAAACTCGGGTTTAGAGTAGAAGGCGAGCTGATTCATGAGTTCTTCATTAACGGCGAATACCGTAACACCATCCGCATGTGTATCTTCCAGCAGCAGTATCTGGATGAACATAAAACGTCCGGTTCTACGCTCCTGAAACCCACCGCGCAGTAAACGCGGCGCGGTAGTCACGGAGAGTCGCACCGCGCCCGGTTTAGTAGTAATCGATACGATTTTTAATGGTGTAATGGTGGGACACTGCCGGCTTAACGCTCTCATCGACGATAACAAGCCGGCAGTCAACAGGGTTCGCGTACGCATCATATTCGCAGCTCTGTGTGACGTTGCCGACCTGTCGATCATCCACCCGGCTGACTGCCGTGTAATCCAGCTTTTTACGCGGGTCCGCGGAGGGTTTTGCCGTCACAGAGAGCGTATTCTGCGAGTTTATGGTTGTCTTACCTAACGGATAGCCTTCGCTATCATAACGGTACTCGACCTTCATCTCTTTGCCCGTCGCCGATACCACAAAACCGTTGTCGTTCGTTTCCCAGGTCACACCCGCCGAAGGCAACGCCGCCAGCTGGCACTTCCCCTGTAACTGCACCTTTTTTTCCAGCGTCTGAGCATCCCGGTAATAATTGGCATCCAGCACGAGCGCCAGCCCCGTATTATTCTCCAGATCGTGTAACTCAAGCGTATCAAAACAGCCTTCCTGTGAAAGCGTACCGGTGACCTGCTTCGCCACTTCGCCATTCTCACTCATCAATGTCTGGCTGAAATCCTTTACCGGACCACGTAATGGATCAAAATCAAATTCGTTCGAAAAACTGGCCATTTCCGGCGTAAAAGACTCAAGGGATTTCGGGTTATCACAACCTGCCAGTATTATGCACAATAACGTCAGTAAAAGGGGTTTCTTCACGCGTGTCACCAGGATGAAAAGATATTTATCATCATATTAGCAAATACAGTTATTTACACGAAAAATGCTAAGCTTAGAACATCGTCATTAATCACAGGAGTTCATGATGAAAATCGCAACTGCAATAGCCGCTCTGGCGTTAGTCAGCGCCCCCTCGCTGGTGATGGCGGCACCGGGATCGTGCGAGAGAGTAAAAAGCGATATTGAACAACGTATCATCAATAACGGCGTGCCGGCGGATAATTTTACGCTCACTATTGTTCCTAACGACCAGGCCGATCAGCCGGACTCACAGGTGGTGGGCCATTGCGCGAACGACACGCATAAAATTCTTTATACCCGCACCAGCAGCGGCAATGCGCCAGCCAATACCTCTCCCGCTCAGGACGGTTCATCCGCCGAACCGCAATAACCTCCTCCTGCCCTCCGGGTCCGGAGGGTAACGCTCTTTGACATGGATTAATAATCCTTACTCCCAAAGGGGTAAACTCATTACATCATTAGCATGTTAATAATTTCGTTATAGTTATCAATATATAGCGAAATAATAACGACAATGGAGTGAGTGATGCCCGGAGAAAAGCAACAAACAGGCGTTAGCCGCAGGACGTTAGTGAAATCAGCGGCGCTTGGCTCACTGGCGCTGGCTGCCGGAGGCGTATCTTTACCGTTTGGGATGCGTACCGCGGCCGCGGCGGTGCAGCAGGCTATGCGCAACGAAGAAGATAAAATCGTCTGGGGCGCCTGTTCGGTCAACTGCGGCAGTCGCTGCGCCCTGCGTCTGCATGTAAAAGATAATGAAGTCTGGTGGGTTGAAACTGATAACACTGGCGACGATGTCTACGGCAATCATCAGGTTCGCGCCTGTCTGCGGGGCCGTTCAATCCGTCGGCGCATTAACCATCCGGATCGCCTTAACTATCCCATGAAACGCGTTGGCCGCCGCGGCGAAGGCAAATTTGAACGCATTAGCTGGCAGGAAGCGCTGGACACCATTAGCGCCAGCCTGAAAAAGACCGTAGAGACCTACGGCAATGAAGCCGTTTATATCCACTATTCATCCGGCATCGTAGGCGGCAACATAACCCGCTCGTCGCCTGCCGCCTCGCCGGTGAAGCGTTTGATGAACTGCTACGGCGGTTCGTTGAATCAATACGGCTCATACAGTACCGCGCAAATTTCTTGCGCCATGCCCTACACCTATGGCTCCAACGACGGCAACAGCACGTCTGATATCGAAAACAGTAAACTGGTGGTCATGTTCGGCAATAATCCGGCTGAAACACGCATGAGCGGCGGCGGCATTACCTGGTTTCTGGAGCAAGCGCGTGAACGCTCAAATGCGCGCATGATCGTGATAGATCCGCGCTATACCGATACCGCTGCCGGACGTGAAGACGAGTGGATACCGATTCGCCCCGGCACCGACGCCGCGCTGGTGGCGGGAATAGCCTGGGTATTGATTAACGAAAATCTCGTTGACCAGCCTTTTCTCGACAACTATTGCATCGGCTACGATGAAAAGACCCTTCCGGCTGACGCGCCCCCCAATGGCCATTATAAGGCTTATATTTTGGGCCAGGGCGAGGACGGTATCGCCAAAACGCCGCAGTGGGCATCGCATATTACCGGCATCCCCGCCGATCGGATTATCAAACTGGCGCGCGAGATAGGCAGCGTCAAGCCGGCCTACATCTGTCAGGGTTGGGGCCCGCAGCGTCAGGCGAACGGCGAACAAACCGCTCGCGCCATCGCCATGTTACCGATTCTGACCGGTAACGTCGGCATTCATGGCGGTAATAGCGGCGCACGCGAATCCACTTACACCATTACCATTGAACGTCTGCCGGTCCTGGAGAATCCCGTTAAAACCGCCATCTCCTGCTTTAGCTGGACGGACGCCATTGCGCGCGGCCCGGAAATGACTGCCCTGCGCGACGGCGTACGTGGCAAAGATAAGCTGGATGTCCCGATCAAATTTCTATGGAACTACGCTGGCAACACCCTGATTAATCAGCATTCGGATATTAATAAAACCCATGAAATTCTTCAGGATGAAGCAAAATGCGAAATGATTGTGGTCATCGACAATTTTATGACCTCTTCCGCGAAGTACGCCGATATTTTACTGCCGGATCTCATGACCGTCGAACAGGAAGATATCATCCCCAATGATTACGCCGGCAATATGGGATATCTGATTTTTATCCAACCGGCGACGACGCCTAAGTTCGAGCGCAAGCCCATCTACTGGGTACTCAGCGAAATCGCCAAACGCCTCGGCGACGATGTGTATCAGCGGTTTACCGAAGGCCGTACACAGGCGCAATGGCTGCAATATCTGTACGCCAAAATGCAGGCAAGAGATCCGGCATTGCCCGCGTATGACGAGCTGAAAAAAATGGGCATCTATAAACGCAAAGATCCCAACGGCCATTTTGTCGCCTATAAAAAATTTCGTGAAGATCCGCAGGCCAATCCGTTAAAAACGCCGTCCGGTAAAATCGAAATCTACTCAAGCAAACTCGCTCACATCGCCAGTACCTGGGAGCTGGCGGAAGGCGACGTGATAAGCCCACTGCCGATTTATACCCCTACTTTTGAAGGATGGGACGATCCGAAGCGGAGCACCTTCCCGCTACAGCTGTTTGGCTTTCACTATAAATCCCGTACCCATTCAAGCTACGGCAATATTGATGTTCTGCAGGCCGCCTGTCGCCAGGAGGTGTGGATAAATCCGCTCGATGCGCAAAAACGCGGTATCGCGAATGGCGATAAGGTTCGCGTCTTTAACGATCGTGGAGAGGTGCGTCTACCCGCCAAAGTCACGCCGCGTATTCTGCCGGGCGTCAGCGCGATGGGTCAGGGCGCATGGCATAATGCGGATATGGCTGGCGATAAAATTGACCACAGCGCCTGCATCAATACGCTCACGACGCTGCGTCCTTCCCCCCTGGCAAAAGGGAATCCTCAACATACAAATCTGGTGGAAATCGAAAAAATCTAAGCCGCCTGCTCCGGGACGTTTTTACGCGCCCGGAGCTCCCCGTTTTGCGAACACAACAACATTTAAAACTCTTTTTTTTTGGATGAGCATAGTGAGCTGTTATGAAAATCACCAACCCTGAGGCATTAATGGCGGCCAGTATCAGCCGACGAAGCCTGGTGAAAAACTCTGCTATCGGTAGCCTTGCGCTTGCCAGTAGCGCCTTCACCCTTCCGTTCTCCCGCATCGCCCACGCCGCAGCAGACCTCGCATCTGGCAATGTGGCAGAAAAAGCGGTCTGGAGTTCATGTACCGTTAACTGCGGCAGCCGCTGCCTGCTGCGCCTGCACGTAAAAGATGACACCGTATATTGGGTTGAGTCGGATACCACGGGCAACGATGAATATGGCAACCATCAGGTACGTGCCTGCCTGCGTGGTCGCTCTATTCGTCGCCGGATGAATCATCCCGATCGCCTGAAATATCCGATGAAACGCGTTGGTAAACGTGGAGAAGGCAAATTCGAACGTATCAGTTGGGATGAAGCGTTGGATACCATCGGCGATAACCTGAAACGTATCCTCAAGGATTACGGCAACGAAGCGGTACATGTGCTTTACGGTACCGGCGTGGACGGCGGCAATATTACCAATTCTAACGTACCGTATCGCCTGATGAATGCCTGCGGCGGCTATCTCAGCCGTTACGGTAGCTACAGCACCGCCCAAATCAGCGCGGCCATGAGCTATATGTTCGGCGGCAACGACGGCAACAGTCCGGATGATATCGCCAATACAAAACTGGTGGTGATGTTTGGCAATAACCCCGCGGAAACACGTATGAGCGGCGGCGGCGTGACATACTATGTCGAACAGGCGCGCGAACGCTCCAACGCCCGGATGATCGTGATTGACCCGCGTTATAACGACACTGCCGCCGGCCGCGAAGACGAGTGGCTGCCGATTCGCCCAGGTACCGATGGCGCGCTGGCGGCGGCAATCGGCTGGGTGCTGATTACCGAAGATCTTATTGATAAACCGTTTCTGGATAAATACTGCATCGGCTACGACGAAACCACTCTGCCCGCCTCGGCCCCGCGTAACGCGCACTATAAAGCCTATATTTTGGGTCAGGGCGAAGACGGTATTGCTAAAACGCCGCAATGGGCCGCGCAGATTACCAGTATTCCGGCGGAAAAAATCATTCAACTGGCGCGGGAAATCGGCTCGGCGAAACCGGCTTACATTTGCCAGGGCTGGGGACCGCAACGCCACTCTAACGGGGAGCAGACCGCACGCGCAATCGCCATGTTGTCTGTACTCACCGGTAACGTCGGCATAAATGGCGGTAATTCCGGCGTGCGCGAAGGCACCTGGGATCTGGGCGTCGAATGGTTTTCTATGCTGGAGAACCCGGTAAAAACCCAGATTTCGGTCTTTACCTGGACCGACGCTATCGATCATGGCGCGGAAATGACCGCCACACGCGACGGCGTGCGGGGAAAAGACAAGCTCGACGTGCCGATCAAATTTTTGTGGTGCTACGCCAGTAATACGCTGATCAATCAGCATGGCGATATCGCCCACACCCACGAGGTGCTTCAGGACGACAGTAAATGTGAAATGATCGTCGGCATCGAGCACTTTATGACCGCGTCGGCAAAATATTGCGACATTCTGCTGCCTGATTTAATGCCGACCGAGCAGGAAGATCTGATTTCCCACGAATCCGCAGGCAATATGGGCTATGTCATTCTTGGTCAGCCCGCCACCTCGCCGAAATTTGAAAGAAAGCCCATTTACTGGACGCTCAGTGAAGTGGCTAAACGGCTTGGTCCGGACGTATACCAGACCTTCACAGAAGGCCGCACGCAGCATGAGTGGGTCAAATACCTGCACGCAAAAACCAAAGCGCGTAACCCGGAAATGCCGGATTACGAAGAGATGAAACAGACAGGGATTTTCAAGAAAAAATGCCCGGAGGAGCACTACGTCGCTTTCCGCGCCTTCCGCGAAGACCCTGCCGCCAACCCACTGAAAACGCCGTCCGGTAAAATCGAAATCTATTCCGAGCGTCTGGCAACCCTCGCCAACACGTGGGAGCTGAAGAAAGATGAGATTATCCATCCTTTACCCGCCTATACGCCAGGCTTTGACGGTTGGGACGATCCGCTTCGTCAGCGCTACCCGCTACAGCTAACCGGCTTCCACTATAAAGCGCGTACCCACTCCAGCTACGGCAATATAGACGTCCTGCAACAGGCGTGTCCGCAGGAGATCTGGATCAACCCGATTGATGCGCAAGCGCGCGGCATTCAGCACGGCGACACCGTGCGGGTCTTTAACCAGAATGGAGAGATGCTCATTCCGGCAAAAGTCACGCCGCGCATATTGCCTGGCGTCACCGCTATCGGCCAGGGTGCCTGGTTAAATGCCGACATGTTTGGCGACAAAGTCGATCGCGGCGGCTCCATTAACATTCTGACGTCGCACCGGCCTTCCCCACTGGCGAAAGGTAATCCGTCACACAGTAATCTTGTTCAGGTTGAAAAGGCGTAAGGAGTAACCGATGACAACCCAGTATGGATTTTTTATTGATTCCAGTCGTTGCACCGGTTGCAAAACCTGCGAACTGGCCTGCAAGGACTACAAAGATTTGACCCCGGATGTCAGCTTCCGCCGCATTTATGAGTATGCGGGCGGCGACTGGCAGGAAGATAACGGCGTCTGGCACCAGAACGTCTTTGCCTATTATCTCTCCATTTCATGCAACCACTGCGAAGACCCGGCCTGTACCAAAGTCTGCCCGAGCGGCGCGATGCACAAGCGCGATGACGGTTTTGTGGTGGTGAACGAAGAGGTCTGTATCGGCTGCCGCTACTGCCACATGGCCTGCCCGTACGGCGCGCCGCAGTACAACGCCGCCAAAGGTCATATGACCAAGTGCGACGGCTGTCATGATCGCGTCGCCGACGGCAAAAAGCCGATTTGCGTGGAGTCCTGCCCGCTGCGGGCGCTGGACTTTGGCCCGATAGACGAACTGCGCAAAAAACACGGAGAGCTGGCTGCCGTCGCGCCGTTGCCGCGCGCGCATTTCACGAAGCCGAATATTGTGATTAAACCCAACGCCAACAGCCGCCCGACCGGGGACACTACCGGTTATCTGGCCAATCCGAAGGAGGTATAAGATGGGAAGTGGATGGCATGAATGGCCGTTGATGATCTTCACGGTCTTTGGTCAGTGCGTGGTCGGTGCGTTAATCGTTAGCGGACTGGGCTGGCTGACGGCAAAAGACGATACCATCGCCCGTCAGCGCATCGTGCGCAGCATGTTTTTTCTGTGGCTGGTGATGGGACTGGGATTCCTCGCGTCGATTATGCATCTCGGCTCGCCGATGCGCGCGTTTAACTCGCTTAACCGCGTAGGCGCTTCCGCACTGAGTAATGAAATCGCCGCAGGATCGGTGTTCTTTGCCGTAGGCGGCATCTGGTGGCTGGTGGCGGTACTCGGTAAAATGCCCCCGGCGCTGGGTAAAGTGTGGCTGCTGGTCAGTATGGCGCTCGGCATTGCATTCATCTGGGCAATGACGCTCGTTTATCAGATAGATACCGTGCCAACCTGGTATAATGGCTACACCACGCTGGCCTTTTTCCTCACGGCATTCCTGTGCGGCCCGGTGTTTGCGGCGCTACTGCTACGCATCGCGCGCGTCCCATTTTGCAGCGTGACGTTTGCCAGTATTAGCGGCCTGGCATTGGTGGTGTGCGTGGCGGTCATCGTACTACAAGGACTGTCTCTCTCAACCATTCACAGTTCCGTGCAACAGGCCAGCCATCTCGCACCGGATTACGGTATGCTACAGGTCTGGCGCATTGTCTTGCTTGCTGCCGGATTAGGCTGCTGGCTATGTCCGCTAATCCGTCGCCGCGAACCGCATACCGTTGGTTTGCTGCTCGGTGTCGTGCTGGTGCTGGCAGGCGAAATTATTGGCCGCGGACTTTTTTATGGCCTGCATATGACCGTAGGTATGGCCGTCGCAGGTTAATTTATGCGTGCGGGGCGACCCGCACCTTTCGGGATTGTTTGAATGACCACTTTTTTACAACGTGATGATTTTGCAGTAACGGCGCGTGTTCTTGGCGCGTTGTTTTATTATTCGCCGGAAAGCCACGAAACCGCTCCTCTGGTTCAGGCGCTATTAACCGACGACTGGCAGGCGCAGTGGCCGCTTGATGCCGAGGCGCTTGCGCCTGTGGCGGCTATGTTTAAGACCCATAGCGAAGAGTCGTTGCCACAGGCCTGGCAGCGTCTGTTTATCGGCCCTTACGCTCTGCCGTCTCCGCCGTGGGGTTCCGTCTGGCTGGATCGTGAGAGCGTATTATTTGGCGATTCTACGCTGGCGCTACGTCAGTGGATGCGCGAAAACGGGATTCAGTTTGAAATGCAGCAAAACGAGCCAGAAGATCATTTTGGGTCGCTGTTGCTGCTGGCGGCCTGGCTTGCCGAGAATGACCGTCATCATGAATGCGAACAACTCCTGGCCTGGCATCTGTTTCCGTGGTCGTCCCGCTTTCTGGACGTATTTATCGATCATGCCGGGCATCCGTTTTATCAGGCGTTGGGGCAACTGGCGCGTCTGACGCTGGCGCAATGGCAAGCTCAACTCATTATTCCCGTCGCTGTAAAACCGTTATTCCGTTAATCCCCACAAAAGGCAGGATTTTACCTGCCTTTTCTCCCATTGCGGCCTATTTTTATCTACAAAAAGTGACAACGTCACACCACGCTTCTATTTTTAAGATAATTCTTTATCGTGAATGTTCACGCTAAGCCGTATAAGGGCAAAGCATAATTGTTAATAGATGTTTAACAGTGTTATACATCACGCTCCGCTGGAATCCTTCCCAACGTGTTGCTATAGCTCAAAGCACCCTGCCGGAACATGGCATAACAACACGCGACTCTTAACGTCGCCATAACACATGCAAACAGGGAGACACACCGCAATGCACACCCTCACCCTAAAACGCGTACTTGGGTTCACTATCGTCATTTTGCTGTTACTGGCGCTGTTTATCTGGGGAATCGGTCTGGAGACGCTGAAAGCGCGTCAGGTCGATCTGCTGTATCTCGGACAACGGCATTTGATGCTGGTCTTTACGTCCATGTTTTTTGCTTTACTGGTCGGTATCCCGAGTGGGATTTTACTCAGCCGTCCTGCGGCAAAAGGATTTGCTGAATATGTCATGCAAATCTTTAATGTTGGTAATACCTTGCCGCCACTGGCCGTCCTGGCCTTAGCGATGGTGATTATCGGGATCGGCGATACGCCCGCCATTGTCGCGCTATTTCTGGCTTCTCTTCTGCCTATCGTCCGCAATACCTATGCGGGCCTCTGTTCCGTTCCCGCCTCACTGATTGAAGCGGCGAACGGGATTGGGATGACAAAATGGCAGCGGCTTCGTCAGGTAGAGCTACCTAATGCGTGGCCAGTGATGCTGTCCGGTATTCGCATCGCGACCGCCATCAATGTCGGCACCGCGCCGCTGGCCTTTCTGATCGGCGCCAGCAGCTACGGCGAGCTGATTTTCCCGGGAATTTATCTCAACGATTTTCCGACGTTGATTCTCGGCGCAACGGCCACGGCGTTATTCGCGCTGATTCTTGACACTCTGCTTGCCTGGTTTGGGCGACGCCTTAGCCCTCATACCGTCTGAACGCATAAATAACAATAAGGAGCGTTAAATGAGATTCAAAAAACACCTGTTGGGATGGCTTGCCACAACGCTGTTGTTCAGTAGCCAGACGCAGGCCGCGCCGCTGGTTCTCGCTACCAAAAGCTTTACCGAGCAGCATATTCTTTCCGCTATGACCGTTCAGTATTTGCAGAAAAAAGGCTTTCAGGTTCAGCCGCAAACCAATATCGCCGCGGTGATTTCACGTAATGCGATGGTGAATAAACAAATTGATATTACCTGGGAATACACCGGTACATCGCTGATTATTTTCAACCGTATCGATAAGCGCATGAGTCCACAGGAAACCTACGACACGGTAAAACGCCTGGATGCGAAGCTGGGCCTGGTATGGCTCAAACCGGCTGACATGAACAATACTTACGCGTTCGCGATGCAGCGCAAACGCGCCGAGTCGGAAAATATCACCACCATCTCGCAAATGGTGGCAAAAATCGAACAGGTCCGGCAGAACGATCCTGACCACAACTGGATGCTCGGTCTCGATCTGGAATTTGCCGGGCGCAGCGATGGGATGAAGCCCCTTCAGCAAGCCTACCAAATGCAGCTTGATCGCCCGCAAATACGACAGATGGACCCAGGGCTGGTCTATAACGCCGTTCGGGATGGGCTGGTTGACGCCGGGCTGGTCTATACCACCGACGGACGGGTGAAAGGGTTTGATCTGAAAGTGCTGGAAGATGATAAAGGCTTCTTTCCAAGTTACGCTGTCACGCCCGTGGTGCGTAAAGAGGTGCTGGAAGCCAATCCTGGCCTTGATGACGCCTTAAACACCCTTTCCGGCCTGCTCAATAACGATGTGATATCGACCCTAAACGCCCAGGTCGATATCGAACATCGCACGCCGCAACAGGTAGCCCATCAATTTTTGCAGGACAAAGGTCTGCTGTAAGGAGCGCCTATGGATACGATACATTATATGCTGGATAACGCAGGCTATCTCGCCAGCCTTACCTTTCAGCATCTCTGGCTGGTCGCGCTGGCCGTCGGTCTGGCGATTATCATCGGCGTACCGTTAGGCGTTTTGATTGTACGCCACAAATGGCTGGCAACGCCGGTACTGGGCGCCGCCACGCTACTTCTTACCATTCCGTCTATCGCGCTGTTTGGGTTAATGATCCCGCTCTTTTCGCTGATCGGGCATGGTATTGGCGTTCTGCCCGCCGTGACGGCTGTTTTTCTCTACTCTTTACTGCCGATTGTCCGGAATACCCATACTGCGCTTGATAGTTTGCCGCCCGGTCTGCGTGAAGCGGGACGCGGCATCGGTATGACTTTCTGGCAACGGCTGCGCTGGGTCGAAATCCCAATGGCCCTACCGGTTATTTTCGGGGGTATCCGCACCGCGGTAGTGATGAATATCGGCGTGATGGCGATTGCCGCGGTGATCGGCGCTGGCGGTCTGGGGCTGCTACTGTTAAACGGCATTAGCGGCAGCGATATTCGCATGTTAATTGCCGGCGCGCTGATGATCTGTCTACTGGCGATTGTGCTTGACTGGCTGTTGCATCGTCTGCAAGTCGTACTGACACCTAAGGGGATACGATAATGATAAAACTGGAAAATCTCACCAAACAATTTGTACAGAAAAAGGGTCAGCCGCTAAAAGCCGTCGACAACGTCAACCTGAACGTGCCGGAAGGCGAAATGTGCGTCTTACTCGGTCCCTCCGGCTGCGGCAAAACCACCACGTTAAAGATGATCAACCGGCTGATCGCGCCCAGCAGCGGTAATATTCTTATCAACGGCGAGAATACCAACGATATGGATACGGTAACGCTACGCCGCAATATTGGGTATGTTATCCAACAGATCGGCCTCTTTCCTAATATGACGATTGAAGAAAATATTACCGTTGTGCCGCGCATGTTGGGTTGGGACAAAGCACGCTGCAAGCAACGCGCCGAAGAGTTGATGGACATGGTGGCGCTGGATGCCAGAAAATTTCTGCATCGCTATCCAAAGGAGATGTCCGGGGGACAGCAACAGCGTATTGGCGTGATCCGCGCTCTGGCCGCCGATCCGCCGGTACTGCTGATGGATGAGCCCTTCGGCGCGGTGGACCCAATTAACCGCGAAGTGATCCAGAACCAGTTTCTGGATATGCAGCGTAAGCTAAAAAAGACCGTGATGCTGGTCAGCCATGATATCGACGAAGCGCTAAAGCTCGGCGACCGTATCGCCGTGTTCCGTCAGGGACGAATTGTACAGTGCGCCAGTCCTGATGAACTGCTGGCCAAACCGGCTAACGAGTTTGTCGGGTCGTTTGTCGGTCAGGACAGAACGTTAAAGCGTTTGCTACTGGTCTCCGCAGGCGATGTTACCGACCAACAGCCAACCATTACCGCGCGGCCTTCCACGCCGTTAAGCGAGGCGTTCGGCATTATGGATGATCACGATATTCGCGCCATTACCGTCATTGACAACGACGGTAAGCCACTGGGATTTGTGAAGCGACGGGAAGCGCGGAACGCCAGCGGAATCTGCGCCGATATCACCCATCCTTTCCGTATTACGGGCAAAGCGGAAGATAACCTGCGTATTGTGCTGTCCAGATTGTACGAAAGTAATACCAGCTGGATGCCGATCGTTGATGAAGACGGACGCTATAACGGTGAAATCTCTCAGGATTACATCGCCGATTATCTCAGCTCAGGCCGCACTCGTCGGGCGCTAAATATTCACGAAAGCAGCTAACGTTGCCGCCGGATGGCCTCTCGCTATCCGGCAATATCATTATTGTACGCAATATTATATCGCACATAGTGCTTTTGCGTCTGACGCCATTTCCCCGCAGAATAGGCTATCCTGAAACTCCCTGTTTACCTGCTCATGCATCGTTTACACGCTTACCCGGATCTGCGCGCGATGTTTCGTCGCCTGCTGATCGCTACGCTCATTGGTATTCTCGCGGCGCTGGCTGTCGCCGCCTTCCGTCATGCGATGCAATTGCTGGAGTGGATTTTCCTGAGTAATGACACCGGCAGTCTGGTGAATGCGGCTGAGGGGCTTTCGCCCTGGCGACGGCTGATTACGCCAGCGCTTGGCGGCCTGGCCGCTGGTCTGTTGCTGTGGGGGTGGCAAAAAATGAACCAACAGCGCCCCCATGCGCCCACTGACTATATGGAAGCATTGCAAACCGACGGGCAATTTGACGTTGGCGCCAGTCTGGTGAAATCGCTGGCCTCGCTGCTGGTCGTGGTCAGCGGCAGCGCAATTGGTCGCGAAGGCGCAATGATCCTCCTCGCCGCGCTGGCGGCATCCAGCTTTGCCCGACGCTTCACGCCGCGTGAGGAATGGAAATTATGGATCGCCAGCGGCGCCGCTGCAGGCATGGCGGGCGCTTACCATGCGCCGCTGGCGGGCAGTCTGTTTATCGCGGAAATCCTGTTCGGTACCTTAATGCTGGCTTCCCTCGGCCCGGTTGTCGTTTCCGCCGTCGTCGCCCTGCTAACCACCCATGTATTAAACGGTAGCGATTCACTACTCTATACCGTACATCTGACCGTTGATCTCCACGCGCGGGAGTACGTCATGATAGTCAGTACCGGCCTGGTCGCCGGTCTGTGCGGCCCGTTGCTGATGTGGCTGATGACAGCCAGCCATAATAGTTTCTTACGTTTAAAACTGTCGCCGCCCTGGCAACTGGCGTTGGGCGGGCTTATTGTCGGATTACTGTCGTTACTCACGCCCACGGTATGGGGAAACGGCTATAGCGTCGTACAATCATTTCTGCTCTCCCCACCGCTATTCTCGCTGATTGGCGGAATTTTTGCGTGCAAAATCCTGGCGGTGCTCGCCAGCAGCGGGTCTGGCGCGCCGGGCGGCGTCTTTACGCCAACATTATTTGTCGGATTATCAATTGGAATGTTTCTGGGTCGGATATGGGGATTCTGGCTGCCAGGCTCGAATGAAATAGCGATTTTATTGGGGCTGGCGGGTATGGCGACGCTACTGGCGGCGACAACCCATGCGCCGATAATGTCCACCCTGATGATTTGTGAAATGACCGGCGAGTATCAGTTACTCCCCGGTCTGCTGATTGCCTGTGTAGTCGCGTCAGTGCTCTCGCGAACGTTACGCCATGATTCTATCTACCGCCAGCACGCTGCCGAGCATTGATAAACGAATATACTGCCCCAGCTCACGCTGCTCGGCGCGCGGCAGGTACGGTAACTCGCCAATCAGCGGCGCTGGCAGTTTTTTCCCAAGCACATCAATAATTTCAGCATAATGCGCCAGGCCAGGATTGATACGATTCGCCACCCAGCCAATTAATGGCAGTCCATCGTTAGCGACAGCTTGCGCAGTCAGTAGCGCATGATTAATGCACCCCTCCTGAATCCCTACCACCATCAATACCGGTAACTGTTCCTGTACCACCCATTCGGACAATGGACGTAAATCATTCATCAAACTACGCCAGCCGCCAGTGCCCTCCACAACCACGTGGTCCACTTTATCGCTCAGGCTCGCCAGACCGTTGGACAGCAAGGTGTAATTTATAGGACAGCTATGCGCGACGCTGCTTTCTTCTTCGCTTAACGCGATCGGATTAATCGCCTCATACGGCAACTCCAGCGAAGAGACGCTTTGCAATACCAGCGCATCTTTGTTGCGCATCCCTTCTGCAGTCTCTTTGCTCCCTTTAGCGACAGGTTTATACCCTGCAACGCTCTTACCACTCGACGCTAACGCTTGTAGTAATGCGCGGGAAACCACCGTCTTCCCAACAGAAGTGTCTGTACCTGTAATAAAGAAACGCTTCAGCATCACTAACTCCACCGTTATGCTTCGAAAATATAAGCCAAGAAAATAATACAGTGGAGAAAGTCTAAGATATGGCAAGGGCAATCAGCTTGAGTTAGCGCAAATTTTTGTACAACAGTTAAAAAATGTTAACCCTGTAATAGACGAATCAACAAAGAGCCGTTATACATCGCGTCTTTTACCAACGCCGCCCCGGCCATCGTGCCCTGGTTGGTAAACTGCGTGCTTTCCACTACCGTATTCCTACTGTAGGCGGGCAGCGCCTGCTGACGGATACTGTCAGCAATGGCCGGAAAAAGGATATCAGCCGCTTTACTTAGCGGCGAACCAATAAGAATTTTTTGCGGATTAAATAAATTCACCATGATAGCCAGAATGCGTCCGACATGCGCGCCAACGCCGCTAATAATATCTTTTGCTAATAGATCTCCCTGCATCGCCGCCTGACACAGTGAATCTACCGTTAACGGCTGGCCGTGCAACATTGAACTCATCGACTGATTAAGCCGAAGCTGCGTAAGTTCCAGCACGCTATCGACGCTGGCGATGGTCTCCAGACAGCCATGATTACCGCAATAACAGCGCTTACCATAAGGATCGACCTGGGTATGCCCAATCTCTACCAGACTGCTACTGCCCGCATGAAGCAAATGACCGTCGGTGATAACGCCCGCCCCCACATTATGATCAATCACCACCTGGATAACGTCGCGCGCGCCGCGTGAAGCGCCAAAAAGCGCCTCTGCCATCGTCCAGGCGCTAATATCATGCTGAATGTAAACCGGTACGCCGGTGTGCCGCTCCAGCGCATCTCCCAAAGGCATCTCTTTGACGTCTTCATAATACGGCATCCGGTGCACAACGCCGTTTTCGGTATCGATAATGCCCGGTAACGTAATGGCAATGGAGGTCAGACGCTCCAGTTTCTGCTGATGGCGGGTAAAAAACCGATCAACGTGCGTAATAATTCGCTCAAGCAACGGCGTGGCTTCGGTTAACGGCAGCGGCAGACACTCTTCTACCACCAGTTTGCTGCTAAGATCGCGCAGCGCAAGGAAAATTTCGCCACGGCTAATACGAATAGATAAATAGTGCCAGGCCTCCGTTTCCACCATCAGCCCGACGGCGGGACGTCCGCGACTGCCCGCCTCTTTAATTTCAAGTTCCTGAACCAAATGCGCTTCCAGCATTTCGCGAACAATTTTCGTAATACTGGCAGGCGCCAACTGCGCCAGACGAGACAGGTCAATTCGCGATACCGGTCCGAGCTGATCAATCAGGCGATACACTGCGCCAGCATTGGTCTGCTTAATTTGATCGATATGCCCAGGCTGACTATCAGCAACCACCGCTCACTCCCTTTATTTTCGCGCTCCGAAATAATCTGTGTGCTATGGTGAAACACTTCAATACTCGCCGTCAACTTTTTGCTTAGCCGTGTGATTAACTGCACATTTTCACCCTTTTTAAGCGTAATTAATCCCGTCGGGCAGCCAGTAATAGCAGTTGGCAAAACCGCTGTACGGCATGACTCTGTTCATGATGCTTTGGCCATACCAGCCACATTTCAGATACGGCGTCCTCTTCTGCTAGGGGAACCCAGCGCATCTCGCTCATCTGTACACGCTTAAAGGATGCCGGCAGAATCGAGACGCCCAGTCCCGCCGCCACCAGACCGATAATGGTCATTGCCTCGCCAACCTCCTGCGTGATGGTCGGCGACAGATTATAGCGCCGCATCAGGCCGAGAATATCGTCGTAGAGGCCCGTCCCGACATGCGGATCGAAAAAAACGAAAGGTTCTTCCGCCAGTTCTGTCAGACTGACGACCGGCTTTTGCGCCAGCCGATGTTCGCGCGGGATCATGGCCATAAGCGGCTCATGCAAAATCACCTCGCGATTAAGTGTGTCGGGCAGCGGCGTATTCCGCAGCAAGCCAATATCCAGTACGCCTTCGTTGAGCGGCGCGATTTGCTCACGCGTATTCATTTCACGCGTTTGCATATGCACCCCCGGATAGGACTGGCGGAACAGCGAAAAGGTATGCGATACCGCCCGAATAAAAGGCGCTGAAGACGTAAAGCCAATACGGATTTCACCCGCTTCGCCCTGATGCAGCCGCTCGGCGCGAGCGGCGGCGTCGTTTACCAGACTCAGGATGTGTCGGCTATCCACCAGAAACTGTCGCCCGGCGGCGGTTAACGCTACGCTGCGGTTGGTCCGCGCCAGTAATCGCGCGCCGACCTGCTGCTCCAGAATTTGTATCTGCTGACTCAGCGGCGGCTGCGAGATATTGAGGCGCGCGGCGGCGCGACCAAAATGCAGCTCTTCTGCTACCGCCACAAAGTAACGTAAATGACGTAATTCGATATTCATATTTTTAACGTCTTATTTGAGACAATTAATATATTAGACAGAATATTTTGCTTTTTCTATGCTTTACATGTCGGTTCTACCCGTCTCCAGTTGACGGAGATGTAAAGCAAGGATTTAACGTGAGTCGTACAACTATTCTCGATGACGCCACGGCGAGCGATATCGATGAACAACGCCATTCTCAGCCGGTTCAATTTATTAAACGCGGTACAGCGCCTTTCATGCGCGTCACGCTGGCTCTTTTTTCCGCGGGCCTGGCGACTTTCGCGCTCCTTTATTGCGTTCAGCCTATACTACCGGTACTTTCCCAGGAATTTGGCGTCTCCCCCGCCAGCAGCAGCGTTTCACTTTCTATTTCTACCGCCATGCTGGCTATCGGCTTACTTTTTACCGGCCCGCTTTCTGATGCGATAGGCCGTAAACCGGTGATGGTCACCGCCTTGTTATTAGCCTCCTGCTGCACATTGTTATCAACCATGATGACCAGCTGGCATGGTATTCTGATTATGCGTGCGCTGATCGGTCTGTCGTTAAGCGGCGTCGCCGCGGTGGGAATGACCTACCTGAGTGAAGAAATCCATCCCAGCTTTGTCGCTTTCTCTATGGGGCTCTATATTAGCGGTAATTCCATCGGCGGGATGAGCGGGCGTTTATTAAGCGGCGTCATGACCGACTTTTTTAACTGGCGCATCGCGCTGGCGGCCATCGGATGCTTTGCGCTGGCGTCCGCGCTGATGTTCTGGAAGATTTTACCCGCCTCGCAACATTTCCGTCCCACGTCGCTACGGCCTAAAACGCTATTTATTAATTTCCGTCTCCACTGGCGCGATCGAGGGTTACCTCTGCTGTTTGCGGAAGGCTTTTTACTGATGGGCGCGTTCGTCACCCTGTTTAACTACATTGGCTATCGCCTGATGCTCTCCCCCTGGGAATTAAGCCAGGCCGTGGTCGGACTGTTATCCGTAGCCTATCTCACCGGCACATGGAGCTCGCCGAAAGCTGGCGCAATGACCTCACGCTATGGCCGGGGGCCGGTGATGCTGTTCTCTACCGCAGTAATGCTGGGTGGGCTTTTACTGACGCTTTTTACCTCGCTTTGGCTGATTTTTGCCGGGATGCTGCTTTTTTCCGCCGGCTTTTTCGCCGCGCACTCCGTGGCCAGTAGTTGGATTGGCCCGCGTGCGCGCCGGGCGAAGGGACAGGCCTCGTCACTTTATCTTTTCAGCTATTATCTGGGGTCCAGTATCGCCGGGACGCTAGGCGGCGTATTCTGGCATAGTTACGGCTGGAACGGTGTAGGCGGTTTTATCGCGCTAATGCTGGTGCTGGCCATCCTGGTCGGGACGCGGTTACATCATCGTCTTCACGCCTGAAAAGAAATAATCCGGCGATAGCAACGTGCGCTATCGCCGGGCTGGTTTCACGCCATGACTCACTGTTCACCATAGACCTGTCAGGCTTGATACGCCCATAACTTCTCTGATTGCATCCAGCGCCAGAAGCGTAAATACCCCCCAGATTATCGGATTCATATACGGTGTGCCTGTTATTCTGGAGGGCGGATATTACCGACTCTGCGACCAAAAATAACGGCCGGTAACGTAAAGCTACCTATTATGGTGGGGGCTGACATCACGTTACTGGGGGATTGTACATAGCGTTACATGCCGAAACCAATCACTCACGGAAGCCTTTTGATAACAGCGATATAGTCATTTCACCGGCCCCGCAGTGGGGTTGAATGAAAACCAAATCGAGGGTATCAAAATGAAAAAAGTATTAGCTCTGGTTGTTGCCGCTGCAATGGGTCTCTCTTCCGCAGCATTCGCGGCTGAGACTGCGGCGCCTGCGAAAACCGCAGCGCCTGCCAAAACAACCCAGACCACCCAGCACCACAAAAAACAGCATAAAAAAACCGTTGAGCAAAAAGCGCAGGCGGCTAAAAAGCACCAGAAAAAAGGTGGTAAAGCGCCAGCCAAAACCACGTCAAAACCAACTACTCAACCGGCTGCGTAAGTCGTAACATGCTGCGGCGCGCCCCCGCGCCCGTTTTTACGGCGCTAAATTGTTCTGGTTTAGCGCCGCCTTTCGGGAGGGCAAAAAAGTGTCTCGCTACCGCTTTGAGCTCATTCTTATCGTGCTTATTTTATGCGCCGTTATTGCCACGCATTTCTATCTTTCCTGAGTGTAGTTATCTGATTTTACTCCCACTTTCTTACCGTCACGTCTATAGTAGTACTGAGGGTTTGTTGTTAATAATCATAATTACCCACCAGAGTGTGATATGCATAAAACCATTGCTGTATTACTGGGCATAGTGTGTTTTTTACCGGTTATGGCGAAAGCCAGGGGGGCTGAAACAGACGCTACGGATGCCAGCGACGTCAAAACGCTTTTTTTTAACCATGACGATCGGGTGCCCGTCGCCGATCCTACCCAATCGCCGTGGGATGCCATCGGGCAACTAGAGACCGCCAGCGGTAATTTGTGTACGGCAACGCTTATCTCCCCGCATATCGCCCTGACAGCAGGTCACTGCCTGCTAACGCCACCGAAAGGAAAACCAGACAAGGCGGTTGCGCTGCGTTTTGTGGCGCGAAAAGGAGTATGGCGCTATGAAATCCACGGCATTGAAGGCCGCGTTGAACCGTCGCTGGGCCGACGCCTGAAAGCGGATGGCGATGGCTGGATTGTGCCGCCTGCCGCGGCAAGCTGGGATTTTGGTCTGGTAATATTGCGCTACCCACCTTCCGGTATCACGCCAGTGCCTTTATTTACCGGCGATAAAGCGGCGCTCACTGCGGCGTTGAAAGCCGCAGACCGAAAAGTCACGCAGTCCGGTTATCCGGAAGATCATCTGAATGCGCTCTATTCCCATCAGGATTGCGTCGTGACCGGCTGGGCGCAGAATGCCGTACTCTCACACCAGTGCGACACGTTACCTGGCGACAGCGGCTCGCCGCTCTTATTGCACACGGATAGCGGATGGCAGCTCATTGGCGTACAAAGCTCCGCCCCTGCGGCTAAAGATCGCTGGCGCGCCGATAACCGCGCCATATCCGTCACCGGCTTTCGCGATAAGCTGAAAGCTCTGGCGCAGGATTAATGCGGGAATCGCTGCCTGACCGGCAGCGATCGTCTCAGGCAAATTTGATCATGACCATTCCGGCGAGCAGCAATATCACGCCAACCCAGCCTTTGGGATTTAAGCGCTGGCCGAAGAGCACCCAGCCCGCCGCCAGCGTGGCGGCAATACCAAAACCGCCCCATAGCGCATACGCCACCGACAGGTCTATCCCTTTAACCGCCTGGGAAAGCGCGCTGAAGGCGGCCAGAACAGCGGCAAGCGATAAGATGCCATAGCATTTACGGCGAAAGCCGTCCGAAAATTTCAACAGTACGTTAGCCGCGATTTCCAGCATTATTGCCAGCCCAAGCCAGGCGCCGTGTATCCATTCAAATTGTTGCACGAGTCGCCTCCTTCACCGGTTTGCCGGGTTTACGCGTCCCTGATTTGATCAATACGATGCCGGCGACCAGCGTCAGCAAGCCGGCAATCTTCATGGTTGATAATGCTTCATCAAATAGCAGCACGCTAAAAATGGTAATAAATAAAATGCCGATCCCTTCCCATAAGGCATACGCTACACCCAGGGCAATCTTTTTTACCGCAAAAGAAAGAAATATATATGACAGCGTGATCATCACCAGCATTAAAATAAAACCCGCATTGCCATTACCCACGCTAGCCCATTTCATTGAGAGCGTGCCGGTAATTTCAGTCGCGATAGCCAGAGCTAATAAAATCCAGTAAAACATGACACTTCTCCTGCATGAGAATATACTCTTTCAAGTCTGCTGCACGCAGCAAACTAAAAAATAAAATCAGTTAGCACAGCGCATTGCGCCAGCTCAGGCAGAAGTGAGAGACTAAAGTGCGTTACGCCAGTGCTGCTCGCCGATAAGCAGGAAAAAGGAGGTAGAGTGAAGATGCGTTTGCGTGGAGAAAAAAGCGCTGAACATATTGTCCATAATATTACAATTATCCGCAGTGTTGCTTCTCGTCATCGCGGATGATAATTGTCCTCGGTAGTTGAACACGCCTGATTTGTATCATAAGCCAGGAATTAACTCAAAATATTTTCACTTCTTTACCTGAAGTGTTTGATTTTAACCAGAACAGGTCGACCGACATCACATTATTATTCGTGTCGGCATCAGAAAACAGGGACTGATATGGCAAAACCGATCATCACGCTCAATGGTCTAAAAATCGTCATTATGCTGGGAATGCTGGTAGTTATTCTGAGCGGTATCCGCTTCGCCGCAGATATCATTGTTCCCTTTATTTTGGCGTTATTTATTGCAGTCGTTCTCAATCCCGTTGTGCAACGGATGACCCGATGCCGAATTCCGCGCGTTATCGCCGTATCATTGCTCATTGTGATTATTGTTATGTTAATGGTACTGCTACTGGCCTATTTGGGGACATCATTAAATGAACTGGCTCGTACCCTACCGCAATATCGCTCCTCATTGGTGATACCGTTGCAACGTATTGAACCGTGGTTACAGCGAGCAGGCATTGGCGTGTCGGTTGATGAGCTGGCGAAATATATCGATCCAAACGCCGCCATGACTCTGGTAACGAACCTGCTCACCCAACTGTCCAATGCCATGTCGTCCATCTTTTTATTGTTATTGACCGTGGTATTTATGCTGCTGGAGGTTCCACAACTGCCTGAAAAACTGCAGCAGATGATGAGCCGTCCGGTGGAGGGCATGGCGGCAATTCAACGCGCGCTTGATAGCGTTTCCCATTATCTGGTGTTAAAAACAGCGATCAGTATCGTGACGGGGCTGGTCGCATGGGGAATGCTGGCCGCGCTGGATGTCCGCTTCGCCTTTGTCTGGGGTCTACTGGCCTTCGCGCTGAATTATATCCCTAATATTGGATCGGTGCTCGCTGCCCTGCCGCCCATTATTCAGGTGCTGGTATTTAACGGGTTTTATGATGCGCTGCTGGTGCTGGCAGGCTATCTGCTGATTAATCTGGTCTTCGGCAATATCCTTGAGCCACGAATCATGGGACGTGGTTTAGGCCTTTCAACCTTAGTGGTATTTTTGTCGTTAATTTTCTGGGGCTGGTTATTAGGTCCGGTGGGCATGTTGCTCTCCGTTCCGTTAACCATCATTGTCAAAATCGCCCTCGAACAGACCACCGGCGGGCAGAGTATCGCCGTTCTGCTTAGCGATTTAAACAAAAGATAAAATGCAATACATACACAAAATCATTCAAGATGCCTCGCGGCGGCAAGGGAAGAAATCCCCGGGAGCATAGATAACGATGTGACCGGGGTTTCTGAGCGCAGCCAACAAAGAGGCAGCTTAAAGGATGAAGTTTATAAAAACGGCCTCCGAAGAGGCCGCCGCACGTTTAAAAGATTAAAGCGCTTTCAGAATTGCATCCACGCTGGCTTTGGCATCGCCAAACAGCATTTGCGTATTCTCTTTAAAGAACAGCGGGTTCTGCACACCAGCATAACCAGTATTCATTGAACGCTTAAAGACCACGACATTCTGTGCTTTCCACACTTCGAGAACCGGCATACCGGCGATCGGGCTGCGGGGATCGTCTTGCGCCGCCGGGTTCACCGTATCGTTCGCGCCAATTACCAGCACGGTATCGGTATCGGCGAAATCATCATTGATTTCGTCCATCTCCAGCACGATGTCATAAGGCACTTTCGCCTCCGCCAACAGCACGTTCATATGCCCCGGCAGGCGACCCGCCACCGGATGAATGCCGAAACGCACCTTGATACCGCGTGCACGCAGTTTTTCGGTGATTTCCGCCACCGGATACTGCGCCTGCGCCACCGCCATCCCGTACCCCGGCGTAATAATGACGGAGTGGGAGTTTTTCAGCATCTCAGCGGTCTCTTCCGCCGTGATTTCGCGATGTTCGCCAGCTTCCTGATCGTCGCCCGTTGAGGAGCCGTCAGTACCGAACCCACCAGCAATAACGCTGATGAAAGAGCGGTTCATCGCTTTACACATAATGTAAGACAGGATCGCGCCTGACGAACCGACCAGCGCGCCGGTCACAATCAGCAAATCGTTGCTCAACATGAAGCCAGCCGCCGCGGCAGCCCAACCGGAATAGGAGTTCAGCATTGAAACAACCACCGGCATGTCCGCCCCGCCGATAGAGGCGACCAGATGCCAACCAAACGCCAGCGCGATAATGGTCATCAGCAGCAGCGCCAGAACCTGTAGACCCACGCTTTCGGTACGAACAAAAACCAGCAGCAACAGGAAAGAAACAACCAGCGCCGCCAGGTTCATTTTGTGACGGTTAGGCAACATCAACGGCTTAGAAGAGATTTTGCCGCGCAGTTTACCAAACGCTACGATCGATCCAGTGAAAGTGACTGCGCCAATAAAGATACCGAGGAAGACTTCGGTCAGATGGATATTCACCAGCACCGGCGCCAGACTGGCGTCATGGTACAGATAGCTGTTAAAACCAACCAGTACCGCCGCCAGGCCCACGAAACTGTGCAGAATCGCGACCAGCTCCGGCATCTCGGTCATCTCAACTTTTTTCGCCATGCGGATGCCAATCGCGCCGCCAATAATCATGGCGACCAGAATCCATGCCACGTTGCCGGTATCCGGCCCAAAAATGGTCGCCAGCAACGCGATCGCCATCCCGGCAATACCGAAGTTATTCCCCTGGCGGGACGTTTCATGCTTTGAAAGCCCGGCAAGACTGAAAATAAACAGGATCGCGGCAACAATGTATGCAGCTGTAACTAATCCTCCAGACATGTGTTACCCCTTAGTTTTTCCGGAACATTTTCAGCATACGCTGAGTCACGGTGAAGCCACCGAAAATATTAATGCTGGCGATAAGCACCGCGATAAAGCTCAGGAAGCTGACCCAGCCGCCCTGACCAATTTGCAATAATGCCCCGACAACAATAATCCCTGAAATTGCGTTGGTCACCGACATTAATGGCGTATGAAGCGCATGAGACACGTTCCACACCACGTAATAACCAACCACGCAGGCGAGCGCAAACACGGTAAAATGGCCGAGGAACTCTTTTGGCGCGACATCGGCCAGCCAGCCAAAAAGAATGATCGCCAGCGCCATTAACGCATACTTCCGCCAGGGTGAAGCGGGCTTTTCCGGCTCTTTTGGCGCAGGTGCTGCTTTAGGCGCGGCCTGTGGCTGCGCGGAAACCTGGATTGGCGGCGCAGGCCAGGTAATGTCGCCGTCGCGAATCACCGTCACGCCACGGATCACGACATCGTCAAAATCCACGTCAATATTGCCGTCTTTCTCTTTGCACAGCAGCTTCAGCAGGTTAACCAGGTTGGTGCCATAAAGCTGGGATGACTGCGTCGGCAAACGCCCCGGTAGATCGGTGTAGCCAATCACTTTCACGCCATTGTCCGTCGTCACAACCTGATTGGCGACGGTATATTCGCAGTTACCGCCATTCTGCGCGGCCAGGTCGACAATCACGCTGCCGGCCTTCATAGAATCGACCATATCGCGGGTAATCAGCTTCGGCGCAGGTTTGCCCGGAATCAACGCGGTGGTAACGATGATATCGACCTCTTTGGCCTGGGCGGCAAAGAGCGCCATTTCCGCTTTGATAAACGCCTCGGACATGACTTTGGCGTAACCATCGCCGCTACCGGCTTCCTCTTTAAAATCCAGTTCGAGGAACTCAGCCCCCATACTCTGGACCTGCTCTTTGACTTCAGGACGAGTGTCAAACGCGCGGACAATCGCCCCCAGGCTGTTTGCCGCGCCGATAGCCGCAAGACCGGCTACACCCGCGCCAATCACCATCACCTTCGCCGGCGGCACTTTCCCGGCGGCGGTGATTTGCCCGGTAAAGAAGCGCCCAAATTCATGCGCGGCCTCTACAATGGCGCGATAACCCGCGATATTCGCCATTGAGCTTAACGCGTCGAGCGACTGCGCGCGGGAAATACGCGGCACGGAGTCCATCGCCATCACCGTGACCTTACGTTCGGCAAGTTTCTCCATTAACCCAGGATTTTGCGCAGGCCATATAAAACTGACCAGCGTAGTCCCGGGGTTCAGTAAAGCGATTTCATCTTCTTCAGGCGCATTAACCTTGAGAATAATTTCCGACTGCCAGATAGCATTGCCGTCTACAATATCCGCGCCAGCCTGCGCAAACGCTTTGTCGTCAAAACTTGCCAGTTGACCCGCCCCGCTTTCGATAGCGACGCTAAACCCCAGCTTCAGTAGCTGCTCTACCGTTTTCGGCGTCGCAGCGACACGGGTTTCATTGGGTAACCGCTCTTTTGGTATGCCAATTCGCATAAATGTTCCCTTCCATCGGTATTTTTGATGATGGTTTGTCAGTAAGCGCGAGAAGCGTACGCCTGCCCGCGTTTGAGGTAAATGTTACCCCAGCAGAATAAAACCGTTACAAACTCTCTATAACCTACTGAAAATAACGCCTGTGATCTAGCGCCAAAAAACATAATTTTTTATCAAATTTGCAAAACATGAACGATTCAGCCGCTAAGCAGCCATAATGCCTTGAAAATGGCCTGCGAGGGCTGATAATTCGCTCAAATTTGACAGTAAAACATCATTAAACCACTGTCGATATCAAGAAATTAACATTAAATTAACTTATTAAATTCATGCGCTTCATGAGCTTAGCCGCCCGGACGCCGTTTTTTTCGACATATCGGTAAATGTTATCATCAAAGATAGGATACATGACACGATGCGTGAAAAATCCCGCAGACATCCATATGGTTTAAATGCAATAATCAGCCACGTTTCTAGTCAATAACAATACCAGTACCTGGTTTGCGCAAGGCGAAGGATTATTTTTATGAAGCTTAAGAACACTCTCCTGGCGTCGGCACTGCTTTCTGCGGCTGCTTTTTCTGTCCATGCAGCAACAGAACTGACGCCGGAGCAAGCGGCTGCACTAAAACCTTATGACCGCATCGTTATTACCGGTCGTTTTAATGCTATTGGCGATGCGGTCTCCGCCGTGTCCCGCCGCGCAGATAAAGAAGGCGCAGCCTCCTTCTATGTTGTCGACACCTCGGAGTTCGGCAACAGTGGTAACTGGCGTGTTGTGGCGGACGTGTATAAAGCCGACGCGCCGAAAGCCGACGCGCCCAAAAATCGTGTCATTAATGGCATCGTGGAATTACCGAAAGACCAGGCCGTACAATTAGAACCGTATGACACCGTCACCGTTCAGGGCTTCTACCGTAGCCAGCCGGAAGTTAACGATGCCATTACGAAAGCGGCGAAACAGAAAGACGCATACGCTTTCTATATTGTTCGTCAGGTGGATGCGAATCAGGGCGGAAACCAGCGCATCACTGCATTTATCTATAAACAAGATGCGAAAAAACGCATCGTCCAGAGCCCGGACGCTATTCCGGCAGACTCTGAAGCTGGCCGCGCCGCGCTGGCTCAGGGCGGCGAAGCTGCGAAGAAAGTCGAAATTCCAGGCGTCGCTACGTCAGCCTCGCCGAGCGCCGAAGTAGGCCGTTTCTTCGAAACGCAATCCACCAAAGGTGGGCGTTACACTGTCACACTTCCGGATGGCACAAAAGTTGAGGAGCTGAATAAAGCGACGGCTGCGATGATGGTGCCTTTCGACAGCGTTAAGTTCACCGGCAACTACGGCAATATGACAGAAATCTCCTACCAGGTCGCCAAACGCGCGGCGAAGAAAGGCGCTAAGTATTATCATATTACGCGTCAGTGGCAGGAGCGCGGCAATAACATCACCATCAGCGCCGACCTCTATAAATAAGGCGCGCGTCGCCATCAGGCTTTCTCGCCGGATGGCGGCATACCTGCCTTATCAGGCCTACACGATCGTTCAACGGCAGGCCTGATAATCCACCATCCGGCACTTTCTCGCGGGATGCCCGTTCCGTCAAATATCGCGATGAATCTCACTTTTCGCTTTTTTGGCGATAAATCTTATCCAGGCCGTTGCATGCGGTCCCTTCTCTCCGTAAAATCCCGCGCCTTAGTGGCTTTCACCATTTTTATGCGTTTTGCCATAATAATTATTCTTCCAATTTCATTTTTATAGCTGGATACCAATGGAAAAAAAACTGGGACTGAGCGCGCTGACCGCGCTGGTTTTAAGCTCAATGCTTGGCGCAGGTGTTTTCAGTCTGCCCCAGAATATGGCCGCCGTTGCCAGTCCGGCTGCGTTGTTAATTGGCTGGGCCATTACCGGCGTGGGGATACTCTTACTGGCATTCGCCATGTTAATCCTCACGCGCATTCGCTCCGAGCTTGACGGCGGTATCTTTACTTACGCCCGCGAAGGCTTCGGCGAACTGATTGGCTTTTGTTCTGCCTGGGGCTATTGGCTGTGCGCGGTCATCGCCAACGTATCCTATTTGGTTATCGTTTTTTCAGCGCTGAGTTTCTTTACCGATACGCCTGCGCTGCGTCTGTTTGGCGACGGTAATACCTGGCAGGCTATTGTTGGCGCTTCAGTCCTGCTCTGGATTGTCCATTTCCTCATCCTGCGCGGCGTACAAACGGCAGCCAGCATCAATCTGGTCGCGACTCTGGCGAAACTGTTGCCGCTCGGCGCGTTTATTGTGCTGGCTATCATGATGTTCAAACTGGATACCTTCACACTGGACTTCACCGGTGTTGAACTCGGTATTCCCGTATGGGAACAGGTCAAGAACACCATGCTTATTACGCTGTGGGTGTTTATTGGCGTTGAAGGCGCCGTCGTCGTCTCGGCCCGAGCGAAAAATAAACGCGATGTAGGCCGCGCCACGCTACTGGCGGTACTCGCAGCGCTGGGAATATATCTCCTGGTCACTCTGCTTTCTCTTGGCGTTCTTGCGCGTCCGGAACTGGCGGAGATGCGCAACCCGTCGATGGCCGGACTGATGGTAAAAATGATGGGGCCGTGGGGAGAAATTATTATTGCGGCGGGACTGATTGTGTCTGTCTGCGGGGCTTATCTAAGCTGGACTATCATGGCGGCGGAGGTGCCGTTTCTGGCGGCAGCCTATAAATCCTTCCCGGGCATCTTCGCGCGACAAAATGCGCAAGGCGCGCCTTCTGCGTCGTTATGGCTCACCAATATCTGTGTGCAAATCTGTCTGGTACTGATCTGGCTTACCGGTTCAGACTACAACACGCTATTGACGATTGCGTCAGAAATGATTCTGGTGCCCTACTTTCTGGTCGGCGCATTTCTGCTGAAGATTGCAACGCGTCCCCTCCATCGGGCGGTCGGTATCGGAGCCTGTATTTATGGCTTATGGTTATTATATGCGTCGGGCCCTATGCACCTGCTGCTGTCCGTCGTACTGTACGCGCCTGGATTACTGGTTTTCCTGTATGCGCGTCGGACGCACAAGCATGACAATGTATTAAATCGTCAGGAAGTCGTGCTGATTGGTTTATTGCTGGTCGCGGCGGTTCCGGCTACGTGGATGCTGGTGGGTTAACAACCTCCCCATCGTAATATCCGTCTGTATTACGATGGGGAAACCACGGTCTTTGCCAATATTAATGCCATTTAATCCAGCAAAAAATCAGCAGCCACGCGCTTAGCCCCCAGCAGACCACCGCACCGCCAAGCGCGACGGGCAGGCGCATCACGCCGCTGAAATACCATAGCGTTGCAAGATAAATGAAATAAGGAATGATCGACCACATGCTAAAGACGATGGTGGTACGCATCGCGTCGATGCCCCGCTCGCTGGCCACAATATAGTGCGCGATAAGCGCAAACGTTGGAAACAAAGGAATTAATCCGGCGATATAATAATTTTTCGTTTTTGACAGCAGACCAATCAATACGACGACCAGCGCCCCCAGGGCAGCTTTAATCACGAGTCCCATTACCTTGCCTTAACATGCTAATAACAACAGCGTGTAGCATAACGGAACCGCTCTCGTTTAGAAAAGATTTATGGAAGGGAAAACAGAGGCGGTGTATGTTGGCGTTTTCTATTCTCCATTTATAATATGAACCGCATTGTATTTGTTGAAGACGACGCTGAAGTGGGTTCTCTCATTGCCGCTTATCTGGCGAAACATGATATTGATGTCATTGTTGAGCCGCGTGGTGACCGGGCGGAGGATCTTATCCTCACCACTCAGCCCGATCTGGTTTTACTGGATATTATGCTTCCAGGTAAAGATGGCATGACGATATGCCGCGATTTACGCCACCGCTGGCAAGGCCCGATTGTCCTGCTCACCTCGCTGGACAGTGATATGAATCATATTCTGGCGCTGGAGATGGGCGCCTGCGACTACATCCTCAAAACCACGCCTCCGGCCGTTTTGCTGGCGCGTCTGCGCTTACACCTGCGGCAAAGCGAACAAACGCAACAGGCAAAAAGTCTTCAGGAGAGCGCGCTTACGCCGCATAAAGCGCTGCGTTTTGGCGCGTTAACCATCGATCCCCTAAACCGGGCGGTCCAGCTCAACGGCGATTTCATATCGCTCTCCACCGCCGATTTTGAATTGCTCTGGGAACTGGCGACACACGCCGGACAAATTATGGATCGCGACGCGTTGCTAAAAACGCTGCGCGGCGTCAATTATGATGGTCTGGATCGCAGCGTGGATGTGGCGATTTCCCGCCTGCGTAAGAAACTGCTGGATAGCGCTGCTGAGCCCTATCGTATAAAGACCATTCGCAATAAAGGCTATCTTTTTGCCCCTCATGCCTGGGACGAAACGACGGGATAAGTTAGCCGACAGATTTTACCTGCCTTTATCAAGTCATAGTGGCGATGCTCATCACCGCCACTGTTCAAAAAACAGACATTGTATACATGGATGCTATTTTTATTAGTCGGAACAGCCCCTTTATTACCGTTTTCTCTGCGTTGTGGTTCATCATTACGTCTTTTTCGCTCAAGAAAATTAAATTAAAAAAACTCGAAGCCAGTTCACAAAATTGATAACAGAATGTCTGCCCGCCGCTATATTGCCGTCTTTTTTCGCAAATTGTGAAATCAAACAAATCATAATCATGAATATATAACAAAAAATATATTCACCATAAATATATGCGTTTCCGACAGTAACTTTTGTATTAATTAATAACATATAAGAAAAGTTAGCATTTGCTGAAATAATATTATTCAGATTAGGATGCCTTTGATTCAACGAATCTGTAGAAGTTCAATCTTTTGCAAATAAGTTAAGTTTTTAAGGATAAAAAATGAAAAGAAAAGTATTGGCACTTGTCATCCCGGCTCTGCTGGCTGCTGGCGCAGCACACGCCGCTGAAATTTATAACAAAGACGGCAACAAACTGGACCTTTACGGGAAAGTAGACGGCCTGCACTATTTCTCTGATGACTCTTCTAAAGATGGCGATCAGACCTATATGCGTGTCGGCTTTAAAGGCGAAACACAGATTAACGACCAACTGACCGGTTACGGCCAGTGGGAATATAACGTTCAGGCTAACACTACCGAAGGCGAAGGCGCTAATTCCTGGACTCGTCTGGCATTCGCCGGCCTGAAATTCGGCGACTACGGCTCATTCGACTATGGTCGTAACTACGGCGTCCTGTACGACGTAGAAGGCTGGACCGATATGCTGCCTGAGTTCGGCGGCGACTCCTACACTTACGCTGACAACTACATGACCGGTCGTGCTAACGGCGTGGCCACCTACCGTAACACTGATTTCTTCGGTCTGGTAGACGGTCTGAACTTCGCGTTGCAATATCAGGGTAAAAATGAAAGCCAAAGCGCTGACGATGTAAATATCGGTACCAATAACCGTAATGATGGCGACGATATTCGTTACGATAACGGTGATGGCTTCGGTATTTCTACTACCTATGATATTGGCATGGGCTTCAGCGCAGGCGCTGCGTATACCACTTCCGATCGTACTAATGAGCAAGTCAATGCAGGCGGCACTATTGCTGGCGGCGACAAAGCGGATGCCTGGACAGCTGGTTTGAAATATGATGCCAACAACATCTATTTAGCGACTATGTATTCTGAAACCCGTAATATGACGCCTTATGGTAAAACGGACGCGGGTTATGCTGGCGGCGTAGCAAACAAAACGCAAAACTTCGAAGTTACAGCCCAATATCAATTTGATTTCGGTCTGCGCCCGGCGGTTTCTTTCCTGATGTCTAAAGGTAAAGATCTAACCTATAACAACGTTAATGGCGATGATAAAGACCTGGTTAAATATGCTGATGTAGGTGCTACCTACTATTTCAACAAAAACTTCTCCACCTATGTTGATTATAAAATCAACCTGCTGGATGATGACGACCAGTTCTATAAAGATGCCGGTATCAGCACTGATGATATCGTCGCGCTGGGTATGGTTTACCAGTTCTAATTATTCATTAATTCTTCTCAAGCCCGCCGTTTCGGCGGGCTTTTCTTTTTCTATCACCACCGTTCTAAAAACAGAACGCACTGTTCCCTGGGCACAGATTGAACAATTCTTGTTCGCTCTCTATGGTTTGCTTATCGCCCGACAAAAGGAACATGCTAATGATCAGTCTCGTCCCGTCTCTGATTTCCAGAACCGCGCTTCTCTTTCTGCTCACGGCCACAGGCGCAGCCACCGCCGCCCGCCCGGCAGCGGATATTATTTTGCATAACGGTAATATCATCACTCTGAATGATGCCCAGCCGCAGGCCAGGGCGCTGGCGATTTCCGGCTCGCGGATTGTGGCGATTGGCGATGATACGGCGACAAATGAATGGCGCGGCGACCATACCCGTACCATCGATTTACAGGGTAAAACCGTGATACCCGGCCTGACCGATACCCACATCCACGCCATTCGCGGCGGACAAACCTGGACATTCGAAACCTACTGGTACGACAGCCCTTCGCTTAAAGACGCGCTGGATAAATTACGCGCCGACGCTAACCGTCGTCCCCACGATCAATGGGTAGCCGTAGTGGGATCGTGGATACCGGCACAATTTGCAGAAAACCGGGCGCCGACGGTAGCCGAATTGAGCCACGCCCTTCCCAATCATCCGGCTTATATTCAGTATCTTTACGACTATGCGTTAGTGAATCAGCGCGGTATAGACGTACTTGGCCTTAACGACACCCCTCCTCCTGATTTAGCGGGAATCCGCGTAGAGCGCGACACAAAAGGTAGCGCCACGGGGAAATTATTTGGTGACATCGCCGCGTTTAACCAGCTTTTTGCCAGCATAAGTAGTAACGCCGATCGCGAGGGCGGTCTGCGACAATTTTTCGCTGATATGAACGCTCGCGGCGTGACCGGCATCATTGACCCCTCTGCCGGGCCTGCCGCCGCTTATGAGCCTTTATTTGCAATGCGAAACCAAGGGGATTTACCGCTGCGCGTGGGGTATCGCATTCCGGTACAGCCGGAAGCGAAAGGTCATGAAGCGCAGTGGTTCAGCAACCTGATGGCCTTTCGCCCGGCGCGTGCCGATGACGGGCAACTGGCTTTTCTTGGCCTGGGGGAAAGCCTGGTGGCCGGAATGAATGACGGCGTGCGGATGGCCCCAGGATTTTCTTCCTCAGAGCAGGATAAAACCGCGCTTCGCCAGGTCGCGACGTTTGCGGCAAAACGGGGAATACCGCTTGAGATCCACGCCTATACCGATGACAGCGCCGACGCGATATTGACGATTTTTGAGCAGGTAGCGCAGCAGTACGATCTGCGTCCTCTCCGCTGGTCTATTGCGCATCTGAATACCGGTTCGCCACAGACGCTTGAGCGAATGCGTAAGCTGGGCCTGGCATACACTGTGCAAATGGGGCCTTACTTTGAGGGGCTTGCCATCCGTGACGCCAATCCACCCGGCGCGACGGACAATTCGCCGCCGGTTCGACTGGCGCTGGATAAAGGACTTGTGGTAGCTGGCGGCACCGATTCGACGCGTATTGGCATTGCCGGTGTCTGGCACGCTATCGAATATCATATCACCGGTATAGCGTCAGGCGGTTCCGTGCGTAAACCCGCCAGCGAGCGGCTCACGCGTCTGGAAGCGCTAGCGTTATATACACGTCATGCCGCCTGGCTCGCCTTTGCCGAACAACACCGGGGCCAGCTTAGCGTCGGAAAACAGGCCGATCTGGCGGTACTCAATCAGCCATTTATGACGATGCCGGAAGACAGAATTGATACCATTCGCGCTGTTTTGACGCTTGTCGATGGACGCATTGTTCACGAAAGTCCGGACCTTAACGCCGGACAATGAGGTTGTCAGTTGACGCAAAGCCTGCTTTTATAACCCACCAGCGGCGCTGACGGGAAATCTTTTTCGTCAGCGCGCGATAGAGCTAATGTATTAAGATCCGGTGGGCGTTGATGAAAAAGCTGTTTGTGCAGTTTTACCTTTTGCTGTTCGTCTGTTTTCTGGTCATGACCTTATTGGTCGGACTGGTGTACAAATTCACTGCCGAACGCGCGGGCAGGCAATCGCTCGACGATCTGATGAAAAGTTCGCTCTATCTGATGCGCAGCGAACTGCGGGAAATTCCGCCGCGTGAATGGGGGAAAACGTTAAAAGAGATGGACCTGAACCTCTCTTTCGATTTACGCGTTGAACCGTTAAATCACTATAAGCTTGATGCCGCCACCACGCAGCGACTGCGTGAAGGCGATATTGTCGCGCTTGACGATCAATACACCTTTATTCAGCGTATCCCGCGCAGCCATTACGTCCTGGCGGTTGGCCCGGTTCCCTATCTCTATTTCCTGCATCAAATGCGACTGCTGGATATCGCCTTAATGGCGCTCATTGCCTTTTCTCTCGCCTTTCCTGTGTTTATCTGGATGCGCCCGCACTGGCAAGAAATGCTCAGGCTCGAATCCGCCGCGCAGCGCTTTGGCGAGGGTCATTTGACTGAACGCCTGCACTTCGATAATGGCTCCAGTTTCGAACGTCTGGGCGTCGCGTTCAACCAGATGGCGGATAATATTAATGCTCTGATCGCCAGTAAAAAACAGCTGATTGACGGTATCGCCCACGAACTTCGCACGCCGCTGGTACGTTTACGCTATCGGCTTGAAATGAGTGAAAATCTGGCACCGCCGGAATCACAGGCGCTCAATCGCGATATTGGTCAACTGGAAGCGCTGATTGAAGAACTGCTCACCTATGCGCGCCTTGACCGACCGCAAAATGAACTGATGTTGACCGAACCCGACCTCCCCGCCTGGTTGCTCGCGCATTTGCAGGATGTGCAGAGCGTGACCCCGGAACGCGCCGTAAACCTTGTCACATGTGTAATCGGCGATTATGGCGCGCTTGATATGCGGTTAATGTCGCGAGTGCTGGATAACCTGCTGAATAATGCGTTGCGCTACAGTCGTACCACCGTTCAGGTCAGCCTGTTACTCGACGGCAGTCAGGCAACGCTGATAGTCGAAGATGACGGCCCCGGCATTGAAGCGGATGCCCGAGAGCGCATATTTGAACCTTTTGTCAGACTCGACCCCAGTAGAGACCGGGCGACAGGCGGCTGCGGGCTTGGACTCGCCATCGTACACTCTATCGCCCTGGCGATGGGCGGTAACGTCGTCTGTGACGAGAGCGAACTGGGCGGCGCAAAATTTAGCTTTCACTGGCCGGTCTGGCACGCGATGCCCGACATGACCGCTGCCTGACGTATTTTGCACGCTGGTTGAGCGGCGGGAACTGTGCTATACATATAGTATGTTGTAACTAAAGTGAGTAATACCATGTCCCGCTACGATCTCGTTGAACGCCTGAATGGCACTTTTCGCCAGATAGAACAACACCTGGCGGCGCTGACGGATAATCTACAGCAGCATTCGCTACTTATCGCCCGTGTCTTTTCACTGCCGCAGGTGACCAAAGAGGCGGAACATGCGCCGCTGGATACTATCGAGGTAACGCAACATCTGGGGAAAGAGGCCGAAACGCTGGCGCTACGTCACTATCGCCATTTGTTTATTCAACAGCAGTCCGAAAACCGCAGCAGTAAAGCCGCCGTCCGCCTGCCTGGCGTCTTATGCTATCAAGTGGATAATGCGACACAGTTAGATCTGGAAAATCAGGTACAGCGCATTAACCAGTTGAAAACCACCTTCGAGCAGATGGTTACGGTAGAGTCCGGTCTTCCCTCAGCGGCACGTTTTGAGTGGGTGCATCGGCATCTACCCGGCTTAATTACGCTGAACGCTTACCGCACGCTGACGCTTATCAATAACCCCGCTACCATACGTTTCGGCTGGGCAAATAAACATATTATTAAAAATTTAAGCCGGGATGAGGTTCTGAGCCAGTTGAAAAAAAGCCTCGCGTCGCCGCGCAGCGTCCCGCCGTGGACGCGCGAACAATGGCAATTCAAGCTGGAACGGGAATATCAGGATATCGCTGCCTTACCGCAGCAGGCCCGACTCAAGATTAAGCGTCCGGTTAAAGTACAGCCGATCGCCCGCATCTGGTATAAAGGCCAGCAGAAACAGGTGCAACACGCCTGCCCCACGCCGATTATCGCATTAATCAACACGGACAACGGCGCTGGCGTGCCGGATATTGGCGGGCTGGAAAACTATGACGCCGATAATATTCAGCACCGTTTTAAACCACAGGCGCAGCCGCTGCGACTGATTATTCCGCGACTGCACCTGTATGTGGCGGATTAACGTCCCGGCGTCATACTGCCAACCATCAACTCCGGACGTACCCAGGCGTCGAACTCCTCGTCGCTAAGGTATCCTAATGCCACGGCTGAGGCTTTGAGCGTCAGCCCTTCTTTATGCGCCTTCTTCGCAATCTCCGCCGCTTTATCGTAACCGATGTGCGTATTGAGCGCAGTGACCAGCATCAGCGACTCATTCAGCAACTGCGTAATACGCTCGCGGTTTGGCTCGATTCCTGACGCACAGTGTTGATTGAAACTCGCCATGCCATCGGCCAGCAGGCGCACCGTTTGCAGAAAATTATGAATAACCATCGGACGATAGACGTTGAGCTCAAAGTTGCCCGATGCGCCCCCCATATTGATGGCCACATCGTTACCCATCACCTGGCAACATAGCATCGTTACCGCTTCACACTGGGTCGGATTCACTTTACCAGGCATAATGGAACTGCCTGGCTCATTCTCCGGGATAGCAATCTCGCCAATGCCACAGCGCGGGCCGGACGCCAGCCAGCGAACATCGTTGGCGATTTTCATCAGCGAGGCCGCCAGCCCTTTTAATGCGCCATGCGCCTGTACCAACGCGTCACAGGTCGCCAGCGCTTCGAATTTATTCGGGGCGGTAACAAACGGCGCCGCGGTAATCGTCGCCAGTTCCTCGGCCACGCGCCGGGCATATTCCGGGTGGGTATTAAGCCCTGTCCCTACTGCGGTTCCGCCGAGCGCCAGTTCCGCGACGTGCGGTAAACTGTGCTCAATGTGCCTGAGGTTATGTTCCAGCATGGCTACCCAACCGGAAATCTCCTGGCCTAAGGTGAGCGGCGTCGCGTCCTGCAGGTGAGTACGGCCAATTTTGACAATATCGGCGAAAGCGTGGGATTTATCGCGAAGCGTATCCGTTAATGCAGATAATTGCGGGATGAGGTGTTCGCGTAACGCCAGTAACGCCGCCACGTGCATGGCGGTTGGGAACACATCGTTTGAGCTTTGACTCTTATTGACGTCATCATTGGGATGCACCTTGCGTTCCATACCGCGAACGCCGCCCAAAATTTCACTGGCGCGGTTCGCTAACACCTCATTCATATTCATGTTGCTTTGCGTACCGGACCCGGTTTGCCAAATCGCCAGCGGAAACTCATCAGTATGTTTCCCCGCCAGCACTTCATCAGCCGCCTGGATAATCGCGCTGGCTTTTTCCGCCGCCAACAACCCTAAGTCCTGGTTGACCTTCGCAGCAGCGCGCTTGGTCAACGCCAGAGCGTGAATGAGCGAGACGGGCATTTTCTCCGTGGAAATCCGAAAATGCTCCAGCGAACGTTGAGTCTGCGCCCCCCACAGTTTATCTGCCGGGACTTCAATCGCGCCCATTGAATCTTTCTCGCGGCGTACCGTTACCATTACCTGCTCCTTACTCAAGTTGATGAGATCATGTGTCGACATTGCTCACATGTTTGCGGTCTTATGAGTATTAACGATAACAACACAACGGTGTAGACCGGATAAGGCGCTTGCGCCGTTCTCCGGCAAAATAGCGAATCATGTTACCGCCCCGCAGGGCGGCGACATTACTTAACGCAGCGCGCGCACTGCGATGACTGAATCTGCTGGAAGAAATCGTTACCTTTATCATCCACCAGAATAAAGGCCGGAAAATCCTCCACTTCAATTTTCCAGATAGCCTCCATACCCAGTTCAGGATATTCCACGCACTCCAGGCGCTTGATACTGCCCTGCGCCAGAACGGCTGCCGGGCCGCCGATACTGCCCAGGTAGAAGCCGCCATGTTTCTTACAGGCATCGGTCACCTGCTGGCTGCGGTTGCCTTTCGCCAGCATGATCATACTGCCGCCCTGCGACTGGAGCTGATCAACATAAGAGTCCATCCGTCCTGCGGTAGTCGGCCCAAGCGACCCGGAGGCGTACCCTTCCGGCGTTTTTGCCGGCCCCGCATAATAGATAGGATGATCTTTGATGTACTGCGGCAAACCTTCGCCTCTGTCCATCCGTTCTTTCAGTTTAGCGTGCGCGATGTCGCGGCCCACAATAATCGTGCCGTTCAGCGACAGGCGCGTTGATACCGGATACTGCGACAGTTGTTGCAGTATCTCGCTCATGGGACGGTTAAGATCAACGCGCACCGCCTCGCCCTCTCCCGCCTGGCGCAGCGCCTCAGGAATATATTTACCTGGATTGCGCTCCAGCTTCTCGATCCAGATCCCTTCCCGGTTGATCTTCGCTTTAATATTTCGATCCGCGGAGCAGGACACGCCCATACCTACCGGACACGATGCCCCGTGGCGCGGCAATCGGATGACACGAATATCGTGAGCGAAATATTTGCCGCCGAACTGCGCGCCCAAGCCAAGATTTTGCGCCTCAAGCAACAATTCTTTTTCCAGCTCAATATCGCGGAAGGCCTGCCCGTGTTCATTGCCTTCGGTCGGTAGCGCATCATAGTATTTTGCCGAGGCCAGCTTAACGGTCTTCAGGTTCGCTTCCGCCGAGGTGCCGCCAATGACAAACGCAATGTGATACGGCGGACAGGCGGCGGTGCCCAGCGTACGCATCTTATCAACGAGATAATTTTTGAGCTTACCCGGCGTCAGAAGCGCTTTTGTCTCCTGATAGAGGTAGGTTTTATTCGCCGATCCGCCGCCTTTAGCGATACAGAGGAATTTATATTCATCGCCATCGACGCTGTAGAGATCGATCTGCGCCGGCAGGTTAGTACCGGTATTGACCTCTTTGTACATATCCAGCGCCGCGTTTTGCGAATAGCGCAGGTTATCTTCGATATAGGTGTTATATACGCCGCGAGCCAGCGCCGCTTCATCACCTCCGCCAGTCCAGACGCGTTGGCCTTTTTTGCCGACAATAATGGCCGTACCGGTATCCTGGCAGGTGGGCAACACGCCCTTGGCCGCGATATCGGAGTTTCGCAGGAATTGCAGCGCGACATATTTGTCGTTTTCACTGGCCTGCGGATCGCGCAGAATATCCGCCACCTGCTGCTGATGCGCGGGACGTAGCATAAAAGACGCATCGTGGAAGGCCTGACGCGCCAACAGCGTGAGCGCTTCCGGCGCGACTTTCAGGATCTCTTGTCCTTCAAATTCGGCGACGGAAACATGTTCGCTGGTCAACAAGTAGTACTCGGTATCGTCCTTTTTGAGGGGAAAAGGGTCTTGATAAAAGAAGGGTTTGTTTGACATTGTGCTCTCACTTACCGCTCGGTATGGTTATTCTCTGGGCAGGTGTTCCATTGCCCGACTCAAAGCGAGTAACACTATCCTACACAATTTTTTAACAAAAACTGAGACAAGTACGACTTTTTACGCCCGGAGGTTACTTCATGCGGGTTTCTTGGTTTAATACCTCCCATTAATCTCCACATTGAAACAGGGCTTGATAATGCAAAAACTCATTAACTCAGTGCAAAACTATGCCTGGGGAAGTAAAACTGCGTTAACGGAACTTTATGGCATCGCCAATCCGCAGCAGCAGCCAATGGCTGAACTCTGGATGGGCGCGCATCCCAAAAGCAGCTCGCGAATCACCACCGCCAACGGCGAAACCGTCTCCCTGCGTGACGCCATCGAAAAGAATAAAACCGCCATGCTGGGCGAAGCGGTAGCCAACCGTTTCGGCGAACTGCCGTTTCTGTTTAAAGTACTGTGCGCCGCGCAGCCGCTCTCTATTCAGGTACACCCGAATAAACGCAACTCCGAAATCGGTTTCGCGAAAGAAAATGCGGCGGGTATCCCCATGGATGCCGCAGAGCGGAACTATAAAGATCCTAACCATAAACCAGAGCTGGTTTTTGCCCTGACGCCTTTCCTGGCGATGAACGCGTTCCGCGAATTTTCTGACATTGTCTCTTTACTGCAACCTGTCGCCGGCGCGCATTCCGCTATCGCCCACTTTTTGCAGGCGCCAAACGCTGAACGTCTGAGCCAGCTTTTCGCCAGCCTGTTGAATATGCAAGGCGAAGAAAAATCCCGCGCGTTAGCCGTACTCAAAGCGGCGCTTAACAGCCAGCAAGGCGAACCGTGGCAAACGATCCGCGTGATTTCAGAGTATTATCCTGACGACAGCGGGCTTTTCTCTCCTTTGTTGCTGAATGTGGTCAAACTGAATCCCGGCGAAGCGATGTTCCTGTTTGCCGAAACGCCTCACGCTTATCTGCAGGGCATTGCGCTGGAAGTCATGGCGAACTCCGATAACGTTCTGCGCGCTGGCCTTACGCCAAAATATATCGACATCCCTGAGCTGGTCGCGAACGTGAAGTTCGAACCTAAGCCTGCCAGCGAGTTGCTGACTGCCCCGGTAAAAAGCGGCGCGGAGCTGGACTTCCCAATTCCGGTTGACGATTTTGCTTTTTCACTGCACGACCTGGCGCTTCAGGAGACGAGCATCGGCCAACACAGCGCCGCGATTCTGTTCTGCGTTGAGGGTGAGGCGGTGTTACGTAAAGATGAACAGCGTCTGGTACTGAAGCCGGGTGAATCTGCCTTTATCGGCGCGGATGAGTCTCCGGTTAACGCCAGCGGCACAGGCCGTTTAGCGCGTGTTTATAACAAGCTGTAGCAACGTACTGAATTTTTTAACAACTCTTGCTAAGCTTATAACAGACGTAAAACTCCTCCAGGCGGTTTAATCCGCCTGGTTTCATTTTTATGGACAATTGATATGAAAAAAACACTGGTAGCTGCAGGTGTAGTGATTGCACTTGGCATCGTCTGGACAGGCGGCGCCTGGTATACGGGGAAAAAGCTGGAGAACCATCTTTCAGAAATGGTGACTCAGGCCAATGAACAGCTCAAGCGTACTGCGCCGGAGGCCGGTGTCGAATTAAGTTATCAAAACTACCAGCGTGGCGTGTTCAGTAGCCATCTGCAACTGGTTGTCAAACCGGTTGCCGGCGCAGACAATACCTGGTTGAAGCCTGGGCAAAGCATTGTGCTGGACGAGTCCGTTTCACATGGCCCCTTCCCGCTCGCCCAGCTCAAAACGCTCAATCTGATCCCTTCTATGGCGTCGGTAAAAACCACCCTGGTGAATAACGATGCGGCAAAACCCCTCTTTGATATTGCGAAAGGCGACGCGCCCTTTGTTATCAATACCCGCATTGGTTATGGCGGCGATACCCGCTCCGATATCTCTCTCAAGCCGTTAAACTACGAGAATGCCGGTGAAAAGGTCGCCTTTAGCGGCGGCGAATTCCAGCTTAACGCCGATAAAGACGGTAATGTGGTTTCGCTGTCAGGCGAAGCGCAGAGCGGCCTTGTCGATGCCGTTAACGAATATAATCAGAAGGTCCAACTCACCTTTAATAATTTGAAAACCGACGGTACCAGTAAACTGGCAAGCTTTGGCGAACGTGTGGGCGACCAAAAGTTAACGCTGGATAAACTGTCCATCGCCATTGAGGGTAAAGAGATGGCGGTGCTGGAAGGGATGGAAATTGCCGGCAAGTCCGATCTCGTCAACGACGGAAAAACCATTAACAGCCAGTTGGATTACTCGCTTAACAGCCTGAAAGTGCAGAATCAGGATTTAGGCAGCGGTAAATTAACGCTGAAAGTCGGTCAAATCGACGGCGAAGCCTGGCACCAGTTTAGTCAGCAATATCATGCGCAAACGCAGGCGCTGTTGAATCAGCCGGACGTGGCGCAGAATCCTGAGCTTTATCAGCAAAAAGTCACTGAAGCGTTCTTTAGCGCTCTCCCCGTGCTGTTAAAAGGCGATCCGGTACTGACCCTGGCGCCGCTTAGCTGGAAAAACGCCAAAGGGGAAACCACGCTGAATCTGTCGCTGTTCCTCAAAGATCCGGCAACCACAACGGCACAACCGCAAACGCTGGCGCAGGAAGTCGACCGCTCCGTGAAATCGCTGGATGCGAAACTGGCAATTCCAATGGACATGGCGGTCGAGTTTATGACGCAGATAGCAAAGCTGGAAGGCTATCAGCAGGATGATGCGGAAAAACTGGCAAAACAGCAGGTGCAGGGGCTGTCCGCAATGGGTCAGATGTTCCGACTGACAACGCTGAAGGATAATACTATCGCCTCCAGTTTGCAGTACGCCAATGGCCAGATCACGCTCAACGGACAAAAAATGCCGTTGGAAGACTTTGTCGGCCTGTTTGGGATGCCGGCGCTTTCCGTTCCGGACGTTCCGGCGCTGCCTCAACAATAATCGCCTTGCCGGGTGTCGCGACGCTGCACCCGGTCTGCGCCGAACGACGCGCAGCCTCTACTTTTGCGTTACCAGGCGAGCGGCTATCGTTTGACTCCGCACATGGTGCTCGTCGTGAGCAATACGCTGCAATATTCGTTCGGCCAGGGTATAGCCTATTTCTCGCGCCGGCGTACTGGCCCAGATAATCGGCAGGTCGTCGAGGGCGTTCTCCGCCACATCAGCAAACGCCGCCAGCGACACCTGCTGCTCGAAATAACGATCGACACCGCTCTCGCCACTCTGTCGTCCGGCTCTCAGTAGGCCAAACCACGCCCCCATCGCAATGGTTTCGTTGTAACAAACGACAGCGCTAATGGTCGGATTGTATCGCAACAGCGCGGTAATGCTTTCTGCTGCCTGTTTCTGACTGGAAGCGCATTCCACGACCCACTCGCTGTGAAACGGTAGACCGTATTTTAACAACGTCGCGCAATAGCCGCCCACGCGCTCCGCGCGGGTTAAAGATGCGCTTTGTCCTCCCAGCCAGGCGATGCGCTGATGGCCCTGACGAATAAGGTACTCCGTCAGGAGCTGCGCCGCCTGCATGTTGTCAGGCCGAACGGTATCCGCATCATCAAGATAGCTGGCGCGTGACGCAAACACGACCGGAATTCCTTGTGCGTCGGCCTGCGCTCTCAGCGCTTCGCTACTGCCCGCCGCACCGGCGATCACCATGCCATCCACGCCCTGATTGAGCAACATGGTAAAACGCTGATTTAGCTGTTCGCCATCTTTCCCCCCGTGCAGGAGAAAAACCATACGGCCTTGCGCTTCCAGCGCTTCCGTTAACCCGGCGGTCAATTCGGCATAAAAGGGTGCCGATAAATCACGCACGATCAAACCGATAACGCCGCTTTGCCCGCCACGCAGCGCGGACGCCTGGCGGTTACGCACAAAACCCAGTTGTTCAATTGCCGCGTTCACGCGCTCGCCGGTCGCGGCCGATATTCGCCCCTTGCCGCTCAGCACTAAGGAAACGGTGCTCACCGACACGCCAGCCGCCAGCGCAACATCGTGGATAGTGATTTTTTTGGCGATAGCCATGTCAACAAATCGCTCCAGAATCTGACAGATAAAACGTTTTACCTATCCGTTATCTTTATACGCGTTATTATCGGTCAGTAATGTGATTAATGCCGCACTAAAATTTGATAAAACGTTTTATCTTTTCGCCATCATAACCTGACACCGGCCTTTATTAACAAGGAGTCGTTAGATGACGACGAAAACCACGCCAAAAATAACGCTATGGGAATTTTTCCAGCAACTGGGCAAAACGTTTATGTTGCCCGTCGCCTTGCTCTCGTTCTGCGGCATTATGCTCGGTATCGGCAGCTCGCTCAGTAGCCACGACGTTATCACCCTGCTCCCCGTGCTGGGTAATCCCTTGCTACAGGCTATCTTCACCTGGATGAGTAAAGTAGGTTCTTTTGCCTTTAGCTTCCTGCCGGTGATGTTTTGTATCGCGATTCCGCTTGGTCTGGCGCGGGAAAACAAAGGCGTCGCCGCGTTTGCCGGGTTCGTCGGTTATGCGGTCATGAACCTTGCAGTCAACTTCTGGCTCACGGCAAAAGGCATTCTGCCGACCACCGATGCGGCGGTGCTGAAAGCCAATAACGTACAAAATATTCTGGGCATCCCCTCTATCGATACCGGCATCCTCGGCGCCGTTATCGCTGGTATTATTGTCTGGATGCTGCATGAACGGTTTCATACCATTCGTTTGCCGGATGCGCTGGCTTTTTTCGGCGGTACGCGTTTTGTGCCTATCGTTTCCGCCGTTGTGATGGGGCTTGTCGGCCTGGTTATCCCGCTCGTCTGGCCGGTTTTTGCGATGGGAATTAGTGGACTGGGTCATATCATCAATAGCGCCGGCGACTTTGGACCGATGATTTTCGGCACCGGCGAGCGTCTGCTGTTGCCTTTTGGTCTGCACCATATTCTGGTAGCGCTGATTCGCTTCACCGAGGCGGGCGGTACGCAAGAGGTATGCGGGCATACCGTGAGCGGCGCATTGACTATTTTCCAGGCCCAACTCAGTTGCCCAACGACGCACGGCTTCTCTGAAAGCGCCACTCGCTTCTTATCGCAAGGCAAAATGCCGGCGTTTCTCGGTGGGTTGCCGGGCGCCGCGCTGGCAATGTACCACTGTGCCCGTCCAGAAAACCGCCCTAAAATTAAAGGATTATTGATTTCCGGTTTAATCGCCTGCGTTGTCGGCGGTACAACGGAGCCGCTGGAATTCCTGTTCCTGTTCGTAGCGCCGGTGCTGTACGTTATTCATGCTCTGCTGACCGGGCTGGGCTTTACCATCATGGCTATTCTCGGCGTCACTATCGGCAATACGGATGGCAATATTATTGATTTTGTGGTGTTTGGCATCCTGCATGGTCTGTCAACAAAATGGTATCTGGTTCCGGTAGTGGCGGCGATTTGGTTTGCGGTTTACTACCTCATTTTCCGCTTCGCCATTACACGCTTTAACCTCAAAACACCGGGGCGCGAAGCGGAGATCGCCACCAGCATTGAAAAAGCGATCGCTGGCGCGCCAGGAAAATCCGGCTACAACGTGCCTGCTATCCTGGCGGCATTAGGCGGCACGGAAAATATCGTGAGTCTGGACAACTGCATCACCCGCCTACGTCTGTCCGTGAAAGATATGTCGCTTGTCGATGTCCAGGCATTGAAGGACAATCGTGCGATAGGCGTCGTACAGCTCAATCAGCATAATTTGCAGGTGGTTATCGGCCCGCAGGTTCAGTCGGTAAAAGATGAAATGGTTGGTCTGATGAATACCGTTCAGGCATAAGGAAGAGATATGTTCGATTTTTCACAGGAAGTTGACCGTCGCGGGACATGGTGTACGCAGTGGGATTATGTCGCCGATCGTTTTGGCGAAGCCGATCTGCTCCCCTTTACGATCTCGGATATGGATTTTGCCACCGCGCCGTGTATCCTGGAGGCGCTAAACCAGCGCCTTTCCCACGGTGTGCTGGGCTATAGCCGTTGGAAAAATGAGGCGTTTTTAGGGGCGATTACCCACTGGTTTGCGACACGCCATCAGACCACGATAGATGCCCACTCCCTCGTATACGGCCCCTCCGTTATCTATATGGCGTCCGAGCTTATCCGCCAGTGGTCCGACGAAGGCGATGGCGTGGTAGTTCATACCCCCGCTTACGATGCTTTTTATAAGGCGATTGAAGGCAACCATCGCATCGTCACTCCCGTCCCGCTGGAGAAAGAAGGCAACGCCTGGTATTGCGATATGGCCAAACTAGAGGCGGCGCTGGCGCGTCCGGAAAGCAAAATCCTGCTGCTGTGCAGTCCGCAAAATCCCACCGGTAAAGTGTGGACGCGTGACGAGCTGGAAACGATGTCAACGCTGTGCGAGCGCCATGGCGTACGGGTGATTTCCGATGAAATTCACATGGATATGGTATGGGGAAACCAGCCGCATATTCCCTGGAGCAATGTCGCGCGCGGAGACTGGGCGCTGCTCTCCTCCGGCTCGAAAAGCTTCAACATTCCGGCATTAACCGGCGCTTATGGAATCATTGAAAATAGTGAAAGCCGTGAACGCTATCTGGCCGCCTTAAAAGGGCGCGACGGCCTCTCTTCGCCAGCGGTGCTCTCGCTCACGGCGCATATTGCCGCGTATCAGCACGGCGCGACGTGGCTGGATGCGTTACGCGCCTCGCTGGCGGCTAATATGCGCTATATTGAGCAGGCGCTGAATGGCGCCTTTCCGACGTTGAACTGGCAAGCGCCGCCATCGACCTATCTGGCCTGGATTGATCTCCGTCCACTCGGCATTGACGATCAAAAATTACAGCACACGCTCATTCATCAGGAGAAAGTCGCCATTATGCCCGGCGATACCTATGGCGCCGAAGGCCGGGGATTTGTGCGTCTGAATGCCGGATGCCCTCGACTGAAACTTGAAAAAGGCGTCAACGGATTGATTAACGCTATCCGCACCGTTCGCTGATACTGTCTACAAGCGGTGGGCTGACCCTTTATCCTAAGATGCGATAACAGAGACAACCCCCGTGAGCTGACTGGGGGCGCGTTAAAGAGAATGATACAAAATTTCTCCCGCGCTCTCGCGAAGTTGCAACGTAATGACTCCGTTTTTGCAAAATTTCCAGAGGATTATCAATCTGTAGTATAATGGTGCGCACTTTTATTAAAAATTGAGTGCGCCCATGATTGATATTACGCTTCCTTTGACTGACATCCACCGCCACCTTGATGGCAACATTCGCGCCCAAACAATTCTGGATCTTGGTCGGCAGTTCAACATCGCCCTTCCCGCCCAAACGCTGGAAACGCTGATTCCGCATGTCCAGGTCACCTCAACCGAACCCGATTTAGTGAGCTTTCTCACGAAGCTCGATTGGGGGGTAAAAGTCCTGGCATCGCTTGACGCCTGCCGCCGTGTGGCCTTTGAAAATATTGAAGATGCCGCACGTAACGGCCTGCATTACGTCGAGCTTCGCTTTTCGCCCGGCTATATGGCGATGGCGCATCAGTTACCGATCGCAGGCGTGGTTGAAGCCGTTATCGACGGCGTACGCGACGGCTGTAACACGTTTGGCGTCGAGGCGCGACTCATTGGCATTATGAGCCGTACCTTCGGCGAGGCGGCATGTTTACAGGAGCTTGATGCGCTGCTGGCGCACAGAGAGAAAATCACCGCGCTGGATTTAGCCGGTGATGAGCTGGGCTTTCCCGGCAGTCTGTTTTTGTCACACTTTAATCGGGCGCGCGATGCGGGCTGGCATATTACCGTTCACGCAGGCGAAGCCGCAGGGCCGGAAAGTATCTGGCAGGCGATTCGCGAACTGGGGGCCGAACGTATCGGACATGGCGTAAAAGCTGTCGAAGATCGCGCGTTAATGGATTTTCTTGCACAGCAGCGTATCGGTATTGAATCCTGTCTGACCTCGAATATTCAGACCAGTACCGTCGCATCGCTGGCAGATCATCCGCTCAAAACCTTCCTTGAGCATGGCGTTCTCGCCAGTCTTAATACGGACGATCCGGCTGTTCAGGGCGTAGATATTATCCATGAATATCACGTCGCCGCGCCAGCGGCAGGATTGAGCCGCGAACAGATTCGCCAGGCGCAGATTAACGGTCTGGAAATCGCCTTTCTGAGCGATGGCGAAAAACGTGCGCTGCGCGAAAAAGTGGCCGCGGCGTAAAATTGCTTTATTGATGCTAACGCCCTCTCTCCGCCTGCGGTTTAATGCTATCCCAGGCGGAGAAATGCGACATCTCAGGCAAGACACAGCGTCGCGCGATGTTTTGCCGATTCCATGCCCAGTTCAATCAACTCCATAATTTGAATCGCCTGACTTGCCGGCACGGGATTTTCACCGTTACCGTTTAACGCATCGCGGATGGCGGCATAATATGCCGGATAGTTACCCGGCAACGTAAGCCAGTTCTCTTCTTTGCGCGTCTCTCCCTCAACCAGGGTCAATACGCCGTCACGCATGTCGTATCCCCAGTCTTCCTGCGGTAAACGCTCGCCGTTTTTTAACCGTTCTTCCTGGGGATCGAGGCCATATTTAACATAGCTACCGCGCGAACCATGAACGATGTATCGCGCGGATTCCGCCGCGGCCAGCATCGTACCGTGCAAAATCACGCGGCGCTGGGGGTAGGATAAAATCGCGTGGAAATAATCTGTAGATTGCGCGCCCGGACGCAGCTGCGCTAAATCCACCGTCATGCTGACCGGCAGGCCAAAAAGTTGAATGGCCTGATCCAACAAGTGCGGCGCCAGATCGTACCAGATACCACTTCCCGGCCCGCCTTGCTCGCGCCAGCGGTCGCGCACCTGGGGACGGAAGCGATCAAAGTGGGATTCAAACAAGGACACCTCGCCGAGCACGCCATCCGCCAGCAAGGCTTTCAGCGTCAAAAAATCGCTGTCCCAACGTCGGTTGTGGAAGACGGAAAGTACCCGGCCAGTACTCCGCGCAAGCGCATCCAATTCTCGCGCCTGTGACAGTGTCACGGTAAAGGGTTTATCAACCACCACATGCTTACCGGCTTCCAGCGCAGCTTTCGCCAGCGGGAAATGGGTATCGTTGGGCGTCGGAATCACGATCAGGTCGATATGCGGATCGTTAAATAAGTGTCGGGGCTCAGAGACCACGGAGACCGCCGGCCAGTCTGCTTTCACTTTTGTTTCATCGCTGCTGGATACCGCCGCAAGCTCTAGCCCTGGCGTTCCCATAATTAAGGGCGCATGAAAGGTTTTACTGGCGTAGCCATAACCGATTAACCCAACGCGGATTTTGTCATTCATCTCACTGCCTCCGGTTTTAGATATCGCTATTCCACACCATCGTGCGACTAGCCGCAATAGCGTCCTGACCATCAACGTAGCATCAAATGATTAACTTGTTACAGAACAGAGGCTGAAAACGTTTCCCTCCCTCTTGCCGACCGTTCGCCAGGAAAGTAACATTTACCCCCTGTGTTTATGGATAAATCAAAGCAAATGTCGTCAATAATGAATCGTCTTATTGAATTAACTGGGTGGATAGTTCTCGTTATCTCAGTCATTCTTTTAGGTATTGCCAACCATATTGACAATTACCAACCACCAGAGCCCACGGCTTCCGTTCAGAAGAAGTAAGCGTCAGATAATGTAAAGGCATTTTCGCGTGGTACGGTAAGCGGCGCCCCGGGGGGTGCAAAGAAAAGTCAAAAACCGGCAAAAAAAAACGAAATATGTCCTATCTGGTCTGACGTTTATTGCCTGTTGTAGGAAAGCGCGTTAACCTTTCGCCCCAGGCGCCATGTGGCGCCTGACTCTTTACCGGTAAGAATATTCCCTTTTTACCTGCACCCCTGACCTCTCACTGGTGCGGTTTTGTTTATTTTTTATCAGTGACTACTCCGTTGGCATTATATTTAATATGGATCAACTTTATATGACTGTTCAGGATTATCTATTAAAATTCCGCAAAATTAGTTCGCTCGAAAGTCTGGAAAAACTGTTCGACCACCTTAACTATACCCTTACTGATGACATGGATATTGTTAATATGTATCGCGCTGCAGATCACCGCCGTGCCGAACTGGTTTCCGGAGGACGCCTGTTTGATGTAGGTCAGGTTCCGCAATCCGTCTGGCGCTATGTGCAATAAAGAAAGTAGCGTTTAACATCAAAAACCTTATAATATTTGCCCCAAAATGAGCGGCATGACCGTTAATGCGCGTAACCCCGGAGAAGATATGACTACAACACCGCCACAACGAATTGGAGGCTGGCTTCTTGGCCCGTTAGCCTGGCTGTTAGTCGCGTTGTTGAGCGCCTCGCTGGCGTTATTACTCTACGTTATGGCGCTTGCCACACCGCAAACGTTCAAGACGCTTAGCGGACAGGAAACCGGTAATTTACTGCTATGGGGCATTTCATTTATTACCGCTATCGCCATGTGGTACTATACCCTGTGGTTGACAATCGCATTCTTCAAACGCAGACGCTGCGTGCCGAAGCATTACATTATCTGGCTGCTGGTGTCGGTGTTACTGGCGGTTAAAGCATTTGCCTTTTCGCCCGTCTCAGATGCCTTTGCCGTGCGTCAGTTACTCTTCCCACTGTTGGCGACGGCGCTCATTGTGCCTTATCTCAAACGTTCAGCGCGCGTCAAAACAACGTTTGTTAATCCGTAATAACCCTACAGTTAACCTGTTGTCGCCTGTGGTAGTTTGACAGATAATAGGCGGCTTTTTTATTTCAGGCCGAAACATGACTGATTACCTGCTGCTCTTTGTCGGAACTGTACTGGTCAATAACTTTGTACTGGTCAAATTCCTGGGCCTTTGTCCCTTTATGGGCGTATCCAAAAAACTGGAAACCGCCATGGGGATGGGCCTCGCGACGACCTTTGTCATGACGCTGGCGTCGATATGCGCCTGGCTTATCGACACCTGGATACTTATTCCGCTGGATCTGATTTATCTGCGGACGCTGGCCTTTATCCTCGTCATTGCTGTGGTCGTGCAATTTACCGAAATGGTTGTACGGAAAACCAGCCCGGCGTTATACCGCTTGTTAGGCATCTTCTTACCACTGATTACCACTAACTGTGCGGTTCTGGGCGTAGCGTTACTGAATATTAATCTCGGTCATCACTTTCTTCAGTCGGCGCTGTACGGATTTTCCGCCGCCGTCGGTTTTTCATTAGTGATGGTTCTGTTTGCCGCCATCCGCGAACGCCTTGCCGTGGCGGATGTGCCCGCCCCTTTTCGTGGTAACGCGATAGCATTGATTACCGCAGGATTAATGTCTTTGGCCTTTATGGGCTTTAGTGGTTTGGTGAAGTTGTAATGAATACTATCTGGATTGCCGTTGGCGCCCTGACCCTTCTGGGCCTGGTGTTCGGCGCCATTCTGGGTTATGCCTCCCGCCGATTCGCGGTTGAAGATGATCCGGTTGTTGAAAAAATCGATGCGATTTTGCCGCAGAGCCAGTGTGGTCAGTGCGGCTATCCCGGCTGTCGCCCCTACGCCGAAGCCGTGGGTCTCCAGGGCGAGAAAATCAATCGTTGCGCGCCCGGCGGCGAAGCCGTCATGCTGAAAATGGCAGAGCTGCTAAACGTAGAGCCGCAGCCATGCGATGGTGAAGAACAGCAGGCCGCGCCAGTACGTATGCTGGCAGTTATTGATGAAAATAACTGCATTGGCTGCACAAAATGCATTCAGGCCTGCCCGGTTGACGCCATCGTTGGCGCAACGCGCGCCATGCACACGGTCATGAGCGATCTCTGTACTGGCTGTAATCTGTGTGTCGATCCGTGTCCGACGCACTGCATCGAATTACGTCCGGTGAATGAGACGCCCGACAGTTGGAAATGGGATTTGAACACCATTCCCGTTCGCATCATTCCCGTGGAACAACATGCTTAAACTATTTTCCGCTTTCAGAAAAGATAAAATCTGGGATTTCGACGGTGGTATTCATCCGCCCGAAATGAAGACCCAGTCAAACGGCACGCCGCTGCGCCAGGTGCCTTTAGCGCCGCGCTTTGTTATCCCTTTAAAACAGCACATTGGCGCTGAGGGCGAGCTGTGCGTTAGCGTCGGCGATCGCGTGCTACGCGGCCAGGCGCTTACCCGTGGACGTGGGAGAATGCTGCCGGTACACGCGCCCACCTCCGGGACGGTTATCGCTATTGCCCCCCACTCGACGGCACATCCTTCGGCGCTGGCGGAGTTAAGCGTCATCATTGATGCCGACGGCGAGGACCGCTGGATTGAACGCGAGGGCTGGTCTGATTACCGCGCCCACAGCCGTGAAGCGCTCATTGAACGCATTCATCAGTATGGCGTTGCCGGGCTTGGCGGCGCAGGGTTTCCCACCGGCGTTAAATTGCAGGGCGGCGGCGATAAAATCACTACGCTTATTATCAATGCCGCAGAGTGCGAACCTTACATTACGGCGGACGATCGTCTGATGCAGGACTGCGCCGCGCAGATTGTGGAAGGTATTCGCATCCTGGCGCATATTCTGCAACCGCGTGAGGTTTTAATCGGCATTGAAGATAACAAACCGCAGGCTATTTCCATGCTGCGTGCCGTACTGGCTGACGCTCACGACATTTCGTTACGTGTTATCCCAACCAAATACCCTTCCGGCGGCGCAAAACAGCTCACCCAAATACTGACGGGAAAACAGGTTCCCCACGGCGGGCGATCCTCTGATATTGGCGTGCTGATGCAAAACGTCGGTACGGCTTATGCCGTTAAACGCGCCGTGGTTGACGGCGAACCGATCACAGAACGCGTCGTCACCTTAACGGGTGAAGCGGTAAGCCGTCCGGGTAACGTCTGGGCGCGGCTCGGCACTCCCGTTCGTCATTTGCTTAACGATGCCGGGTTCTGCCCTTCCGCTGACCAGATGGTCATCATGGGCGGCCCGTTGATGGGATTCACCCTTCCCTGGCTTGACGTACCGGTCGTAAAAATCACCAACTGCCTGCTGGCTCCATCCGTGACTGAAATGGGAGCGCCTCAGGAAGAGAAAAGCTGTATTCGTTGCAGCGCTTGCGCTGACGCTTGCCCTGCCGACCTTTTACCGCAGCAGCTTTATTGGTTCAGCAAAGGGCAGCAGCATGACAAGGCTACCGCTCACCATATTGCTGATTGTATAGAATGCGGCGCCTGCGCCTGGGTCTGCCCGAGTAATATTCCGCTCGTCCAATATTTCCGTCAGGAAAAAGCGGAGATTAATGCGATCAGGCTTGAAGAAAAACGCGCCGCCGAAGCCAAAGCACGTTTTGAGGCTCGTCAGGCAAGACTGGAGCGCGAAAAAGCCGCCCGCCTTGCACGTCACAAGAGCGCAGCGGTACAACCAGCGGCAAAAGATCAGGATGCCATTGCCGCTGCGCTGGCGCGGGTAAAAGAGAAACAGGCGCAGGCCACGCAACCGGTGGTTATTCAGGCGGGTAGTCTGCCAGACAATAGCGCCGTCATCGCGGCCCGTGAAGCGCGTAAAGCGCAAGCGCGCGCTAAACAAGCCGCTCATCCGATGGCTGACAGCGCGATACCCGGCGACGACCCGCGTAAAGCTGCAGTGGAGGCAGCCATCGCCCGCGCCAAAGCCCGTAAGCAGGAGCAGCAGGCCGGAAGCGAACCGGCCGATCCGCGTAAAGCTGCAGTGGAAGCGGCTATCGCCCGCGCCAAAGCCCGCAAGCAGGAGCAGCAGACCGGAAGCGAACCTGCCGAACCGGTCGATCCGCGTAAAGCTGCGGTGGAAGCGGCCATCGCCCGCGCCAAAGCCCGCAAGCAGGAGCAGCAGGCCGGAAGCGAACCGGTCGATCCGCGCAAAGCCGCGGTGGAGGCGGCTATCGCCCGCGCCAAAGCCCGCAAGCAGGAGCAGCAGGCCGGAAGCGAACCTGTCGAACCGGCCGACCCGCGTAAAGCCGCGGTTGCTGCGGCGATCGCCCGCGTTCAGGCAAAAAAAGCAGCACAGCAGCAGGTTGTTAACGAGGACTAAATGGTATTCAGAATCGCAAGCTCGCCTTATACCCATAACCAGCGCCAGACATCGCGAATCATGTTGCTGGTATTAATCGCCGCTCTGCCGGGGATTGCCGCGCAGACGTGGTTTTTTGGTTGGGGAACGCTTTTCCAGATCGTTCTGGCTGCCATCACGGCGCTCGTCGCAGAAGCCATTGTCCTTAGACTGCGCAAACAATCGGTCGCCAGTCACCTGCAGGATTATTCCGCGTTATTGACGGGGCTTTTGCTGGCGGTCAGCATCCCTCCGCTTGCGCCCTGGTGGATGGTCGTGCTGGGAACCGGATTCGCCATTATTATCGCTAAACAGTTATATGGCGGGCTGGGACAAAACCCCTTTAATCCGGCCATGATCGGCTACGTGGTGCTATTAATTTCCTTTCCGGTGCAAATGACAAGCTGGTTGCCGCCTTATGAAATAGCCGCAACAACGCCCGATATGCTGGACACGTTGCGGATGATTTTTACCGGGCATACCGCCAGCGGCGGCGATATGACACTGCTACGTATTGGTATTGACGGTATCAGCCAGGCGACGCCGCTGGATACGTTTAAAACGTCCTTGCGCGCCGGGCACTCCGTTGAGCAAATCATGCAGTACCCGATATACAGCGGCGCGCTGGCTGGCGTGGGCTGGCAGTGGATTAACCTCGCCTGGCTTGTCGGCGGCGTATTCCTGCTGTGGCAAAAAGCTATCCGCTGGCATATCCCGGTCAGTTTTCTACTGACGCTGGCGCTATGCGCCGCGTTAGGTTGGCTTTTCTCGCCCGCTACGCTGGCCTCGCCGCAGCTTCATCTGCTGTCAGGCGCCACCATGCTGGGCGCATTTTTTATCTTGACGGATCCGGTTACCGCCTCCACGACCAACCGTGGACGTTTAATTTTCGGCGCGCTGGCTGGGGTATTAGTGTGGCTGATTCGTAGCTTCGGCGGCTATCCGGACGGCGTTGCTTTTGCTGTCCTGTTGGCGAATATCACGGTTCCTCTGATCGACTACTACACGCGCCCCCGCGTCTATGGACATCGCAAAGGATAAACCATGCTGAAAACGATTCGTAAACACGGTATTACGCTGGCGCTTTTTGCCGCAGGCTCTACGGGATTGACCGCGGTGATTAATCAGATGACAAAATCAACCATCCACGAACAAGCGCTACAACAACAACATGCCCTGTTCGATCAGGTATTGCCGCCAGATCGTTACAATAATAATCTGCAAGAGAGCTGTTATCTGGTCGATGCGCCCGCCCTCGGCAAAGGCACACACCGTGTTTTTATCGCTCGCAAGGATGATAAACCCGTAGCGGCCATCATTGAGGCCACCGCGCCAGATGGCTATTCCGGCGCTATCCAGCTTATTGTTGGCGCAGATTTCAACGGTACCGTCCTGGGAACGCGTGTGACGGAACATCATGAGACGCCAGGGTTAGGTGATAAAATTGAGCGCCGTTTGTCTGACTGGATTACCCACTTTAGCGGTAAAACCATCAGCGGTGAAAATGATACGCACTGGGCGGTGAAAAAAGATGGCGGTGATTTTGATCAATTTACCGGGGCGACAATAACGCCGCGCGCCGTAGTGAATGCGGTTAAACGCGCCGGGCTGTACGCCGAATCACTGCCCGCTCAGCTCCCCCATTTAACCGCCTGTGGAGAATAGCCATGAGCGAAATAAAAGACATTGTTGTTCAGGGGTTATGGAAAAATAACTCTGCTCTGGTGCAGCTACTTGGCCTGTGCCCTTTACTGGCGGTGACGTCTACGGCAACCAACGCTCTGGGGCTGGGTCTGGCCACAACGCTGGTATTAACGCTGACCAACCTTACGGTGTCCGCACTACGTCGCTGGACGCCGGCAGAAATCCGTATCCCGATTTACGTTATGATCATTGCCTCGGTGGTAAGCGCAGTACAGATGCTGATCAATGCGTATGCGTTCGGTTTGTATCAATCTTTAGGGATTTTTATTCCGCTGATTGTAACGAACTGCATTGTTGTTGGTCGCGCCGAAGCATTTGCCGCGAAAAAAGGACCGTGGCTTTCCGCGTTGGACGGTTTTTCCATCGGCATGGGCGCGACAGGCGCGATGTTCGTGCTGGGTTCGCTGCGCGAGATCCTCGGGAATGGTACGCTTTTCGATGGCGCGGATAGCCTGCTGGGAGGCTGGGCAAAAGTATTACGGGTCGAGATATTTCACACCGACTCGCCTTTCCTGCTGGCGATGCTGCCGCCAGGCGCGTTTATCGGCCTGGGGCTCATGCTGGCGGTAAAATATCTTATTGATGAAAAAATGAAGAAACGCCGCGCCGAAACCGTGCCTTCCGCTGTTCCGGCAGGTGAAACAGGGAAAGTCTGATGAACAAAGCAAAAAGGCTGGAAATTCTGACGCGCCTGCGCGACAACAATCCGCACCCCACAACGGAACTCAATTTCACGTCGCCGTTTGAGTTGCTGATTGCCGTGTTGCTTTCCGCGCAAGCAACCGACGTCAGCGTGAACAAGGCTACCGCCAAACTTTACCCGGTCGCCAATACGCCAGCCGCGATGCTGGAACTGGGCGTAGAAGGCGTGAAATCCTATATCAAAACCATCGGTTTATTTAACAGTAAAGCGGAAAACGTGATTAAGACCTGCCGTATTTTACTGGACAAGCATAATGGCGAAGTGCCGGAGGATCGGGCGGCGCTGGAAGCGCTTCCCGGCGTGGGGCGTAAAACCGCTAACGTGGTGCTAAATACCGCCTTCGGCTGGCCGACCATCGCCGTTGATACGCATATATTTCGTGTATGCAACCGAACACAGTTCGCACCGGGTAAAAATGTCGAGCAGGTAGAAGAGAAGTTACTAAAAGTGGTGCCGAATGAGTTCAAAGTGGACTGTCATCACTGGTTAATTTTGCATGGCCGCTATACCTGTATCGCCCGAAAACCCCGCTGCGGCTCCTGCCTCATTGAAGACCTTTGCGAATACAAAGAAAAAGTCGATATTTGATATGCTCGGAGCGCGTCCGTCACGCCAGCGCGCTCCCACCTTCGGCCTGGATCTATTTTAGCCATCAATCATTCCAGTCTCTGTCCTTTTTCTGATGTAATGTGCTTTCGTTTTCCCTCCACGTCAGGTTAATCATTTTTTTAATCGCAAAAATTTCTATCTATCCGTGATCAGGATCACTTTGATAACTTCATGTGAAATTTAATGACACCTAAGGTTACATTTACAACCGGATAGACTGACGCCCCGTTTTCACTACAAAATATTACTCTGCCATTTTTTCAGATAATGGCCTATATCACTGCTTTTCACCTTAAATAGCAGAAGATATCGCCTTTCACCCAAACCAATGGCCTTTTTGCAGTGTAAAAATCTGCCATTCTTCAAATGAAGAAATTTAACGCTGGATAACATTTCTGACATCGGACGATTCAACCAGAAGAGTTATATGTAACAGATTATTACAAAGCTCTTGTCTGGAGAGGAAAGATAGTGAACATTACCTGCCGTTTCCCCTCCAATATAACAATCGGACGGATGAGTCTGACTCATCACGCGCCAGACAATCCCTGTTAATACGGGGCGTAAAAAAGAGGTAAAAGTGTCTACTGCAAACAAAAAACCAACTGAAAGCGTCAGTTTGAACGCTTTCAAACAACCGAAGGCGTTCTATCTCATCTTCTCGATAGAGTTATGGGAGCGTTTTGGTTATTACGGCCTGCAAGGCATTATGGCCGTCTACCTGGTAAAACAACTGGGTATGTCAGAAGCGGATTCCATCACCCTTTTCTCTTCCTTCAGTGCGCTGGTGTACGGCCTGGTCGCCATTGGCGGTTGGTTAGGTGATAAAATTCTGGGCACCAAACGCGTTATTATGCTGGGTGCCGTGGTGCTGGCTATCGGTTATGCGCTGGTCGCATGGTCTGGTCATGACGCTGGCATCGTCTATATGGGCATGGCGGCTATCGCTGTGGGTAACGGTCTGTTTAAAGCTAACCCGTCTTCCCTGCTGTCTACCTGTTACGCGAAGGACGATCCGCGTCTCGACGGCGCATTTACGATGTATTATATGTCCGTCAACATCGGCTCCTTCTTCTCTATGCTGGCGACGCCGTGGCTGGCGGCGCGTTATGGCTGGAGCACCGCGTTTGCGCTTAGCGTCGTCGGTATGCTGATAACCGTCGTTAACTTTGCTTTCTGCCAGCGCTGGGTGAAAAGCTACGGTTCCAAACCCGACTTTGAACCGATCAACTTCCGTAATCTGCTGCTGACAATCGTCGGTATTGTCGTTCTGATTGCGGTCGCCACCTGGCTGCTGCACAACCAGGATATCGCGCGTATGGTGCTGGGCGTAATCGCTCTTGGCATCGTCATTATCTTCGGTAAAGAAGCGTTTTCCATGCACGGCGCGGCTCGCCGTAAAATGATCGTCGCCTTTATTTTGATGCTGCAGGCGATTATCTTCTTCGTACTGTACAGCCAGATGCCGACGTCGCTGAACTTCTTTGCCATTCGTAACGTCGAGCACTCTATTCTCGGTATCGCGTTCGAACCGGAACAGTATCAGGCGCTGAACCCATTCTGGATCATTATCGGCAGCCCGATTCTGGCTGCTATCTATAACAGGATGGGCGATACGCTGCCGATGCCGATGAAATTCGCCATTGGTATGGTGCTGTGTTCCGGCGCGTTCCTGATTCTGCCGCTGGGCGCCAAATTTGCGAACGATGCCGGCATCGTATCCGTAAACTGGCTGATCGCAAGCTACGGCCTGCAAAGTATCGGTGAGCTGATGATCTCCGGTCTGGGACTGGCAATGGTCGCACAGTTGGTTCCGCAGCGTCTGATGGGCTTCATCATGGGTAGCTGGTTCCTGACAACGGCAGGCGCTAACATCATCGGCGGTTATGTCGCCAACCTGATGGCTGTGCCGAGCGACGTGACTGACCCACTGATGTCCCTGGAAGTCTATGGTCGCGTATTTATGCAGATTGGCATAGCAACCGCCGTTATCGCCATCCTGATGCTGCTGACAGCGCCTAAGCTGAACCGTATGACCCAGGACGATGATAACGCTGAAAAAGGCTCTAAAGCCGCTACAGTTTAATTTTCCGGGAAACAACATTCAGGCCGCTAACTGTGCGTTAGCGGCTTTTTTTTTGCTCGTCCCCGCACTACCATACTTTAAACCTCAGCAAAAAGGAGTTACCGATGAAACTGTTCTACAAACCGGGTGCCTGCTCTCTTGCTTCCCATATTACCCTACGCGAAATTGGCAAAGACTTTACGCTTGATGGCGTCGATCTCGCAAAAAAACGCCTGGAAAATGGTGATGATTACCTGGCAGTCAACCCTAAAGGACAGGTTCCGGCTCTGCTGCTGGATGACGGCACACTGTTGACTGAAGGCGTCGCCATTATGCAGTACCTCGCAGACAGCGTTCCCGACCGCCAGCTTCTGGCACCGGTAAGTAGTCTTGCGCGCTATCATACGCTGGAATGGCTCAACTATATTGCAACGGAACTGCATAAAGGCTTTACCCCGCTGTTCCGCCCTGACACGCCGGAAACTCTTAAACCCGCCGTTCGCGCCGGTCTGGAAAAGAAATTGCAGTATGTGGATGAGTCGCTTTCAGACGACCAGTGGATTTGCGGCCAGCGTTTTACCATTGCAGACGCTTATCTGTTTACCGTATTGCGTTGGGCCTATGGCGTAAAACTGAATATGGACGGGTTAACGCATATTGAAAGTTATATGCAGCGTGTCGCAAAAAGACCGACCGTTGCGGCAGCGCTTAAAGCGGAAGGACTGAATTAATGTCATGTTGCCGGATAGCTCGCTGTAGCGCCATCCGGCCTCTTTTTAGCAGCAATAATTACAGCCGCGTTGCGCTGAAGTAATGTTCAGGGTTAGCGATCCTGTCCTGGGCCGCCACGACCTGCAGTTCGTACTCCTGCATCGTTTTGGTGGCGATCATAATCTCATAGACTGCCGCCGTAACGTGCTCCAGCGCCTGCTGCAACGTCGCGCCCTGCAAAAGTTTGACCAGCAATAAACCACTGGTGACATCGCCAACGCCAACCGGCTGACGTGAGCCGAAATCCACCAGCGGACGGCTAATATGCCAGGCTTCCTGCGCTGTCACCAGCAGCATTTCAAAGCGTTCTGAACTGTAACCGGCGCGGGCGAGATGTTTTACCAGTACAATTTCTGGCCCCTGAGCAATCAGTTCTCGCGCCGCCTGCACGGCGTCATTCACATTATTCACGCTATGTTTGCTGAGAATTTCCAGTTCAATCAGGTTAGGCGCGATAATATCGCTGGCGGGTAGCGCATAACGCACATGGAACTCTGCGACGCCAGGCGCCACGATACAACCCTTTTCCGGATGCCCCATCACGGGATCACAGAAATATTTTGCCTGCGGATTTGCTGCTTTAACCTGGCGCACAATACCGAGAATGTGTTCTCCCTGCTCGGCAGATCCCAGGTAACCGCTAAGTACGGCGTCGCAGTGCGCTAACTGGCCAATGTCCGCAATCCCCTGGACAATCTCAGTCAGATGGCTGGGCGGCATGACACAGCCGGTCCATTTACCATATTGCGTGTGGTTAGAAAACTGAACGGTATTCAGCGGCCAAACATTCGCGCCAAGACGGCGCATGGGAAATTCGGCGGCGCTGTTGCCCGCATGTCCGAAAACAACATGGGACTGGATAGCGAGGATATTCTTCATTTTTTTACCTGAACATCAAAAATAAGGGAGTGATTTCTCACTCCCTGTTACTTAATGCCTTATTTCCAGCAAATCAGACAATAGTTCTTTTTGCCGCGACGTAATAAGGTATAGCGGCCAAACAGACGGTCCTCATCGTTAAAGATGTATTCAGGATCGGATTGTTTTTCACCATTGATAGTGACAGCGTTGGAGGCGATAGTCTTACGCGCCTGACCACGCGACGGCTGGAGTTCGGCGTCTACCAGCGCCTGCATCAGGTCGGCGCCTTTTTCCATTTCAACCATCGGTACGCCGTCCTGCGCCAACTGCTCAAAGTCAGCTTCGCTCAGCGCGCTCAGTGAACCGCTGAACAGGCATTCAGTGATCCGTTTCGCCGCGACCAGCCCCTCTTCACCATGAACCAGGCGCGTCACCTGCTCGGCCAGCACATACTGCGCGCGCGGCGCTTTACCGCTGTTTTTATCTTCTTCTTCCAGGGCATTGATCTCTTCAATGTCCATAAAAGTGAAGAATTTCAGGAAGCGATAAACATCGGCATCTGCGGTGTTAATCCAGAACTGGTAGAATTTGTACGGACTGGTTTTCTTCGGATCCAGCCAGACAGCGCCGCCTTCGGTTTTACCGAATTTCGTGCCGTCAGCTTTGGTGATCAGCGGAACGGTCAAACCAAATACCTGATTCTGGTGCAGGCGACGGGTCAGGTCGATACCGGAAGTGATGTTCCCCCACTGGTCAGAACCGCCAATCTGTAAGGCAACGCCGTGCAGTTTATTCAGACAAGCGAAGTCGTACCCCTGTAGCAGGTTATAAGAGAACTCCGTGAAAGAGATACCCTGATCGTCACGGTTCAGACGCTGCTTCACCGCTTCTTTGTTGATCATCTGATTTACGGAAAAATGTTTACCGATATCGCGCAGGAAAGTCAGCACATTCATGCAGCCGAACCAGTCATAGTTATTGGCCGCGATGGCGGAGTTTTCGCCGCAATCAAAGTCCAGGAATGGGGCAACCTGTTTACGAATTTTCGCCACCCACTCCTGAACGGTCTCTTCAGTGTTCAGTTTACGCTCGGCGGCTTTGAAGCTCGGGTCGCCAATCAGACCGGTCGCGCCGCCTACCAGCGCAACAGGTTTGTGCCCTGCCTGCTGGAAGCGTTTCAGGCATAACAATGGAACCAGATGCCCCAAATGCAAGCTGTCAGCGGTAGGATCGAAGCCGCAATAGAGCGCGATCGGGCCTTGCGCCAGTCGCTCTGCCAACGCGTCTTCGTCCGTCACCTGGGCTACCAGCCCCCGCTCTTGCAATTGTTTAATCAAGTTACTGCTTGCCATCAAAATCTCCATGTATAAAACGACTGCACCTTTGCCGGTACACGACTTTTCGCCAGACGCGAAAGAGACATAGCATAAAACGGCGGATTCATCCGCACCAGTGCTTAAAACAAGATTTTTGCATCTTTAGGGTGCAAGACGGTCGATTTTCCATGCGCCGTCGTCGCGTTGGTATAAAAAGCGATCGTGCAGACGATGTTCGCCGCCCTGCCAGAACTCCATCTGTTCAATACTCACGCGAAAACCGCCCCAGAAGCTGGGTAGCGGCACTTCGCCCTGTTGAAACTTCTGCTTAAGCTCCAGGAATTTGCTTTCGAGGATACCGCGCGCGGAAATGCGGCTGGATTGTTTAGAGACCCATGCGCCGATCTGGCTGTCGCGCGGACGGCTGTGGAAATACCTCACCACCTCAAGAGTGGAGAGACGCTCGGCTTTGCCTGTCACCATCACCTGGCGTTCAAGCATATGCCAGGGAAATAACAGGCTGATACGCGGATTGTGCTCAATCTGATGCGCCTTGCGGCTTCCCAGGTTGGTATAAAAGACCAGGCCTTTTTCATCATAATGCTTGAGCAATACAATACGCTGGTACGGTTGCCCCTTGTCATCTACGGTCGCCACGACCATTGCCGTCGGATCGGCCAGTCTGGCGTCGCACGCTTGCCCAAGCCAGCGCTCAAATAAGGTTAACGGTTCAGCGGGTAAATCGCGGCGACGCAAGCCGCCTTTCGTGTATTCACGGCGCAGATGCGCGATCTGCTGCAATTGGTCGTTATCAGACATGGCGTTGATCAGAAATAATCAGTGGGTGGCGCTATTGTGCGCCCCCATACTGAAAATCTCAACGCTTCGGATTTTGTAACTGACAGTTATTAAGCACAATTCTGTCTCGTTTATAGACCGTGGCGCTCTCGCCTTGCGACCAGAAAACATAAATCCCGTCGGTATAACGCGCGCCCGAGGCCGAGATTCCTTGCTTCAGGGTCAGCAGCTTATTGTCATAGACAAAACTGACCTCTTCACGCGGGTTATTGACTTTAACGGTAAGCGGCTTCTCATCACACTGGTATTCCAGCGTATCCGTTTGCATACGTTCAACAAATTGTTGATAAACGCTACAGCCGGTCAGCAGCACAGGTAAACACATTATTGCGATCTTTTTCATAGGCATATCCCGAAAGCTCTCCTGCTTCTGGAAGGGCAAACGCCCCTTCCTGACCTTGCTAGTTTACCGATATAGGGTCCGGGAAAAATTCAGTTAACTCTGAGTTATTGGGTTAGCCGGGTAAATAGCGCCTAAAACACTGGCTTCTGTAGCCCCCGTCACGGAAGGTAAATTTCCCGGCAGGCCCGCGAGCGTTCGCCAGGCAAGCCAGGCAAAGGCCAGCGCTTCCATATCATCGCCGCTGATCCCCGCCTTATCGGTGGTCGAAACCTCGATACCGGGCAACAGCGCCGCCAGACGGGCCATCACTAACGGATTCCGGCTTCCGCCGCCACAAACCATCAGCCGCTCGCAGCCGCCATTGAGCAGCACCTGTTGGGCGATGGAGACCGCCGTCAGCTCCGCCAGCGTGGCCTGTACATCGCGCGCGTCTGCGCCAGGGAAAGCCGTAAGATGACGCTCTAACCAGCCATAGTTGAAATATTCGCGTCCTGTACTTTTGGGCGCCGACGCAGCAAAGTACGGATCGCGCAACATCTTTTGCAGCAATGGAAGAATAACCTGACCTTCTTTCGCCCATGCCGCGTCTTTGTCGTAGGGCTGCGCGCATTGTCGCCAAATCCACGCATCCATCAACATATTACCCGGCCCCGTGTCGTACCCGCGCACCGCCTGTCCGGGGAAAAGCAGAGATAAATTGGCGATGCCGCCGATATTCAGGACCATACGTTTTTCCGTCGGATGTCCCAACAGCGCGTGATGGAAAGCGGGCACCAGCGGCGCGCCTTGTCCGCCCAGCGCAATATCCCGCCGCCGAAAATCGCCGACCACTGTAATCCCCGTATGGGCGACGATGTGATTATTATCGCCAATTTGCAGCGTATGCGGGGCCTCGCCGGTCGGCTCATGCCAGACCGTTTGCCCATGACAACCAATGGCGACGATATCCCGCGGCTGCAAACGTTGTTGCGCTAACAGCGCATTAACCGCCTGTGCAAAAAGCCGGCCTAACTGGGTATCCAGCTGGCCGAGTTGCGAGAGCGTAAGCGGTTGTCCCTGGCAAATATCGAGAATGCCTTTTTTCAGATGAACGGGAATGGGCCAGGTGAGACTTGCCTGTTGCGCAACCATGGTTTCATCAATTGCCGCCAGTACAACATCCACGCCATCAAGGCTGGTCCCGGACATAACGCCAATAAAACGGCCCGATTTCATACCTCTTCCTTATTAAGCTGGGTTAAGCCTTAACACTCGGCATAACGTATTTTGCAATGCGATGCCCGCGTCACGTTTTTTGCCGTGCCGTCCACGGATATCAATAACCTATCTTTTCTTGCTTCCCACTTCGTTTAAGATTAGTTAATTAACTTCTGATTATGATTTTTACATTCTTTCGGCAGAAGATATGACCTTAACTGCATAAATGCCATATAATTTAGCTATAGGGATGCTGAAATAGCGTTTCGTGAAGAACAGGAGATGGGTAAATGATTAAACGTGTACTGGCCGTTTCACTGATGGGGTTATCCTTAGCTGGGTGTGTTAACAATGATAGCCTTTCGGGTGATGTTTATACCGCATCCGAGGCTAAACAAGTTCAGAATGTAACGTACGGTACTATCGTTAACGTTCGTCCGGTTCAAATTCAGGGCGGTGATGATTCTAACGTGATTGGCGCTATCGGCGGCGCGGTGTTGGGCGGATTCCTCGGCAACACTATCGGCGGTGGTACGGGTCGTTCACTGGCGACCGCGGCAGGCGCGGTGGCTGGCGGCGTAGCGGGCCAGGGCGTCCAGAGCGCAATGAATAAAACCCAGGGTGTGGAACTGGAAATTCGTAAAGACGATGGCAACACCATTATGGTTGTGCAGAAACAAGGAAATACGCGTTTCTCGGCAGGTCAGCGTGTCGTGCTGGCCAGCAATGGCAGCCAGGTTACTGTCTCTCCACGCTAAACCAGGCTTTACGTGTGGTCACATGGCCACACGTATGCCCCTGCACCTCAATCGTGAGAGTGCAATTCCATAATGTTGTGTTCAAGTTTAGCGACAAGTTTAATCAGAAGCTCAATCTCCTCTGAAGAAATCCCAGCCAAAATTTCACCGCGCGTTTTATGAATGACCTCTTCCATCTCAGCGATCAGCGGCTCCGCTTTTTCGGTCAGTTTAATCCGCTTAGCGCGACGATCGCTGGCGCAGGTTTGCCGCGAAATTAGCCCCTTATCTTCAAGTTGATCCAACGTGCGTACCAGCGATGGCTGCTCAATGCCTATCGCTTTAGCCAATTGAATCTGCGACTGGTCAGGCGGCAATTGATGAATATTGTGCAACGTGACCCAATGTGTCTGCGTCAATTCCAGAGGCTTGAGGCGATGGTCAATCAGAGCACGCCAAATGCGCACCAACCGTGCCAGATCAGAACCTAGTGGCGATTCCAATTTCATCTCCTTATAATTAGCTTGCTAAGTTATTATGCTGATTTTAGAATAGTGTGCAGTATTTGTATTCTCAAAACAAATGTATTGCTAAATTTGCTTACCAATAGACATTTTTTCAGACATAGTGCGCACCTGGCACCTGTAGCTTCAGTTTTGGCTAAAACTAAAGCATCAACGTCTGACGCAAAGGAACATTGCTTGTGAAGTGTATACTCAACGCCACAGGATTGCCCTTACAAGATCTCATGTTGGGAGCATCTGTTTACTTTCCGCCATTCTTTAAAGCCTTTGCGCTTGGGTTCGTTATCTGGTTGTTTATTCACCGACTCCTGCGTGACCGGATATACTCTGATGAAATCTGGCATCCCCTGTTAATGGATCTCTCCCTCTTTACGCTTTGCGTATGTCTGGGCCTCGTTTTACTGATCGCGTGGTAAATATGTCGTTAAAAACAATAAAATATTTTTCTACTCTCATTGTCGCCGTTGTCGCCGTTCTGGCCGCGTGGTGGTTATGGAATTACTATATGCAGTCACCGTGGACGCGCGATGGTAAAATCCGCGCGGAACAGGTCAGCGTAACGCCGCAGGTTTCTGGCAGCATTATCCAACTCAATATCAAAGATAATCAGTTCGTCAACGCCGGGGACGTTCTCTTTGTCATTGATAAAACGCCCTTCCATATTGCAGAACTTAACGCGCAGGCGCAGTTGGCCAAAGCGCAGTCCGATCTGGCAAAAGCGAATAATGAAGCCGATCGACGTCGACATTTATCGCGTAACTACATCTCTGCTGAAGATCTGGATAGCGCCAATCTGAATGTTAAAGCGATGCAGGCCAGCGTAGATGTCGCACTGGCGACGTTAAAACAGGCGCAGTGGCAGCTTAGCCAGACGGAAGTAAAAGCGCCGGTATCCGGCTGGGTGACCAACCTTTCCACGCGTACCGGTGATTATGCCAGTACCGGTAAGCCGCTTTTCGCCCTGGTAGATAGCCATTCATTTTATGTAATGGGATATTTCGAAGAAACCAAACTACGCCATATCCGCGAAGGTGAACCTGCATTAATAACACTGTATAGTGGCAATATTAAGTTACAGGGTCACGTTGGTAGTATCGGGCGCGCTATTTACGACCAAAGCGTGGAAAGCGACTCCGGTTTAGTGCCCGATATCAAACCCAACGTACCGTGGGTACGTCTGGCGCAACGCGTACCGGTACGTATCGAATTTGACGCTTTGCCGCAGGATATCACGCTCGTCTCCGGCACTACCTGCAGCGTAGCCATTGGACAGCGGTAATGAAACTCTCCCTGCCGGCCCTGCGAAATACGCCCTGGTTTAAAGCGACCTCCGGCCAGTGGCGTTACGCGTTGCGCAATACCATTGCCATGTGTCTCGCGCTGACATTCGCTTATTATCTCAATCTGGATGAGCCCTACTGGGCGATGACTTCGGCCGCAGTGGTGAGCTTTCCGACCGTAGGCGGCGTAATCAGTAAAAGTCTGGGGCGTATTGCCGGGAGTTTACTCGGCGCGACCGCCGCGTTGATTATTGCCGGCCATACGCTGAATGAACCCTGGTTGTTCTTATTTAGCATGGCCGCCTGGATCGGTTTTTGTACCTGGGCCTGCGCGCATTTTACCAATAATGTCGCTTATGCTTTCCAGTTGTCCGGCTACACGGCGGCGATCATCGCGTTCCCGATGGTTAATATTGTAGAAATCACGCAGTTGTGGGATATCGCCCAGGCACGTGTATGTGAAGTTATCGTCGGCATCCTCTGTGGCGGCATGATGATGATGATCCTACCCAGCACATCGGATGGCACTGCCCTGCTCACCGCGTTGAAAAACATGCATGCGCGCTTGCTGGAACATGCCAGTCTACTGTGGCAGCCGGAGACTACCGACGCCATCCGCTCCGCGCATGAGGGCGTGATTGGGCAAATCCTGACCATGAACCTGCTGCGTATTCAGGCCTTCTGGAGTCACTACCGTTTTCGCCGCCAGAATACATTGCTAAATGCATTGTTACACCAGCAATTACGGCTAACCAGCGTGATCTCCAGTCTGCGTAGAATGCTTTTAAACTGGCCGACGCCGCCGGAAAACAGCCGCGAAGTCATTGAACAACTCTTAGCTGAGTTGGCAAAACCGCGCGCGGACAGCTACACCGTGGCGCGGATTATTGCGCCGCTACGCCCGCAGGATGAACAGGATTATCGTCACCTCGCGTTCTGGCAGCGATTACGCTATTTTTGCCACTTATATCTGCGCAGCAGCCGTCAGTTATATCTGATCGAAAGCGGCGCGCCGGTAGATCAAATCCATATCCGCCGCACTCCCGGCCTTGCTCGGCATACGGATAACGCAGAGGCCATCTGGAGCGGCGTGCGTACCTTTTGCACGCTCACGGTAATTGGCGCCTGGAGTATTGGCGCGCAATGGGAATCCGGGCCCGGTGCATTAACCCTGGCGGCGATCAGTTGCGTCCTCTACTCCATCGTCGCCACGCCGTTTAAGTCGCTCACCTTATTGATGCGTACTTTAGTGCTGCTGTCCTTATTCAGCTTCGTGGTGAAATTTGGCCTGATGGTGCAAATCACCGATCTGTGGCAATTCTTGCTTTTCCTTTTTCCGCTGTTCGTCACGATGCAACTGCTTAAACTGCAGATGCCTAAGCTGGCGGGACTGTGGGGGCAGCTTATCGTTTTTATGGGCTCATTCATCGCCGTGACCAATCCGCCGGTGTACGACTTCGCCGACTTCCTTAACGATAATACCGCCAAGATCGTCGGCGTCGCGATTTCCTGGCTGGCGTTTGCGATTTTGCGCCCCGGTTCCGATGCCGTAAAAAGCCGCCGCCATATCCGCGCGCTACGCCGGGATTTCGTCGATCAGCTTAGCCGTCACCCTTCCCATAGCGAAAGCGAGTTTGAATCGCTGACCTATCATCACGTCAGTCAGCTCAGCAATAGCCAGGATGCGCTGGCGCGCCGGTGGTTATTACGTTGGGGAGTGGTACTGCTGAACTGCTCGCATGTGGTGTGGCAGCTGCGCGCCTGGGAGTCGCGTTCCGATCCGCTTTCCCGGGTGCGGGATATTTGTATATCCCTGCTGCGCGATGTGATGAGCGAGCGCGGCGTGCAGCAACGCCCGCTTGCCGTCACGCTACAGGAACTACAGCGTATCTGCGACACGCTCGCACATCATCATCAACCCGCCGCGCATGAGCTGGCGGCGATTATCTGGCGTTTACACTGTTCGCTGTCGCAGCTGGAACAGGCTCCAGCGCAGGGAACGCTGGCTCCAGGTTATTTAATGACGCCGCAGGCGTAACGCATTCCGCCGCCGCCGAGCGGTTTCGGCTGATCGGACATGTTATCGCCGCCCACATGGATCATGAGCGCTTTATCTTTCACTTCATCAAGAGACTTCAGACGCGGCGCAGTAACCGGTTCGGTGGCGATACCATCATTATTAACGACTAACACCGGGAGGTCGCCCAGATGCCCCTGGCCTTCCGGTCCTTCATGCTTGCCGGTATTTTGTGGGTCCAGATGACCACCAGCGGCTTCTGCGGCAACCGCTTTGCCGTCTTTAATCGCGGGCTGGCAGCTACCGTTGGCATGAATGTGAAAACCATGCTCGCCCGGCGGCAACGCTTTAAGGTGTGGGGTAAATTTTAAGCCGCCTTCGGTTTCATCGATGACGACGGTGCCGATAGACTGTCCTACGCCTTGCGCCGTCACCAGGTTCATCTCTACTTTCTCGCTGGCGGCCTGCGCACCCGCACAGGCCAACAGCGTCACCATCGCTAAACTTAATCGCTTCATAAAACCTCCGTTACATGTGGTCGCCTGTTAAGTGTAAACCACTAGCGAAAACATGAACGGAAAGTCAACGAGTTGGCGATTACGGCACGTCATAACCCAGTGCCGCCTTGCGGATTCGGAACCACTGTTGACGCGACAATGACAGCGTTTCCGCTTCTAGTGCGGCGCGTACGCGTTCGATTTTACCCGAGCCAATAATCGGCAGCGGCTGCGACGGCAAACGTAAAATCCAGGCATAGACCACCTGTTCAATAGAACTGGCGTTGAGTTCTTGCGCGATAACGGAAAGTTCCTGGCGCAACGGCTGATAAGCCTCATCATTAAACAGACGACCGCCGCCAAGACATGACCAGGCCATCGGACGAATACGCAGTTGCTGTAATTGATCTAATGTGCCGTCCAGCAACAAAGGCTGGTGAACCGGCGAGATCTCCACCTGGTTGGTCGCCAGGGTGAACGGCAGGCGCGATTGCAGTAACGTAAATTGCGCTGGCGTAAAATTAGAAACGCCAAAATGGCGCACTTTGCCGCTTTGGTGCAGATGTTGAAACGCCTCGGCGACGTCATCCGCATCCATTAACGGATCGGGACGGTGAATTAACAACATATCCAGATAATCTGTCGCCAGATTTTTTAATGACTGTTCGGCGCTCAGAATAATATGGCGGCGATCGGTAATATAATGACCGAGCCTATTTTCCGCTCTGGCGGTGGTCGCAATACCGCATTTGGTAACGATTTGCAGTTTTTCCCGCAAATGCGGTGCCAGCGTTAGCGCCTCGCCAAACGCCGCTTCGCACTGATAACCGCCATAAATGTCCGCATGGTCAACGGTAGTGACGCCCAAATCCAGATGTTCTTCGATAAAACTCACTAACTGACGCGCGGACATATTCCAGTCCATCAAACGCCAGTAACCCATGACAAAACGCGAAAATTCCGGGCCTTGTGGAGCGATGGTGACACGCTGAACCATAACAGATTCCTCATAGAGAATAATGAGGTTGAGTATACGCAATTCCGCGTTTAAAAGAGTGAAGGTTGTTGAGGATCTTCCGATGGGAGAGGCTTATTTGCGCGTATTTTACGCAAGAAACGCTGGCGACAAAGCCGCAGTACATTTTGTTTCTCGGCATCGCTCATTTTTTGCCAGTTAAACCGTTCGTCGCGGCTGCGCATACATCCCCGACAAAAGCCACGCTCATCAGACTGGCAGATACCGCGACATGGGCTTGCTACAGGAAAAAACTCCAACTGCTCGGCCACATCCCCTCCTCAACGTTTGGCGCTTATGACTATTGAAGACGCTAACTGACATTATGGCAACTCTGCTTGCAGTAGACCGACTGGTCTACTATACTGCCTGCTATGAATAAGCAAACCGAACACGATACCCGCGAACATCTGCTGGCCACCGGCGAGCAGCTTTGTATGCAACGGGGTTTTACCGGCATGGGGCTTAGCGAGTTGCTCAAAACCGCCCAGGTGCCTAAAGGGTCGTTTTATCACTACTTTCGCTCGAAAGAAGCCTTCGGCGTCGCCATGCTTGAGCGACATTACGCCTGCTATCATCAGCGTCTTACGGCGCACTTCACCTCCGGTCCCGGTAATCATCGCGATCGTCTTCTCGCCTGGTATCAGGAAACGTTAAAGCAGTTTTGCCAGCAAGGCGCCATTAGCGGTTGCCTGACGGTGAAACTGTCAGCGGAAGTCTGCGATCTGTCAGAGGATATGCGCTCTACGATGGATAAAGGGGCGCAGGAGATCATGGCACTGCTTGCACGCGCGCTGGAAGATGGCCGTAATAGCCACTGTTTACATTTCACCGGCCAGCCGTTGCCACAGGCGCAGGTACTTTATGCCCTGTGGCTGGGCGCCAATTTGCAGGCCAAAATATCCCGTAGCGCCGCGCCGCTGGAAAATGCGTTGGCGCATGTTAAGACCATCATTGCAACGCCTGAGCAGTAACAGGCGTTTTTATTTCCTTTATTACAAGACGACCGGTCTACTTATATCAGGAGCCACTATGTCATCAGCAAAACTGTTTACCCCCCTCAAGGTGGGTGCCATCACGGCGACAAATCGCGTATTTATGGCGCCTTTGACGCGTTTGCGGAGTATTGAACCGGGCGACATTCCTACGCCGTTAATGGCGGAATATTACCGTCAACGCGCCAGCGCCGGATTGATCATCAGCGAAGCCACACAAATCTCCGCACAGGCGAAAGGCTATGCCGGCGCACCGGGATTACACAGCGATGAGCAGATCGCCGCCTGGAAAAAAATCACTCAGGGAGTCCATGCCCAGGGCGGCCATATGGCGGTGCAACTGTGGCATACGGGCCGTATTTCACACGCCAGCCTGCAACCAGGCGGACAAGCGCCCGTCGCGCCATCCGCTATCAATGCGGGAACCCGCACCTCTTTGCGTGACGAAAACGGCCAGGCCATCCGCGTAGAGACTTCCACGCCGCGCGCGCTGGATACTCACGAGATCCCCGGGATCGTCAACGATTTCCGCCAGGCTATCGCCAATGCCCGAGAGGCAGGCTTCGATCTGGTGGAGCTGCACTCCGCGCACGGTTATCTGCTGCACCAGTTCCTCTCACCGTCTTCTAATCACCGTACCGATCAGTACGGCGGCAGCGTAGAGAATCGCGCCCGTCTGGTGCTGGAGGTGGTTGATGCCGGCATTAAGGAATGGGGCGCGGACCGTATCGGCATCCGCCTTTCTCCTGTCGGCACTTTCCAGAATGTCGATAACGGCCCGAATGAAGAAGCTGACGCCCTTTATCTGATTGAAGCGTTAGGCAAACGCGGCATCGCTTATCTGCATATGTCTGAACCAGACTGGGCGGGCGGCGAACCGTACAGCGACGCGTTCCGTGAAAAAGTGCGCGCGCGTTTCCACGGTCCCATCATCGGCGCTGGCGCCTATACGCCAGAAAAAGCGGAAGATCTGATCGAAAAAGGGCTGATTGACGCCGTGGCGTTTGGTCGCGATTACATCGCTAACCCGGATCTGGTGGCGCGTCTGCAACGTAAAGCGGAACTTAATCCACAGCGTCCCGAAAGTTTTTATGGCGGCGGCGCGGAAGGCTACACTGACTACCCTACTCTGTAATTTCATTGATAGCGGCCTCACATCGCCGCTATACTTTGAATATCTTGACTATTTTAAGGACAACGAAAATGCGTTTATTGCATACTATGCTGCGCGTCGGCGATTTGCAGCGTTCCATCGCTTTTTACACTAACGTTCTGGGCATGAAATTGCTGCGTACCAGTGAGAATCCGGAATACAAATACTCGCTGGCCTTTGTGGGATATGGTCCGGAAACGGAAGAAGCGGTCATCGAACTAACCTATAACTGGGGCGTTGAGAGCTACGACATGGGCAATGCGTATGGGCACATCGCGCTGAGCGTTGACAATGCTGCTGAAGCCTGTGAACGCATTCGTCAGAACGGCGGCAACGTGACCCGTGAAGCGGGGCCGGTAAAAGGCGGTTCGACCATCATCGCCTTCGTTGAAGATCCGGATGGCTATAAAATCGAATTGATTGAAGCTAAAGACGCAGGCCGCGGTCTGGGTAACTGATCCCCCGCCGGGCGCAGGTCACTGCGCCCGTTGTTTTACTGCATCCCAGCGTAAAATTTGCCATAATACGCGCTGCATTTTTTCGTATTAAGAGACTCAGATGTCCGATAACGCTCAACTTTCCGGTCTGTGCGACCGTTTTCGTGGTTTTTATCCTGTCGTCATCGACGTTGAAACTGCAGGATTTAACGCTAAAACCGATGCGCTGCTCGAAATCGCCGCCATCACGCTGAAAATGGATGAACAAGGCTGGCTGATGCCGGACACGACGCTGCATTTCCATGTAGAGCCGTTCGCTGGAGCCAACTTACAGCCGGAAGCGCTTGCGTTTAACGGTATCGATCCCTCTAACCCGCTACGCGGCGCGGTGAGTGAATATGAGGCGCTACACGCTATTTTCAAAATGGTGCGTAAAGGTATCAAAGACAGCGGTTGTAGTCGCGCCATTATGGTCGCGCATAACGCCACTTTTGATCACAGTTTTATGATGGCCGCCGCAGAGCGCGCCTCGCTGAAACGTAACCCGTTTCATCCGTTCGTCACCTTTGATACTGCGGCATTGAGCGGACTGGCGCTGGGACAAACGGTGTTATCAAAAGCGTGCCTGGCGGCAGGTATGGAGTTTGACGGCGAAAAGGCCCATTCCGCTTTGTATGATACCGAGCGGACAGCGGTGCTGTTTTGTGAAATTGTCAATCGCTGGAAGCGCCTGGGCGGCTGGCCGTTACCTTTGCCGACGGACAAATAACGAGGCTAACAACGCCGTTCTTGCTCACGATGGCAGTAAAAAAGCGACCTTTACAGGTCGCTTTCCTCTTTCACAGATTACTCTGCGTCCGGCTCCTGAGTTTTATATTTTGCCGCAGTTTCTTTAATAAGCTGCTGCAACTCACCACGCTGATACATTTCAATCACAATATCACACCCGCCGACCAGCTCGCCGTCCACCCACAGTTGTGGGAATGTCGGCCAGTTGGCGTATTTCGGTAATTCAGCGCGAATATCCGGGTTTTGCAGGATATCAACATAGGCAAAACGTTCCCCGCAGGCTGAAAGCGCCTGAACGGCCTGCGCAGAGAAACCACAGCTTGGCAGTTTCGGTGAACCTTTCATATACAGGAGAATCGGGTTTTCAGCGATCTGGCGCTGAATTTTTTCGATAGTGGTGCTCATTGTCTCGCTTCCTTAAACTACTTTTACGACCGAAGCCTGTCATTGTAACGGGTCAGGCTGGCAACGGAAAATAACATTTTCATCATGCCTTATTATTTTACCGTCTGCGGGAATAAGTTGTATACAAAATATCTTTTAAGCGGGTTGCCGCGCAGTGATTTGTAGATAACGCGTTCGTGTTTAGCATTAATTGCTATTTTTTTACATCTGTTAACGAAACACAGCTTCAGAAACCAAAAGCAATTACCAATCTGTGCTTTTGTAGATTAGAATTATCAGGTTTTGTAAATCATACGCAGGCATGAATCGCCTGCCTTTAACAGAGGATTGCTCAGTGGCGCGGATAAACAAAATCTCGATCACGCTCTGTGCTTTACTTTTTACTACTCTCCCCTTTACGCCAATGGCCCATGCTTCCAGGCAAGCCAAAGCGACGCCTGCTGTTTCTCATGTCACGAAAACGGCAGATAAAAAGAAAAGCACAACGAAAAAGATCAGTAAAACCAGCAAAAAAAACGTAAAAAAAACCTCAAAAACCAGCCGTTCTTCTTCCGCTTCTACGCCAAAACGTACCACCGCCTCCACAAAATCTCGTCATACGACGCATCGTCGTAACAGAACCGCGCCCACGTCAATCGCCGCCCTCGACGTAACGGAAAAATGCACGACGCGTAAAGGCCGTAAGCCGCACTGCGTGAAGGGGAAAGGAACATTGCCGGTCTCTATTGCCGATGCGCATCGTGCAAAAGTACAAAAAGCGACGAAAACCGCGATGTCCAAACTCATGAACCAGATTGGTAAACCGTATCACTGGGGAGGCGCGTCGCCGCGCACCGGTTTTGATTGCAGCGGTCTGGTTTATTATGCCTATAAAGATTTAGTGAAGATCCGTATCCCCCGAACGGCGAATGAGATGTATCACCTGCGTGACGCGGCGCCCATTGAGCGTAGCGAGTTGAAAAACGGCGATCTGGTGTTCTTTCGTACGCAGGGGCGCGGCACCGCCGATCACGTTGGCGTCTATGTCGGCAACGGTAAGTTTATTCAGTCTCCACGCAGCGGTCAGGAAATTAAGATCACCTCACTGAACGAAGAGTACTGGCAACGTCATTATGTCGGCGCCCGTCGGGTGATGACGCCTAAAACAATTCGCTAATATTTTATCCTGTCGTTTAACGACAGGATAACTTCTTCTTTTGCGCCACCTCTCAATTTGCTACCCTATCCTTACGCGCACCAGGGGTATTGTGCGTGCGCAATATTAATAATAAGGAGAGAAGCAATGTCGTTCGAATTACCTGCATTACCGTATGCCAAAGATGCTCTGGCGCCGCATATTTCTGCTGAGACGCTGGAATATCACTATGGCAAACATCATCAGACTTACGTGACCAATCTTAACAATTTGATCAAAGGCACGGCGTTTGAAGGCAAATCGCTGGAAGAGATCGTGCGCGCCTCCGAAGGCGGTATCTTTAATAACGCCGCTCAGGTGTGGAACCACACCTTCTACTGGAACTGCCTGGCGCCAAACGCTGGCGGCGAACCGACCGGGAAACTGGCTGATGCTATCGCGGCATCTTTTGGCAGCTTCGCGGAATTTAAAGCGCAGTTCACCGATGCCGCTATCAAAAACTTTGGTTCCGGATGGACATGGCTGGTAAAAAGCGCTGATGGCAAACTGGCTATCGTTTCTACCTCAAATGCCGGTACGCCGCTGACTACGGATGCAACGCCGTTGCTGACGGTTGATGTGTGGGAACACGCGTATTACATCGACTACCGCAACGCCCGTCCAAACTATCTGGAGCATTTCTGGGCGCTGGTTAACTGGGAATTTGTTGCGAAAAATCTCGCCGCATAAGTCTGAGTACGCAGAAGGTACGCCTTCTGCGTTTTAGAGAGGGATAGAATAGAGGAGACGCCCACCCTCAGAAGAGAGGAAATCAGTGCAGAGCGGCCGTTAATCCACCTGCGACAATCACGCCCAGAACAATCAGCGTAGTAATCAACGAAAATTTCAGGTCGGTACTCATCAAGTTTTCTCCTTTTTATTCCCACACAAAAAGTGATATAGCGCATTTTTGCACATTCCCGCACAAAAATCTCTCATGTTTTATATTGATAACTGTTTTTAACGCTTCCCCTTTTCCTCAAGATCAGACAAAATTCCAGGCTTACTGAATTAGCGTAACGGCCATTGACCCCTTCCTGACGTTCCGTGTCGTTTTTCCGGCGTGCCGCAACCCTGATGTTGCGATTAGGGTGTGTGTAGGCAAACGTTTACCTGGCGTTTCTCAGGAGCTTAGCAAGGGTCTGGAGTGAAATGTAATGGCAACAATTAAAGATGTAGCGAAACGAGCAAACGTTTCCACTACAACTGTATCACACGTAATCAACAAAACGCGTTTTGTCGCTGAAGAAACGCGTAACGCGGTCTGGGCGGCAATTAAAGAGCTGCACTACTCTCCCAGCGCCGTCGCGCGTAGCCTGAAGGTTAACCATACCAAGTCGATAGGCTTACTGGCGACCAGCAGCGAAGCGGCCTATTTTGCCGAAATTATCGAGGCAGTTGAAAAAAACTGTTTCCAGAAAGGCTATACGCTGATTTTAGGCAACGCCTGGAATAACCTGGAAAAACAGCGCGCCTACCTGTCCATGATGGCGCAAAAGCGCGTGGATGGCCTGCTGGTGATGTGTTCTGAGTATCCAGAACCTCTGCTTTCCATGCTGGAAGAGTATCGCCATATTCCGATGGTGGTGATGGACTGGGGTGAGGCGAAGGCCGATTTTACCGACACGGTGATTGATAACGCCTTTGCAGGCGGCTATATGGCGGGTCGTTATCTGGTTGAGCGCGGCCACCGGGATATCGGCGTTATTCCCGGCCCGCTGGAGCGCAACACCGGCGCGGGCCGGCTGGCAGGCTTCATGAAAGCCATGGAGGAGGCGCTGATCAACGTGCCGGACAACTGGATTGTTCAGGGCGACTTCGAGCCGGAATCCGGTTACCACGCGATGCAGCAAATCTTATCGCAGTCACATCGCCCTACCGCCGTTTTCTGCGGCGGCGATATTATGGCGATGGGCGCGCTTTGCGCGGCTGACGAAATGGGGCTTCGCGTACCGCAGGACGTTTCGGTGATCGGTTATGACAATGTGCGTAACGCCCGTTTCTTTACCCCGGCGCTGACGACGATTCACCAGCCCAAAGACTCTTTAGGTGAAACCGCATTTAATATGCTATTGGATCGCATCGTCAATAAGCGTGAAGAGTCACAGTCTATTGAAGTTCATCCACGCCTGGTTGAGCGTCGCTCGGTCGCTGACGGCCCGTTCCGCGACTATCGGCGTTAATCCCCACTGTCGGGAGCCTCTTCTGGCTCCCGCAGCCACTCCCGATTCAACGTTTCGCTATCGCCCAAATAGTCCAGCAGCCATGCCAGCGCGGGCGAGGCTTCGTTTTGCTGCCACGTCACGCAACAGGCCGCATCGGGAAACGGATTCTCTAACGTCAGCGCCACCCATTTTCCGCTGTCTATCCACTGGCGGGCAAAATGCGTCGGCACCATTCCCACGCATAGTCCTGCCGACAGGCAGGTTGCCGATGACTCCCAGTCCGGTACGACGACCCTTTTTTGGTTATCCAGCAACCAGGTAATCCGTTTCGGTAAGGTTCGCGAAGTGTCTTCCCTGACCAGCGACGGCCAGTTGCGCAGGGTATCATCGCTTAACGGCCCAGGCATCGACGCCAGCGGGTGATCGCTTGCCACTACGCAGCTCCAGCTCAGGGTCCCCATATCCCGAAAAGCGTAACGCCCCCCTACCGGAATCGCCTGCGTCGCCCCAATCGCCAGTTCGACACGCCCGTCGGAGAGCGCGTCCCAGACGCCGTTAAACACCTCCTGAAAAACCAGCAGTTCCACATCGTCAAAATGGCGATAGAAATCGACGATCATCTGCCGGGTACGTTCTGGTCTGACGATATTGTCCACCGCAATAGCTAACTGCCCGCGCCAGCCATTAGCAATTTGCTGACACTGTTGGCGAGTGATCTGCATTTTTTTGATAACAGAACGCCCTTCTTTTAAAAACCAGACGCCAGCAGGCGTCAGTTCAACATCACGGTGACGTCGTACAAAAAGCGGTACGGCCAGCCACTCCTCTAACTGACGAACGGTGTAACTGACTGCTGAAGGCACACGGTGCAGTTCCTGCGCCGCCGCGCTAAAACTGCCATTGCGCGCCACGGCGTCAACCACTTCAAGCGAGTATTCCGACCACATAATTTGCCTACAAAAATTTTGAATTCACTGGACAAATATTAACGTTTCACAACCGTAATTTCACTCCCTACACTCTGCGACAATGTCTGTCTGATAAGAAAGAGAAACAAATATGCAACCTGGAAAAGGTTTTTTAGTCTGGTTAGCCGGCCTTAGCGTGCTGGGATTTCTGGCTACGGACATGTACCTGCCCGCGTTTGCCGCCATACAGGCGGATTTACAAACGCCTGCCGCCGCGGTCAGCGCCAGCCTCAGCCTGTTTTTAGCTGGCTTTGCCGTCGCGCAACTCCTCTGGGGACCGCTATCGGATCGTTATGGCCGTAAACCGATTTTACTGCTGGGGTTATCTATCTTTGCACTCGGAAGTCTGGGGATGCTGTGGGTAGAAAGCGCGGCAGCACTGCTGACGCTGCGCTTTGTGCAGGCCGTCGGCGTTTGTGCGGCAACGGTAATCTGGCAAGCGCTAGTGACCGATTATTATCCTTCGCAAAAAATTAATCGTATCTTCGCCACTATCATGCCACTGGTGGGATTATCCCCGGCGCTTGCGCCCTTACTGGGAAGCTGGATACTGACGCATTTCTCATGGCAGGCGATTTTCGCCACCCTGTTCGTGATTACGTTGTTGCTGATGTTGCCAGCGCTGCGCTTAAAACCATCGGTAAAAGCGCGTACCGAGGGACAGGATAAACTCACTTTCGCGACGTTGTTACGCTCTAAAACCTATCGCGGTAATGTGCTGATTTATGCCGCCTGTTCCGCCAGCTTTTTTGCGTGGCTAACAGGGTCGCCGTTTATTCTCAGCGCGATGGGTTACAGCCCGGCAGTGATTGGCCTGAGCTATGTTCCGCAAACCATCGCTTTTCTGATTGGCGGATATGGTTGCCGCGCGGCGCTACAAAAATGGCAGGGCTACCAATTGCTTCCGTGGCTGTTAGGGCTGTACGCGCTGAGCGTTATCGCCACCTGGGGAGCGGGCCTTCTGAATAATGCCTCACTGGTGGAGATCCTGATTCCTTTCTGCGTAATGGCGATTGCTAATGGCGCCATCTACCCTATCGTCGTCGCGCAAGCGTTACGCCCTTTCCCTCAAGCCACGGGGCGCGCTGCGGCGCTACAAAATACGCTGCAACTGGGGTTATGTTTCCTGGCAAGCCTGGTGGTTTCATGGCTCATCAGCACGCCGCTGCTGACCACCACCAGCGTAATGCTCTCTACCGTTGTTCTGGCGGCGTTAGGCTACAAAATGCAGTCTCATGCAGAGTGCGCTGAGACCAGGTTTCCTCATGCCAATGTCGCCCACGACAAGTCTCACTAAAAGCTTGTTAACCGCTGGTAATTAGCACGCTAACAATTTTCGGTTGAATCATTAAAAATTGCGGCCTATACTGATTCACGGTTGTTTATATTACGATAATTATTAGGCATTAACGGGAACCGGAGCGTTCCCGATTCACCATGGATGGCCTTTTCGGCAAGGGCTCCTCCCTTCCTCTGTTCTACGTCGGATAACTGGCTCACGGAATTGTCCGTGGGATTTCTCACAAAGCCAAAAAAGCGTCTACGCTGTTTTAAGGTTCTGATCACCGTCCAGTGATGGAGAAGCTATGAGTTCATCGTGTATAGAAGAAGTCAGCGTACCGGATGATAACTGGTACCGAATCGCCAACGAATTGTTAAGTCGCGCGGATATTACAATTAATGGTTCCGCCCCGTCTGACATTCGTGTTAAGAATCCCGATTTTTTTAAACGCGTCCTTCAGGAAGGATCGTTGGGGTTAGGTGAGAGTTACATGGATGGCTGGTGGGAATGCGAGCGTCTGGATATTTTCTTCAGCAAAGTCTTACGTGCCGGTCTTGAAAATCAACTCCCCCACCATGTTAAAGATACGCTCCGTATCCTCGGCGCGCGTCTGATTAATCTACAAAGTAAAAAACGCGCCTGGATTGTCGGCAAGGAACATTACGATCTTGGTAATGACCTTTTTTCCCGTATGCTCGATCCCTATATGCAATATTCTTGCGCCTACTGGAAAGATGCCGATACGCTGGAAGCGGCACAGCAAGCCAAGCTGAAATTAATTTGCGAAAAGCTACAGCTACAACCGGGGATGCGTGTGCTGGATATCGGCTGCGGCTGGGGCGGCCTGTCGCAATATATGGCGACCCATTATGGCGTTAGCGTGGTGGGCGTAACGATCTCCGCTGAACAACAAAAAATGGCGCAGACGCGTTGCGAAGGTCTGGATGTCTCTATTCTCCTCGAAGATTATCGCGACCTTAACGATCAGTTTGACCGAATCGTCTCTGTCGGCATGTTCGAACATGTCGGGCCAAAAAACTACAACACCTATTTTGAGGTCGTTGACAGGAATTTAAAACCGGATGGTCTTTTCCTGCTCCATACTATTGGTTCTAAAAAAACCGATCATAATGTCGATCCGTGGATCAATAAGTATATTTTCCCCAACGGTTGTTTGCCATCTGTTCGTCAAATCGCCGAGGCCAGCGAATCACACTTTGTAATGGAAGACTGGCATAACTTTGGCGCCGACTATGATACGACTCTGATGGCGTGGCATGAGCGCTTTATCAATGCCTGGCCAGAGATTGCGGGCAATTATAACGAGCGCTTTAAACGTATGTTCAGCTATTATCTCAACGCCTGCGCGGGTGCGTTTCGCGCGCGTGATATCCAGCTTTGGCAGGTGGTATTTACGCGCGGCGTTGAAAACGGACTGCGCGTTCCTCGCTAATCATCTCCCCCGCATTTCATGCGGGGGAATCTTATTTTCCGTTAGCCAATGTCGGCCTGATTTCTGACCGCATTTTCTCGCGCAGCCAGTACGCGTTCTACGGTATCGACAACCGCCTGCGTTTGCGGATCGATCTCGATATTCACACGCTCACCCAGTTTTTTTCTGCCAAGCGTAGTACGTTCCAGCGTTTCCGGAATGAGATGCACGCAGAAGCGCGTTGGCGTTACCTCGCCGACGGTCAAACTGATGCCGTCGACGCCGATAAAGCCTTTATACAGGATATACTTCATCAGGGACGCATCCTGCACTTTAAACCACACCTGATGGTTATTTTCGGAGGTCAGGATTTTCGCGATCTCCGCCGTCGTAATAATATGCCCCGACATCAGATGACCACCGATTTCATCGCTGAATTTGGCGGCGCGCTCTACGTTGACCTCATCACCTACCCTCAACGCGCCCAGATTGGTGATGCGCAACGTTTCTTTCATCAGATCAAAGCTTATCTGGTTGCCGTTTATTTCAGTCACCGTCAAACAGCATCCGTTATGCGCTACCGACGCCCCCGTCTCCAGCCCCTCCAGCATGTAGTCCGGTAACGTCACCACATGGGTGCGAAAGTTGGGTTTTTCATCAATCGATACCAGTTTCGCGGTACCCTGTACGATCCCCGTAAACATATCTTCAACTCCTGAAATAAATAAAAGCAGAACTGTTCAGCACAATAGCAGGTGGAAAAACAGCTTGCCAGCAATGCGCCGTTAACAACTGTTTTTTCGCTGGAGAAATAGTAATACCCCGCTACAATAGACTGAAATTTCCCCTGCTATTTCTTTTGGCTGCCACTACGGCGGCTTTTTAGTCTTTCATATAACAACAAAATAAAAGGTGAATACGTGCAGAAGTATACCAGTGAAGCGCGTCAGTTATTAGCGTTAGCGATACCGGTGATCCTTGCGCAAGTGGCACAGACCGCAATGGGATTCGTCGATACCGTCATGGCAGGAGGCTATAGCGCTACGGACATGGCTGCCGTCGCTATCGGCACCTCTATCTGGCTTCCCGCCATTTTGTTTGGTCACGGCTTACTGCTGGCCTTGACGCCTGTGATTGCGCAACTCAATGGCTCCGGCCGTCGTGAGCGTATCGCGCATCAGGTTCGACAAGGGTTCTGGCTGGCGGGCTTTGTCTCCGTGCTGGTGATGATCGTCCTGTGGAATGCCGGATACATTATCCGCTCCATGCATAATATTGATCCGGCGCTGGCCGATAAAGCCGTGGGTTATCTTCGCGCGCTGCTGTGGGGCGCGCCAGGATACCTTTTCTTTCAGGTAGCGCGAAACCAGTGCGAAGGTCTGGCCAAAACCAAACCGGGTATGGTGATGGGATTTTTGGGCCTGCTGGTGAATATTCCGGTGAACTATATTTTTATCTATGGTCATTTTGGTATGCCTGAACTCGGCGGTATCGGCTGCGGCGTTGCAACCGCGGCGGTCTATTGGGTGATGTTTATCGCCATGCTTTCTTACATTAAACACGCGCGTTCAATGCGTGATATTCGTAATGAAACAGGCTTTGGCAAACCCGATAGCGTCGTCATGAAGCGCCTGATTCAACTGGGGTTGCCGATTGCGCTGGCGCTGTTCTTTGAAGTGACGTTGTTTGCGGTCGTTGCGCTGCTGGTTTCGCCATTAGGTATTGTGGATGTCGCGGGTCATCAGATTGCGCTTAACTTTAGCTCGCTGATGTTCGTGCTGCCGATGTCGCTGGCTGCGGCGGTAACGATTCGAGTGGGTTATCGTCTGGGCCAGGGCTCAACGCTGGATGCGCAAACCGCAGCGCGCACCGGTTTAGGCGTCGGCATTTGTATGGCTGTGGTTACCGCGATCTTTACCGTTACTCTGCGTAAACATATTGCTTTGCTCTACAATGACAACCCTGAGGTCGTGGCGCTTGCCGCGCAATTAATGCTGCTCGCTGCGGTTTATCAGATTTCCGACTCTATCCAGGTTATCGGCAGCGGTATTCTACGCGGTTATAAAGATACGCGTTCCATCTTTTTTATCACCTTTACCGCCTACTGGGTGTTAGGTTTACCCAGCGGTTATATCCTGGCGTTAACGGATCTGGTGGTGGATCGTATGGGACCGGCAGGCTTCTGGATGGGGTTCATCATCGGCCTGACCTCGGCGGCGGTGTTAATGATGCTACGGATGCGCTATCTACAACGTCAGCCGTCCGCCATCATTTTGCAGCGCGCTGCGCGATAATACGACGATAGCCGTCGCATGGCGGCTATTTTCTCGACATGTTGCATATTTCCACCGCAATCAGGTGATTTCAGGAAGAAAATTGCGATTTCCCTCTTGCCTCATTGCAGTTGTGACGCTAATATTCGTCCCCGTTGTCACCTACAACGTTGCGTTCATAGCTCAGTTGGTTAGAGCACCACCTTGACATGGTGGGGGTCGTTGGTTCGAGTCCAATTGAACGCACCATCATTTTAATGCGTCTGTAGCTCAGTTGGTTAGAGCACCACCTTGACATGGTGGGGGTCGATGGTTCGAGTCCATTCAGACGCACCAATCCATTATCTTGTTTAATTTTATAATACGCTATCTGGTGCTTGTGTCAGGCTAAACGCGATTATTTTCAGTCTCTCATCTTTATCGTCAAACAAATCAACGCGCTGCTCTATACGCTATTACCCCTCTTAACCTTCGCAGTGGCCTGAAGAAGCATACCAAAGGCATTTATGGTGTTTCGGTAGAATGCGCATAATCTATCTTCATCACCATACGTAACAAGGCTGCAACGGGTTCAAATAACGTTTCAGGAATTTTATCTCCACGTTCCACTTCAAAAAATAATGAGCGGGCCAGCTCAACATTTTCAACAACGGGGATGCAGTTGCGTTCAGCGATGTTAACAATATAGTTAGCTTGAGCATCACTACCTTTTTCCAGAACGCGTGGTATTGGCATATCGGTGGGATGATAGCCAAGACAAACCGCAATATGCGTTGGATTACGCACTACCGCAACAGATTGTTTAACAGATTGAGCTAAACTCCCACTTTGTATTTCACTCTGCATTTCCCGACGCCGTGTCTTCATTTGAGGGTCTCCCTCCAGATCTTTATGCTCCTGTTTTACGTCATCTTTACTCATTTTTAGATCTTTTCTAATCTTATAATATTGAAAAGAATAGTCCAGTATGCCAACGACGATATAAAAAGCCATCACCCCTACCCATAACCATTTTATTAAAGAAGAAACTACAAGCAGGCCACAGGCTAACCCACAGTACGGTAGTGCCCGAAAAGTACTGGCATAATAATAAAAGAAAAAGGCAAAGATAAGAGATAGCATGATAACTTTTAGGCTGGATTTACATAATTCCACTACGCTATGTAAAGAGAATATCTGCTTAAAATTACTTACCGGATTTATATGCTCGCTTTTAAAACCAATGGCCTTGCTGGCAATAACCACCCCCACCTGAAGAAACACGCTACCCACAGTAGCAACTATTACCCCTGCGCCCAGAAACAGCAGTGCAGAAGTCAATGACTCTATCAAAGCATGAGTCAATTGCGTTAATGCATAAGAAAATGGTTTATTTACTAATTGTAATGTGAAAGTTATTGACGCAATCAGTATCAAAATCATCTTTTCAGTAAAGAAATGAAAATACAAATAAAGCGCAATCAGCTGAAATAATGATGTTATTTCAATACTTTTGACGACCTGCCCTTCCTTACGGCCATCACGTAATTTCTTTTCTGTAGGCTGTTCTGTTTTCTCGCTCATACAGATGGGAACCAGTCTTTCAGATAAATATAAAATTTATCGCTTTCAACCAAATAGTGATGAAGAGCATAAGGGAATGAGATCAGGAGCGTTAGTAAAACTAATATACTTTTGAGCGGCATTGAGAAGAAAAATACATTCAATTGTTGTGCCGACCGATTTAAAAGACCTAAAGCCAGATCGGCTAATACCATACATATTATGGCAGGAACAGAAAAACTGACGCATAATTGATAAAGTGTTCTCCACTCTGCCTGGATATATTTTAAAAATTGCCGATCAAATAATAAAGTACGCCCCGGTGGTAAATATTGGTATGACTCATACAGAATGTTTAATATAAACTCCATGCCGCCGCTTATAAAGAAAATAACACACAAAAACTGGCTGAAAAGCAAGCCAAAAAGTGAGGTTTCAGCTTCCATTGTAGAATTGAATATCGTACCCATTGTCGCGCCACGTAAAGTATCAAGCAGAAACCCCGCCATATCAACGGCCCAAAAGGGAACCGCCGCACAAAACCCAATTAAAAAACCAATAATCACCTCTCCGGTGACTAACCCTAACCAACTGTAATCTTTACCAATATGCATCATAATCTTCTGCTGGTAAATGATTGGTAAGATGGGAAAGGTAAGTGACATAAGCACGCCATTACGTAAAAGCGCGGACCCTAAACTGCCACTTTTTAATAGGGGAAGTAATAAAGAGAGGCTCAATGGTCGAATAAAAGCCACAGCCAATGCAATAAGCCACTCATTTACCTGTTGTGCCATTCAACCATGCTCTCCAATTCGTAACATTATCTGCCGGGTATAATTCAACAGGATACCGCTAAGCCATGGGTAGCTGACCATTAAGGTTATTGCAATTGCCAATAATTTAATCATGAACTGTAGCGTTTGGTCCTGTATTTGAGTCAAGGCCTGAACAAGGCTTACGATGACACCAACTACCGATGCCACCAACACCACCGGCATAGACGTAAACAGGACGATCCATAAAAGTTGCGTTACAAATTGCGTCAATTCAGAATCATTCATGAAAAGCTCTGTACCAATTGCGCCAGTGTCAGATCCCAACCGCCTGCCAGTAAAAATATTAGCAGCTTAAACGGCAATGAAATGGTCATCGGCGACACCATCATCATCCCCATAGCCAGCAGTATATTTGAAATAAGCAGGTCAATAGCCAGAAAGGGAAGATAAATAAGTAATCCAATCCGAAACGCCTGCGTTAACTGACTCACCGTAAATGCCGGAATTAATATGAGCAAAGAATCAGGTTTTATCTTTCTTTTTATGTCTTCAGGCCAGGTTCGTTTTATCAAATTCCGAAAATAATTGGCTTCCTTTTCTTCAGAGTTTTTTTGCAAAAACTGTCGATAAGGCGCTAATGCTTTACTGTCCCACTCCGACGTCCAGAAAGGAGCGCCAGCGACCTGAACCGGATGCCAGCGCTCTTTTACAGCTAATAGCGTCGGCCCCATAATGAATAAGGAAAGTACAAGCGCGAGGCCATACAGTGCGATATTTGGGGGAACTTGTTGAATACCCAGAGCATTTCGTAAAATCGAAAATACCACCGCCAGTTTAAGGAAAGAGGTTCCCATGACGATAATGAGAGGCAGTATTGAAAGCAGAAACAATATACCAATCAGTTGCAAAGGCGAATCGGGTAAAGACATACTGTATCTCTCATGACACGACCTGGAACGCTATTATATTGTTCGCATATTATTTTTCTTATCAGGTTTACGCTGTATTTTTGGAAAGATACCAACGTGTAATACGCACCATAAATTCATTGCCACAGGCAATCAACTCACCTTGCCCAATAATACGGTCATTTACTCTTATCGTCACCTCTGGCGCAAAACATCCACCTACAGGCAAAACGTCCCCCGTTTTAAGTTGCCGTAATTGTCCAATTTCCAGACTCGCACGTCCGATCTCAAAGAGCACCTGTTGTGGTATCTGCTCAAGTTCGACTGAAGACGTTCCGTCACTCTTTGACATTGGGCTCCCTGACGCAAGTAGCGTTTCGATATCCTGGACTAATTCGTCAAATTTCATCGTGTTATCCTCTGTCAGCAATACCCTTGCGTAGATTCCCCCTGGTAGTTGAATAGCAAAAAAACCGAGTCTGATGTCGCCAAAGCAATGAATCCGAACGCCCATGCCGATTTCGATAGACTCAAGTTCAATTAATGTAAGCTGGCACCAGCCTGAATATACAGGGACTACAATAGGAGGAGCAGGATAAATCTGTTGACGCTCAGCAGAAAGCTCTCCGACTATATTGCGCAAAAAACCCGTTGGCCATGTAAAAATAATGCTATGGAACTCATGTTCTTCAACTATCCATTTAATATGCAACGCTAGCTGATGTGGTAGATTACTGCAGGATGTTGGCGGTTCGTTCTGACAGAGGGTGGCATCACTGGCTTGCAATAACGGCGCCAGCCCCCATTCAGCTATTCCATATAGCAATTCAGGATCGATAGCCGATCGATTAGCGGTGCCAATTAACCCTTCACACCAGCGCTGCCAGCATTGTTCTGCAATCCACACCCTACCCAGCTCATTATGATAATTTATGGTAAATAATGTCCCTTGCTGTACTGGATATTGTTGCATACTCAATGTCAGCTCACCAATGGTAGCGCCTTGCGTTGGAAGCATCTCCACCCACGGACGCTCTTCATTCGCTATTCTTAACATAGAATATCTCCAGGGAAATTATATACCCCATATGCAGCAACTGAGACTCCAGCCACTGCTTTAGCGCTTTCATCGAACGGTAAATTTCATGATGAGGGACATTGATTCTTAACTGGATTAGCCCCCCTGATTCACATACTTCACACTCTACACCGTCAAGATAACCGCCACTAACACGATAACGTTGCGTGAAAACCACGTTCTTATTCAATGCTGCAGGAGGATTATTCTCACCAATGGGTAATGCCTGGTGCATGAGTTGTTCAAAGTCCATACGTTCCGCCTCCGCCTCGTTATCATCCTGATAAGACTGGCATGGCAACCCTAGACTTCCTTCAACTTTGGTAATACGCATCGCTTAATACCATAGTAATTTTTTCTTTCTTTTTCATAAGCGCATTAAAATTCTTCTGTAATTCGCTTCGCCGGGAGACAAGCTGCTGATACTGATTTTCTAACTGCTGCCGTTGCGTCAAAAAGCTCTGCGCCTGAGTGAATAGCCCGGCCATTTGTTGTTTCTTATCCAACAATAAATGACAAGATAACGTACCTTGCCAGCCCATTAATTCTTTCAGTCTGGTAGTCACTGCTAAAGCGCGCGTCTGGCAAATCTGCTGTTCCGTAATAATCGCCTGTTGCTGCTGATCAAGTACGGTAAGTTTGCCGCGTAATTGCTTTTCACGCCGCGCGATTATCTCCAGCAAAGTTTCCATGATCACTCGGTGAGTATTTGGTGTAATTTTTCTATGAGTAGCTCGGGTCCGCATACTTCATCCTTACTTTGTCGCAAAAATGTGCAAATATCCGGATAGGTATCAATGGCTTTGTCAGTATCTGTATCAACTCCTCGCTGGTATTCCCCAATGCGTATTAATAGTTCAACCTCCTGGTAAAGCGCCAGGCACCGTCGCAATATCGCCGCCAGTTGACGATGCTCATGGCTGGTAACGACTGGAAAAACGCGGCTGAGCGTTGCCAACACGTCAATGGCAGGATAATGCCCCCTCTCTGCAAGCCGTCGGGATAGCACAATATGTCCGTCAAGCAGTGAACGGACTTCATCCGCCAACGGCTCATTCATATCATCGCCTTCCACCAGTACCGTATAAAATGCGGTAATACTGCCTTTTTCTCCCATTCCTGTACGTTCTAAAAGTCGTGGCAATGCACTAAATACGCCTGGCGGATATTCTCCAGAAACTGCGGTCTCTCCGGCGGCCAGAGCGATTTCCCGCGCGGCCCTGGCATAACGCGTCAGTGAGTCGGCAAGCAAGACGACTCGCTTTCCATTATCGCGAAAAAATTCTGCTATCGTGGTGGCCACAAACAGCGCCCTCACGCGCTCTAAGGCGGGTCTGTCAGAAGTTGCGACAACAATGACACAACGTTTTCGGGTCTCTTCAGACAGTGTAAAATCGATGAATTCGCGGACTTCTCGTCCACGCTCACCAATTAACACCAGAACATTACTGTCTGCGTCTGGCGCATTACACAGCATCGCCAGAAGCGTGCTTTTCCCCACGCCAGGAGCAGAAAAAATACCCACTCGTTGCCCTTCGCCACAGGTCGCAACGCTATCAATAGCGCGAATCCCCGTCATTAATGGTTGAGTGATAGGCTGTCGAACCATTGCGGGAGGAGGCATTGCATCATAGTCTTTCCAGCAGACGTCGGGCAGTTCGCGGCCATCAAGGGGACGACCAAAGCCATCAATGACTCGCCCTAATAACGCTTCGCCCACGGGAACCTGATGGCGTCGCCTTAAGGCCGTCACTTGCTGCCCGCAGTGAAGTCCGATAGTACTCGTAAAAGGAGATAGCAAAGCTTTGCTGCCATTAATCCCCACGACTTCAGCAAGTTCTTCTCCAGGCTTTATACAGCACAACTCGCCCATAAATACCCCAGGCAACCACGCATTTAACAACGTTGCGCTGACATCCTGAATTCGGCCCCATCGACAATAACCATCAGGGGGCGGATATTTCAGCCTCAGACGTTGCATCAATTCATTCTTCATTGTCCGCCAACTCCTCTTCGCTAAGGTCAATACTTTCTACCACTTGTATAAGGCTCTCCTCTCCTAATTCCTGCCATGACAAAATCGGTACGTCGAACAAGGTGGCTTCTGTAATTTTTCGCAAGAAACGTCGGGTGTCGACAGAAGTGACAATGAATAATTTGGCTGACTGCTTCAGCGCCTGCTCGATAAGTTGCAGGATCTGCGTCTTATGACGAGACGACAGCGCAGTATAGGTCCCCATTGCCGTCTGGCGAATGGATTCACGCACGAGGTTCTCAATACCTTCGCCGATCCGCAAAATCGGCAGCGGTTTTCCTTCCGGATTAAGACGACGCAGAATATGACGGCGAAGCGCGATACGGACATATTCTGTCAACATCAGGACATCTTTTTCACGTGGCGCCCAGTCAATTAAGGTGCCGAAAATAAGACGTAAATCTCTAATAGAAACCCGTTCTGATACAAGCCGTTGCAAAGTTTCAGCGATTTTATTAATGGGTAACTGGCGCTGAAGCTCTTTCACCAGCTCAGAGTAGTTTTTTTCCATCGCATTCATTAGATAACGCGTTTCCTGAACACCAATAAACTCTCCCATATGGCGAAGCAGGACACATTTTAATAAGGCAGAGATACGTTGGCTGCCCGCGAAAACGTCCAGTCCAAAACCTTGCGCCTTATGGGCCATCTCTTTTGTAAGCCAACAGATCTGCCCCATCCCGTTCGGTAACGTCTGGCTGTCACCCACCACACTAGCGTCCGCGCCTATCAATAAATAATCCGCCTGGGCGGGGATAGATAAACTAAATACGGGTTCCTGATATAGCAGTACCGTCAATTTTTCGGTGGGTTCAGGCAAAACTTCAATATTCACCTCAGGGAGAGGGATGCCAGTATCCTCAAATAAAAACCATCTCATGGCGTCAATATCACGAATCAGGTCGGCAGAATGTAACTTCGGGGTAAGACGTAAGATTAGAGGACATGCGCCGGGAACCATACTATCTTTTTCCGGTGCTTCGACGCCATTTGCGGAAACCACAGACTTTTTGCGGCGAATGAGGATAATTGGCAATGCTAACAACGCTGAAAAGAAAGCGAGAGTGATAAAAGGAAAGCCAGGAATTAAAGCGAGGAGCATTAAAACCACAGCGGTTAATATGAGCGACTGAGGTTGTCTGGCAATTTGAGAACTCAACTCTGTCGCCAGGTTCTGGCGTTTCTCACCCGGAACACGGGTGACAATAATTCCCGCGCTAAGGGAAATCAGCAGCGATGGAATTTGCCCACATAAACCATCTCCGATTGACAGTACGCTATAAGTGTGAACAGCCTCACTCATCGACATATCATATTGTACGATAGCGATAATAATACCGCCGATAATGTTCACCAGAACAACAATAATACCGGCAATCGTATCGCCTTTAACAAATTTCATCGCACCGTCCATCGCACCGAGAAAACGGCTTTCCTGCTGGACGTGCTGTCTTAATGTACGGGCATGGTCTGCATCGATAACTCCGGCACGCAAATCGCCATCGATACTCATTTGTTTGCCTGGCATCCCATCAAGCGAGAAACGTGCGCTAACTTCCGCCACCCTCTCGATACCTTTTGTAATGACAATAAACTGCACGATAGTAATGATGGTAAATACGACCAACCCAACGGTGAGATTTCCTCCTACGACAAACTTACCGAAAGCATCCACAATATTACCGGCATTATGTTGTAACAGTACCAGCCGTGATGTGCTGATTGTGAGTGACAAACGATATAATGTAGTAATAAGTAATAAAGACGGAAATACCGATAAATCGAGAGGGTCACTAAGATAAATAGCAATTAAGAGCAGGATCACTGAAAACATAAGGTTGATAGTAATCAGGATATCAACCATCCAGGTCGGTAAAGGTAACAGCATCATCACAATAGCGATTAATAACACCGTCGCCAGAACCATATCCTGCCGACCCGCGCATACACTGAGCCACTGTTGCGCCCTGATTCCCTCACCTAACCATGAACGCATTGCGACTCCAGAAATTTTATTTGTCGATGATGTAATCGTAACCAGAGCTCGGCGGAGCTGGAAAGAGGAGGAGAACAGCTCATTGCAAGCCCATCGCGCAACAAAAATAATCGCTGCGGAATACCCTGGAACGCTGCAGGTTTCCAGTGAGTTAAGGCTTTAAAAAGCAGATCTTCGTCTAAGAAGGTTTGCTTGAGTATCTGACATAAGTGAATACGACCGTTATGATAGTTTAGATAGGTTTCATATTGTCCTTGCCGCCAGAACATATTGGTTGCTAAAGGCCGTTGAGCTAATCCTGCTAATTGAATAAAAAGCTGAATATTACGTTCAGTAATGAGATCCCAATCCATCCTGCCGCCTCATGATGAGCCAGAACGCCAATTTACCTAAATATTGAAAGCCAGGTATCAGAATAAAACCTGATTTACCTTTACTTCACGAAGCGTTTCGAGAATTTGTTCACGTTGATCTTCGTCGTTAAAACAGTTATCGGGTATCAGCATAAACTGCGCATCAAGTTGTTGGAGTAACCGATTGAACATCTTCGATGAAGAAACTATAGCGGTAAGTCTATCAAGCAACCAATCACTGAAAAGCCAACGCTCACAAATGATATCGAGTAGTAGCGGCAGTAATGTATTAGGCGGCAACTGGCAAATCCACTCCTCACGCTGGCACTCTTTTTCAAGGCCAAGGAATAACAACAAACGACGCAAACGTACTAATGCTGCGGCCAAACGACTTTGCTCCGAGGGTTCGATGCATATGCTAAGTTCAAAGGCTATTGCTCTTAGCAAAATACGGACCCGTTCACAGCGATCCGGCCAGTCTGCCACGCGTCTGAACCACTGCGATAAGGGCATTTCATCGTTGTCTATCGCTTGTTGCATAAAACGCTTCAGCGAGGACAGCGTAGCGGTATCCACTTCGCCAAGTTCCAGTAAACTAAAAACGGCAAGTTCCCATCCCTCCTCCGCTGTAAGCGTATCCAGTTGCGATTGCAAATCGCGTTTTTTCTTTTTTGACAACCCGCCGGCAGTAAGCGCCATTGCAAGAGCGATAATTTGATACGCATTCTGTAAATCAGGATCACTATTCTCTTCAGTAAGCGGACGCAACGTTGCCCCATTATCCTCCTGTATTTGTTTTATCAAACGCAGTAAAGCCTGCTGTCTGCGCTCCAGTTTCTCAGCATCCGTGAATTTATAACTTTCGCGCAGTTTACCACTCAGCGCCATTCCTATTTCTTCCATCGTCTCATAGAGCGCTGCCCCCGTCGTTTCCTGTAACTCCTGGAGAGCTAACATTGAAGGCGAAATAACCTCTTGTTCCTCTATAACCTGACCAGGGGTAAATGCTGTAGGGGGCGTCATTTTTATCTCATTAATTTTAATATTCATCGCTACCTCTTTTATCTTCACCATTACGTAACCATTTCAGTAACGCGTTGAAATGACGAGAAAGTGAAAATTCAACGGCATATCGTGTTGAGGAAAGTTCAGCCTGATCGGGAGAGAAACCAGGCTCGATAATCAACGTAAACCGCTTGCCAAAAGTTTCACGCATCAATGCCTCTTTTTCAGGATGAATACGCAAATAAAGCGCTCCCTCTTCCGCCATAGCCGTGGCCTGGCGTGCCAGACGATGGCACATAACACTGTCTACCGACTGTTGGTCGAACCAGGCCAACAGAACCTGTTCTATACTATTTTTAATATGATGCGCTGCTTGATCGACCAATGAACGAAATTGATTTTCATCTTCTTGTAAATGTTTTACATGCTGTTCCAGCCATTCCACTTCCATTTTTTCCAGCGTATTTTTACGCAACCACGCTAGTTCTTGTTGCTGCTCAACTTTCTGTTCACGCTGATAACGATAGGCGTCTCGGATGATTTTTTCAGCCTTACGGTAAGCGGAGCTCACAATAGCATGTGAAACTCTCTTAGCTTGTTGCTCTTGTGCAAATAAAGTTAATTGTAATGTTATCCACGGTGACTCAATAATATTTCGAGCGGGTAGCTTATGGTTAATTTCCGTCAGAGGAAGTGAAGTAAAACTCATAGCAAATGCTCCATGAAGATAATCTCGGTAAGAGAAGTCTTCGGCCAAAGTATACGCTGCGGAGGGGGTAATAATACTAATAGCGCATGTAAAACCGCATCATCATGCGCTTCCCGATTAAGAATGGCGGTACCGATCTGCAATGCAGTTTGTTGCATCACTTGCGGAGGAAGTAATTTGCCATCTTTTTGCCCCAACCAACCATATAGCTGCCAGATCTCATCCTCGCTAAACCACTGTAGAAGCAATTGCCGATACTCTGGTAGCATAAAATAGTCACTACACCTGAGTTTGAATAATCCCAGCCCAAAGGCAAATGCCGATATACGCGGCGCAAGACGAACCTGCCGTTTTTGCCTGTCATTTAAACAGGCTGGAATAACAGAGCTTCCCCTTAGTCTATTTAACGCTCTGTCAAGAAGACGATCCAATTCGGGCCGATTGCCATAACGCCAGCAGTTTGAAAGATGAAAGCCCAGCTTATCCAGCCATTCCGGTACAGCGTAACGAGCAGGTTGCCAAAAATAACGATAAAGTTGCAACACCTCGGGATCAGGTCGGCTCAAAAACGGCGTCTCAGGCAAAAATAGCCGATCAGGATGCCCACTCCTAATAACAGTCCTGTCAACGATAACATCAACTGATAAGGGTATTTCATCAACCACTTCACCACCTTCCCTTTATTGGCGTTGATCACGTCCATAATCCAGAATGTTTGTCTCGCGGGTACATCAGGTACCATTCTGAATTCAGCAGGCTGCATCAAGATACTAATCTTACTGTATTGCAACCCAGGGATTGACATCTCTATTAAATCTTTAATTTTTACCCGAAAGGCCTCCATATTGACCTGAGGTGAATATTTTATAAATACGGCAACTGAGCTCGGAGAAGCGTTACTTCCCTCATCATAAGTCGGTAGCGCAATGGTCACTTTTGCATTAATCACGCCCTCCATCTGACTCAGCATTCCTTCAATTCTTTGTTCTTTTAAAAAATTAATCTTCTGCTGTTCTTCCTGGGGTGATACCACTAACTGATTAGCCGGAAACATCTTATCCGCCGTTGTAAACTGCCTATGCGGATAACCGTTAAGTCTAAGTAGCTCAACCGCATTAATAAACTGCGACTGCTCGACACGTAAGGTTACACCATCCTCTTCCTGCTTTTTTTCCGCATCAATATGATGCTGCATAAGTAATGCCAGCATTTGATTCGCCTCATCTTCTGGCAATGAGCGATAAAGATCCACATCACATGCCGTAAGAAAGAACGTAAGGACAGTAAGAAATACTATACGCTGAACCTTCATGTCATGCTATCCAGCTTATTAAGCGCTTGCGATGCTGCGCCTGATATTCTGGCAAGATAATCGACGCCTACCGTTAACTGCATATAATCCATTTGTCTGGTCAACATAACCTGCGGTAATAAAGCACTGGCGTTACTGGTGGATGCATCATCTTTCAGCAATTGTTCAAAAAAATTAATTTGCTCCTGGCTCGGTTCTGCAGAGGACTTTACATAAGATTGAGTGCTTACAGGCACTACGCTCATATCAGAAATATTCAATTTTCAAACCCCTCATTTGGTGCAGGAAATAACAGACGCAGCGCCATAGCCTCTGGCAAATCAATATCCGATAAAATTTTCGCGGCTTTTAGCGGCTCATTTAAACCCGCCAACAATAATGCCAGACATACCAACTGTAATTTTTTATCCGGAACAATAACCGTTAGCGCTGGTAACATCGCATGTACCTGGGAAATCAGGCTATGGTTAACGCCCGCAAACATGATTTCCAGCAGCAACCGTCGAACATCGTCGCTAATAACTTCAGATTTTAGCAATGATTCCACTAAGCATATCCTTGATCATTTTGATCAGTGAACTTTCGTAATTAATAAATGTAGAATACTGCTGTAAGGCAAATTGCGCTTTAATCATCGATTCTGGGTTGAGCAAATCATTACCATTCATTTTGTCATTAATGGCCTGACCTGCCTGGTGCGCCATGTGGGAGAGCATATCCACTAATTGTGCAATATCCATAATGCTTTTCCTTAAAATAAAAACATCATAAGGATACTGGCAACATAGCAAAATTTAGAAAGCAATGAACATCCGGTATATACCTGAAAACGATTACTCCGGCGCACGTTGTTCTGGCGTCACCTGAGCCAGCAAACGATATAATGGGCTGCTGACCTGCATACCGGTCATTGCCATCCCATCCATACCGAAGCGAGTAAAACCCATTAGTCCGTAGGTAATATCATTAAGACGCTCTAATAAATGAAGCTGTAGTCCCAAACTACCACTCCAGTATGAATGCGTCATTACCGTCGCGGTTAAGGCTAATCTACCGCCCAGGGAGACGGCTTTAGCAATCGCCATACTTTTGCGTTGATTGGCGAAACAATTAGCAATATAAAAAACGGCATTGCCTATACTGTCGTGAGCCATAGGTAAATGATGTTTATGATGGTAGATAAGACAGGCGACATCCGCGATGGCAATAGCAAGGCCAATTCCCGCCAGGGCTAAGAGCGGTGCGCCTCCACCACTTAGCACTGTTAATGCTATTCCAGCGGAACAGCATAAAATCTGTCCGCCCAAAATAACCGTTTGCCAACTAAAAATTTCTTTTGGAAAACACTCTATCACTCGTTTCGCAAGTCCGGCCAATAACCGCTCTTTTCCTTGTTGAGGACCTATTCTACCACTCTCCATATTGGTTTCCGGATGTGGCAATGAGGGACATGGAGGTGATTCCTCAGGCGCGTTAACAGGACGTTGCCCTGCTACCTGAGCATTTGGGCTAACAGGTTTCATGGTTCTCCCCGAGATGTATGACCAGAACTGTCCATTAATGCAGGTGCAGTAGCAGATTGACAGAGCGATGCCATTTGTTCCGCCAATAACGCACTGGGATCGGCATGAAGTTCATCAACAGAATTTTCCTGATCGTCGCCAGAGGGGCGGGCAAGGCAATAATCCAGTACCGCACCTATCGCCGTCAGGCTAACGGAGGTAATTACACTCCCCATGTCCAAAGAGGCTGCTATATTTTCAGCCGTGGGCAGTGGAAACTGTAGGGGTAAAACCAACATAGAAATAGCGATTCCTGAACGTATTAATAAAGAAAGACAATTAGCAAGAGTGTTAGCGCAGTTAAGACTTGCCCCACATTTTAAGGCCAGCGCACTGACCACAAGAGCAACGCTATCACTGGCGGTTTGTAACGGCTCCTTTTGCTGACATATCAATTGATAATTATGATACGCACAGCAAGCATCCCCAATAGCAATCACGAGCGCCGCCCCCGCAAGAATAGCAATGGGTAATCCTGCCCCGCCAGAAATTACCGCTGCAGCAACCGATAACCCAAACACGACTGTCGCACCCAGCGCACGAATAGTGTATTGCATAAAATGTATAGCATAATCCCTCTGCTGCCTTATTTGTTCAGGCGTAAGCAGCACAGGGGCTGCGGGGGTGCCAGGGGCTGGAATTTCAGGGGGAGGAAACGATACCTCCTTCGCTTGTATATCGGAAGGAGGACTATTACCATCGACTATATTACTTGCCGCTGACGGAATATGAATTTTCATATTTCGTTCTGTTATTTAAGCAATAAGAGTATCAACCATTATTTGCGCATTCTGGCGAATCTCACTCCATGAGGCATCCGCATAACTCATCTTGATTGCGGTTTGAAAAGCCTCTCTCGCCAACCCGGGTTCCCCCATCATTTTGAGACAGACGCCCGTTTGGTAAACCGGTTCTGGATGGCTGGCATCCAGCATTAAGGCATGTCCATAGAAATTAATGGCCGTCGTGTATTCTTTAAGCATCATCCAGGTGCCAGCTAATGCAATATGGGCACGCCAACTCCATGGCTGGGCCATCACCAGCCAGCTAAAATCGATTACGGCGCGCGAATAATCCCCCTCCTGCCATGAGGCGTAACCACTGGCATAAACGGTTTCGGGATCAACGGATAATAGCTGTTTCAGAATGTCTTCGGGTATTTTATTTTTCTGATCTTCTTTCATCATCATACCTATTGATTGTTATTTTCACGTGATAATGATTTACGTCAGGAAGGTTATTTAAAAACGTCGCTGGATAAGATGCTCGGCGGATAAAACTGTCCAGTTATCGCCATCAAGCTGTGTAAAGGTCGCTCCCATTACTGTCAGGATGCGCAATAATTTCCTGCGTAGCATGGCTTTTTTTTCATCCAGAACGTCGGTGATTATCAACATCTTTAAACATGTTAACTGCGGGTGATGCACAAATATCCCGCGTAAAAGTCCCAGTAAGCGAAACAATTGCTGTGGTCGAGGTTGCCCGGGCGTCAGGCGCCTGAACTCACAAATAATCATTTCTTTTGCCTCAATACGATAGATCACCAGGTAAGGCGATAATATAAACTGTTGCCCAAGTAATATGGCGGTCTCCCCTAAATATGCAGGCTCAGTAAACACCTGATGCCGACGCAACCATTGCTCTATTTCTTGCACCATGTTTACCTCGTTAATGCCCGGAGTATTTCAGCAAGAACCGCGACCAGTGACGACCCCACGCCCATGATTTGTTGCATAATTTCAGTTGCTTTCTCCATAATTTCCGTCAGGGATTTATTATAAGATTGGGCCCCATTTTGTTGCAGGTCGGCAATCGCTTTATCCTGATCACTTTGACGTTGCGCTACACCAGCCCCCAGGCCCATGACGCCCCCAGCTGTGTGGCCTACGGCTTGACCCGCTATAAGACCGGTTTCCCCGCCTACAGCCCCTAATCCTATCGTCAGCACGCCCGACAATATTGCACCACCCGCAGTAATCATTGATGCTCTAAACGCTTCATCAATTGTTTTCATTTGCGTCTGTAAAACATTGACTTGCAGTTCCCAGCCCAGCCGTTGTTTTACTACGTTATAGCTGCGCATGATATCGCGCAACTTTTTGGCAAGCTCCATTAGCTTCGTCCAGATATCATCAAATAACAGAAGCATTGATTCAGTACCCATTCCCTCCCCGGAGGGAGCTTGACTGGAAGAAGGCGTTAACAAGGAAGGTGCTGGTAATACCAGTGCTACGTTACTCGCTTCCATATTTTTATCCTCAGATTAAGCGCGACAGCCAGCTATTCTCGCCTGAACGCTACTATAGTGATCAATGGTATCTAATACATCTCTAAGCGCGGCACCGCTACTCTTATAAAGCTCCTCTAAGCGTTTTTGTTCTATCTTTTTTTGGTCTTCCGTTTGTTGCATTATGAAATCCAGAAACCGTTGCTGAGTTATTAATTGCTCTATTTTCTTTTCGAGCTTCGCTTTTTCTGTGTTAACCATGCCAGTATTCATCTGACTGGCGCCCTCGGTTGCACATCTGATAGCCTGTAAGCCTTTAAATGAACAATCCCTCAGTAAGGCATACAGGATTTTTTTGAACATATTCCAGAGAACTTTCTTACGAAAATTTTTTAACAGAAATTTTTCCCCTTCTTGCGCATATTTTTCCAGGGCTTCTTTTGCCGCTTCTTTTGCCATGGCTTTCACCCCCTCTTTCGTAAAGCTTTTTCCCGCGCTTCGCGTCATATTATTTTCTACCTTACGAGAAAACTCAGCAGACTCCTCTTCCATCTCGCCCGGCGAAACCATTTCACGTTCAATCGCCTCAAATTGTTTGGAAAAATTTTCGCTCACCTCTTCGCCAAACTTTTCAGCCAACTCCTCTATTTCTCCTTCCCCTGCACCTACCATACGCTCAACCATTTCTTCGCCTAAGCCGGAGTCAAGCACTTTTGCAGCTGCGCCAGATAAGCCTCTCGTCGCCATAAAAGCACGGCCAATCTGGAAAACATCCAGTGCCAGCGCGACGGCTTCACAACCAAATTGAATCTTACTTGTCACGTCAATAATTGCCTGACAGGTATCGTGGTCAGCACCGCACATCATTGCCGTTTCGGCTCCGGCTTTAACCATTCCTGCACAACCTGCGGCTATATAAGCTACCCCGCTAGCCATTTCTGCGGGATTACCGGACAGAAAACCCTCCACAACTTTTAAGGCGCCAATCACAGTTTCAAATATGCCGGTAATCCAGTCAAAAATAGCGCCAAAAATGCCCGCTTTACGCGCTTTATCCTCCTGCTCTATCGCTTTCTGGATCTGCTCCTGATACTCCTTTACCTGCTTATCACGTAATGCATTTTGCACCTCAGTTGCCCGCTCAAGCTGTTGGCATAACGATTGAGCGTTATTACCAAAGACGCTGAGTATTAATGTCGTCATCAACATTGATAAAACCGCGGGATTGGTCTGCAAAAAGTCAGGCAATGATGGACGCTTATGATTTCCGGGTACGGCATCAAGCAGTTGCTTCAACGCATTGCTTGCCTCCTGAAGACTAATTTTCCCTGATAACAGGCACGCGGCGTTGCCATCGCCAAAAGTAGAATTCACACGATGCTGGCGCTTTCCCAGCGAACCCGAGGAAACGCAACTGACATTGCTTAAGTGATGATGTGTTAAGGCGGTTACTCCTGCGGCGCTGTCGCTATTACTGTGAATTCGATTCATTTTTAGCTCCTGTCAGAAAGTTGCTGTAACATCTTTTCTGCACGCAGTCGGAGGATTTGATGTTCACTGACCTCGCCGCAAATACGCACCACGGCCTTTAGCGCTTTTATTGCATAACAGACGTTATCACACGCGAGATAGCATTCCGCTGCGGCCCATGGCGCCTGCGGTGCATCAATCTTAATTTGTGCCGCTCGTCCATAAGCGTATATCGCTTCCCCCCAATGTTTTTGAGCCTGGCAGCATTCCCCTAACCTAAACCAGTAGTCAAATGACCAGGCATCATATATCGTCAACAATTGAAAAAGTCGCGCTGCGCCGGCGAACTCTTTTACCTCCATAAGCTGCATGGCATAGCGATACAGAGTATTAAGCGGCTGTGTAACATCGTCATCCAACAACATACGCAGCGAGCCGCCACGCCGGAAAAACCGCATCGTGTCATGTGCCTGTTGTAGGGTCGGGTCTTTTTTCATGAGTACGTTTTCTGCGCTATCATACTGGAAATTTCCCCCCACTTACTGATAAGCCCCGTCAGTTGGGTAAGGACAGCGTTAAGCTCCTGAGACATTTTTTGAATTGTTATCTGCCCCTGACTCATAAGATCCGTATTCCGGTTGGCGTCATTATCCAAAGCCGCTTTGACCGCCTGTAGACCACCTTTATCCAGCTTCCCATGATCGCCATATTTAGCCATATAATCCTCAATGGTCATACCATCGATGAGAATACCGTGTTCATGCATGTATTTAATTACGTCCTCAGGCACCTCCTCTTTGGTTTTAGCATCTCCCTTGGCTGCTTTAGCAATCACCTCATCCATCTCATTTGACTTTTCCTGGGTATTTCTGGCACGTTCAGCGTTCTTCTGGACTTCAATAAATTTATCGTTTGCAATAGCCTGAATAACCATAAGGAGAATAAGCAAAACACCATACCCTTCGGCAAACGGATTTTGCTGGGATAAGTCATCCTGCCCCCCGGTATCAGTGTTGCTGACGCCGAAACTATTTTTAAACACAATAGGGTTTTGACTTCCCCATAAGATGTTTCCTGAAGACATTATGCTTTACCTTTTTGTTTTTCCTGACGGTATCTCCACCGGGGCTTGAGCATTAAGTTGTTTCAGTCGTACTTCAAGTTGTTTAAACAAACGTACTATTTTCTTTAAATCCTTCTCGGCCTCCTGGTTAACCCCGGCAACGCCTTGTGGAAATAGGTTATGAAGAATACTCTCTGTCTCTCTGCTCTTTTGGGGGCTCTCTGCCCTTTCAGCAAGCTGTTGACTCACCTTAGCCCTGATTTGGTGAAATTTTTTAAGACAGTGATTTAGCTGCATGTAACTTTGCTCTAAATCACGATATTCACTAAACGCAGCCTTTTTCTTTATCATCATTCCCCTCCATATACACGATAGATAATTAACGTGCTAACTAAGAGCCTATCCCATTAGAGCTATTTTACTTGCCATTTTGGACCTGGGCAGTGCTCAAAATCCTCACGTACTACGTGTACGCTCCGGTTTTTGCGCGCTATCCGTGTCCAGGCTGGCTGCGCCAATTAACGCCTGGTGGGATAGGCTCTAAGATATTTTTACTTTACTCTTGCTCACTCACTACAAGTGCGCTGTTATGGTAACGATAATAAATAATGTTGATGATATTTTCGGCCTGCTCGATCGCTTCAAGCAATAAGGTGTTTTGCTGATATTGCTGCGGATCCTGTAACTTACCGTTGTTCTCTTCTAACTGTTTCCGGGCAGCCCTTAATTGTAAAATTATGCCTTTGGCCTCTTCACGCGAATGAAGCAGCAAATCTTCTAACCGGGTCAGAGTTGTCATTTTCCACTCACTTAAAATCTAATGGATAGTTAATCAAAGTATCATTATGTTTAATCGTTACCACATCGGCGCTCAGATGGACAATTTCTCCCCCATTGGGTAACAATGCCCCTACACGTAAACGCTCTTTATTCGTCAGTAATAAGTAATTACCATGGCGACTCTGTACAAAGCCAGCCACTGGCGCAGGCAGATACTTGCTTTCATCATGAGAAGGCGCAATATCCTGATAAATTAAAGAAAGAGCGGGGTCCTTTTTCTTTAATGCTGCTAACGTTTCTTGCAAAATGCGTTGATGAGATTCATCCAGTACACCACTGATAACAAAAGAGCGCCGCATTGGCGTAACATTGACAAGCCCCACTAAACCGTTCTCTATTATCGCAGAAATAATATCATCCCCCTGAGACTGATGAGAATGACTAATCTGCCAGTGCAATAACCCGGGAATATCTGCAAGTAATGGTTGAACCTTACGCCATTGCTGATCCATTTGTATATCATCATGAATTAACACGCTTCCCGGCCCTTCGCTGGATACTTCAGCATGCGGGTAACCCATTTTTATCAAAACATCCTGCACTTCTCGTACCAATAAGTCATCACAGATTACACCATCCCGATACATGACCCCCCATGATTCGAGAGTCGCTCTCACCTTTTGCATCTGTTCGCTTGACGAGCAATAACCGGACAACTGCAGGCTGCCATCTTCTTTCCATTGCGCCCGCACATAATGAATATTGCTTTTGTCTAATAAAAACTTAACCCGCAAAGGTAAGTCATTTACCGTTTCAGGCTGACCGCCAATACTTAACAGGACACCCATTCCACCGATGAAAATCAAGAATACGCCAGCCAACCACCAGTACCCTGATCTGGAAACGGGTATTTGATAATCAGCAAGTTCACAATCCTGTTTACCAAACGCGATAGCCACTCCCGCAACCTGCAAAACCCCACTGGATGGTAGCGGCTTATTTGGATTAAATCTGCGGCCGTTAACTTTAACTCTGGCTTTCCCGGCATCAACAAATAAACTATCTGCCTGTTCTCTCAGAATAATTTTTTCATTTATAGTAAGCGGAATACAAATATCGCATCCTTTCTCCCCCAGTGACAGGTTACCTTCATTCAGCCATACTTCCCGGCCTTGTAAGGCGTGACCTAAAAAACGTATTTTCCATGAACTCTTTGGATTAACCATGAGATATGCCATTATTTACTACTGAGGCTTTAATCAAAAAAAGCCTGATTACACTATGTACTTGAGTCGTATCATTGCGAAACAAATGACCTACGACAGGAATATCGCCCAATAAAGGAATTTTGTTTTGCGAGTGGATTTGTTTACCTTGTTTAAATCCTCCCAGCAATAGACTTTGTCCGGCCAATAATGTGGCCTGCGAAGCAATTTCAGAATTTTGCACTTCGGGCAGCGGGTCTGTTTCGCTTTGCGTATCACTTTGTTGTCCATCCTGAATATTAAGATTAAGCATTATTTTTTGCGTGCCATTGTCATTTAACAAGCGAGGTGTAACGCGCAACAAAGAACCCGTAGTGATGGATTCAAGTTTAGCCACTTTTTCTCCCTGCAGTTTGGTATAGAAAGTAATATTCTTATCCAGCACAGCCTGGATATTATTTAAAGTCACCACAGATGGCTGGGAAAGTACATAAGCCTGAGAGCTTTTTTCCAGGGCATTCAAACGCACCATAAAGTTTGAGGTATCGCTGATTACCGTTGAAAAACCGCTAGCTCCACCGTCATTCAAACCTGTATTGAACGCAATTTTCTTGCCACCCAGCGACACTGCCGTTCCCCAGTCGATGCCTAACTGGTTAATATCTCCAGCATTAACATCGATAATTTTCACCGAAATCTCTATCATCTGCTGGCGTTGATCTAATTCTGTGATGAGTTTCCGATACCCGGCCATATTGGCCGCATAATCACGAACGATCACTGCATTCTGGCGTGGGTCGGCAGCAAACATGGGCAATGCCTGTGTAGCGGGTGAACCATTGTTCGTCGATGACGCCGGGACGCTGGTTTTACTCATCTCACGCAATACACTCACGACCCCAGGAACCACGACGGACTGATCGCGATATTGGTATTGGGTATCCATCGCAGTGGCATACTTAAGCGTATATATACTTACACTCACCGCACTGTCTTTTCGTTTGATTAACGCATTATCCAGCACTGAAGCTAATTGACTAATACGGGTCAGGCAACTGGGAACACCGCTCACCTCCACAGCGCTGGTACCGGTAATTTCTTTAACCTCGCATCCCGGTGATGAAAGGATATTCTGGCTGCGTAAGTAATGAATGAACCGCCCAGTAGATAAAATATTGAAAGTGATAACCTGATGTTTTAATAACGATGCAGGATATACATATAACATGCTGCCATCAAACCAGGTAAGCAAATCATATTGTGCTGCCAGGTTATTCAAAATATCGACCGGTGGTCCAGGCGGAATTTTTCCACTAAATGTAGCTGTTATCAATGGGCTAATAGTAATAGCCGTATCATAGTTCTCTGAGAGCAGATGTAAAACCTCTGCTAATGGCATTTGTCTGGCATAAAGGGTGAAGTCATTACCTTTCCATGATAACTCATCACTCTTTGCCGTATTGAGTATAAATAGTAAAATTAAAATTAAACGTTTATTTACTACCATTTTATACCCCACCCGAATAAAGTTTATGGTGATTGCGTATTACATTTTTTAAAATGCAAGTTAAAGCCAGGTGTTTTTCTATCTCAATAGCAATAAGCTCAGAGCTACTACTTGTGGTATAATAACCGTTTAACCATCCCCCATCCGCTGTGAGCTGTATAGCATAATCATGGACGTCCGGGTGTGCTGCAAGCAGTAGTGTCACATAGGCAAGACAAGGCTTAGGTAAGCTTTCCAGGTCATTTAAGAACAAAGAAATAGAAAATGCTTCTGAGAAAATTTCTCCTCTGGCAGGGTGCCCATCAATAGTCATTATCCAGGATCGGCTATTACCTTCGGCCTTGATATCCTGAATTAATGGAATGCCTTTTAAAACTGCCAGCATGAATCCCTCCTCAGACATAAATGGGAGTTTCTATCAAATTCGCTCACAACCACATCCGTAAAAAGCCTGATTCACATTTATTTCGACTATACTCTTCTTGTACAATATCAGGATGCTGTCTACATATACCTTGTCACAGGCGATTCTATCATTCGGATTTTCCGATAAATTCACAATTACACTTTCAGCATTGACATAAAAAATTACAATTTGAAAAATTATTTATTAAATAAACTGTTACGATGTTTTTACATCGCCACCTTATTAAAAAGTAATTGTAGTCATCGACTGGGTTATATATGAAGAAATTTATCTTCCTAATGATAACACCATCGATTAATCTTCTGATGAAACTATATGTACTGCGATAGTGATCAAGTGCCAAAGATTTTGCAACAGGCAACTGGAGGAAAGCATTATGAATTTGCTCAATCTCAAGAATACGCTGCAAACATCTTTAGTAATCAGGCTAACTTTTTTATTTTTATTAACAATAATAATTATTTGGCTGCTATCTGTGCTTACCGCAGCTTATATATCAATGATTCAGAAACGGCAGCATATAATAGAGGATTTATCCGTTCTATCCGAGATGAATATTGTACTAAGCAATCAACGGTTTGAAGAAGCTGAACGTGATGCTAAAAATTTAATGTATCAATGCTCATTAGCGACTGAGATTCATCATAACGATATTTTCCCTGAGGTGAGCCGGCATCTTTCTGTCGGTCCTTCAAATTGCACGCCGACGCTAAACGGAGAGAAGCACCGTCTCTTTCTGCAGTCCTCTGATATCGATGAAAAAAGCTTTCGTCGCGATAGTTTTATTCTTAACCATAAAAATGAGATTTCGTTATTATCTACTGATAACCCTTCAGATTATTCAACTCTACAGCCTTTAACGCGAAAAAGCTTTCCTTTATACCCAACCCATGCCGGGTTTTACTGGAGTGAACCAGAATACATAAACGGCAAAGGATGGCACGCTTCCGTTGCGGTTGCCGATCCGCAAGGCGTATTTTTTGGGGTGACGGTTAAACTTCCCGATCTCATTACTAAGAGCCACCTGCCATTAGATGATAGTATTCGAGTATGGCTGGATCAAAACAACCACTTATTGCCGTTTTCATACATCCCGCAAAAAATACGTACACAGTTAGAGAATGTAACGCTGCATGATGGATGGCAGCAAATTCCCGGATTTCTGATATTACGCACAACCTTGCATGGCCCCGGATGGAGTCTGGTTACGCTGTACCCATACGGTAATCTACATAATCGCATCTTAAAAATTATCCTTCAACAAATCCCCTTTACATTAACAGCATTGGTGTTGATGACGTCGGCTTTTTGCTGGTTACTACATCGCTCACTGGCCAAACCGTTATGGCGTTTTGTCGATGTCATTAATAAAACCGCAACTGCACCGCTGAGCACACGTTTACCAGCACAACGACTGGATGAATTAGATAGTATTGCCGGTGCTTTTAACCAACTGCTTGATACTCTACAAGTCCAATACGACAATCTGGAAAACAAAGTCGCAGAGCGCACCCAGGCGCTAAATGAAGCAAAAAAACGCGCTGAGCAAGCTAACAAACGTAAAAGCATTCATCTTACGGTAATAAGTCATGAGTTACGTACTCCGATGAATGGCGTACTCGGTGCGATTGAATTATTACAAACCACCCCTTTAAACATAGAGCAGCAAGGATTAGCTGATACCGCCAGGAATTGTACACTGTCTTTGTTAGCTATTATTAATAATCTGCTGGATTTTTCACGCATCGAGTCTGGTCATTTCACATTACATATGGAAGAAACAGCGTTACTGCCGTTACTGGACCAGGCAATGCAAACCATCCAGGGGCCGGCGCAAAGCAAAAAACTGTCATTACGTACTTTTGTCGGTCAACATGTCCCTCTCTATTTTCATACCGACAGTATCCGTTTACGGCAAATTTTGGTTAATTTACTCGGGAACGCGGTAAAATTTACCGAAACCGGAGGGATACGTCTGACTGTCAAGCGTCATGAGGAACAATTAATATTTCTGGTTAGCGATAGCGGTAAAGGGATTGAAATACAGCAGCAGTCTCAAATCTTTACTGCTTTTTATCAAGCAGACACAAATTCGCAAGGTACAGGAATTGGACTGACTATTGCGTCAAGCCTGGCTAAAATGATGGGCGGTAATCTGACACTAAAAAGTGTCCCCGGGGTTGGAACCTGTGTCTCGCTAGTATTACCCTTACAAGAATACCAGCCGCCTCAACCAATTAAAGGGACACTGTCAGCGCCGTTCTGCCTGCATCGGCAACTGGCTTGCTGGGGAATACGCGGTGAACCACCCCACCAGCAAAATGCGCTTCTCAACGCAGAGCTTTTGTATTTCCCCGGAAAACTCTACGACCTGGCGCAACAGTTAATATTGTGTACACCAAATATGCCAGTAATAAATAATTTGTTACCACCCTGGCAGTTGCAGATTCTTTTGGTTGATGATGCCGATATTAATCGGGATATCATCGGCAAAATGCTTGTCAGCCTGGGCCAACACGTCACTATTGCCGCCAGTAGTAACGAGGCTCTGACTTTATCACAACAGCAACGATTCGATTTAGTACTGATTGACATTAGAATGCCAGAAATAGATGGTATTGAATGTGTACAATTATGGCACGATGAGCCGAATAATTTAGATCCTGACTGCATGTTTGTGGCGCTATCCGCTAGCGTAGCGACAGAAGATATTCATCGTTGTAAAAAAAATGGGATTCATCATTACATTACAAAACCAGTGACATTGGCTACCTTAGCTCGCTATATCAGTATTGCCGCAGAATACCAGCTTTTACGAAATATAGAGCTACAGGAGCAGGATCCAAGTCGCTGCTCAGCGCTACTGGCGACAGATGATATGGTCATTAATAGCAAGATTTTCCAATCACTGGACCTCTTGCTGGCTGATATTGAAAATGCCGTATCGGCTGGACAAAAAATCGATCAGTTAATTCACACATTAAAAGGCTGTTTAGGTCAAATAGGGCAGACTGAATTGGTATGCTATGTCATAGACATTGAGAATCGCGTAAAAATGGGGAAAATCATCGCGCTGGAGGAACTAACCGACTTACGCCAGAAAATACGTATGATCTTCAAAAACTACACCATTACTTAATATTATCTTAATTTTCGCGAGGGCAGCAAAATGAAAGAATATAAGATCTTATTAGTAGACGATCATGAAATCATCATTAACGGCATTATGAATGCCTTATTACCCTGGCCTCATTTTAAAATTGTAGAGCATGTTAAAAATGGTCTTGAGGTTTATAATGCCTGTTGCGCATACGAGCCTGACATACTTATCCTTGATCTTAGCTTACCTGGCATCAATGGCCTGGATATCATTCCTCAATTACATCAGCGTTGGCCAGCAATGAATATTCTGGTTTACACAGCATACCAACAAGAGTATATGACCATTAAAACTTTAGCCGCAGGTGCTAATGGCTATGTTTTAAAAAGCAGTAGTCAGCAAGTTCTGTTAGCGGCATTGCAAACAGTCGCAGTAAACAAGCGTTACATTGACCCGACGTTGAATCGGGAAGCTATCCTGGCTGAATTAAAGGCTGACACGACCAATCATCAACTGCTTACTTTGCGCGAGCGTCAGGTTCTTAAACTTATTGACGAGGGGTATACCAATCATGGGATCAGCGAAAAGCTACATATCAGTATAAAAACCGTCGAAACACATCGGATGAATATGATGAGAAAGCTACAGGTTCATAAAGTGACAGAGTTACTTAACTGCGCCCGAAGAATGAGGTTAATAGAGTATTAACCAGGGGCATCCGATGGTATTAAGCATTGGTCATATTTTGATGAGCCTTACGCCACGCAGTATTGCTCATCATCGACAAAATCCATACGGATGCCCTGGTATGCCGCACCATTTATCACTACCTTAGTCTTCATTTAATCATGATATAGTAGAATCCCCTTATTTAACGGGCTTTACCATGTCGTATTCTATCGGCGAATTTGCCAGACTATGCGGTATCAATGCCGCCACGCTAAGGGCATGGCAGCGACGCTATGGTTTATTGAAACCGCAGCGTACTGATGGCGGGCATCGCTTATACAGCGATGACGATATTCGACAAGCGCTTAGCATCCTCGACTGGGTGAGAAAAGGCGTACCGATAAGTCAGGTCAAACCCTTACTGTCGCGTCCGGTCATTCGCCTGGGCGATAACTGGATAACGATTCAGGAGACGATGCTTCAACATCTCCACGAAGGGCGAATTGACGCGCTGCGGCAGTTGATTTATGACTGTGGCCGGGAATATCCCCGCGCAGAACTGGTGACCCATTTATTGCGTCCGTTGCGCAGCAAAGTGTCCGCGCATCTTCCCGCCGTGATGACGCTGCGCGAAATACTGGATGGCATCATTATTGCCTACACCTCTTTTTGCCTTGAAGGCGACAGAAAAGCGCCTGGCAACAATGCTTTTATTAGCGGATGGCATCTCTCGGATCACTGTGAAATCTGGCTGGAAGCGTTGACTCGTACCGGACAAGAGCTGCGGCTCAATGTGCTTCCCTCTCCACCAGCCGTTCTGGCGCCCGAGCTGTTCGCCCAGAGAAAATGGTTCCTGGTGACCACCGGCAAGCTCACTGCCGGGCAGAAAAAACAGCTTGCCCAGTGGCGCAACGTGGTCGCTTCGCTGGAGGTTATCACACTATAAGCGCTGAAATAGATTTCTTCCCCTCATTCTATCTTATTGATATTTAAGTACATCAAAAAAATCTCCGCGAAAACTTAGACAAAAAAACAAAGTTGTGTAAGTTTTAAATCAGCGTGAGATAACATTTTGCGCCGTTGGCGTCAGTCGTCGTACTTTCAATAAGGGGGAATCATGAATAACAAACCCGTAGTCGGCATTAGCGGATGTCTGACTGGCGCCGCGGTACGCTTTGATGGCGGACATAAGCGTATGGATTTTGTCATGAACTCTCTGGCGCCGTGGGTGGCCTACAAACCGATCTGCCCGGAGGTGGCGATCGGCCTGCCCGTGCCCCGCCCTGCGCTGCGTCTTATCCAGACGACCTGTGGCGACATTCGGATGCGCTATAGCCATGCCCCGCACGATGACGTCACCGAGCGAATGAATGCCTTTGCCGATCGGTTTCTGCCAACAATAGGCGAACTGGCGGGGTTTATTGTGTGTGCAAAATCGCCCAGTTGCGGAATGGAGCGCGTTCGCCTGTATGATGAAAAGGGTAACAGGGGCCGCAAAGCTGGCACGGGGCTGTTTACCGCCGCGATGATGGACAAATATCCCTGGCTGCCGATAGAGGAAGATGGTCGCCTGCACGATCCGGTACTACGCGAGAATTTCATCGCACGTATCTTCGCGCTACATGAATTAAATGCGCTACGCGCGCAGGGCTTGAGTCGTCACAGTTTGCTCGCGTTTCATAGCCGATATAAACTTCAGCTTCTCGCCCACCACCAGGCCGGCTACCGCGAAATTGGCCCTTTCGTCGCGCGTCTGCATGAGTGGGACGATCTGGATGCCTTCTTTGTCCGATACAGAGAAAAACTGATGGCTATCCTGCGCCACCCCGCTTCACGTAAAAATCACACCAATGTGCTGATGCATATCCAGGGCTATTTTCACCGCGCGTTGAACAGCAGGCAACGCGCGGAATTACGCGAGGTGATTCTCGGCTACCGGGCGGGCCGACTACCTATCCTGGCACCGTTAACGCTGCTGAAGCACTATCTGGCGGAACATCCGGATGACTATCTACGCAGCCAGAATTATTTTGAGCCGTACCCTGATACATTAGGGCTGCGCCTAGCCATCACCTGATAACCCTGCGCATCGCTAACGGCGGGTAACCAGCCCGCCATGGTGACAATCGCGACAATTCAAAGGCGATTTCGTTATTGCCACCCTGATAGCGGCTATGACCGCGCCAGAGCGTTAATCACGGTTTCCATAGCCTGTTTTTCTAACGCGCTACGTTGGATGCGTTGATTCGCCAGCGCGGTTCTTAACACGCCCGCAATAACAATATATTTAGGCTCCTGCCCCAGATCGCGCATTTCCAGCACGACCTTGCCCACCACCCGGCACATCTCGCGGTACAGTTCGTCATCTTTTGTCGGTTTTGTCATACGTTTTACTCGTCGCCAGCTCAAACCAACAGAATATAACAGTCTTCTCAATTAAACAAAATTTGATGCAAATCAAAGAAATAACGCGGTTTATTATTCATGGCTCATACGTTGTTCGTATTCTGGTCTCTGGCGAGGCCATTTTTTCGAAACGCCTAATCAGTTCCGCCAGGCTACCGGCCTGCATTTTTTCCATGACTCTGGCGCGGTGCACCTCTACGGTACGCACCGCGATATTCATCGCTTCCGCAATTTCCCGGTTCATAAATCCTTTTGCCACCAGGCTGGCCAGCTCACGCTCTTTCGGCGTCAACTGCTGATAACACAGTATAATCTCACGGCGCGCCACCGCTGCCGATGAAACCGTCAGCGCACGCTCCAGCGCCGCCTGTAGCGGTTTTACTGATACCGGTTTTTGCAGAAAATCGACGGCGCCGCGTTTCATCTGCTCCACGGCCATCGGTACATCGCCATGCCCGGTAAGAAAAACAACCGCCAGGGTACTTCCGCACTGGCGCAACGCATCATGAACGCCCTGCCCATCCAGTACCGGCATTCGCATATCCAGTAATACGACTCCGGCCTGATACAGACTGGCCTGCGCCAAAAAATCCGCCCCCTGCGTCCAGCATTTTACGTCATATCCCAGACTTTCCAGTAAAAACGCGCACGCGTTAGTGACCGCCGTATCATCATCCAGTAGATGAATTGTCGCCATCCCTGCCCCCATGTTCATGTAAGAAATGTATCGTAACCACCGTTCCCGACAGACCGTCCGGCGCGGTCTGGTTCCTGATGCTGATATCGCCCCGCCCATACCGCACCAGCCGCTGGCAAATCGCCAGCCCTAAGCCCATCCCCTCTTTGCGGGTGGTCATAAACGGCTGAAACGCCTGACGTAATAGCGCCTCGTCGATTCCCCCGGCGTTATCCTGTAAAACGATGCTGATGCCGTTTTCAGTGCGTTCAGCAACGACCCATAAATGGGTGGCGCCCGCCTGAGCCGCATTAAGAATGATATTCGCCAGCACCTGTTCCAGCAGCACTGACGGCAGCGTTACGCGCAGCGCAGCGCTAACCTCGGTATGCAGAGTCACTGTCGGAAACTGTTGCGCCATACGCAACAATTGCCAGACATGATCAATCGCCTCGCGAATGGCTATGGCCTTCCACGCTTCGGTTAGCACCGGGTTGCCCTGCGCCTGGCTGACCCAGTGACGCAGGTTACGCAGAGTATCCGCACCGCGTTGCGCCTGCTGGTCAATCTGCTCCAGCGCCGGCAGCAAGGGATGCTGTTCATCTGCAGCGCGCAGTCGAATCAGGCACCCCTGGGCATAATGTCGAATCGCGGAAAGCGGCTGATTAAGCTCATGGGCAAACCCGGAGGTCATTTCACCCAACACGCTCATTTGCCGGGCGGTTTCCAGCGCCCGCTCATGCTGATGAAGAACTACGCTATTACGTTCCAGTTGCTTTCCACGTCGACGCACCAGCAGCATGACCCAAATATAATTGAGCGTGAGCAACAGGAACGCCAGAATCACGCCGCCGACCATTAGCTGGTGCTGGATTAACCAACTTTTGACATCCAGCCACAGTCGACGCTGCTGAGGGTGCTGACGAACATCACGCAGCAACGCTTCCACCTGACTGGTCGACGCTGGCGCGCCCCAGTGAAATGACGCGGCGGCGGGCGCGTTGAATAGCGCTCGCGTTACGCGATCCGCCAGCGCATCGCTTACCGCAGGTAGCGCCGCGAACGACCAGTCAGGATATAACGGCGTACTGGTTAAGCAAGGCAGGGGCGTCGGTCGGGAAAGCAGCGCGATAAAGTCCTTTTTATTAATCAATCCTTCCTGATCCATATTTTCTAACAGGCACACTGGCACAATTGCCGCCTGCACCGCTTTTTCGCGCAGCATATAGATTAAGGCATCGCCAGGAAATCCGGTAAAACGAAGATGAAAATCGCGCTCCGGGCGTAAGCCCGCGTCGCTGAGCGCTTTATAGCCTAATAAATAGCCGCCAAACGCCTGAGCATCAATCGCGCCGACTGTCTTACCGATGAGATCATGCGCCGTGGTGATGCCGCTATCGCGCCGGGTCAAAATCACGCTGCCAATAACATTACTCACCGCTTTCCCATCGCGCGTGGAGCGCAGGGAAGCTAACCAGCGCAGCGGCGCATGGCTGTTCAGTTGGACAAATTGCGCCGGGTTGGTTATCACAAACTGCACGGTTCCCTGGTTAACAGCCTCCTGCATTTGATGCAGATCCAGCGGCTGGATGTGAAAGGTTTCGCCTGGAAGCTGTTGGCTTAATGTCTTTGCCAACGGTTGCCAGTGGCTACGCGTAGACGCCTCGCCGCGCATGGCCAAAATACCGATATTCCACGTCCCTGCCCACGCGCCATGACAAAGTAGCCCTACTGCCGCCAACACCGCCAGGCGCCTTACGGTTTTACCTCTCACCCTAATATCCCTGTCAATTATGTTGTTTTAGATCAACAACAAGCCGGGTATGTGGTTAACCACAATAGAGCGCACCCCGCCTCGATTTTTACACTGTAAATCATCGACATTTTTTATTCATTACACATGAACCAACATCGTGACAAATGTTTCATTGTTGGCAATGTGGACGGGAGTCAATATGGACAGCAGTAAACGGCAATTTCTCCAGCAGCTTGGCGTCCTGACCGCTGGCGCCTCGCTGGTTCCGCTGGCTGAAGCGAAATTTCCTTTTTCGCCGGAGCGGCATGAAGGCTCTCCCCGACACCGTTACGCCATGCTTATCGACCTGCGGCGTTGTATCGGCTGTCAGTCCTGTACCGTAAGTTGCACTATTGAAAACCAAACGCCGCAGGGCGCGTTTCGTACGACGGTGAACCAATACCAGGTCCAGCGTGAAGGTAGTCAGGAAGTCACGAATGTGCTGTTGCCGCGTCTGTGCAACCATTGCGATAACCCCCCCTGTGTGCCGGTCTGCCCGGTACAAGCCACCTTTCAGCGGGAAGATGGCATTGTGGTGGTGGATAACAAACGCTGCGTCGGCTGCGCCTATTGTGTCCAGGCGTGTCCTTACGACGCCCGATTTATCAATCATGAAACGCAAACTGCCGATAAATGCACGTTTTGCGTCCATCGTCTGGAAGCCGGACTGTTACCCGCTTGCGTAGAGTCCTGCGTCGGCGGCGCGCGTATTATTGGCGATATCAAAGATCCCCATAGCCGCATCGCCACCCTGCTTCATCAGCATCGCGACGCTATCAAGGTATTAAAGCCGGAAAACGGCACGTCGCCCCATGTTTTCTACCTGGGTCTGGACGACGCCTTTGTCACCCCATTAATGGGCCGTGCGCAGCCCGCGCTTTGGCAGGAGGTCTGAATGACGCATTCACTCATCATTGAAGAAGTGCTGGCTCACCCGCAGGACATTAGCTGGCTGCCGTGGGCGGTACAATATTTCTTTTTTATTGGCATTGCCGCCTGCGCCGCACTGTTTGCCTGTTATCTTCACTGGCGGAAAAAAGACGCCGCAACAGAAGAAAATCGGGCATTACTGATTGCCATTACCTGTGCGATTACCGCACCGCTGGCGCTGACGGCGGATCTGCACCAGACCGCCCGCGTCTGGCATTTCTATGCCTGGCCGACGCCCTGGTCGTGGATGCCCTGGGGAGCATTATTTCTGCCGCTGTTTACCGGCTTTCTCGCTCTGTGGTTCCTGGCGCAGCAGATTAAACGATTATTCAATAAAAGTTACAACGTCACTAAATGGTTGGCGTTAGCCAGCGCGCTTTGCGCGGTGGGCCTGTTGATTTATACCGGTCGCGAAGTCTCCGTTGTGCTGGCGCGCCCAATCTGGTTTAGCTACGCCTTCCCCGTGGCGATGTTCCTTAGCGCCTTACAGGCGTTCTTCGCGCTGATGATTGTCGCCGCCCGACGCGACTCGGTAAGGCTGCCAAAAATATTGTGGGGACAACTCTGGACACTGGCGGCGCTGGGGCTGGTTGTGGCCATGTGGGTTAGCGGCGATACGCTTTCCGGCACGGCAATCCGTCAGTGGATTACCGTCGCCCTGTCAGCCAAATATTACGCTGTCGGCTGGGTAGCGCTGTGGGTATGCACACTGCTGTTCTGTAGCCTGGCGCTACGCCATCCGTTATCACAGCTAAGACGCGTCCTGCTGGTTCTCAGCGCGCTGGCGCTATGTTGGCTGATGCGCTGGACATTGTTGATTCAGGTACAAACCGTCCCCAAGTTCAACGCGCAATTTAACCCTTACTCGTTACCAGGCGGAACGGATGGCTGGCTGGCTATTCTCGGCACCTTCGGCCTGTGGATAGCGCTACTGATTATTATTCGTGAAACGCTGAACGGACTCACCAGGAGATTACAACATGGCTAATTTAACCCGTCGTCAGTGGCTAAAAGTCGGTCTCGCCGTCGGTGGGATGGTCACTTTTGGTCTGAGCTACCGTGATGTGGCGAAACGCGCAATTGATGGCCTGTTAAACGGGACATCCGGCAAGGTAACGCGCGACCGCATCTTTGGCAATGCGTTAATTCCGGAGGCGCAGGCGCAAACGCACTGGCAGCAAAATCCACAACAAACCATCGCCATGACGCAATGCTTCGGCTGTTGGACACAGTGCGGTATCCGCGCCAGGGTAAATGCCGATGGCAAAGTGATACGCATCGCCGGCAATCCCTATCACCCCTTGTCGCAGGAACACCCTATTGACTCGTCCGTCCCTTTTAGCGAAGCCATGGAGCAACTGGCGGGAGAAAGCGGTCTTGACGCCCGCTCAACCGCCTGCGCGCGCGGCGCCACGCTGCTGGAAAGCCTGTACAGTCCGCTACGACTGCTTGAACCGATGAAACGCGTGGGTAAACGCGGCGAAGGGAAATGGCAGCGCATCAGCTTTGAGCAACTTATTGAAGAAGTCGTGGAAGGCGGCGATCTGTTTGGCGAAGGTCATGTGGACGGACTGCGCGCTATTCATGCGCCGGATACGCCAATTGACGCAAAGCACCCCAGTTTCGGGCCCAAAACCAATCAGTTACTGGTCACGAATACCAGCGACGAAGGCCGCGATGCGTTTCTGCGTCGTTTTGCGCTAAATAGCTTCGGCAGCAAGAATTTCGGCGCGCATGGCGCCTACTGTGGACTGGCTTACCGGGCCGGCTCCGGGGCGCTGATGGGCGATCTGGATAAAAACCCGCATGTCAAACCCGACTGGGAAAACGTGGAATTTGCGCTCTTTATGGGCACCTCCCCGGCACAGTCCGGCAATCCGTTTAAACGCCAGGCGCGTCAGTTGGCGAGCGCCCGGCTGCGTGAGAATTTTCAATACGTCGTGGTCGCCCCCGCCCTCCCCTTATCAACGGTGCTCGCCGATCCTCGCGGTCGCTGGCAACCGGTCATGCCCGGCAGCGATTCGGCGCTGGCAATGGGGATGATCCGCTGGATCATGGATAATCAACGTTATAATGCTGATTATCTGGCGATTCCCGGCGTACAGGCGATGCAGCAGGCCGGCGAGCAAAGTTGGACCAACGCCACGCACCTGGTCATTGCGGATGAACTGCCGACGCTTGCCGGACAACACCTGACGCTGCGCCATCTTACGCCCGATGGCGAAGAGACCCCTGTCGTACTGAATACCGACGGCGAGTTGGTCGATGCATCCACTTGCCGACAGGCACGGCTTTTCGTGACGCAGTACGTTACGCTCGCCGACGGCCAGCGGGTCACGGTGAAGAGCGGGTTGCAACGCTTGAAAGAGGCGGCAGAAAAGCTCTCGTTGGCGCAATACAGCGAACAGTGCGGCGTGCCGGAAGCGCAAATTATCGCGCTGGCGGAAACCTTTACCAGTCACGGACGTAAAGCTGCGGTCATCAGTCACGGCGGCATGATGGCCGGCAATGGGTTTTATAACGCCTGGTCGGTCATGATGCTTAACGCGCTGATCGGCAACCTCAGCTTGTCCGGCGGCGTCTTTGTCGGCGGCGGCAAATTCAACGGCGTTAGCGACGGCCCCCGCTACAACATGAACAGTTTTGCCGGAAAAGTGAAACCGTCCGGGTTAAGTATTGCCCGTAGCAAAACCGCTTATGAAGCATCGGAAGAATACCGCGACAAAATTGCCGGCGGGCAATCCCCTTATCCAGCCAAAGCGCCGTGGTATCCCTTTGTGGCAGGCCAGCTTACCGAACTGTTGACCTCCGCGCTCGAAGGCTATCCTTATCCGCTTAAAGCCTGGATTTCCAATATGAGCAACCCGTTTTACGGTGTTCCCGGTCTACGCGCCGTGGCGGAAGAAAAACTAAAAGACCCTCGCCGACTGCCGCTCTTTATCGCGATTGACGCCTTTATGAATGAAACGACGGCGCTGGCGGATTACATTGTGCCGGATACACATAATTTTGAGAGCTGGGGCTTTACGGCACCCTGGGGCGGCGTAGCCAGTAAAGCCACTACCGCCCGCTGGCCGGTTGTCGCCCCCGCCACTCACCGAACGGCGGACGGGCAACCTGTCTCAATGGAAGCATTTTGTATTGCGGTAGCAAAACGGCTCCGTCTGCCCGGCTTCGGCGACCGGGCGATAACCGATCCGCAGGGCAATGCTTTTCCACTGAACCGGGCGGAAGATTTCTATCTGCGCGTAGCCGCTAATATCGCCTTTATGGGCAAGACGCCGGTCGCGCCGGCAAATCAGGAAGATATTTCGCTTACCGGCGTCAGCCGCATTCTGCCAGCAATTCAGCACACGCTTAAAGCTGATGAGATCGGTCGCGTGGCGTTTATCTACTCGCGTGGCGGCCGGTTTGCGCCCGAGGATAGCGGCTATACGGAGCAACGGTTAGGTAACGCGTGGAAAAAACCCTTACAGGTCTGGAATGCAGAAGTCGCCGCCCACCGTCACGCCATCACCGGGGAGCGTTTCAGCGGTTGCCCGGTCTGGTATCCGGCGCGTTTGTCAGATGGTCGTGCGATTGACGACCAGTTTCCCATTGGGCAATGGCCGCTGAAACTGATTTCATTTAAATCAAATACCATGTCCAGCTCAACAGCCGTCATCCCGCGCTTACACCATGTGAAGCCAGCAAACCTGGTGGCGCTGAATCCGCAAGACGGCGAGCGTTATGGACTGCAACATGGCGATCGGGTACGGATCATTACGCCGGGCGGTCAGGTCGTGGCGCAAATCAGTTTGTTAAATGGCGTGATGCCAGGCGTCATCGCCATCGAACACGGATATGGTCACCGCGAGATGGGTGCAACGCAGCACTCTCTGGATGGCGTGCCTATGCCGTATGATCCACAAATCAGGGCAGGCATAAATCTTAACGATCTGGGCTTTGCCGATCCGACAAGAACCATTACCAACACCTGGCTCGACTGGGTTTCCGGTGCGGCAGTACGTCAGGGGCTGCCGGCAAAAATCGAGCGTATATAACCCCAGGGCCGGAGAGCGATATCGTCTTATTTCGTCGAGGGTAGCGACTGATAAGCGAACGCTGTCCGGCTGCATATACTCACTGAATCGTGCAAGCCCAACTATTTTACGTTCACCCCGTCATATTACATAGAAAATATATGACAACACTCACAAAACTATTTTCCCCTTCTGTAAGCAATTAATATTTAACACATTGGCTGCGCTTCTGATTATTGACATTCATTTGGGGTTACTTCCGGTTGACCGCATAATCTGTGATTGAATTCACCGCATGACAACATTGCCATAAATACAATTCAACTCACTACCCGGAGGCAATATGTTTAAAGAAGAAAGACGTCATGCCATCATTAATTTACTGATAAAGGATAATAGTGTTAGCGTCAGTAAACTTTCAGACCTTTATAAGGTTAGCCAGGAGACTATTCGTTCCGATCTACGCTATTTCCAGAAATCAGGTATGCTTCAGCGTTGCTATGGCGGAGGGATTTTAAACCGTGACGCGCTGAGTAAGCTTATCACTGAAAATAAGATTGATATCTCCAGCACTATCGCCACGCCAATCCATCAGGATGCAAAACTGCGCCGGGAAAACACAAAAAAAGCAGGCAAGGTGTGTGTTTTAGGCTCATTCAATATTGATGTTTCAGCAACCGTGCCGTGGTTTCCACAAAGCGGAGAATCCATTCTGGCCAGTCAATTTGGATTCTATCCTGGCGGTAAAGGAGCCAACCAGGCTTTAGCGGCAAACAATGCCGGCGCTGCGGCGCATTTTATTTTTAAAGTGGGTAAAGATCAGTTCAGCGCATTTGCTATGAATCATATTATTCAATCAGGCATCACTTCATACAGCGCGTATCAAACAGATAAAGCGCCCACCGGTAGCGCATTGATCTATGTCTCCGCCGTGGATGGCGATAATATTATCGCCATCTACCCTGGCGCCAATATGATGCTCACCACGCAAGAGATTAACGAGCAACACCGTTATATCGCCGAGTCTGACGTTATGTTAATGCAGCTCGAAACGAACATTGAAGCGTTGACTGAATTTATTCGCCTGGGCAAACAAGAAAATAAAATGATCATGCTCAATCCTGCCCCCTATACGAAACAGGTGACGCATTTATTATCTGATATTGACATCATCACGCCGAATGAAACTGAAGCCTCTTTTTTATCCGGCGTAACCATTACTGATATTAATGATGCGAAAAAAGCCGGAAATATTATTCTGCAATCCGGGGTGAAAAAAGTCATTATTACCCTTGGCGCCCGTGGTTCTCTGCTCTGTGAGCACGCCCGCACGTTGTATATTCCTGCGTGGAGCGCCGTGGTAAAAGATGCCGCTGGGGCCGGTGACGCTTTTAATGGCGCCTTAGCCGCCGCGCTGGCGCGACAAGCAGATATGGTCGCAGCCATTCAATATGCCTCCGCTTTCGCTTCTCTGGCGGTGGAACAAGTCGGTGCGTCGAGTATGCCTCAGCACTTGCAGGTTTTACATCGAATGCGTACCCAATCTAATAAAGTCATTAACATTAATTAACAGGTGACATAATGAAAATTTTATTTATTGGCGAATCCTGGCACATTCATATGATTCACTCTAAAGGTTTTGATAGCTTTACATCGAGCAAATATGAAGAAGGCGCAGACTATTTATTATCCTGCTTACGCCAGGGTAATATCGATGTGGACTACATGCCTGCCCATATTGTGCAAACTCGTTTTCCACAAACCGCCGAAGCATTAGCCTGCTATGATGCGATCGTCATCAGTGATATCGGTAGCAATACGTTCCTGCTACAAAACAGAACGTTTTATAATATGGACATTATTCCTGATGCATTACAACTTATCGCCGATTATGTTGCTGAGGGCGGCGGTCTGTTGATGATCGGCGGCTATTTATCCTTTATGGGAATAGAAGCAAAAGCCAATTATAAAAATACGGTTCTGGCGGAGGTATTGCCGGTTGATATGCTGGATGTAGATGACCGCGTAGAACTACCGCAAGGATGTAAAGCAGTAAATACTGCGGTAGAGCATGTTATTACCCAGCCATTTAGCGAATGGCCGCCGCTATTGGGCTATAACAAGCTTATCGCCAAAGAAAATAGTCAGGTCCTTGCTGAAATTAATGGCGATCCACTGTTAGTTATGGGTACTTACCATAAAGGGAAAGTATGTTGCTTTGCCAGTGATTGTTCACCGCACTGGGGAAGCCCGCAGTTTCTGCAATGGGAACAGTACGCCACCTTCTGGTGTAATGTTTTACACACAATAAAAAAATAATATTACCCAGGCGAATATAAATTTCGCCTGCCCTGCCACACACTGAGTCATTAAGAATATGAATGATACTTATCTCTATGGCGAAATGTTTTCTGAAAACATATTGACAAGCTATCGGATTTATGGAGACAGAAAATCATTACTCACGCCGCTCATTATCCTTCATGGCGGCCCTTCTGGCGGCTTTGATTATTTATTAAATTATCGCCGTCTGGCTGATGACGGGCGCATGGTAATATTTTACGATCAATATGGCTGCGGTCGTTCAACGCATTTTCCTCATGCCGACGCGTCTTTCTGGACTATTGCGCGTTATCTCCGTCAATTAACCCAATTAATTCATCACCTGGGTATTGGGCACGGGTATTCGATACTGGGACATTCCTGGGGCGGAATGCTTGCCGCAGAGCACGCCTGCTTACAGCCTGCCGGGCTTCGCGGGACGATACTGGCCAGTTCGCCGGCCAGTATCGCCCTGTGGCAACAGGAAGCCATACGGCTCTTTAACGCTCTGACGCCAATGTCCGATGACGATATCAAAAACGTCATTATGCCCGCCGTCATTTATCAAAACCCACCGGAACAGCTGGTCGCTTATTATGCCAGACACGTTTATACCCTCGCGGAAGAAGCCGTTCATGTTCAGCGATCTAATGCGCAGTTCGCCGCCGACCCTACGGGTTATCACATTTTATGGGGAACCAATGAACTGGCGGCAAATGGCAAACTTGCCGACTGGGATATTACGCCCCATTTGTGCCAGATACGCTGTCCTGTTCTGGTACTGCGCGGCGAAAACGATCAGGCAACCGAGCGCGTCGTCTCTCCGCTTCTCTCTCACATTTCAGACTGCCGCGCGGTCACTATTCCTGGCAGCAGCCATAACCCGCATGAAGAAAATATCGCGCCCTGCCTCGCAGCGGTAAGCGCGTTTTTACGCGACCTGGCATAAAAAGCCATTAAGGTATTTATCATGAAAAAAGTCAAAAAATTGTCTCTTACCGATTTAGTGCTTTATGGTCTGGTGTTTATGGTGCCTATCGCGCCAGTCTCCCTTTATGGCGTCGTTTATAATCTTTCGCACGGTATGGTTGCGCTGGTTTATATTATTGGCGCGATCGCGATGTTTTTTACCGCGTACAGCTACTCTACCTTATCGCAGCATATCTCCTCGTCGGGTTCGGCCTATGCGTATGCTGGCGTATGCATTAATCCCGCCGTAGGGTTTCTGACCGGATGGATATTACTGCTGGATTATCTTTTGTTCCCTACGCTCGTGGCAGTGCTGGGCGGCGTCGCGGTCCACGCTATTTTACCGCAAATCCCGGTCTGGGTCTGGCCGTTGATTTATGTGGCTATTGGCACCGGAGTCAACTATCTCGGGATACAGCAAACGGCGAAATTTGATAAGTTACTGGTCTTTATTCAACTCGGTATTCTGGCGATTTTCGTGCTACTCATTGTCCGTCTGATGATGCAGGACAGTAGTCAGATAACGCTTTCCTTCCGGCCTTTTTTCGATTCACAGTGGTTCACCCCTGGGCTCATCGCGACGGCGATTTCGGTGGCTGCGCTGAATTTTCTCGGCTTTGACGCTATCAGTACATTAAGTGAAGAAAGCGAAGGCGGGGGACGCGCCGTCAGTAAAGCAACGCTGTTGGCGTTAGTTTTGGCGACGGTACTGTTTATTATCGTTGTGGCGTTTGCGGCGTTCGCCACCGGTAACGTCGACCGCTTCGCGGATGGTAATGCGACGAATGAAGCATTTTTCACCATTGCCGGCAACGTTGGCGGTATCTGGCTCAAAGTGGCATTTTCCATCATTGTGGCGTTTGTGTGCGCCGTCGGCAACATTATTACCGCGCAAACGGCGGTGTCCAGAGTGCTATTTTCAATGGGGCGCGACCGAATGTTGCCCGCCTTCCTCGCTCACGTCCATACCACGCGTAAAACGCCGGATTATGCCATTCTGTTTACCGGCGGCGTCACCCTGCTGCTCAGCTACCTGTTTTCCGGCAAGATTGAATCTATCTCCACGCTGGTGAACTTTGGCGCGCTTTTCGCTTTTTTTGTCGTGAACCTGTGTGTGTTTATCCTGTTCAATTTCCGGATGAAAGCCCAGCGGCGCATTTTCGCCCATGTCATTTCGCCGATCATGGGGATGATCGTCATCGGCTACGTCTGTTTAAACATGAACATTCACGCTCTGATACTCGGAATTAGCTGGGCGGCGATCGGGATAGCGATACTGTGCTACCGAAAAGCACACAACCAAAACATCGCCATCGACCTGGAAGGCAAAAAGTTGCTCGATTGACATTATGCGCAACAACACCAGCTGTTGCGCAACGCCGCCCCTGTTCGGGCGGCGTCATCGCCAGCGACATCGTAAACAGCGTAATAACAAACCGTTGTGGATCTGCACAGATGTCTTTTGAAACAGGGTTTTCATTTTCCTTTTTTGTAAATTTCAGCGTATAATGCGCGCCAATTGTCTCTTGAATGGTTTCAGCGCATTGGACTGTAAAACTCAACGACTAAAATTATCCCCTTCCCGTTGGGCTGAAACGCGAGCACACATTCCTCTGCACGCTCTTTCGATGTCACCTATCCTTAGAGCGAGGCATCATCACTTTAGCAACACAGGCTTAGCTTCCGGGCCGTGCGCGCCCGAAGCCAGATTTCCATATCCTCCTCAACTTAAAGACTAAGACTGTCATGAAAAAGACGAAAATTGTTTGTACTATCGGTCCGAAAACCGAATCCGAAGAGATGTTAAGCAAAATGCTGGACGCGGGCATGAACGTGATGCGTCTGAACTTCTCTCATGGCGATTATGCAGAACACGGTCAGCGTATCCAGAACTTGCGCAACGTGATGAGCAAAACTGGTAAAAAAGCCGCTATTCTGCTTGATACTAAAGGACCAGAAATCCGCACCATTAAACTGGAAGGCGGTAACGACGTTTCGCTGAAAGCGGGCCAAACCTTTACTTTTACCACCGACAAATCCGTGGTCGGTAATAATGAAATCGTTGCCGTCACCTATGAAGGCTTCACCAGCGACCTGAGCGTTGGCAACACCGTCCTGGTTGACGATGGTCTGATCGGTATGGAAGTGACCGCCATCGAAGGCAATAAAGTCATTTGTAAGGTGCTGAACAACGGCGATCTGGGCGAGAACAAAGGCGTTAACCTGCCGGGCGTTTCTATTGCTCTGCCGGCGCTGGCTGAAAAAGACAAACAGGACCTGATCTTCGGTTGCGAACAGGGCGTTGACTTTGTTGCTGCGTCCTTTATCCGTAAACGTTCTGACGTTGTCGAAATTCGCGAGCATCTGAAAGCCCACGGCGGCGAAAACATCCAGATTATCTCTAAGATCGAAAACCAGGAAGGCCTGAACAACTTCGATGAAATTCTCGAAGCTTCCGACGGCATCATGGTTGCGCGTGGCGACCTGGGCGTAGAAATCCCGGTTGAAGAAGTGATCTTTGCGCAGAAAATGATGATCGAAAAATGTATCCGCGCACGTAAAGTCGTGATCACCGCGACTCAGATGCTGGATTCTATGATCAAAAATCCGCGTCCGACCCGCGCAGAAGCAGGCGATGTTGCAAACGCCATCCTCGACGGTACGGATGCGGTTATGCTGTCCGGCGAATCCGCAAAAGGGAAATACCCGCTGGAAGCCGTTTCTATCATGGCGACCATCTGCGAACGTACCGACCGCGTCATGAACAGCCGTCTGGACTACAACAACGACAGCCGTAAACTGCGCATTACGGAAGCAGTATGCCGCGGCGCGGTAGAAACCGCCGAAAAACTGGAAGCGCCGCTGATCGTGGTAGCGACCCAGGGCGGTAAATCCGCTCGCGCCGTACGTAAATACTTCCCGGACGCCACCATCCTGGCATTGACCACCAATGAAGTGACCGCCCGCCAGTTAGTACTGAGCAAAGGCGTGGTATCGCAGCTGGTGAAAGAAATCAATTCTACTGATGATTTCTACCGTCTGGGCAAAGATGTCGCCCTGCAAAGCGGCCTCGCCCAGAAAGGCGACGTCGTAGTGATGGTCTCCGGCGCGCTGGTTCCAAGCGGCACCACTAACACCGCCTCTGTTCACGTACTGTAATAATTGTTGTGTGAATTAATTTGTTTAAAAAAGCGCCCTTCCGGCGCTTTTTTTATTTAATCGATAGCCACTATTAATAAAAAAATCAAATCGGATTTTACTATCTAATTGCGGATTATCTAAGAAGAATCCGATGGAAGCCCCCTGTTTTCTTTCGGTTTTTTAGGGACTTTCATGCATTTCGATGCTTCTTTGAGCGAACGATCAAAAATAAGTGCATTCCCATCAAAAAAATATTCTCAACATAAAAAAGTTTGTGTAATACTTGTAACGCTACATGGAGATTAACTCAATCTAGAGGGTATTAATAATGAATCGTACTAAACTGGTACTGGGCGCGGTAATCCTGGGTTCTACTCTGCTGGCTGGTTGCTCCAGCAACGCTAAAATCGATCAGCTGTCTTCTGACGTTCAGACTCTGAACGCTAAAGTTGACCAGCTGAGCAACGACGTGAACGCAATGCGTTCCGACGTTCAGGCTGCTAAAGACGACGCAGCTCGCGCTAACCAGCGTCTGGACAACCAGGCTACTAAATACCGTAAGTAATAGTACCTGCGTAATAAAAATGGCGCACATTGTGCGCCATTTTTTTTACCTATATAACCACACAAAATATAATGTTATTGTTATGACCCGCACTAACAAGCTGATCTTAGGTGCAGTAGTTCTGGGTTCCACGTTACTGGCAGGTTGTTCCAGCAACGCTAAAATCGATCAGTTGTCTTCCGATGTACAGACGCTGAGCGCTAAAGTTGAGCAACTGAGTAATGACGTAAATGCAATGCGTTCCGACGTTCAGGCTGCTAAAGACGATGCTGCTCGCGCTAACCAACGTCTGGACAACAAAGTATTCCGCATCTGTAAATGATTTGACGCACGATATAAAATGGCGCACATCGTGCGCCATTTTTTTGTCCGTCATTTACTGCGAAGGCTACTGCGTGACGCGCGTTTGCCCCTCTTCTCCGACAAAACCGTTCTGAGCGGATTCGACTGCGGTCGTATTTACCGCTGGCGTCTGCCCGGCGCTCACGCTGACTGGATACCCGGCTCGCCGGTATAGCGCCTTATCGACCAGGCGACTATCCACCCCTTGTGCGTTTCTGAACGCGGTAAATTCCGCAGGCAACACGTAGGGCATCGTCTGCACGTTTTGCTCTTCTTCCGGCGATAGCGGCCTGTGTACCTCTACATAACGAATGCCATTCGGCTCGACAGAGAATTTCACCGGCTGGTTAATCACTTTTACCGGCGTCCCCGTTCTGACCTGCGCAAATAACGCTTTGATGTCCGGCGCGTTCATGCGAATGCAACCGGAACTCACGCGCAGACCCACGCTATCCGGCGCGCTGGTGCCATGAATGAGATATTCCCCATTACCGTGCGCCAGACGCAGCGCATAGCGTCCCAGCGGGTTATTTGGCCCGGCAGGGATCACCGGCGGCAGCGTGATACCCCGCTCAAGCGAACGTTGGCGTATGCCCGCCGTCGGCGTCCACGTCGGGTTGGGGATCTTTTGCCCTATCCGGGTGTCCATGACGGGAGTTTCCAGTCCCTGCAAACCGATGCCGATGGGATACACCTGAACGCGGTTTTCTCCCGGCGGGTAATAATACAACCGTAGCTCCGCGAGGTTGACGATAACGCCTTCCCTGGGCGCATCCGGCAATAGCATCTGCGAGGGAATGGTAATTAGCGTACCGGGCTTAGGCACCGGCGCAATCGTATTGTTCGCTTCAAGAATGAGCATCGCCGCCGTATCAAAACGCCGGGCGATAGCCTGCAGGTTTTTATCACCGTCCTGTACGGTATAGGTTTGATTCTGACCAATAAGACGGCTGCCTTCTGGCGGTAATGGATAATCAACCGCCCAGGCTGCCTGTAACGCGCTATACGCGCCGATAATAGTTAGCGTAATGAAAGACGCACGTTTCATACCAAACCTCCTGTATTCCTGGTGATGCCCTCTGCGACGACTGGTAGCGCTTCGCTTATCAGAACAACAAAATATACGCTCTGTCCACTCTGGATAAAGCGACGTCGCCGTCCGACAAAGGATTTGACATCAGGTAGAACGCTGTCTGTACAGTTTAGCTAAGAGTGGCGGCCTTAGCGCGAATTGCGCGAATCATTGCTTCCAGCCCCTGAGAACGAGAAGGTGTGAGGTGTTGCGTAAGCGCCATTTTTTCGAACCATGGCCGGACATCAAAATGCACAATATCCTGCGCCGTCATTTGGTGGTACAAAATAAATACCACCGCCATAAGGCCTTTAACGATCGCCGCGTCGCTGTCGCCCTGCAATTCGATAATGCCGTTGGCGTTTCGCCGCATCACGATCCACACCTGGCTCTGACAGCCATGAATCGTATTTTGCGGATTGCGATCCTGCGGATTTAACTCCGCCAGGCGCTGCCCCAACTCAATAATATATAAATATTTCTCTTCCCAATTAGCGCAACGCGTAAAGTTACGCAGCAATTTTTCTTTATCCGGTGCAGCCATAAAACCTCACTGTTATCCCAATAAGCGGTGGATACGCGTTAATCCTGCCACCAGTCGGTCCACTTCTTCATGGGTGTTATACATCGCCAGCGAAGCCCGGCACATTGCCGGCACGCCATACCAGGCCATGAGCGGCATTGCGCAGTGATGCCCCGTTCGTACCGCGATGCCGTAATTATCAAGAAAGCTGCCGACGTCGTAAGCATGGTGTTTACCCAGATTAAACGCGATGACGCCCAACCGCTGTGCCGGACCATACAGCGTGATATCAGGCACCTGCGCCAGTTGCTCCAGCGCATAGCGCATCAGCATCTGCTCATAATCGCCAATCTTATCCAGTCCCAGCGACGTCACATAGTCAATTGCCGCGCCGAGACCGATGATGCCGCCAGTATTCGGCGTTCCCGCCTCAAAACGCCAGGGCGCTTTCGCCCATGTCGTTCCCTGCGTCAGGCTGACGGTCGAGATCATCGACCCGCCCCCTTCCCACGGCGGCATTTCTTGCAGCAACGCCTCTTTAACATACAGAATACCGATGCCGGTCGGCCCGTAAAGTTTATGGCCGGAGAAAACGTAAAAATCGCAGTCCAGCGCCTGGACGTCAACAGCATGGTGCATCACGGCCTGGGCGCCATCCACCAGCACTTTCGCTCCATGCTGGCGCGCCAGCGCAATCATGTCCGGCAGTGGGTTTTCCGTCCCCAGCACATTGGAAACATGGGTAATGGCCAGCAGTCGGGTCCGGTCATCGAACAGCGCAGCTAAGGTCTCCAGCCGCAGCGTACCGTCAGGATGCAATGGGATCACGCGCAGTTCAGCGCCTTTGCGCTCACACAGCATCTGCCAGGGAACGATGTTAGCGTGATGCTCCATCTCGCTGATGATAATGTTATCCCCGGCGCGAATATTTTCCGTTCCCCAACTGTTGGCGACAAGGTTAATGCCCTCCGTCGTACCGCGCACGAACACCAGTTCTTCTGCGGAGCGGGCGTTAATAAACCGCGACGCCTGCTTACGCACATTCTCCATGCTTTCGGTCGCCTGTGCGCTTAACGTATGGATACCTCGATGTACCGCAGCATAGCCGTGACGGTAGAAGGCAGATTCAGCGTCAATCACCTGATTGGGTTTTTGAGCGCTGGCTGCACTGTCCAGGTAAGCCAGCGGCAGGCCGTTAACTTCACGCTGCAGTATGGGAAAATCCGCCCGTACTTTTTCTACAGGAAATGTCATACCAGGCCTCCGGGCAGTCGCTGGCCGATTCGCGCCAGCACCTGCTGTTTAAGGGCGCTATCATGGATAGCTTCCGTTAACTCTGCGGCAAACGCGTAAAGAATCATGTGCCGCGCCTCCTGCTGTCTGATGCCGCGTGATTGCAGATAAAACATCTGCTCATCGTCAATACGCCCGATCGTCGCGCCGTGGCTGCACTTCACGTCATCGGCATAGATCTCTAATTGCGGTTTGGTATCGACTTCGGCCAGTTTCCCCAACAACAGGTTATTATTGGTCATCTGGCCGTCGGTTTTAATGGCGTGTTGCGCCACGTTGATCAGGCCATTAAAGACCGCGCGTCCTTTGTCGCTGACGATGGTCTTGTGCAACTGGCGGCTGTTACAGTAGCCTTTGTTATGTTCCAGCCATGTCCGCGTATCGCAGACTTCATTTTTCACCGGCATCGCCAGACTATTCAGTCGAAGCGTCGCGTTTTCGCCATTCAGTTGTGAGCTGCTGTGGTGACGTAGTACTGCGGCGCCCAGCAGAAAACTGTGGCTAAACGCCGAGGCGTCAGTCGCCAGCAGAAGATCGTTATGCGCAAAGTGATAGCTGGACGCATTTTCAAACGCCAGTTTGATATGGCGCAGTTGCGCATTGTCTGCAACGTTCATCGTCAGACGCGCGCCGGTAAAATGTTTTGCCGCTGTAAGGCTGACATAATGCTCAATAACCGTCGCTTCCGCGCCTTCCGCCAGCGCCAGATGGTGGCGATAATGCGCGGTATTCAGCTCGTCGCCATCCACGCCCTGCGTGATATGCATTAACAGTAGCGGCCTGGTCGGACGCTGATTTCGCCGTACCTGTATATACGTGACACATTGCGCCAGGCTTTCCGTCAGATGCAGAAAAACCTCAGGCTGTACCGGCGCGGCAAGCGTCTGGCGCTCATCCCTGACGCTAACGTCAAATCCGCTGTTTTGCGTGCTATCACTGAGCTCTGGCATAAACCGACCATCGACAAACACCAGCCGCACGGCATCGATTTGCAGCGCCAGCGCATCACGCTGTGCGGCGCTGATAGTCGCACACTGCTGGATAAACTGGCTATGGGTTAAGCCCTCCAGCGGCGTGTATTTCCAGTCTTCATGTTTACGCGTCGGCAATCCCAGACGTAACATCTGTTGTAAATGTTCTCTTGCCTGCTCAGTTCGACTTTCTCCTTTTTCTTCAAAGAGATGCTGCCATTGCTGTAGCGCTTTACTGCTGTTCGGTAAGCCAGCCATAACCCTGCTCCTCCAGTTGTTTGACCAGAGTAAAATCGCCGGATCGGACAATTCGCCCCTGATAGAGGACATGGACGTAATCAGGCTTGATGTAGTCCAGTATGCGCTGATAGTGGGTCACGATAATAAAAGCGCGTTTATCGTCGCGTAACGCGTTGACGCCTTCCGCCACAATTTTTAACGCATCAATATCCAGTCCGGAGTCCGACTCATCAAGGATGCACAGTTCCGGCTCCAGCACCGCCATTTGCAAAATATCATTGCGCTTTTTCTCCCCGCCGGAAAAACCGACGTTTACCGAACGGGTCAGCAAATCTTCCGGCATTTTCAGCAATGCGATCTTTTCTTCCATCAGATCCTGAAAATCAAAGCGATCCAATGACGTCTGCCCGCGGTAGGCGCGCACGGCATTCAGCGCGGTTTGCAGGAAAAACTGGTTACTGACGCCGGGGATTTCTACCGGGTACTGGAAGGCCATAAAAATCCCTTCGCCCGCCCGTTCCTCCGGCGACAGTTCAAGCAGATCTTTACCTTTGAACGTAACCGAGCCGCCGGTGACCTCGTAATCTTCACGTCCCGCCAGGGTGGCGGAGAGCGTGCTTTTCCCGGAACCGTTCGGCCCCATAATGGCGTGAACTTCGCCGGGGCGAATCTCCAGATTCAGGCCACGCAAAATCGCTTTTTCTTCCACACTGACCTGTAAATCTTTAATGCTTAACATGGGTTTTCCTTCATCATTAACCGACGCTGTGCTCAAGGCTAATCGCCAGCAGTTTTTGCGCTTCAACGGCAAACTCCAGCGGCAGTTCCGAGAAAACGTCTTTACAGAACCCGTTGACGATCATCGAAATAGCGTCTTCTTCACTGATGCCGCGTTGCAAACAATAGAAAAGCTGATCTTCACCGATACGTGATGTTGTCGCTTCGTGCTCCAGCTGCGCGCTGTTATTGCGGCATTCAACATACGGGAACGTATGCGCGCCGCAGTCCGCGCCAATCAACATGGAGTCGCATTGGGTGAAATTTCGGGCGTTGGTCGCCGTCGGCATAATTTTTACCAGCCCACGGTAGCTGTTCTGGCTGTGGCCGGCGGAAATGCCTTTTGAAATAATGGTTGAGCGTGTGTTTTTACCGATATGGATCATTTTGGTGCCGGTGTCAGCCTGCTGATGTCCACTGGTCAGCGCAACGGAATAGAACTCGCCGATAGAATTATCACCGCGCAAAATACAGCTCGGGTATTTCCAGGTAATCGCCGAACCGGTTTCCGACTGGGTCCACGACATCTTGCTGTTTTCCCCTTCGCACAACGCACGCTTGGTCACAAAGTTCAGAATACCGCCCGTGTTGTTGTCGCCCGGGAACCAGTTTTGTACGGTGGAATATTTTACTTCAGCATCTTTATGGATGATGACTTCCACTACCGCGGCGTGGAGCTGATAACTGTCGCGTACGGGCGCGGAGCAGCCTTCGATATAACTCACATAGCTGCCTTCATCCGCCACCAGAATCGTGCGCTCAAACTGACCGGTTTTCTCAGCGTTAATGCGAAAATAGGTGGATAACTCCATCGGGCAACGCACACCTTTGGGAACATAGATAAATGTCCCATCGGAAGCGACTGCCGCATTCAGCGCGGCAAAAAAGTTATCGTTCCCCGGCACGACGGTGCCAAGATATTTCCTGACCAGGTCAGGGTGATCGTGTATCGCTTCGCCAAAAGAACAGAAAATAATGCCCTGTTCCGCCAGTTTTTCACGGTATGTGGTCGCTACGGAGACCGAGTCAAAAATCGCATCGACGGCGACCTCTTTCCCTTCGCGAACCGGAACGCCAAGTTGCTCGAAGGCGTCTTCAACCTCTTTACTCAAAAAGGTATTCGCGCCCGTTTGCTGTACGGCTCCCGGCTGGGAAACGCAGCTATCATCGCAGTTTCCGCATGATGGCGCAGAGTAATAGCTGTAGTCCTGATAGTTCAGTTTATCATAGTGCGCCTTCAGCCAGTGCGGTTCATCCATGTCCAGCCAGGCTCTATAGGCATTGAGACGAAATTCCAGCATCCACTCAGGTTCGTTACGCTTTGCGGAAATCGCGCGCACCACCTCTTCGCTGATGCCTTTTGCCAGTTCATCAGTGGGTAGTTGCGTGAAAAATCCTTCTTTGTAATTAAGGCGTCCGCCTGTCCAGATGCCGACCTCTTCCGTTGCTTCAGTATTACGAGACATAGTACCGCCTATACCCCAAAACTTTCGCCGCAGCCGCATTCATTCTGGGCTTTGGGGTTATGAAATTTAAATAACTGGTTCAGCCCTTCCTGTACATAATCCACTTCTGTTCCGTCAATAAAAGGCATCGCCTGTAACGGTGCGAAAAGCTTTGCGCCTTCGGCTTCAAAAACCAGATCGTCTTTATCCGGCTCCCGAACGGTATCCAGAACATAGCCAAATCCGGCACATCCCGTCTGTTTTACGCTTAACCGCACGCCCAACATGCCCGGCTGCTTTGCTGCCAGTTCACGTATGTGCGCTGCCGCCGCTGGCGTTAGCGTCAGCCCTTGCCAGGGGAAGTCCTCCGGGTTAAACGTGTCTGAATGCAATTCCATAGAGTTACCTCGCGTTCTAAATCACCAGGATATAACAGCATGTTAGTGATAATGATTATCACTTCAACCCCTTAACCGCAGGGGCTTTCCAACAAATGGTTATATTGAGCGCCTTTTATTAAGCATAGACCCTGTCCGCCAGGTCATACGACAGACAAAAAATCGCTTAACTTTTTGATAAATAATGATTTATAAGACGTTAACCGTTCTGGCAGGTCAAAAACGAAAAGATGTATAGAAAATGACTATTTAATTAATAGGCTGTCGACATTGTCAGGCGGCGAGGTCAGAACCCCATTTTTTGTATGGATACCTGGCGTTGCGCTCTTTATAATCCGCTGCGGTTCTATAACTCAGTTTGGGCTATAGGTTTATGTAAACTCTTTCCGGCATTTCAGGTGCTGAATGAGGCAAGAGGCTTAAAATATGGTTGTTACGCTCGCGTATATCGCACTTTTTTTGGTTTTCTCGTGGGTCATCTTGAGAATTAATCAAAAAAGCGATTCCCTGTCGAAAAGCGTTTTTATCGCTATCTTTTTAGGGGCTGTTATTGGTTTATCCCTGCATTTTATTTCAGCAAATCACACTAAAACTATTATCGAATGGTACAGCATCGTCGGCAATGGTTACGTCCATCTGTTGAAACTGGTCGCTATACCGCTAATTTTTATTTCTATTCTTTCCGCCATCAATAAACTGGAAAATAGCGCCGGCATCGGAAAAATGTCGCTGACGATCGTCGGATGCATGTTATGCCTGGTGATGGTTGCCGGTTTTATCGGATTACTGACCGCTCATATACTGGGGCTTGACGCCAGCGCTTTTGTGCACATGCCGTCAATGTTAACTACAGAAGAAGTCAATAAGACTGCCGCGGTGTCGATTCCCCAGTTAGTGACATCGCTGATCCCGACTAATATTTTTCTTGATCTTACGGGGGCCAGAAGTGTTTCCGTTATCGGCATCGTTATCTTCACGCTAATAGCGGGGATCGCCCTGTTAAAGGTCAAAAAAGAGGCGCCGGAAGAAGGTCAGAAATTAAGCGCAGGCATTAACGCTATTCAGATCTGGGTCATGAAGATGGTACGTATCGTTATTGCATTAACGCCCTATGGCGTCATGGCATTAATGACCACCGTATTTTCATCATACCGCCTTGAACAATTCGCCAGCTTACTTGGTTTTATCGGCGCCTGTTACATCGCGATTTTCATGATGTTTATCGTGCACGCCATCTTGCTGATCCTCAGCGGTAATAATCCAGCGCGTTATTTCAGAATGGTGTGGCCCGTCTTAACCTTTGCGTTTGTTTCCCGCAGCAGCGCAGCCTCTATCCCGCTGGCCATTTCCGCCCAGGAAAAATTTGGCGTACAAAGCACCATTGCCAATATTTCCGCCTCGTTTGGCTCCAGTATGGGGCAAAATGGCTGCGCCGGGATTTATCCGGCTATTATGGTAGCGATGATTGCGCCCACCATCGGCATTGATCCGCTCTCGCTGCATTTTCTGGCAGCGATGTTGCCTGCCATTGCGCTAGGGTCTATTGGCGTAGCCGGCGTCGGCGGCGGTGGTACGTTCGCGGCGCTGATTGTCCTGTCGACGTTGAATTTTCCCGTTGCGCTGGTCGGTATTTTTATTGCCATCGAACCTATCGTTGATATGGCCCGCACGGCACTGAACGTTAACGGATCGATGATGTCAGGTGTGCTGGCTAACCGTATTTTGAATAATCATACGGCTGACGACATGCCAGCGGTTATTGACAGACCTTAGTTTTTTACGCGCCCGGAAAAGAAAAACCCTTAAGTCTGTTCAATACAGGCTTAAGGGTTCCGGCCCCATCCGGCGCTTATCTCCGGCACTCTTAATGGCTTAGCTCTTGAAGGGGCATAAGAATAATCTCATAAAGAGCGCGCGCCTTTTTAGCACAAATGGCGATCTGTATTTTTTTTAAACAAAATCAAGAGGATTATCTATTACCTGGGGATAGGGTCTGGTGAGATTGCCTGGTAACATAGCCGGATGGCGGCTAACGCCTTATCCGGCCTACACAGACTTTATTAATGCACGCCCAACCGCCAGGCGAAATAGATCTCTTCTTTCAGTTCGGTTGCAGAGAGGGTGAGGAGATCGGCAAACTCTAACTCCAGCTGTTTTAAACGCTTCAAATACTGCGCGGGAGAAAGTTCGGTTTTATCACGGCGTAAAAATTCAATCGCCAGTTGGGTTGGGTCTAAATCAGTAGACATATCATCCTCGCTTATGTGTAAACGTGCACAGTATATCACCTTTTTCTGCGCACATTTTGACCAAAAGCAATATGCATCACACTTTTATGGTGACAACGTCACACAATCGCCGTAGTAAGACGCGAAGAACAGCACAGACGTCCCTGTTCATCAAAGATCTCTATCTGCCAGACCTGATGGCGAGCCCCGGTATGCAACGCTTTACAGACGCCTCGTACGCGCCCCTGACGCGCCGACCGTACATGGTTGGCATTCACCTCCAGCCCCACCACCTTTTGCTCCCCCTGCGTACACAGATAGCCTGCGACCGAGCCGATACTTTCCGCCAGCACCACAGACGCTCCGCCATGCAGCAAGCCGAACGGCTGTTTGGTGCGATGATCGACGGGCATTGTCGCTTCCAGCGTATCGTCCCCAATACGCTCAAAGCGGATATCAAGCAGGCCAACCATATTCCCTTCCCCCATCGCATTAAGCGCATCGAGGGTCACTTCACGTTTCCAGATCAACCTATAATCTCCAGTAATGCCTGCAACGGGTGACGCACGCCCGTACCTTCAATGCGTTTAACCTGGCTTCGGCAGGAATAGCCGGTTGCCAGGCAACGGTTTCGCGGTAGACGTTGCATCGCCTGATGCCAGGATAGCTCATAAATTCCCAGCGAATTTTTATGATTGGTGAGTTCATGTCCATAAGTGCCCGCCATACCGCAGCAGCCTACGCTGACATTTTCCAGCTTCGCGCCAAAATGGGCAAAGATGGCGGCCCACTGCGCAGGCGCGCCGGGTAAAGCCGTGACTTCCGTACAATGACCAAAAAAGTACCACGGTTCGCCGCTCACCTCGATGGACAGTCTTGCATTTATTTCCTGCGCCAGCCATTCATTCACCAGCAACACATGAAAATCGCCGCGCTGTTCGCCCAGCGCCAGTTTGTATTCGTCGCGATAACACAGAACCAGCGCCGGATCGACGCCCACCATCGGCATCCCCAACGCAGCGATCCGATTAAGGAACTCAGAGGTTTTTTTCGCCGTTTTCGCAAAGCGATTAAGAAAACCTTTAATATGCTGCGCCTTACCATTCGGCGAGAACGGTAACAATACCGGCCTCCTGCCCAGTTTTTCCGCCAGGCGGATAAAGTCCGCTACGACCCGGGCGTCGTAGTAGCTGGTAAACGGGTCCTGAACCACCAGTACCGTTTTCGCTTTTTGCTCGGCGCTCATGCGCTCCAGTTGCTCAAGCGTCATATTAGCGGACGGATGGCCCACCAGTTGCTGTTGCAATGAAGGGGCAGAAAGCAGAGGTAAATCCACCATACCGATATGTTTTTTCGCCAGATTGCGAACCATCGGTTGGTTAATAAAAAAGTTAAAGGTCTTTGGCGCACGCGCCATCAGCGGCGCATAGGTCTCGACCGTCGCCACCAGATGATCGCGTACCGGGCGCAGATAACGCGTATGGTAAAGCTGTAAGAAACGTGAACGAAACTCCGGAACATCGATTTTAATCGGACACTGGGTCGTACAGGCTTTACACGCCAGACAGCCGGACATGGCCTCTTTAACTTCATGGGAAAAGTCATACTCGCCTTTGCGTTTGTGCCAACTATTCCGGGTGCGGGCAATCAGCGTGCGTAAGCTGGCGCGTTTTTCTGGCAACTCCTTTTCCAGCTTCAACGGATCGACGCCACGATCGGCCAATAGACGGAGCCATTCCCGTACCAGCGTCGCCCGCCCTTTCGGCGAGTGGATCCGGTTAAGGCTAATTTTCATCGACGGGCACATCGGGCTTTTCGCATCGAAATTAAAGCACAGGCCGTTACCATTACACTCCATAGCGCCGCGCCAGGTCTGCCGTACCGCCAGCGGGATTTGCCGATCCCAGGTGCCGCGTTTTACCGCATCCACCTTCATCATCGGCGCCTCTATCCCTTGCGGCGGACAGATTTTACCCGGGTTAAGTCGATTATGCGGATCAAAAGCCGCTTTTATTTTGCGCAGCTCGCCATACAGGACTTCGCCGAAAAAGGCCGGGCTGTATTCCGCACGGAAACCTTTTCCATGCTCGCCCCACAACAGCCCGCCGTATCTGGCGGTCAGCGCGACGACCTCATCGGAGATCTGTTTCATCAACAGTTCCTGCTGCGGATCGCACATATCCAGCGCCGGACGCACATGCAGCACCCCGGCATCCACGTGGCCGAACATGCCGTAACTTAAGCCATGACCATCCAGCAGGGCGCGAAATTCGGCGATGTAATCGGCCAGATATTCAGGCGGCACGCAGGTATCTTCCGCAAAAGGAATCGGTTTGGCAGCACCTTTCGCATTACCCAGCAGCCCTACCGCTTTTTTACGCATCGCGTAAATACGCTCAATACCCGTCAAATCGGTACAAAGTTGCCAGCCGATCACGCCCGCTTCCGCACGCGCCATCAGGCCATCCAGCCGGTGGCACAGCGCCTCGACCTGTCCGTCAATAAGCGCTTCATCGTCACCCGCGAATTCCACGATATTCAGGCCAAGCATTTCTTTATCCGGTACATCGGTAATCAATTCGCTAACGGAGTGCCAGACAATATCTTCCCGCGCGAGGTTAAGGACTTTGGAATCGACCGTCTCGACGGATAAGGCGCGCGCATCAACCATAAAAGGGGCGTTACGCAGCGCGGAATCAAAGGAGTCGTATTTTACATTCACCAGACGGCGGACTTTGGGTATCGGGGTAATATCCAGCCGGGCTTCAGTAATAAACGCCAGCGTCCCTTCCGACCCCGTTAAGATGCGGGTAAGATCGAAGCGGGTCATATCATCGTTAAAGACGTGGCGTAAATCGTAGCCTGTCAGGAAACGATTGAGCTTTGGAAAGCTATCGAGGATAAGTTGACGGTTTTCCAGGCAGGACTGATAGACGGTCTGATAGATGCGGCCTGGCATCGTCGTGTTTTCACCCAGCGTCCGGGCAAGCTCTACGGGCATCGATTGCGTGTCAAGGATATCGCCCCCCAACAATACGGCCCGTATGCCTAAGACGTGATCTGACGTTTTTCCATAGACCAGCGAACCCTGACCAGAGGCATCGGTATTAATCATACCGCCAAGCGTGGCGCGATTACTGGTGGAAAGTTCCGGCGCAAAAAAATAGCCATACGGCTTTAACGCTTGATTAAGCTGATCTTTTATCACTCCCGCCTCTACCCGCACCCATCCCTCTTCAGGATTAATTTCAATAATGCGGTTCATATAGCGGGACATATCAACAATAATGCCCTGATTTAGCGCCTGGCCATTCGTGCCAGTACCGCCGCCTCGAGGGGTAAATATCAGCGACGTAAAGCGCGGCTCCGCCGCCAGACGGGCAAGAAGCGCGACATCCGCCGTAGAACGGGGAAACACAACAGCATCGGGAAGAAGCTGGTAGATACTGTTATCGGTCGACATTGTCAGACGGTCGGCATAGCTGGTTGCCGTATCGCCCGTAAACCCTTGCTGCTCCAGCGCCTGCAAAAAATTGAGCACCAGCTGAACGACGCCGGGTGCCTGAGAAATTTGTGGAATCATTATATTGACCTTTTCCTGCGGTCTATGTTGTGAACGGTGGCGCCCAACCCGGCGAGCGCGAGCGGTCTACGCACAGGAAGGGATGCTTAATCGTTTGCGTGTTGCGTTATTTGTTGTATCACATTTTTTTCCTGTGCGCCCAACAGAATTACATGCAGAATCGGCCTGTTAAAAACCGCTGAAATTGCTCATCATTATAGGGTGTGGTTTGCATGTTCACGTCGCGCCAACGTTCTGGCGCAAAGACAAAGGTGAAAAGTATTTATGGTAAATGTTCGTCAGCCCAGGGATATTGCGCAAGTGCTGCTATCGGTGCTGTTTTTAGCCATCATGATTGTGGCCTGTTTGTGGATAGTACAGCCTTTTATTTTGGGGTTTGCATGGGCAGGTACGATTGTTATCGCGACCTGGCCCGTTTTGCTGAAATTACAAAAAATATTGTGGGGCCGCCGCTCGCTTGCCGTACTGGTCATGACGCTGCTGTTAGTGCTGCTCTTCGTTATTCCCGTCGCCTTGCTGGTGAACAGCATTGTCGACGGTAGCGGCCCGCTCATCCATGCAGTGACCGGCGGCGATATGACGCTACCCGATCTGGCATGGTTAAATAATATTCCGTTGGTTGGCGCCAAACTGTATGCCGGATGGCATAGCCTGCTGGATATGGGCGGTAGCGCTATTATGGCGAAAGTGCGGCCTTATATCGGCACAACCACGACCTGGTTTGTCGGTCAGGCGGCGCATATCGGACGCTTTATGATGCACTGCGCCCTGATGCTGTTGTTTAGCGCCCTGCTTTACTGGCGCGGCGAACAAGTGGCGATGGGAATACGCCATTTTGCCTGTCGTCTCGCGGCTAAACGCGGCGATGCGGCGGTTCTGCTGGCTGCCCAGGCGATCCGCGCCGTGGCGCTTGGCGTGGTGGTCACCGCGCTGGTACAGGCGGTACTTGGCGGCGTCGGGCTGGCGATTTCCGGCGTGCCTTACGCTACTCTGTTGACGGTAGTGATGATCCTTTCGTGTCTGGTTCAGTTGGGGCCGTTGCCGGTATTGATTCCAGCCATTATCTGGCTTTACTGGACAGGCGACACCACCTGGGGCACCGTGCTGCTGGTTTGGAGCGCCGTCGTCGGCACTCTGGATAACGTGATTCGCCCGGTACTCATCCGCATGGGCGCCGATTTACCGCTGCTTCTGATCCTTTCCGGGGTAATCGGCGGCCTGATTGCATTCGGTATGATTGGTCTGTTTATTGGACCGGTGCTTCTGGCCGTGACCTGGCGTTTGTTCTCCGCATGGGTACATGAAGTTCCGGCGCCGACGAATGAACCAGAGGAGATCCTTGAAGAGTTGGATGATATCGAGGAAGCCAACAAGCAGTCATAATCCCGTCGGGCGGCATCGCCGCCCGATGCTTTAACGACGTTTATCAATTCAACGCACACCCCATTTTGATTCGCCCGTCTGTTCCCCGCCGCATCTCATTTCTGTCGCAAATCCGTTACAGTTTTTAAACTATTGAGACGAATCTGATCGACGCAAAAAGTGCTCATGCCTACTATTAGCACACGGTTATAAATCAACACATTGATTTATAAGCATGGAAATCCCCTGAGTGAAACAACGAATTGCTGTGTGTAGTCTTTGCCCGTCTCCTACGATGGGCTTTTTTTTTTAACTTTTTTCGCCGCATTGTTACATAAGCCAGCTCCCGTTTTCCTTCAACACCGCGATATCTGCAACGAACAAATAATATTGCACAAAATAGTGTGATTCTGTTCAAGTCGAAACGGTGTCGGTGGTGCTATTTATAGCATCACTTTTTTCATATAAAAGCCTAAAAAATGATGAACGCGTTAGAACTACAAGCACTACGGCGTATTTTTGATATGACGATTGAAGAATGCACAATCTATATCACCCAGGATAATAATTCGGAAACCTGGCAACGATGGGAAGCTGGCGACACTCCCATCTCTCCAGAAATCATTGCCAGGTTAAAGGAAATGAAAGCCAGGAGACAGCGACGAATTAACGCCATTGTTGACAAAATAAATAACCGCATCGGCAATAATACAATGCGTTACTTCCCTGATTTATCTTCTTTTCAGTCCATTTATACAGAGGGTGATTTTATCGAGTGGAAAATTTATCAATCTGTTGCTGCCGAACTTTTCGCACATGATCTGGAGCGGCTGTGTTAGACGTAAACTTTATCGCCGCATCGTATTGATACCGGATAGAAAACCACACAATCACGACATTGACTTGTCACCCTATCCAATATGCTTCCTGCCTGTGTATACCACTGTAACGTTCAGGCGACATCTCTGAGTCAGATAATATGAAAAATCGTTATTTCCCTACCGCTGTAGGGTTGTATTTTAATTACTTTGTACATGGCATGGGGGTTATCCTGATGAGCCTGAACATGTCATCGCTTGAACAGCAATGGCATACCAGTGCCGCAGGCGTATCTATTGTGATCTCTTCGCTTGGTATTGGCCGGCTAAGCGTTTTGTTAATCGCCGGTATGCTTTCCGATCGCTTTGGTCGCCGTCCTTTTATCATTCTGGGGACCGCCTGTTACCTGATTTTTTTCATTGGCATTCTTTATGCTCAGACGATTTTTGTCGCTTATGCCTGTGGCTTTTTAGCGGGTATGGCCAACAGTTTTTTAGATGCAGGTACCTATCCCAGTTTGATGGAAGCCTTCCCTCGCTCCCCCAGTACGGCAAATATTCTGATCAAAGCATTTGTCTCTGGCGGGCAATTCTTGTTGCCCATTATTATCAGTTTATTAGTCTGGGCTAATATGTGGTTTGGCTGGTCCTTCCTGCTTGCCGGGGCAATCATGCTTATTAATGCTCTGTTTTTATTACGCTGCCCTTTTCCACCCTATCCAGGTCGGATATTGAAACCCAAAATCTCGCAAGCGCCTGTCGCAGGCGTACATCATTGCTCCCTCATCGATCTTATCAGCTACACCCTTTATGGCTATATCTCGATGGCAACCTTTTACCTTATCAGCCAGTGGCTGGCGCAGTATGGACAGTTCGTCGCAGGAATGTCGTATACCCAATCCATCAAACTGTTAAGTATTTATACCTGCGGCTCGCTACTCTGCGTTTTTATAACCGCCCCGCTGGTCAGAAAAACAATTCGCTCTACCACATTATTGATGTTTTATACCTTTATCTCTTTTATTGCGCTTCTGACGGTCTGCCTGCATCCTCAGGCCTATGTTGTTATGATCTTCGCATTCGTCATTGGATTCTCTTCCGCCGGTGGCGTAGTACAAATCGGCCTGACGCTGATGGCGGCCCGTTTTCCACAGGAGAAAGGTAAAGCGACCGGCATTTATTACAGCGCCGGCAGTATCGCGACGTTCACTATTCCGTTGATCACAGCGCGGATTTCAGAAATGAGCATTGCACATATTATGTGGTTTGATACCGGTATCGCCGCAGCGGGATTTCTCCTCGCACTGTTCATCGGTTACCGAAGTCGGGCTGAATCACAACATCACGCTGAAGCAGCGTCAACTGCGCAATAAATGTTAGCGTGCCAACTGCAATATTATTGCCTTGCTATGCAAAATAAAACGTTAGCCATTATCACCGGGAAACAAAAAATGTAATTTTCGTGTTAATTATTATTCATTATCTTCACACTTATCAGAAAAATTGCGATGAGCATCACGAGTTATATGTATTAAACAACAAATTCGCAGCAATTTTTATATTTCCTGGCTAACAAATGAAATGCTATCAATGCAATAAACCTGGCATTTTAAACGCCATGTTATGTACATATAACGACAGTACCGAATTATAGTGTTACTGAACAATCGCTGCATGTAGTAAAGCAGTAATAAGCAGGACATTGAATCAAACCATCAGCAAGGAGCTGTGAACAAATGTCTCAGAACAAGGCTCGCAACATGCCATATTTGCTGGCTGTTATCTGCATTTATTTTAGTTACTTTCTCCACGGCATGAGTGTTATTACACTAGCCCAGAACATGACCTCCCTTGCACAGAAATTCTCCACGGATAGTGCCGGTATCGCCTATTTAATCTCTGGCATTGGTCTTGGCCGTCTGGTCAGTATTTTATTCTTTGGCGTACTGTCCGATAAATTTGGCCGTCGGGCAATAATACTGCTTGGCGCCGTACTATATATGCTGTTTTTCTTCGGTATTCCCGCCAGTCCTAACCTGATGATCGCTTTCATATTAGCGGTGTGTGTCGGCGTGGCGAACTCCGCGCTGGATACCGGCGGATACCCTGCATTAATGGAGTGTTTTCCCAAAGCATCGGGCTCGGCAGTTATTCTGGTTAAAGCGATGGTCTCTTTTGGGCAAATGATTTATCCCCTTATCGTCAGCGCCTTGTTAGTCAACCATATCTGGTACGGCTACGCGGTGGTAATCCCCGGTATCCTTTTCGTCCTCATCACGTTGATGCTGTTGAAAAGCCGTTTTCCCAGCCAACTTGTCGATGCCAGTATTGCGAAAGAATTACCCCAGATGAACAGTACTCCCCTCGTCTGGCTGGAAGGCGTAGCTTCCGTTTTATTTGGCGTCGCCGCGTTCTCAACCTTCTATGTGATTGTGGTCTGGATGCCTAAATATGCGATGGCCTTCGCCGGAATGGCGGAATCCGACGCGCTGAAAACCATCTCTTATTACAGTATGGGATCGTTGGTTTGCGTGTTTATTTTTGCCGCATTGCTGAAAAAAATGGTTCGCCCCATCTGGGCCAATGTTTTCAATGCCGGGCTGGCGACACTCACCGCTGCGGCAATTTATCTGTATCCCTCTCCACTGATCTGTAATGCTGGCGCCTTCGTGATTGGTTTTTCCGCTGCTGGAGGTATTTTACAATTAGGTGTATCGGTAATGTCGGAATTTTTCCCTAAGAGTAAAGCTAAAGTCACCAGTATATATATGATGATGGGGGGCGTTGCTAACTTTCTTATCCCACTGATTACCGGTTATCTCTCTACTATTGGCCTGCAATATATCATTTTGTTAGATTTTACCTTTGCACTACTGACATTTATCACCGCCATTATTGTATTTATTCGCTATTATCGCGTATTTAAGATCCCGCAAAACGATGTCCGATTTGGCGAGCGTTATTTCCAGTAAAAATGTTAACGATGCGCAACAGGCATGCGCCCTGCTCTGCACTGTCCACTTATTAAGGAGTATAAAATGGATGTTACCGCAAAATATGAATTAATTGGTCTTATGGCGTATCCTATCCGTCATAGCTTATCGCCCGAAATGCAAAACAAAGCGTTAGAAAAAGCGGGGCTACCGTATACCTATATGGCTTTCGAAGTGGATAACACGACGTTTGCCAGCGCCATTGAAGGACTGAAAGCATTAAAAATGCGCGGTACGGGCGTCTCCATGCCAAACAAACAGCTCGCGTGTAAGTATGTCGATGAATTAACGCCAGCAGCAAAACTGGTTGGCGCTATCAACACCATTGTTAACGATGACGGCTATCTACGCGGCTACAACACGGATGGTACGGGCCATATTCGGGCAATTAAAGAAAGCGGTTTCGATATTCGGGGAAAAACCATGGTGCTGCTCGGCGCGGGAGGCGCGGCTACCGCCATTGGCGCCCAGGCAGCCATTGAAGGCATTAAGGAAATTAAACTGTTTAACCGTAAAGATGACTTTTTCGAAAAAGCGGTTGCCTTTGCGAAGCGGGTGAATGAAAACACCGATTGCGTCGTTACCGTCACCGATCTTGCCGATCAGCACGCTTTTACTGAAGCGCTTGCCAGCGCAGATATTCTGACGAACGGCACCAAAGTTGGCATGAAACCATTGGAGAACGAATCCCTGATCGGCGATGTTTCCCTGCTCCGCCCTGAATTGCTGGTCACCGAATGTGTTTATAATCCGCATATGACAAAGTTATTGCAGCAGGCGCAACAAGCTGGTTGCAAAACAATTGATGGTTACGGCATGTTGTTATGGCAAGGAGCCGAACAGTTTGAACTGTGGACAGGAAAAGCATTTCCATTGGACTATGTGAAGCAGGTGATGGGATTCACAGCCTGACCGGTAAAATTATAATTGCGACGAATGACAATGAAGGGTACCAAATGAAAACCGTAACTGTAAGAGATCTCGTGGTTGGCGAAGGCGCGCCAAAGATCATTGTGTCGCTAATGGGAAAAACCATTACCGATGTGAAATCGGAAGCACTCGCCTACCGTGAAGCGGATTTCGATATTCTGGAGTGGCGCGTTGACCATTTTGCCAACGTGACAACGGCGGAAAGCGTACTTGAGGCCGCCGGCGCCATCCGGGAGATTATTACCGATAAACCCTTGCTATTTACCTTCCGCAGCGCGAAAGAAGGCGGCGAACAGGCACTAACCACCGAACAGTATATCGCTCTGAATCGTGCAGCGGTTGACAGCGGTCTGGTCGATATGATCGATCTTGAGCTTTTTACCGGCGACGATGAGGTGAAAGCCACCGTCGGCTATGCTCATCAACACAACGTTGCGGTGATCATGTCTAACCATGATTTTCATAAAACGCCCGCAGCGGAAGAGATTGTTCAGCGTCTGCGTAAAATGCAGGAACTGGGCGCCGATATTCCGAAGATCGCCGTCATGCCGCAGACTAAAGCCGATGTCCTGACCTTACTTACCGCCACTGTAGAAATGCAGGAGCGCTATGCGGATCGTCCGATTATTACCATGTCGATGTCGAAAACCGGGGTAATATCTCGTCTTGCCGGCGAAGTGTTCGGTTCTGCAGCAACGTTTGGCGCGGTGAAAAAAGCATCTGCGCCGGGACAAATATCGGTAGCCGATCTGCGTACCGTATTAACTATATTGCACCAGGCGTAATACTTTATCGTGTGGCAGAATATTCTCTTTCTGCCACAATAAAAATAAATAGTTATCTGACATGAATATGTTCCATATTCATTGAAAGCCGCTGTCTTTATTACCTTAACACGGTTATATCGATATTGCTTTCAGGGATAATAGTGGAGTAAATATGAAACTCAATAAGCCATCACGCATTAATGGCCGCGTTCCCGTGCTCTCTGCACAAGAAGCAGTAAATTATATTCCAGACGAGGCCACTTTATGTATTCTGGGCGCAGGCGGCGGTATTCTCGAAGCGACAACATTAATTACCGCACTGGCAGATAAATATCAAGCAACCCAGTCACCACGAGATTTATCTATTATTAGCCCTACCGGATTAGGTGACCGCGCCGATCGCGGCATCAGCCCGCTGGCGCAGGAGGGGCTGGTAAAATGGGCGCTATGCGGACATTGGGGGCAATCTCCCCGTATTTCTGAACTGGCTGAACAAAATAAAATCGCCGCCTATAACTACCCACAAGGCGTATTAACCCAGACGCTGCGCGCCAGTGCCGCACACCAGCCGGGTATTCTGAGCGATATCGGTATTGGTACCTTTGTCGACCCTCGCCAACAGGGCGGAAAATTAAACGACGTGACTAAAGAAGATCTCATTAAGCTGGTAGAGATCGATAATAAAGAATATCTCTATTATAAAGCGATAGCGCCTAATGTGGCTTTTATCCGCGCCACCACCTGCGACAGCGAAGGCTATGCATCATTTGAAGATGAGGTGATGTATCTTGATGCGCTGGTGATCGCCCAGGCCGTTCACAATAATGGCGGTATTGTAATGATGCAGGTGCAGAAAATGGTAAAAAAAGCCACGCTGCATCCAAAATCCGTGCGTATTCCCGGCTATCTGGTGGATATTGTGGTTGTCGACGCCGACCAGACGCAACTCTATGGCGGCGCGCCGGTGAACCGATTTATCTCCGGGGATTTTACTCTTGATGATAGTACCCAGCTTACCCTGCCCCTTAATCAGCGCAAGCTGGTAGCCCGACGCGCGCTGTTTGAAATGCGTAAAGGCGCGGTAGGCAATGTGGGCGTAGGCATTGCCGACGGTATTGGTCTGGTCGCTCGCGAGGAAGGCTGCGCCGATGACTTCGTGCTGACCGTAGAAACTGGCCCGGTGGGCGGTATTACCTCTCAGGGCGTGGCCTTCGGCGCCAATGTCAATACCCGCGCGATCCTTGATATGACCTCACAATTTGATTTTTATCACGGCGGTGGGCTCGATGTCTGCTATTTAAGTTTTGCCGAAGTGGATCAACACGGTAATGTCGGTGTACATAAATTCAACGGCAAAATTATGGGCACCGGCGGGTTTATCGATATTAGCGCAACGTCGCAAAAAATTATTTTCTGCGGAACTCTGACGGCCGGAAGTTTAAAAACTGAAATTACCGATGGCAAATTAAATATTCTGCAGGAAGGTCGCGTCAAAAAATTCGTCAGCGAACTGCCGGAAATTACGTTCAGTGGAAAAATTGCGCTTGAGCGCGGGTTAGATGTGCGTTACATCACTGAACGTGCGGTTTTCACTCTCAAACAAGATGGCCTGCATTTAATTGAAATTGCGCCTGGCGTCGATCTGCAACGGGATATTCTTGACAAGATGGATTTTTCACCGGTTATCTCACCAGATTTAAAACTGATGGACACAAGATTATTTACCGATAGCACTATGGGATTCACGCTTCCTGACGCAACACATTAAAAGGAGTACAAATATGGATTTTTCATTAACTGAAGAACAAGAACTATTACTGGCCAGTATTCGCGAGTTAATCACCAGCAATTTTCCGGAAGAGTATTTCCGTACCTGCGATCAAACGGGCACCTATCCCAGAGAATTTATGCAGGCGCTGGCAGAAAACGGTATTTCGATGCTGGGCGTCCCGGAAGAATTTGGCGGCATTCCGGCTGACTATGTAACGCAAATGCTGGCGCTGATGGAAATCTCAAAATGCGGCGCTCCGGCCTTTTTGATTACCAACGGCCAATGCATTCACAGCATGCGCCGTTTTGGTTCCGCAGAACAACTGCGTAAAACAGCAGAAAGTACTCTGGCCACCGGCGATCCAGCATATGCGCTAGCCTTAACAGAACCTGGCGCGGGATCTGATAATAATAGCGCTACAACAACCTGGACGCGTAAAAACGGCAAGGTTTATCTTAACGGCCAAAAAACGTTTATCACCGGTGCAAAAGAATATCCTTACATGCTGGTTCTGGCGCGCGATACGGAGCCAAAAGATCCTAAAAAAGCGTTCACGCTTTGGTGGGTGGACTCAAATAAACCGGGCATAAAGATTAATCCGCTGCACAAAATTGGCTGGCACATGTTGAGTACATGCGAAGTTTATCTCGATAATGTCGAGGTGGACGAAAGCGACCGGGTCGGTGAAGAAGGCATGGGTTTCCTCAATGTCATGTACAATTTTGAGATGGAGCGTTTGATTAATGCGGCGCGCAGTACAGGTTTCGCCGAATGCGCATTTGAAGATGCCGCCCGTTACGCCAACCAGCGTATCGCCTTTGGTAAACCCATCGGCCATAACCAGATGATCCAGGAAAAGCTGGCGTTAATGGCCATCAAAATCGAAAACATGCGCAATATGGTGTTGAAAGTCGCCTGGCAGGCCGATCGGGAAGAGTCACTGCGTACCAGCGCCGCGCTGGCTAAGCTGTACTGCGCACGCACAGCGATGGAAGTGATTGACGATGCGATTCAGATTATGGGTGGGCTTGGTTATACTGACGAAGCCCGTGTCTCCCGCTTCTGGCGCGATGTTCGCTGCGAACGTATCGGTGGCGGCACGGATGAAATTATGATCTATGTGGCAGGACGCCAAATTCTGAAAGACTATCAGAACAAGTAAGGATCGTACCGGAACGTCTTATTCGGCCTGACTGCTTTACGGCATCAGGCCGAATAAATCAGATAAATTTCGCCGTCAGGTATTTGGCAGCAAATACGCCTGCTCAACCAGACTATTTTTAAATTGCTTACGATAATCGTTGGGAGAACATCCTACATGCCGCATAAACAATTTGGCAAAATGGTCCACATTTTCATATCCTACCCGCCATGAAATTTCTGCCAGTGGCGACTCAGTGTTTGTCAGCGCAAACTTGGCCTCGGTCATACGTCGTTGAATAACATAGTTGATAGGGGATATATGATATTCTTTGGCAAATTCATGGCATATATAACTGACGCTGGCGCGAAATTTTTTCGATAGCTGGTTAAGCGTGATTTTTTCACGATAATTATTATTGAGATAAACAAGTACATCCTTAATTAATACATCTTTTTTAATGTAACCTTGTTCAGAACGATAGGCGTTTTTAAAATTTTCATAGTAAAGTGCGGTCAGGGTGTAAGCAAATGCATCGTATACAGAGGAAGCCAATACATTTTTCCCCTGCGGAAGTAACACGCTTAATTCATTAAAGATACTTTTAATGACCTCTTTCCCCTGAACCACGGAAACCACCGGACAGGAATGACTCTGCAATAGTTGGTTTTCTTCCCAACCTGGAAAACAAAACCCATACAGCGCACAGGTATAGGTGGTAGCCGGCGAATTGCTGTCGGATGCTACAGCGTGTAGCCGCCCCCGCTCAACGACGACAATATCGTCCGCATGCGCGACGTAGAGTGAAGAGTCAATAATTAACCTGGCTATCCCTTTTTTGACGTAAATAAGCTCTGTTTCATTATCATGCATATGATGGCCAGACTCCCAGTTTGGATCATCGCTAATGACAAAACGTGAAAATCGAGGGGTCTTGTCCTGTTCAAAAATCGTCTCCGCGGCGGAGTCAAAACAGCGCTGATACATAATAACCTCTGTCAGGTTTAAAAAGATAACCAGGATAAAATAAAGCGAGCGTCAGTGTTGTACAACCGTGGAGATTACCAGCAAAACAAGATTATTCGTTCCGAATGCAAGATATTATGTTCTTTTGCAGACAGCTCAGATTACCTGTCGATAGCGTATTATCAGACAAAAATACATAGCCGACATATCTTTGATGTTTTCTTTTAACCTCACAGAAACAACATCGCACGTTTCATGTTAAAAAATGATGATATGCTTCGCACTTATTATTCTCACTACCGTATTTATATTTTTATGACGCCCTTTTCAGATGGTTGCTAACGATTCTCTGTTCGCAGATTTTTCGTGCAAGATTGTTGGCAAGGAAAACAGATTGACCCATCGAAAACCTCTTCAGACTGCCGCAGACTATTTTCAGTCAGATTTACGTTACTTATCCGCACGCGACTCACTGGAGATGCAATGAAAATAATAACCTGCTTTAAGTTGGTGCCTGAAGAACAGGACATTACCGTGACCCCGGAGCATTCGCTCAATTTTGATCGTGCCGAGGCCAAAATCAGCCAGTTTGATTTAAATGCAATTGAGGCCGCCGCGCAGTTAGCTGGCGATGGCGACGAGATCGCCGCGCTCACCGTCGGCGGCTCTCTGTTACAAAATTCAAAAGTCCGCAAAGATGTGTTATCCCGCGGGCCGGATGCGCTTTTTATGGTTCAGGATGCGCAACTGGAGCACGCCCTGCCCAAAGAAACCGCGCTGGCGCTAGCATCCGCGGCGGAGAAAATTGGCTTTGACCTGCTGCTCTTTGGAGAGGGCTCCGGCGATATTTATGCCCAACAGGTGGGCCTGCTGACTGGCGAACTCCTGAAACTCCCCGTCATCAACGCAGTAAGCCGTATTCAACGCGACGGCGACAAAATCATCGTTGAACGCACACTGGAAGAAGACGTTGAAATTATCGAGCTCACGCTGCCCGCGGTGCTTTGCGTGACCTCAGATATTAACGTTCCACGCATCCCGTCAATGAAAGCCATTCTCGGCGCCGGGAAAAAAGCCGTTACGTCGTGGCTGGCGAGCGATATCCACTGGACCCCAACCACGCCACTGGCGGAACTGGTCGCCATCTCGGTACCGCCGCAGACAGAACGCAAGCATATCATTCTCGATAACGATTCGCCGGAAGCCATCACCGCACTGGCCGACCATTTGAAAAAATCCCTGAACTAAGCCCAACGGAGAAAAATTATCATGAATCATTTAGCTAACGTATGGGTATTTAGCGATAACGTAGAGCGTTATGCCGAATTAATGACCGGCGCGCGGCAGTGGGGAGAAAAAGTTTACGCCATCGTGCAAGGGAACACGGAGATCGACTACGTGAAAGCGCTTGGCGCTGATGAGATAGTCATTCTTGAATCGCATACGAATTTGCAGCGCGTGGAAAACTATGCCGAAACGCTGGCCTCGTTATTAGGCGACAAAAATGGGCTACTGCTCATGGCGGCGACCAAGCGCTGTAAAGCGCTGGGCGCCCGGCTGAGCATCCAGCTTGACGCCGTGATGGTGAACGACGCGACGTCTATTGACCTCCTCGACGGGACGCTACACGCAGAGCATCGCATGTACGGCGGACTTGCTTTCGGCAAAGAGAAATTAAACAGCCCGCAGGCGATTATTACGCTGGCACCCGGCGTGCTGGAACCCGCCGCCCCTCTCCCCGGTCATACTTGCCCGCAGACCACGCTGGCATATATTGCCCCACGCCACGAGGTATTGTGCCAGCAGCGGCGCGCGAAATCGTTAAGCAGCGTCGATTTGAGCAAAGCCAAACGGGTCATCGGCGTAGGACGAGGCCTGGCGGCGCAAAGCGATCTGGATATGGTGCATAAACTGGCGACCGTCCTCGGCGCAGAAGTGGGCTGTTCCCGCCCCATTGCGGAAGGTGAAAACTGGATGGAACGCGAGCGTTATATTGGCGTATCCGGCGTTCTGTTGAAATCCGATCTCTATCTGACGCTGGGCATTTCCGGCCAAATTCAACATATGGTGGGTGGAAACGGCGCAAGAATTATTGTCGCAATAAACAAAGATAAAAACGCGCCCATTTTCAATTATGCCGATTATGGTCTGGTGGGCGATATCTATAAGGTTGTTCCTGCCCTCATCGACCAGTTAAGCCGCTAATTCCTTTTTCAACGCACATCTCCCGTCGTCGATACGGCGGGAAAGGAGCATAAAGCATGTCGGATGATAAATTTGACGCTATTGTGGTGGGCGCAGGCGTAGCAGGAACGGTCGCCGCGTATGTGATGGCAAAAGCGGGACTGGATGTACTGGTTATTGAACGCGGAAACAGCGCGGGCAGCAAAAATATGACCGGTGGGCGGCTCTACGCTCACAGTATCGAAAGTATTATGCCGGGATTCGCAACGTCCGCCCCCATCGAACGTGTCGTTACCCGTGAAAAAATCTCCTTTTTAACCGAAGAAAGCGCCGTCACACTTGATTTTCACCGCGCGCCCCCTACTCCGCCCCTTACGTCATATACCGTACTGCGCAACAAACTGGACCCGTGGCTAATGGCGCAGGCGGAGCAGGCTGGCGCACAGTTTATCCCAGGTGTACGGGTCGACGCTCTGGTACGTGAAGGCAATCGCGTCACTGGCGTTCAGGCCGGGGATGATATTCTTGATGCGAATATTGTGATTCTCGCGGACGGCGTGAATTCCATGCTGGGCCGTTCGCTGGACATGGTGCCTGCCTCTTCTGCGCATCACTATGCCGTCGGCGTAAAAGAGTTGATTGGGCTCTCTCCGGCACTTATTGAAGAGCGCTTTAATCTGGCGTCCCATGAAGGCGCCGCCTGGTTATTCGCTGGCGCGCCCTCCAACGGGCTCATGGGCGGCGGGTTTCTTTATACCAACCGCGATTCGGTTTCTCTGGGGCTGGTATGTGGCCTGGGCGACATTGCTCACGCGACCAAAAGCGTACCGCAAATGTTGGAAGATTTTAAACAGCATCCGGCAATACGCCCTTTGATTCAGGGGGGAACACTGCTTGAATACTCCGCTCATATGGTGCCCGAAGGCGGCATAGCAATGATGCCGGAGCTGGCAAATGACGGCGTGATGATTGTCGGCGACGCCGCCGGTCTTTGCCTGAATCTCGGTTATACCGTCCGCGGCATGGATTTAGCCATCGCGTCCGCGCAAGCGGCCGCTCAAACCGCCATTGACGCTAAAGCGCGGCAAGATTTTTCCGCCGCGAGTCTTGCCGGTTACAAACGCGCGCTGGAGAAAAACGGCGTGTTACGCGATATGCGGCATTTCCGCAAACTCCCCGGATTAATGGAAAACCCACGGCTTTTTACCGAGTACCCGCGAATGGCGGCAAACATTGTGGGCGATCTGTTCACCGTTGATGGCGGTCCAGTCCCACCGTTGCGTAAAACTATCCTGTCACATGCGAAAAAAATTGGACTGGTGAATCTATTAAAAGACGGCATAAAAGGGGCTACGGCATTATGAGTTCGGACAATAAGGTGAATGTTGACGTCAAATTGGGCGTAAATAAATTTTACGTAGATGAAGGACACCCACATATCATTTTGCGCTCCTCGCCTGACATGCAGGAGTTTAATAAATTAATAAAAGCCTGCCCTGCCGGACTCTATAAGCTGGACGATGCGGGAAATATTCATTTTGACTCCGCGGGCTGCCTGGAGTGCGGGACCTGCAGGGTTCTCTGCGGCAATACTCTTCTCGAAAAATGGGAATACCCGGCGGGAACGTTCGGCGTTGAGTTTCGCTACGGCTGACGCTCTGAAACACCGGATAACGACGCTACGGCGTCTTATTCGGCTTGCCCCCGGAGATTACGTCATTTGTATTAATAGAGAACAAGTCAATGAGTGTTACATTAACGTTTGACGCCGCAAGGCGGAAAACCTATCGCGAGTCCGGCTACTGGGGCGATGCTTCACTGGGCGACTACTGGCGGCAAACCGCACGCGCCGTACCCGATAAAATCGCCGTGGTCGATAATCATGGCGCGTCCTGGACCTACGCCGCGCTCGATTGCGCGGCAAGCCGCCTGGCAAACTGGTTACTGTCTCAGGGGATTCAACCGGGCGATCGCGTGGCCTTTCAGCTTCCGGGCTGGTGTGAGTTTACTCTCATTTATCTGGCCTGCCTGAAAACGGGCGCGGTATCTGTCCCGCTGCTTCCCGCCTGGCGAGAAGCAGAGCTGGTTTGGGTGCTGAACAAATGTCAGGCTAAAATATTCTTCGCCCCCACCGTATTCAAACAGAATCGTCCGGTCGATCTTATCCTTCCGCTACAAAATCAACTGCGCCATCTGACGCATATTGTCGGCGTGGATAAACTGGCGCCTGCCACCACAGCGCTTGCGCTTAGTCAAATCATCGACCGCAGCGAACCGTTGCAGTCAGACATTAACATTCACGGTGATGAGCTGGCGGCAGTGCTGTTTACCTCCGGCACAGAAGGAATGCCGAAAGGGGTGATGTTGACCCACAATAATATTCTTGCCAGCGAACGGGCGTATTGCGCGCGGTTGAATTTAACCTGGCAAGATGTGTTCCTGATGCCTGCGCCACTGGGCCACGCCACCGGATTTTTACACGGCGTCACCGCGCCCTTTTTAATCGGGGCGCGTAGCGTATTGCTGGACATCTTTACCCCAGAAGCCTGCCTTACCTTATTAGCGCAGCAACGCTGTACCTGTATGTCAGGCGCGACGCCGTTTATTTACGATCTGCTTTGTGCCGTTGAGCAACAGCCTGCCGACCTCTCCTCACTGCGATTCTTCTTATGCGGCGGCACGACTATTCCCAAAAAGGTTGCCCGCGACTGCCAGCAGCGCGGTATCAAATTATTGAGTATTTACGGTTCTACAGAAAGTTCTCCACACTCGATGGTTAATCTGGGTGATTCGACTTCACGCATGATGAACACCGATGGTTATGCCGCCACCGGTGTAGAAATTAAAATCGTGGATGAAGATCGCAATACGCTTCCAGCAGGCCACGAAGGCGAAGAAGCCTCGCGCGGGCCGAACGTTTTTATGGGATACCTGGACGAGCCGGAACTTACCGCCCGCGCACTGGATAATGAGGGCTGGTATTACAGCGGCGACCTCTGCCGCATGGATGAAGACGGTTATATCAAAATTACCGGGCGCAAAAAGGATATTATTATACGTGGAGGTGAAAATATCAGCAGTCGCGAGGTGGAGGATATTTTATTGCAACACCCCCGCATACACGATGCTTGCGTCGTTGCTATGCCTGATGAACGCTTAGGCGAACGTTCATGCGCGTATGTAGTCTTAAAACCGCCGCACCTTTCGCTGACGCTGGAAGAGGTGATCGCTTTTTTCAGTCGAAAACGGGTAGCGAAGTATAAATATCCGGAACGGATCGTCATCGTAGAAAAACTGCCCAGAACCGCCTCTGGCAAAGTGCAGAAGTTTCTGTTGCGGCAGGATATTATTGAGCGGCTGCGCCAGGAGCACACTGCGGTATAAATTGCCGGATGGCGACGTTAACGCCGCCATCCGGTATTACACTACTTCTTCAGTTCCGCCAGACTCAGCCAGGTCTGAACCACGGTGTCCGGGTTCAGCGACAGGCTGTCGATCCCCTCTTCCATCAGCCAGGCGGCAAAGTCTTCATGGTCGGACGGACCCTGACCACAAATTCCAACATATTTGCCCTGTTTTTTCGCCGCGCGGATCGCCATCGACAGCAGCGCTTTCACCGCGTCGTTACGCTCGTCAAACAGTTCAGACACCACGCCGGAATCGCGATCCAGCCCCAGCGCCAGCTGCGTCATGTCGTTAGAACCAATCGAGAAGCCATCAAAATACTCGAGGAACTGTTCAGCCAGCAAGGCATTGGACGGGATCTCGCACATCATGATGATCTTCAGCCCGTTCTCGCCGCGTTTAAGCCCCTGGCGCGCCAGCTCTTCGATGACCGCTTTCGCCTGGTCGACCGTCCGCACGAACGGGATCATGATTTCGACGTTGGTAAGGCCCATATCGTTGCGCACGCGTTTCACCGCTTCGCATTCCAGCGCAAAACAATCGCGGAAACTTTCTGCGACGTAACGACCCGCGCCGCGGAAGCCCAGCATCGGGTTTTCTTCATGCGGCTCATAACGTTCGCCGCCGACCAGGTTGGCGTATTCGTTGGACTTAAAGTCAGACAGGCGAACGATAACGCGTTTCGGGTAGAAGGCGGCGCCTAACGTCGCGATCCCTTCCGTCAGTCGACCAACGTAAAATTCACGCGGCGAGTCAAACCCTTTCATCATCTCACGAATGTCGTTTTGCAGCGCGGCATCCTGGTCGTCAAACTCCAGCAGCGCACGCGGGTGAACGCCAATCATACGGTTAATGATGAATTCCAGTCGCGCCAGACCTACACCTTCATTCGGCAGGCAGGCAAAGTCAAATGCCCTGTCCGGGTTGCCGACGTTCATCATGACCTTCAGCGGTAGCTCTGGCATGGTATCTACGCTGGAGCTTTTTACGCTGAAATCCAGCATGTCGGCATACACATAACCGGTATCACCTTCCGCACAGGAGACGGTTACTTTTTCGCCATCTTTCATGCGTTCGGTGGCGTCGCCGCAGCCGACTACCGCCGGAATGCCCAATTCGCGGGCGATAATCGCCGCGTGACAGGTGCGCCCGCCACGGTTAGTGACAATCGCCGCCGCTTTTTTCATGATCGGTTCCCAGTCCGGGTCGGTCATATCGGTGACAAGCACATCGCCAGGCTCAATACGGTTCATTTCGCCGATATCGTGAATAACTTTTACCGTACCTGCGCCGATACGATGACCAATGGCGCGACCTTCGGCAATGATTTTCCCCTGCGCATGTAGCGTATAACGCTCCATCACCTGGCCACGGGAGCGCACGGTTTCCGGACGTGCCTGCACAATAAAGAGCTTACCGGTATGACCGTCTTTCGCCCATTCGATATCCATCGGACGACCATAGTGCTGCTCAATCTGCACCGCTTGTTTCGCCAGTTCCTGCACTTCTTCGTTGGTGAGCGAGAAAATGTCGCGCTGTTCCTGCGGCACATCCTCAATCTTCACTTGCTTGCCGTGCTCCTGGGTGGCGGCGTAAACCATGCGGATTTTTTTCGACCCCATGGTGCGGCGTACGATGGCCGGACGGCCTGCCGCCAGGGTTGGCTTATGGACATAAAATTCATCCGGGTTAACCGCGCCCTGCACCACCATTTCACCCAGTCCCCATGCCGAGGTGATAAAGACCACCTGGTCAAAGCCGGATTCGGTATCGATAGAGAACATCACCCCTGACGAGGCGAGATCGGAGCGAACCATCCGCTGCACGCCAGCGGAAAGCGCTACGCCGCGATGATCATATCCCTGGTGAACGCGATAAGAGATGGCGCGATCGTTAAACAGAGAAGCAAATACGTGTTTCACTGCCACCAGCACCGCGTCGAAGCCCTGAACGTTAAGAAACGTTTCCTGTTGGCCCGCAAACGAAGCATCTGGCATATCTTCCGCCGTAGCGGAGGAACGCACGGCAAAAGAGGCATTTTCATCATCCGACGAAAGCTGCGCATAGGCATCGCGGATGGCGTTTTCCAGCGCCGGCTGGAAAGGAGTGTCGATAATCCACTGGCGGATCTGCGCGCCCGCTTTCGCCAGCTGGGAGACATCATCAATATCTGTCTTATCCAGCAGCTCATAAATGCGCTGGTTTACGCCGCTTTGATCCAAAAACTGGTTAAACGCATCGGCAGTGGTTGCAAAACCATTCGGAACGGATACGCCCATGCCGGAAAGGTTAGTAATCATTTCACCCAGGGAGGCATTTTTGCCCCCAACTCTGTCTACATCATTCATGCCGAGTTGGTTATACCAAAGCACCAGCGGTGACGAGCCATTGTTGGACATCGAACAATCCTTTTGTGATAAATGAACGAGTTTAAGAAACACATAGTTGCGTATTTATCCTGGCATACTTAAACCCGCGAAAAAAACGGTGAATCGTTCAAGCAAATTTATTTTTTCATTTTTTCAGATTGTTTACGTAGTTGCGCAAACCCGCGCATAGCACGGCATTCCCTTAATCACCCACGGTATAAACTGCGTTTCCAGGAAATGAAACATGCTTTTCATTAATTATAAAAAGCGCCTGTCATTTTATAAAATAAGCGACAAGTTATACGTTTCCCGTTACTTTTAATTTATGCTTTCAGATAATTATGTTTACTCTTCAGGATGAACAGAATGGATAATGTTGTTGATCGCCATGTTTTCTATATTTCTGATGGTACCGCCATCACCGCCGAGGTCCTGGGTCACGCGGTTATGTCGCAGTTTCCGGTGACGATCAGCAGCATCACGCTGCCATTCGTGGAAAACGAAAGTCGCGCCCGCGCCGTCAAAGACCAAATTGACGCCATTTATCAGCAAACCGGCGTTCGCCCGCTGGTGTTTTACTCGATTGTTTTACCTGAAATTCGCGCCATCATCTTACAGAGCGAAGGTTTCTGCCAGGATATCGTCCAGGCGCTGGTGGCGCCGCTTCAGCAGGAGATGAAACTGGATCCGACGCCGATCGCTCATCGTACTCATGGGCTTAATCCGGGTAACCTGAACAAGTATGACGCCCGTATTGCCGCTATCGATTATACCCTGGCGCATGATGATGGCATTTCATTGCGCAACCTCGATCAGGCTCAGGTCATTTTACTTGGCGTTTCGCGCTGTGGAAAAACGCCCACCAGCCTCTATCTGGCAATGCAATTCGGTATTCGTGCGGCTAACTACCCTTTCATCGCCGATGATATGGATAATTTGACGCTGCCCACATCGTTAAAACCGCTACAACATAAACTGTTCGGCCTGACAATTGACCCTGAACGCCTGGCGGCAATTCGCGAAGAACGCCGTGAAAACAGTCGCTATGCCTCGTTGCGTCAGTGCCGCATGGAAGTGGCGGAGGTCGAAGCGCTGTATCGTAAGAATCAGATCCCCTGCCTGAACAGCACCAATTATTCCGTTGAAGAGATAGCCACCAAAATTCTCGACATTATGGGGCTTAACCGCAGGATGTACTAGCAAACTAGTTTAATGGGTTGGTTTTTGTTATCATGCCGTTCTGCCTGCGAGGTGTGACACGCCTCGCACTTGAAATCAGCAGGGATTGGTTTATCGTGATGCCCATCACTTCCCGGTAGTCCTGCCGTTGAAGCAACAAATTTCTGAGACTTGTAATGAACAGAACCGACGAACTCCGTACTGCGCGTATCGACAGCCTGGTAACACCGACCGAACTCGCGCAGCGGTATCCTGTATCGTCCTCCGTCGCCAGTCACGTTACCGACTCCCGACGCCGGATAGAAAAGATTTTAAATGGTGAAGATCCACGGCTACTGGTCGTCATTGGCCCCTGTTCGATTCACGATCTGAATGCTGCCATGGAATACGCGACGCAGCTCCAGGCACAACGCCAAAAGCATCAGGCGCGTCTGGAGATCGTCATGCGTACCTATTTTGAAAAACCGCGCACCGTCGTGGGATGGAAAGGCCTGATTTCCGATCCTGACTTGAATGGAAGTTACCGCGTCAATTATGGGCTTGAACTGGCGCGTCGCTTGCTATTGCAGGTGAACGAACTGGGAGTACCGACCGCCACAGAGTTTCTTGATATGGTCACTGGCCAGTTTATTGCCGATCTGATCAGTTGGGGAGCGATTGGCGCGCGTACCACCGAAAGCCAAATCCATCGGGAAATGGCTTCTGCGCTCTCTTGTCCGGTCGGCTTTAAAAATGGTACGGATGGCAATACCCGCATTGCCGTTGACGCTATTCGCGCCTCCCGCGCCAGCCATATGTTTCTCTCGCCGGATAAAGACGGACAGATGACCATCTACCAGACGAGTGGCAACCCGTATGGGCACATCATCATGCGCGGCGGTAAAAAACCGAACTACCACGCTGAAGATATTGCCGCCGCCTGCGATACGTTGCATGAATTTGATCTGCCGGAACATCTGGTCGTCGACTTCAGCCACGGCAACTGTCAAAAACAGCATCGCCGCCAGTTGGAGGTATGTGATGATATTTGCCAGCAGATTCGTAATGGCTCCACGGCAATTGCCGGGATTATGGCCGAGAGTTTTTTACGGGAAGGCACGCAAAAAATTATCAGCGGTCAACCATTAATCTATGGTCAGTCCATTACCGATCCCTGCCTGAACTGGGAAGATACGGAAGTTCTGTTGGAAAAACTGGCCGCGGCGGTAGATAGCCGCTTTTAATAGCTCGCCCATCCTGCCGGGATGGGCGTTTCTTCGATGCTTTACCCGCCCTTTTCTCTCCGCGCGCGTATATCACTCCACAGAATTAGCACTTGCTGTTATTGCATTAATTATTGATAATAATAATCATTGTGAGTTTGATTATTAATAAATAACATGTCGCGTATGGATAACACCGAGCTGCCTCACCCTAAGGAAATAGACAATGAAACGCTTCTCCCTGCCGCTGAACGGCGCGTCAACAGTCAGGCGCTATTAGGTCCGGACGGCAAAGTCATTATCGATCACAACGGTCAGGAGTATCTGTTGCGCAAAACTCAGGCCGGGAAGCTACTGTTAACCAAATAGCGCTGCGCCAGCAGACGATACTGCTGGCATCAGGCTAACTTGAACAACTGACCTCCAGCCGCTTTCCCCACTCCGGCGGTCGGCTGGCATAGTCATCATCTCGATCGGTAAAAGGTTGACGTAAAACTTCATGCAACCGATGCAGTTCCGCCATGTCTCCTTGTTCAGCCGCATCTATCGCGCGTTGAGCCAACCAGTTGCGCAACACAATCGCAGGATTCACGCGTTGCATCTGCTGCTGGCGCAGCGCGTCATCCACCGCCTCTGTGCGCAATCGCGCCCGGTAGCGATCGAACCAGGCATCGAACGCCGCGCGATCGATAAACGTATCCCGCAACGGCGAGGAAGCGCTGTGTTGCTCCGTATGGCTTAACATCCGAAATGTACGGGTATAGTCACTCCCTTCGCGCGCCATCAGACTAAACAATTCATTCAGTAAAGCGTTATCGTCTTTTTGCTCGGTAAAGAAGCCCAGCTTCTGGCGCATTCGCTGCCCATAGTGCGTTAACAACGCGTCCTGGTAGCGATCCAGCGCTCTGTTTAACGCGTCGATCTCAATAAAAGGGGTTAACGTCTGCGCCAGACGTTGTAAATTCCACAGCGCCACCGACGGTTGGTTATCGAAGCGGTAACGTCCCTGATGATCGGAATGGTTACCAATGAAGCCGGGATCGTAGTCATCGAGAAAACCAAAGGGACCATAGTCGATGGTCAGCCCCAGAATCGACATGTTATCCGTATTCATAACGCCGTGCGAAAAACCGACGGTTTGCCACTCGGCGATGAGTCTTCCGGTACGCGCCGCCACCTCTTCAAACCACAAATCATATTTTTCCGGGACATCCTGCCATTGCGGCCAGTAATGACGAATAGCGAAATCAGCCAGTTGCTGAACTTTTTCCGGCTCACGGCGGTAGTAGAAATGTTCGAAATGACCAAAACGCATATGACTTTGCGCCAGACGCATTAACATCGCGCCCGTTTCCTGCGTCTCTCGCTGAACCGGCGTATCGCTGGCTACGATAGATAACGCGCGCGTCGTGGGAATACCCAGATAATGCATGGCTTCGCTGGCAAGACTTTCTCGTATGGTTGAACGCAGGACGGCGCGTCCATCTCCCATTCGCGAATAGGGTGTTAATCCGGCGCCTTTCAGATGCCAGTCGAGGGTCGAGCCATCCGCCAGGAGCTGTTCGCCCAGCAAAATACCGCGTCCGTCGCCGAGTTGTCCCGCCCAGACGCCGAACTGATGCCCGCTATATACCTGCGCGACAGGCGACATACCGGGTAATAAGGTTTCGCCGCCCCAAACGCCAGCGCCATTGGTAGCGTCAAATAACGACGCGGGAATGGCTAACTGCTGCGCCAGTTCGTCGTTATACCAAATCAGTCGCGCATTTTTTAACGGTGTGGGTAAAAGCGCGGTATACGTTGCTGGCAGTTCATCGCGCCAACGGGCAGTAAAAGACAGGGTCATAGGGCCTCCTGTCTTCAGTGTAGACGGTTAATCACCGGTTAAACACCGGCAAACAGAAAGGTTATCGCTGAACGAGTTTAATGAGCTGACTTACTGGCACCGGAGGCCATAGTCCGCCCTGGAATGCGCTAAACCCCAATGGCGCTGCGCGCGCAAACATCGCCTCAGTATCAATACCGGCAATCATCAGCGACTCGCAGCTGGAGGAGATCTGGGCAACAATAGCGTGCATGAATGGTTCGAATGAGATCATTTCAGCTCGCTGCTGAATAAAATTTTTATCCAACATGACTCGTTTGAAAAGCCCATCGAAAATAGCTTTAGTCGACGCCTCGCCTGCGCCAAAATTTGCCAGCATTAATGGGAAATGCATTGCCAGATTAGCTAACGTTTCATTGTTTTTGCCCTGGTTTAACCCAGGATAATTCTCATTTATAGCTAATTCAAGAAACGGAAAGCGCGCTGTCCGGGAAAAAAGTTCGCTATCTAATAATAATAAGTCACTAATTGCAGGCGGTAAATTAAGCCATGCAATAAGTTTATGCTGAATAAAAAAGTGCTGACAGGTTTCTAACAACGCCAGTTTTTCAACAAACAGACAGTATTGTTCCTCCACCGAAAGGCGAGGCGCTACCAACTCAGTCGGCATCCGCACGGCGCCGTCTTCAGCGGCAAACGTTGCAATAATCTCTAAACCAACAAGCCGAGCGTTTTCATCCATGACGGGAAGGAAAAAGAGTTCGGAATGGTAAAGCTCATCAAGTGAAGCAATCATTACGCCAGTCCCATGGTTAGGGCGCTATTCGCCATCCAGTCACTACGGACGGAAACAGACGTAACTTCAGATACTAATTGAAGCGTCATCATTTTTCTTGTTTACCGGTGAACCGGTTCCTTTTTTTAACTTACTCTGATTATAAACCAATATCCAATGTTGTACTTTTAACAGGGCGTGAACACGCCCGTTTTTAATAAAAGTACGTTTGTAAATGCTACGGTTATATCATTATATATGATGACAACAGATGTCATAAGTTCAACCGGCGATATGTTAAAAATAGACTATAAAATTTATATCGTCTGCGAGGTTAAATTCGCCGTGCCTGCCAGAAGTTTTTTCGCCAGTACACATTATCCAGCGATGAACGCATCACGCCACGACTGGTAGAGGCATGAATAAACTCATTATTTGTATCGTAAATACCAACATGTAAACCACTTTCGCCCGAACCGGTTTTAAAGAAAACCAAATCTCCGGGCAGCAATTCATCTTTATCGATTCTGGTGCCGATTTTTGATTGTTCACGCGTATCACGAGGCAACTGCAAATCAAACTTGTCGCGCATAGTGACTACCACAAAGCCGGAACAGTCCACGCCTCTGCGACTCATGCCGCCGTAACGGTATGGCGTACCGCGCCAGGACTGCAACTGATCGTTCAGACCCGCAATGACGGTAATGGAGTCTGATAATCTGGCATTTGGCGCCGGTGCCCGATGAGTACTGCATCCTGCCAGGAACAATGCTGTGATAACAAGAAGCCAAAAACGCATGCCGCAACAATCCTCTGTTTTTATTTTGGTATTAATTTAGCGTCGAAATTACCTGCTTTTCAAGAAACGATTTTACTTAAGTGGCCGAAATGAGCATTGGATGCCCCTCGACGTCGAGTCGTCGAAAGCGCAGACCGTAGGCTTGCGCCAGATAAGAGGGGGTGAGCACCTCTTCCCGGCGGCCGCAGGCAATGAGTTTACCGCGCTTTAGTAACCAGGCTTTATGCGCATGGCGCAGCGTGTGGTTCAGATCGTGGCTACTCATCACAATCGCAATTCCTGCCTGACACAAATGATGTAATACCCGATCCAGAGCGTTTTGTTGCGCAACATCGAGACTGTTCATCGGCTCATCAAGCAACAATAATTGACCGACCGGATTAGCGTCGGGATGAATTTGTAGTACAACGGCAGCAAGACGAACACGCTGCCACTCGCCACCGGAAAGCTGATTCACGCTTCGCCCCAGTTTGTCGCCCAATCCAAGCATATCGGCCACCTCGTTAAGCTGCCCGGTTCGCGTTTTATCAGGTTGATGCAATGTCAGGTAATGCCAGACCGGCATGGCGAACGGCGGATTTTGCTGTTGCGCAAGATAAGCGCGGTGTTGGGCAAGCGTTGCCGTCGCCCATGCCTCCAGCGGCGCTCCGCCAAACCTGATGCTCCCCTCGCCGGAGGTTAACCCCGCCATACGCGCCAGTAGCGTGCTTTTCCCGGCGCCGTTCGGCCCGACAAGATGAAGGATCTCTCCTGCGCTTACTTCGCCGGAAAGCGGTCCCAGGCGGGTGCTCTCGGCGACATCCTTTAATTGCATCAATTGAGACATTATTTTGCCAACGCGATTTTTATGCTTTCCATCACAATAGGATCTTCAGGCGTCATATCCGGCGAAAAACGCTGTACCACCTGACCATCCCGGCCTACCAAAAATTTTTCAAAATTCCACAGAATATCATCCGGATAGAGTGGCGTACGCCCTTTGCTTACCATCCGTTCGTAAAAGCCGCTCTTCTCCGGCGCGACTGCCGTTGGCGCAGCGGCTATCAGTTTTTGATACAGCGGATGGCGCGCGTCGCCATTCACATCAATTTTACTGAACATCGGGAACGTGACGCCCCAGGTGCTGGCACAATAGGTTTTAATCTCCTCTTCGCTGCCTGGCTCCTGCCCCATAAACTGGTTGCAGGGAAAACCCAACACGACAAACCCCTGATCTGCCCACGCCTTCTGGATATTTTCCAACTGTTCATATTGCGGCGTCAGGCCACATCTGGAGGCGACGTTTACAATGAGCAGCACTTTTCCGGCGTATTTTTCAAGTGTAGTGACCTCTCCATCAATCGTCGTAACGTGAGTATTAAGAAGCGAGTTTTGCATGGTGTCTCCCTGATGTCGGTAGAATAGCGGGTTTCATCGTTAGCCTTTAATCATAGACTGCGAATGATGAAAGCAGTTGTTTACCGATGCGCTAACGCGCGGATTTGAGCAGCAGCCAGATAAACACTGGTGCCCCCAATGTGGCGGTGACCACCCCGATAGGCAGTTCAGCCGACGCCAGCGCCAGTCGGGCGACCACATCAGCCAATAGCAGGGCGATAGCCCCGGCCAGCGCGCAGCCGGGAAGTAAAACCCGGTGATCGGTTAAACCACATAAGCGCAGGATGTGCGGAATAACCAGACCGATAAAACCAATCGCCCCCGCCATCGCCACGCTGACACCCACCATCCAGCCGGTGGCGATGACCAACAAATTGCGCCAGAACCACAGCGGCAGGCCAAGCTGCCGCGCCGAGGTTTCCCCTAGCGCCAGCATATTCAGCGGTTGCGACTGGCAACATATCCAGATCAGTACCGGGATGAGCGCAATCATTAGCCAGCTCTGCTGCCAGTCAACGCCGCCAAATCCTCCCATCATCCAGTACATTAATTGCCGCAGATCGAAAGAGGTGGAAAAATAGATAGCCCACGTCATCAGCGCGCTACAGATAATGCCCAGCGCGACGCCCGCCAACAACAAGCGGCTGGTAGAGAGATGGCGACGCGCAAAACGCAGCAGAATTAACGTAATAATGAGCGCGCCGGCTATAGCGCACAGTCCCAGCGCCCATCCTGGCAGTTGCCCCTGCCCCAGTAAGACGGCGGCAATAAGCCCAACACCGGCCCCATTCGAAACGCCGAGCAGACCCGGTTCAGCAAGTGGGTTTTCAAACAGCGCCTGCATCACAGCGCCAGATAGCGCCAGCGCAGCGCCAACCAGCAATACCGCAAGCGTGCGGGGAAGGCGAATTTGCCAGACAAACAGTTCCCCCCGGGCGCTTAACCAGTCACCGGGGGCAATCCACTGTTCGCCTGCGCATAAGCTCAGAAGTGTAGCCAGTAGCACCAGCAGTGACAGGCTCAGAAGCCAGCGAACGTTTCGTCGCTGTTGTTGGCGGGCAAAAGTCAGCATGTTATCCATTCAGCTGAAAAGAGGTAGCGTGATTTTACGGTGGGTATCCTCTACTTGAAAGAAAAAAGGCCGCAATGCGGCCTTTTTAGTTATACGGGTCATCTTTCAGGCTGACAGATACGCTGTCATCCCGCTGATCTACTTTCGGGATGGCAGCGTATCTGCCGCAATACACCCTGATGGATGTTATGCCTGGATCTGATTACTCTTCTTTGGGCGAAGCGTTTTCGACCCGGCTCTTTAACTTCTGCCCGGGTCTGAAGGTCACCACGCGCCGTGCTGTAATAGGAATATCTTCACCCGTTTTCGGGTTACGCCCCGGACGTTGATTTTTATCACGCAGATCGAAGTTACCAAAACCAGAGAGTTTCACCTGCTCACCGTTTTCCAGAGCACGACGGATCTCTTCGAAAAACAGTTCAACCAGTTCTTTGGCATCCCGCTTGCTAAGCCCAAGCTTATCAAACAGATATTCTGACATTTCAGCTTTTGTAAGCGCCATAGGTTCAATCCCTCAATGATGCCTGGAATCGCTCTTTTAATGCCTCTACACATTTGGCGACGGTAGCGGCAATCTCCTCTTCTTCGAGTGTACGGTTGGTATCCTGAAGGATCAGGCTGATAGCGAGGCTCTTATAACCCTCCGCAACACCCTTACCGCGGTACACGTCAAATAAGTTTACGCCAACTACCTGATTTACGCCAACTTTCTTACATTCGGATAAAATATCCGCTGCGGGAACGTTTTCTGCAACAACAACCGCAATATCGCGACGGTTGGCCGGGAAGCGTGAAATCTCCCGCGCCTGCGGCACGATACGGTCTGCGAGCTTATTCCATTCCAGTTCAAACACCAGTGTACGACCATTCAGATCCAGTTTACGTTCCAGTTCAGGGTGAACAACCCCAATAAAACCAATACGTTCATCTTTCAGATAAATCGCCGCAGACTGTCCCGGATGCAGAGCCGGATTCATCTCCGCCTTAAACTGGATATCACCCAGTTTGCCGGTTAAATCCAATACTGCTTCCAGATCGCCTTTCAAATCATAGAAATCAACGGTCTCTTTTGCCAGGTTCCAGTGCTCATCATAGCGGTTACCGCAAATCACGCCAGCCAGCATCAGATCCTGTCGAATACCCAGATTGGCTTGTGTATCCGGAACGAAACGTAAACCGGTTTCAAAAATACGCACGCGATTCTGCTGGCGGTTTTGGTTATAGACCACCGTCGTCAGCAATCCGCTCCACAGAGACAGACGCATCGCCGACATCTCAACGGAGATAGGGTTTGGCAGCAGCAGCGCTTCTGCGCCTGGATGGATAAGCTGTTGTACTTTAGGATCGACAAAGCTATAGGTAATCACTTCCTGATAGCCTTTGTCGTTCAGCATGGTTTTAACCCGCTTCAACGACAGATCGGCTTCACGGTGCGTCCCCATGATTAAACCGGCCTGGATTGGCTCGTCCGGAATATTGTTATAACCGTAAACGCGGGCCACCTCTTCCACCAGATCTTCTTCAATCTCCATATCGAAACGCCAGGTCGGCGCCACGGCTTTCCACTCGTCCTGCCCTTCGGTCACTTCACAGCCCAGACGACGCAGAATATCACTGACCTGCTCATCCGCAATATGATGCCCGATCAGGCGATCCAGTTTACTGCGACGCAGCGTAATGGTGGCGCGTTTCGGCAACGTTGCTTCGTTGCTCACATCAATTATCGGACCCGCATCACCGCCACAGATATCAAGAAGCAGACGAGTAGCGCGCTCTATCGCTTTATATTGCAGCGCCGGGTCTACCCCGCGCTCGTAGCGGTGAGACGCATCGGTATGCAGACCGTGGCGGCGAGCGCGACCGGTGATAGACAGCGGATTAAAGTACGCACATTCCAGCAGCACATTTTGCGTTTCGCCGTTCACGCCGGAATGTTCGCCGCCAAAAATACCGGCTATCCCCAGCGCCTTATGGTGATCGGCGATCACCAGCGTGTCCGCATTTAACGTCGCTTCGCTACCGTCCAGCAGGACGACGGTTTCACCCTCTTTTGCCATCCGCACGACAATACCGCCATCAATGCGATCTTTATCGAAAGCATGCATTGGCTGACCCAGTTCGAGCAGCACATAGTTGGTGACGTCAACCACCGCATCGATGGAGCGAATACCGCAGCGACGCAGTTTCTCTTTCATCCACAGCGGCGTCGGCGCGTTAACATTGATGCCTTTTACCACCCGGCCAAGATAGCGTGGACACGCATCAGCGGCCTCTACCGTAATCGGCAGCGTATCGCTGATGGTTGCCGCAACCGGCGCCATTTCAGGCTCCTGGAGCGGCGCTTTGTTCAGTACCGCCACATCACGCGCAACGCCGATGATACCTAAGCAATCCGCACGGTTTGGCGTGACGCTAATTTCGATGGTATTGTCGTCGAGCTTCAGGTATTCACGGATATCGGTACCCAGCGGCGCATCCGCCGGCAGTTCGATAATGCCGCTGTGATCGTCGGAAATCCCCAGTTCGGAGAAGGAGCACAGCATCCCTTCAGACGGTTCGCCGCGCAGTTTTGCCGCTTTAATTTTGAAATCGCCCGGCAGAATAGCGCCAATGGTGGCCACCGCTACTTTCAGCCCCTGACGACAGTTTGGCGCGCCGCAGACGATATCCAACAGGCGTTCTCCGCCAACGTTGACTTTCGTTACACGCAATTTGTCAGCGTTCGGATGCTGGGCGCACTCAACCACTTCCCCAACCACAACGCCATTGAAGCTTCCCGCGACCGGCTCAACGCCGTCTACTTCCAGGCCAGCCATCGTAATCTGGTTAGCCAACGCATCGCTATCAATTGCCGGGTTAACCCACTCGCGTAACCACAGTTCGCTGAATTTCATTGTTTTATCCTGCCTTTATTTAAACTGTTTGAGGAAACGCAGATCGTTTTCGAAGAATGAACGCAGGTCGGTGACGCCGTAACGCAACATGGTCAGACGTTCCATCCCCATACCAAAAGCGAAGCCAGAATAGATTTCCGGATCGATACCGACATTACGCAGCACATTCGGATGCACCATCCCGCAGCCCAGCACTTCCAGCCATTTGCCGTTTTTACCCATCACATCCACTTCTGCAGAAGGTTCGGTAAACGGAAAATAAGAAGGACGGAAGCGAATCTGCAGATCCTCCTCAAAGAAATTGCGCAGGAAGTCGTGCAGCGTACCTTTGAGGTTGGTGAAGCTGATGTTGGTATCAACAATCAGACCTTCCATCTGATGGAACATCGGAGTATGCGTCTGGTCGTAGTCATTACGGTATACACGGCCCGGCGCAATAATGCGGATCGGCGGTTGCTGCGCTTTCATCGTCCGGATCTGGACGCCAGACGTCTGGGTCCGCAGCAGACGGGTCGCGTCAAACCAGAAGGTATCATGATCGGCGCGGGCCGGATGATGACCCGGAATGTTTAACGCGTCGAAGTTATGGTAGTCATCTTCGATTTCCGGGCCAGTCGCCACGGTAAAACCAAGCTCGCCGAAGAAACTTTCAATACGGTCAATGGTACGCGTGACCGGATGCAGACCGCCGTTCTCAATACGGCGCCCCGGCAGGGAGATATCGATGGTTTCAGCGGCCAGACGGGCGTTAAGCGCTGCGCTTTCCAGCTCGGCTTTACGCGCGTTAAGAGCCTGTTGTACCTGCTCTTTCGCGGCGTTAATGACTGCCCCGGCTGCCGGACGCTCTTCCGGCGGCAGATCGCGTAGGGTCGTCATCTGAAGGGTTAAATGCCCTTTCTTGCCCAAATATTCGACGCGTACATTGTCTAACGCGGCAACATCTGACGCCTGGTTAATGGCGGCCGCTGCATTGGCAACCAGCTCTGCGAGATGTGACATGGTTTTCCTCATTGTGTCGGTGAAGACACCGGTTCATTGGACGTAATCTCTCGATTTCAGATACAAAAAAAGCCTCCATCAGGAGGCTTTTTTGCGCTGTTTTTCGTTTCGTTTTTCACGCGCTAGCCTCCTGGGATCAGGTGCTAAAGTAAAAAAAGAAACGGAAAATAGCAGCGTTCATGCTTGCGTTACCTTATGTGGTAAAACCGAATATCCTTTATTGAAAAGGGTTACAGGTCAATTGTCAACTCACTGAACAGTAAATAAAAGAGAGGGAGCCAGGCTCCCTCTTTTCACTGGCTTATGCCAGAGCTGCTTTCGCTTTTTCAACCAGCGCGGTGAACGCGACTTTGTCGAATACGGCGATATCAGCCAGGATCTTACGGTCGATTTCAACAGAGGCTTTTTTCAGGCCGTTGATGAATTTGCTGTAAGAAATACCGTTCTGACGTGCTGCTGCGTTGATACGCGCAATCCACAGTTGACGGAACTGACGCTTACGTTGACGACGGTCACGGTAAGCATACTGACCAGCTTTGATAACTGCCTGGAAGGCAACGCGGTATACGCGAGAACGCGCACCGTAGTAGCCTTTGGCTTGTTTCAAAATTTTCTTGTGACGTGCGCGTGCAATTACACCACGTTTTACGCGAGCCATATGTGCTCTCCTGTATCTATTCTAATTAAAAAGTTAAAAACGTTAACGGCTTATGCGTACGGCAGGCACGCGATAACCAGGCCCAGATCGCCTTTAGAAACCATGGCTTTCGGACGCAGGTGACGTTTACGTTTAGTCGCTTTTTTGGTCAGAATGTGACGCAGGTTAGCGTGCTTGTGCTTAAAACCACCTTTACCGGTTTTTTTGAAGCGCTTAGCAGCACCGCGTACGGTCTTAATTTTTGGCATTTTAATAACTTCCACTTCGCATTGTTAATAAACGAAACATAGGCGAACAAAACCTGTGAAGCCCGAAGGCTTCACAGAATTGTTACTTGAAGGCCTTACTGTTTCTTCTTAGGAGCAAGCACCATGATCATCTGACGGCCTTCGATCTTCGTTGGGAAGGATTCGACCACTGCCAGTTCTTGCAAATCGTCTTTCACGCGATTAAGCACTTCCATACCGATTTGCTGGTGGGCCATTTCACGACCGCGGAAACGCAGCGTGATTTTGGCCTTATCGCCCTCTTCGAGAAAGCGAATCAGGCTGCGGAGTTTTACCTGATAGTCGCCTTCATCTGTCCCAGGACGGAATTTAATTTCCTTCACCTGGATAACTTTTTGCTTTTTCTTCTGTTCCTTAGAAGACTTACTCTTTTCATAGAGGAATTTGCCGTAATCCATTATACGACAAACCGGCGGCTCGGCGTTAGGGCTGATTTCGACTAAGTCTACTCCGGCTTCTTCAGCTTTTTCCAGAGCTTCTCTCAGACTCACAATACCAAGCTGCTCGCCTTCCAGACCTGTTAAGCGAACTTCTTGCGCGCGAATTTCGCTATTAATACGATTCGGACGCGCCGTTTGAACTCGTTTTCCGCCTTTAATACTTTATTCCTCCAGTTGTTGAAGACTGCGGCTGCGAATCTCTTGTTGCAGCTTCTCAATCACGTCATTTACGTCCAGACTGCCCAGGTCTTTACCGCGGCGGGTGCGAACGGCAACTTTGCCTGCTTCCACCTCTTTATCACCACAGACCAACATATAAGGGACACGACGTAAAGTGTGCTCGCGGATTTTAAAGCCAATCTTCTCATTTCTCAAGTCTGCTTTTACACGAATGCCCGCATTTTGTAGTTTCTGCGTCAATTCGTTAACGTATTCAGACTGCGAATCGGTAATATTCATCACGACTACCTGAACAGGCGCGAGCCATGTCGGGAAGAAACCAGCGAACTCTTCGGTCAGGATACCGATGAAGCGTTCCATCGACCCAAGAATCGCACGGTGAATCATTACCGGCACCTTACGCTCGTTGTCTTCGCCTACATAGGAGGCGCTCAGACGAGACGGTAAGGAGAAGTCCAGCTGTACTGTACCGCACTGCCATGCACGATCGAGGCAGTCATATAAGGTAAATTCAATTTTCGGACCGTAGAATGCGCCTTCACCCAGTTGATACTCAAACGGGATATTATTTTCTTCCAGCGCAACCGCCAGATCCGCCTCAGCACGATCCCACATCTCATCGCTGCCGATACGCTTGTCAGGACGAGTGGAAAGCTTGACGACGATCTTCTCGAAGCCAAAGGTGCTGTACATATCGTAGACCATACGAATACAAGCGTTAACTTCATCGCGGATCTGCTCTTCGGTGCAGAAGATATGCGCATCATCCTGCGTAAAGCCGCGTACGCGCATCAGACCATGCAGCGCGCCTGATGGCTCGTTACGGTGGCAGCTACCGAATTCCGCCATACGCAGCGGCAAATCACGATAGGATTTCAGACCCTGGTTAAAGATCTGAACGTGGCCCGGGCAGTTCATCGGCTTGATGCAATATTCGCGGTTTTCTGAGGATGTGGTGAACATCGCATCTTTATAGTTGTCCCAGTGCCCGGTTTTTTCCCACAGCACACGATCCATCATGAACGGGCCTTTAACTTCTTGATACTGGTACTCTTTGAGTTTAGAACGAACAAAGACCTCCAGCTCGCGGAAGATAGTCCAGCCGTCGTTATGCCAGAACACCATGCCCGGCGCTTCTTCCTGCATATGATACAGGTCAAGCTGCTTACCAATTTTACGGTGGTCGCGTTTTGCGGCCTCTTCCAGGCGCTGCAGATAAGCGTTCAGGGCTTTTTTATCTGCCCATGCCGTACCGTAAATACGCTGCAACATCTTATTATTGCTGTCACCGCGCCAGTATGCGCCGGCAGTTTTCATCAGTTTAAAGTGATGGCAGAAACGCATATTCGGCACGTGCGGACCACGACACATGTCGACATATTCTTCATGATGGTACAAGCCTGGCTTGTCATCATGAGCAATGTTTTCATCAAGAATGGAAACTTTGTAGCTTTCACCACGCTTCACGAAGGTTTCACGCGCTTCGTGCCAGCTGACTTTCTTCTTGATAACGTCGTAATTTTTCTCGGCGAGCTCATGCATCCGCTTTTCGAGCGCTTCGACATCTTCCTGAGTTAGTGTGCGGTCAAGATCAACGTCATAGTAAAAACCGTTGTCGACAACCGGGCCGATCGCCATTTTCGTGTGCGGCCAAAGTTGCTTGATTGCGTGACCTAACAGATGCGCGCAAGAGTGACGAATGATCTCCAGACCCTCTTCATCTTTTGCGGTGATGATGGAAAGCGTCGCATCATTTTCAATCAGATCGGAAGCATCAACCAGCTCGCCATTCACACGGCCCGCAATGGTGGCTTTCGCCAGGCCAGGACCAATGTCCAGAGCAACATCCATCGGGCTTACAGGGTGGTCATAATGGCGTTGGCTGCCATCAGGAAGAGTAATAACAGGCATGTAATATCCTTATTTGCAGTGGTGACCCATACGCAAGATCACATACAAAGAGAAAATGAATTTATTGACAGTGAGTTGTGTATCCATCTAGCCAACCATTGCTAAATTGGCGCACAACCTTCGACACAGACGAAAATCGCTATTTTCGTCCGGCATGACGATGGTAACACTAAAAAAAGGGAGATTGCATCACTCTGTAGCAAATCAAGACCCTTGACAGGATTTCTCCGTTATCTTTCTACGCGCCGTATAGCGCTTCTCATCGACAACCTAACTTCTGCGCCAGACTCCCCTTTGTCGTTTTCACCTCGCTGGCTACCGCTTCAGGCAAGGCAGACCACAGCGTCAGCACTGGCTTCGTTTTATGTTCGATAGCCTCCACGGTAACCTGATAGTCGCAAAAATTCGCCGAACGGGGCGTATTCTGATCCATAATAAACGCAGCGTAATTTCCTTCACTTTTTGACGGCGCCGTTCCGGTGAATAAAACCTTCCAGTACCCGCTGGGAATTTCTACCGTCGCATCTTCTGGCAATGTGGCGATATGCCGCTCAAAAAGGGGGCCGGTCACTACGTGCACTACAGATACATCAGCCTGTTTGGCAAGTTCGCGCACCCGGTTTTCCAGTGCAGCCCATGCTCCCTGATTCAGGGCGGATTTCTGCGGCGTAATATTCGATAAATAATTTAACGACGGCCAGTCCGATACGCCGCCCAATCCTGCCAACGGCGCCTGGTGTCCCCTATCGACTTTTAATAGCGTATGGGCATTTTTATAGGCGGAAGGGGCCAACGTATCCGAGGGCGGTAAATCGGGGTCCTGCGCCCAGTTCCGCGGGCGACCGCTTGCCTGGCTGGTCTTTGTCACGCTATAGGCAACCCAGTTGGCAAATTTCGTGGCGCTATTATTATTGAGCGTATAGACATGGCGATAGATTGTTTGTTGACTTCCTCCTTGAGGACAGCCAACGCTACAGTTATCAGGTTGCTGAACGAGTACGTTACGATGGGGTAACTCGGGTGCCGATGTTGTATCCTGGGGAGGATACGATGTAGTACATGCGCTTAATAATACTACGGGCAGTAATTTTAGCAGATTAATGGTCTTATTCACTTTTGCTTCCTTAATAATAACCGCCCTAATAATTCAGATAGTAATAATTTGGTTATATTACCCTACCAGCCGTTAGATACTCTCATCATTAAAGACAACACTATCACGGTAAAAATTAATAACAGATAAACATCGAAGCCATCAAAGAAAATGAGCTCAAAAGAATACAACGTGATATTCATGTTGATACCAAAAAACATCGTATTATATGCATAATCGTGAAGCCAATAATTTCTCGCACTCAGATAGCGAATGAAAAATGGATATTCAATAATATCTGACGCATGTTTTTCAACACCATTTTTCAACATTAAGGCAACGTATCCTCTCAATGACTCGCTGCTGGCAGGAGTTTAGTTATATTTAAAGGTTTAATAAGCACTGCGCATCATGCTGCTGTGCTTATTACTTTGTAAAAATAAGAGTATTCACTTTCATATTCAGGGGTAAAAAGTGAACAAATACAGCTATTGCGCAACGATGATTGCCGCCATACTCAGTACGACCACAATGGCCAATGCCAGTAGCCTTGCTATTTCAGTGGCGAATGATGATGCAGGTATATTTCAACCATCCTTAAATGCCCTTTATGGGCACAAGGCTGCAGACCGGGGTGATTATACTGCCGGGCTCTTTTTAGGCTACAGCCACGATCTCACTGACGCCAGTCAACTCTCTTTTCATATCGCGCAAGATATTTATTCTCCATCAGGCGCTAACAAGAGAAAGCCTGAAGCCGTCAAAGGCGATCGCGCGTTCAGCGCCTTTCTTCATACCGGACTGGAGTGGAATTCATTAGCCACCAATTGGTTACGTTATCGTTTAGGTACCGATATCGGCGTTATTGGTCCTGACGCAGGTGGTCAGGAGGTTCAGAATCGGGCGCATCGAATAATAGGCGCAGAAAAATACCCTGCCTGGCAGGATCAAATTGAAAACCGTTATGGTTATACGGCAAAAGGAATGGTGTCCCTTACGCCAGCTATTGATATTCTGGGCGTCAATGTGGGCTTCTATCCAGAAGTCTCTGCTGTCGGCGGCAATCTCTTCCAGTATTTGGGGTACGGCGCAACCGTTGCGCTGGGAAATGATAAGACCTTCAACTCTGATAATGGGTTTGGGTTACTGTCCCGCCGAGGATTAATACACACTCAAAAAGAGGGATTGATCTATAAGGTATTTGCTGGCGTTGAGCGCAGGGAAGTTGATAAAAACTACACGTTACAGGGGAAAACGCTGCAAACAAAAATGGAAACGGTGGATATTAATAAAACCGTGGATGAATATCGCGTCGGTGCTACCATCGGCTATTCTCCCGTCGCATTCTCTCTTTCTTTAAACAAAGTCACGTCGGAATTTCGCACCGGAGACGACTATTCTTATATCAACGGCGACATCACCTTCTTCTTCTGAGGCGTCACCACGGAATAACCGGGTTACGTAATGTAACCCGGTACAATATTACATCTTATAGCCCAGCGTTACCGTAGTGCGGCGATCGGTATGTTCCGGCGCTGATTCAGGTGGCTGCGAGTTCCACGTTAAATTATACCCCACCTTTAGACCAAAATGTTCGTTAATGGCGACATTGAGGGCTGTTTCCGAATTTAGTGTGGTGTCTTCTGCGCCAAATACTGACACCCCCTGTGTAAACTTAGCATTGTCAGTTAACTGCCAGGCATAGCTGCCGGAAGCATAACCCAACGGCTGCGTTTCAGTGGTATCGTCCGTATGTTCGTCATAGCGAACCCCTGGACCGAATTCAAAACGGAAGCTGTGCACTGGACCATTAAGGAACTGCCGCCCGTAACCGGCGGTCAGTACGTCGCGCTGACGATAACCGTTGAAACGGTCTGTCAGCCAACTGGCCTGGCCAAAGGTATAATCATAATCCGTCATATTAAAACGGTTACGCGCGCCTACCGCATATTTTTCTGAAGAGCGTTCATCATTAGAGGAGGTATTGCTGGCATTGCCCCATAATGACCAGGCGGTACGTTGTCCATACCAGGTCATCGCCGTGTCAGCCGTTAAGGAAGAACTTTTAGTATTGCCTGACTGAGCAAGGTAGCCCGCATTCAGATTACCTTCAAAAGGTTTTTTCGCGGTGGAGGGATCATCCATGACAGTAAAAACGGAATCATCGGCGGCGGCATACAGAGACGCGAACACGCCACCCGCCAGCATAACTACAGCGGGTACTGCCTTCAAAAGCTTCATTTATATAGAGTCCGTACAACTAAAAAAGAGACCACGACGGTCCCGGAAACTTTCATAGGGATCAATGACAAACGCCCCTGGAAAGGTAGCGAATTATAAGAAGCCCCGAATAACATAGCAATCAATTACTATTTCATTTTTTGAATAAGAACCCTCCCGAAGCATTCATTTATTTATATAACTTTACATCGTACTTCTTTAAATAAAGATCCGGAAAATCATATTGTTAATTCCTTCACTTTCCGGGGATTAAGTGCCAGACTGAAATCAGCCTAACAGGAGGTAACGATGGTACGTATCTATACGTTGACGCTTGCGCCCTCTCTCGATAGCGCAACAATCACGCCGCAAATTTATCCCGAAGGTAAACTGCGGTGCTCCGCGCCGGTATTCGAACCCGGCGGCGGGGGTATTAATGTCGCTCGCGCCATTGCGCATCTTGGCGGCGCCGCGACCGCAATTTTCCCGGCTGGCGGCGCTACCGGCGAACATCTGGTCGCACTACTGGCTGACGAAAATGTCCCCGTGTCTACCGTCGATGCGAAAGACTGGACGCGTCAGAACCTGCACGTCCACGTCGAGTCCAGCGGCGAACAGTATCGTTTTGTTATGCCCGGCGCCACGCTGGACGATGACGAATTTCGCCAGCTTGAAGAACAGGTACTGGAAATTGAATCCGGGGCAATTCTGGTTATCAGCGGCAGCCTTCCGCCCGGCGTTAAGGTTGAGAAACTCACGCAACTGATTTCCGCCGCGCAGAAGCAAGGCATTCGCTGCATTATTGATAGCTCTGGCGACGCGCTCACCGCTGCGTTGGCGCTTGGCGATATCGAACTGGTGAAACCTAACCTGAAAGAATTGAGCGCGTTGGTTAATCGCGATCTGACGCAACCTGATGATGTGCGTAAAGCGGCCCAGGAATTAGTGCAAAGCGGCAAGGCTCGCCGGGTAGTGGTCTCTCTGGGGCCGCAAGGGGCGCTGGGCATAGACAGTGAGAATTGCATCCAGGTTGTTCCTCCCCCGGTGAAAAGTCAAAGTACTGTTGGCGCAGGCGACAGTATGGTGGGCGCGATGACGTTAAAACTGGCGCAAGACGCGTCGCTGGAAGAGATGGTGCGCTTCGGTGTGGCGGCAGGCAGCGCCGCTACGCTCAATCAAGGTACGCGTCTGTGTTCTCGTGACGATACCCAAAAAATATACGCCTATCTTTCCGCGCAATAATCGTTTCCCCCTCGCCGAGGGGGATACCGGAAAATCGGTTAACGGGCGGCGCATCCGCCGCTGTTAAAAACACAGTTGCTCCCAACGAGGTGAACGATGGCCAGTGGCGATATTACCCGTTATGTTATTACCGTAACCTTCCATGAAGATTCCCTGACCGAGATTAACGAACTCAATAACCATCTGACGCGTAGCGGTTTTTTGCTGACATTAACGGACGATGAAGGGAATGTGCATGAGCTCGGCACCAATACGTTTGGCTTTATTAGCGCTCAGAGCGCTGATGAAATCAAAGCGCTTGTCGCCGGACTTGCGAAAAGCGCGTTAGATAAGGATGTCGACATTACCGTGGCGACCTGGGAGGCGTGGAGTAAAAACGCACAATAAGTGCCATTCCCGCCGCGGCGCGTCCGTGATGTGCGTTAGTTCGTATTTTTTAACCGCATTTTTGCGCTAACCTTATGATCTGGCAGACAACGTGGGGAGAGACATTATGTGGCAAGCTATCAGTCGTCTTTTAAGCGAGCAAGTCGGTGAAGGCGAAATCGAACTGCGTAATGAACTGCCAGGCGGAGAAGTTCATGCCGCATGGCATTTACGTTATGCAGGCCATGATTTTTTCGTGAAGTGCGATGAACGAGAAATGCTTCGCGGTTTTACCGCTGAAGCCGATCAGCTGGAGCTGCTCTCCCGCAGTAAAACCGTTGTTGTGCCTAAGGTATGGGCGGTAGGTTCGGATCGGGATTACAGCTTTTTAGTCATGGACTACCTCTCGCCCCGCCCGCTGGATGCCCATAATGCGTTTATTCTTGGGCAACAGCTGGCGCGCCTGCACCAATGGAGCGACCAACCTCAATTCGGCCTCGATTTTGATAACGCGCTCTCTACCACGCCGCAGCCGAATACCTGGCAACGCCGTTGGTCGACTTTTTTCGCCGAACAGCGCATTGGCTGGCAGCTTGAACTCGCTGCGGAAAAAGGCATTACCTTTGGTAATATTGACGCCATTGTTGAACATGTTCAGCAACGTCTGGCGTCGCATCAACCGCAGCCTTCTCTTTTGCATGGCGATCTATGGTCGGCGAACTGCGCGCTTGGCCCTGACGGCCCCTATATCTTCGATCCAGCCTGCTATTGGGGCGACAGAGAATGCGATCTGGCGATGCTGCCGCTGCATACCGATCAGCCACCGCAGATTTATGATGGCTATCAGTCCGTTTCGCCGCTACCGCTGGATTTTCTCGACAGGCAGCCGATTTACCAGCTCTACACCCTGCTTAATCGGGCAAGGCTGTTTGGCGGTCAGCACCTGGCTACTGCGCAAAAAGCGATGGATCGGCTGCTTGCGGTATAGGTACAGCCCATGCCGGATACGGGCTATCCGGCATTTTTCAGTTTACATGAAGCCTAACAAGGAAAAGAAAAAGTAGCCGAGCACGATAATAATGACCGGCAAAATATAGAGCGGGAAAAACTGTAAAAAGATGGTATGGTGCGGCACCACGATACGTGACTCTATCTGCTCACGCGTTAGTCCTTCCGCGCCTTTTGCTTTTTCCAGAATCAACTGATCTTCCACGCCTTCACGCAAAAAACGTGACTGGCGGCTCATTCTGGCGCCGGAATCCTGCATCGCCAGCCCGACAAAAATCAGAATAAAAATGAGCCAGAAACCGATATTCAGGCTTCCCTGAAAATTCGGCGTCGGCGAGTTGTACCAAAAAACATTCAGAAACGGCGTATTCACGCGCATCATGTCTATCATTACGTGGGTAAAATCCAGCATTACCGCATTTATCCCCTCCTGCTTTTCACTGTGCGCATACATAAATTTAAGGACTGAGATGAGCGTGGAAAGCAGTGCCGGAATAAAAATAACCCACCCAACAACTCTTTTTAGGATTGCAATGCGTCCAGCTTGTTGATACGTCATGAGTTCCCCTTGATAAAGACGCGTCGTTTTGGCCTAAGTCTACCTGTTGATTCCCGTTTTCGCCTGATCTTTAAGGGCGATATACTAAGAACATGGTCATAATGAACGCTTAATTCGTTATTTTTTAATCTCAACAGGAGAGGTTGTGATGTCAACCCCACGTCAAATTCTTGCTGCAATTTTCGATATGGATGGACTACTGATCGATTCCGAACCGCTCTGGGATCGCGCTGAACTGGACGTGATGGCAAGTTTAGGCGTAGATATTACTCGGCGCCATGAGTTACCAGACACGCTTGGGCTACGCATTGATATGGTTGTCGATCTCTGGTTTGCGCAGCAACCGTGGAGCGGCCCCGATCGCCAGGAAGTGACAAACCGTGTCATTGCCCGCGCGATTACGCTTATCGAAGAGACGCGCCCTCTTTTACCGGGTGTGCGCGAGGCCGTGGCGCTGTGTAAAGCGCAGGGGCTATTAGTGGGGCTTGCCTCGGCATCGCCGCTGCATATGCTGGAAAAAGTGCTCACCATGTTCGAACTGCGCGACAGTTTTGACGCGCTGGCTTCTGCGGAAAAATTGCCCTACAGCAAACCGCACCCGCAGGTCTATCTGGATTGTGCGGCCAAACTAGGCGTTGATCCATTAACCTGCGTGGCGCTGGAAGATTCGGTGAATGGTTTAATCGCGGCAAAGGCGGCGCGAATGCGCGCCATTGTGGTGCCAGCAGAAGAAAACCAGCATGATCCGCGCTTTGCGCTGGCGAATGTCAAACTTAACTCACTGACAGAGCTGACGGCGGCGCATCTACTCGGTTAAGATGTTTCCGAAACAAAGTCAACGGGCAATTAGCCGCTGAGCCAGACGGCAAGCGGCTTTGACAGAGACAAAGAGTTACAACGTCACCACTTCCGCCTACTGTATAAAAACCCTATACTGTATGAATTGACAGTTTAATGGGTTTTATCATGACGGCGGAAGGACATCTTCTTTTTTCTATAGCCAGCGCGGTTTTCGCCAAGAATGCCGAGTTAACGCCCGTCCTTGCGCACGGCGACTGGTGGCATATTATTCCTTCGGCTATTTTGACCTGTCTGCTGCCGGATATCGACCACCCCAAATCTTTTCTTGGTCAGCGCCTGAAATGGGTATCAAAACCAATCGCCCGCGCGTTCGGTCACCGGGGGTTTACCCATAGTCTGCTGGCGGTCTTTGCCCTACTGGCGACCTTTTATCTCAAGGTACCGGATACGTGGATTATCCCGGCGGATGCGCTGCAAGGCATGGTACTTGGCTATTTAAGCCATATCGTCGCGGATATGCTCACCCCCGCAGGCGTTCCCTTACTGTGGCCGTGCCGCTGGCGTTTCCGCCTGCCTATTCTGGCGCCGCGCAAAGGCAATCAGCTGGAGCGATTTTTATGTATGGCGTTGTTTGCCTGGGCGGTGTGGATGCCGCAGTCCATGCCGGAAAACAACGTCATACGCTGGTCTTCGCAGATGATCACTATCCTGCAAATGCAGTTCAATCGTTTTATAAATCACCAGATTGATTAGTAAATCAACGCCAAAGTCATTTTTGGTATAAACCATTCCATTTGAATATAAGAGCCAGCTCACAGTTCTGCTAATCTTGCGCGAACAGAATCGCTAAAACACAGCGCTTCATAATAAAAAAATCAGGAGAACGGGGATGAATTTTCCATTAATTGCGAACATTGCGGTGTTCGTCATTCTGCTGTTTGTACTGGCGCAGGCCCGTCATAAACAGTGGAGTCTGGCTAAAAAAGTGCTTGTCGGCCTTGTGATGGGCGTGGTCTTTGGTCTGGCCCTGCACACCATTTATGGCGCTGACAGTCAGGTGTTAAAAGACTCCATTCAGTGGTTCAATATTGTCGGCAACGGTTATGTGCAATTGCTACAAATGATTGTGATGCCGCTGGTATTCGCCTCTATTTTAAGCGCCGTGGCACGACTGCATAACGCCTCTCAATTGGGGAAAATCAGTTTTCTGACTATCGGCACGCTGCTGTTTACTACCCTTATCGCAGCGCTGGTGGGCGTGCTGGTCACCAATCTGTTCGGACTGACGGCGGAAGGTCTGGTTCAGGGCGGCGCGGAAACCGCGCGTCTGAATGCCATTGAGACGAGCTATGTCGGCAAAGTGGCCGATCTCAGCGTGCCGCAACTGGTGCTGTCTTTTGTACCGAAAAATCCGTTTGCGGATCTGACTGGCGCAAATCCTACGTCTATTATCAGCGTGGTAATTTTCGCCGCCTTCCTGGGCGTGGCCGCGCTTAAACTGCTGAAAGATGATGCGCCAAAAGGCGAGCGTGTGCTTGTTGCTATCGATACCCTGCAAAGCTGGGTAATGAAGCTGGTGCGTCTGGTGATGCAACTTACGCCTTACGGCGTACTGGCGCTGATGACGAAAGTGGTTGCCGGCTCTAATCTGCAGGACATCATTAAGCTTGGAAGCTTCGTGGTAGCGTCATATCTTGGTCTGGCGATAATGTTTGTGGTTCACGGCATACTATTGGGCGTGAACGGGATTAGCCCGCTGAAATATTTCCGCAAGGTGTGGCCGGTGCTGACATTTGCCTTTACCAGCCGCTCCAGCGCCGCCTCCATTCCACTTAATGTGGAAGCGCAAACCCGCCGCCTGGGCGTGCCGGAGTCCATCGCCAGCTTTGCTGCCTCTTTTGGCGCGACCATCGGCCAAAACGGTTGTGCCGGTCTTTATCCTGCGATGTTGGCGGTAATGGTTGCGCCGACGGTCGGCATCAACCCCTTAGACCCCGTATGGATAGCCACGCTGGTGGGTATCGTTACCGTAAGTTCGGCGGGTGTTGCCGGCGTTGGCGGCGGCGCGACCTTCGCCGCGCTGATTGTGCTGCCTGCCATGGGCTTACCGGTCACGCTGGTCGCGCTGTTAATCTCCGTCGAACCGTTGATTGATATGGGCCGTACCGCACTGAACGTGAGTGGCTCAATGACCGCGGGTACGCTGACCAGCCAGTGGCTGAAGCAGACCGATAAAACCATTCTCGATAGCGAAGAAGACGCTGAACTGGCGCATCGATAATACATTATCGGGAGTTCACATCGTCTGAGACACGACGATCGGCAACTCAAAATGTCTGTCACTAAAAACGCCGGTCTCCAGTACCGGCGTTTTGTTTTTTTCTTAGTCAGCGATTTCGTTTTCCTGGCGAACCTGATTCGCCCAACGCTGCGCCGATTCTGGCACGCTAAAGGCGGGCGACCGTTGAAATGACTCCCCCGTCAGAACAAAGGCAACATATTTACCGCGCAGTATCCAGACGTCGCGAAACGTATCCATTTTTATCGCATGTTCCGGCGGCGCGGGTTCAACACGCGGAATATAGCTAATAATCTGGCGATTTTGCTGGCGAAGAGGTTTCATCATTAATGCTTCACTAAAAGAGGCTAAGAGCCTATCCCATTAGGGCTATTTTACTTGCCATTTTGGTCCTGGGCAGTGCTCAAAATCCTCACGTACTACGTGTACGCTCCGGTTTTTGCGCGCTGTCCGTGTCCAAACTGGCTGCGCCAATAACGCCTACTGGGATAGGCTCTAAGGCTAAAAATCAGAAAAACACTATTTTAGCCGATCTTCGCCCCCGACGTCCTGTTCCGCGCGTGCGATTTCCCTGTTATACCCTGTCTGCTGTTCCGCTCTCCCCCGGCATAATTGCTGAAATGTTCTATAGTTAGAGTGATTTTGACTACTACCACGCCCATTTCAGTGATGAAAGCAGGAGACGAGTTCAATGTCGCATAATGAGAAATCCCCCCATCAGTCCCCCGTGCATGATACCCGTGAATCACAGCCCGGCCTGGACTCCCTGGCGCCGTCAGACGGTTCACATCGCCCCACGCCAGAACCGACGCCGCCGGGCGCGCAACCAACGGCCCCCGGCAGCTTAAAAGCGCCCGAGACCGCGAATGATAAGCTCACCGCCCTCGACGCCTTTCGTAAAGGCAGCGAAAATTATGCGCTGACCACCAATCAGGGCGTGCGCATCGCCGACGATCAAAATTCTCTTCGCGCCGGCAGCCGTGGCCCTACGCTGTTGGAAGATTTTATCCTGCGCGAGAAAATTACCCACTTTGACCATGAGCGTATCCCGGAGAGGATCGTTCACGCCCGCGGATCAGCAGCGCACGGCTATTTTCAGCCATATAAAGACCTGAGCGACATCACGAAAGCCGCGTTTCTGTGCGATCCACAGAAAATTACCCCGGTCTTTGTTCGCTTTTCGACAGTACAGGGCGGCGCGGGGTCTGCTGATACCGTACGTGATATCCGCGGTTTTGCGACCAAATTTTATACCGAAGAGGGAATTTTCGATCTCGTCGGTAATAACACGCCGATCTTTTTTATCCAGGATGCGCATAAGTTTCCGGATTTTGTGCACGCCGTTAAGCCCGAACCACATTGGGCTATTCCGCAAGGACAGAGCGCGCACGACACCTTCTGGGACTATGTTTCCTTACAGCCTGAGACGCTGCACAACGTCATGTGGGCAATGTCGGATCGCGGTATTCCACGCAGTTATCGGATGATGGAAGGGTTCGGCATTCACACCTTCCGTCTGATCAATGCACAAGGGAAAGCGACCTTTGTCCGTTTCCACTGGAAACCGTTGGCGGGTAAAGCCTCGTTGGTATGGGATGAGTCACAAAAACTGACCGGTCGCGATCCGGATTTTCACCGCCGGGATCTGTGGGAGGCCATCGAAGCGGGCGATTTCCCGGAATACGAGCTGGGCCTACAACTCATTGCCGAAGAGGATGAATTTAAATTCGATTTTGATCTGCTCGATCCGACCAAACTGATCCCGGAAGAGTTGGTGCCAGTACAACGCGTCGGCAAAATGGTGTTAAACCGTAATCCGGATAACTTTTTCGCTGAAAACGAACAGGCGGCATTTCATCCAGGACATATCGTTCCCGGCATTGATTTTACCAACGATCCGCTGTTACAGGGGCGTCTGTTCTCTTATACCGACACGCAAATCAGCCGCCTGGGCGGGCCAAACTTCCACGAAATTCCGATTAACCGCCCTACCTGCCCCTACCATAACTTCCAGCGTGACGGTATGCACCGGATGGATATCGACACCAATCCGGCGAACTATGAACCAAACTCCATTAATGACAACTGGCCGCGCGAAACGCCGCCAGCGCCAAAACGCGGCGGCTTCGAATCATACCAGGAACGCGTGGATGGCAATAAAATCCGCGAACGCAGCCCCTCTTTCGGTGAATATTACGCGCATCCTCGCCTGTTCTGGCTCAGTCAGACGCCGATAGAACAGCAGCATATTATTGACGCGTTCAGCTTTGAACTGAGTAAAGTCGCCCGCGCGTATATTCGAGAGCGGGTGGTCGATCAGTTAGCGCATATTGATGTTACGCTGGCTGAGGGCGTCGCGCATAATCTCGGTTTTGCACTCACCCATGAGCAAACGCAAATTGCCCCGCCTCCTGATGTCAACGGTCTGAAAAAAGATCCGGCGCTCAGCCTGTATGCGGTGCCGGACGGCGATGTTAAAGGCCGAGTGGTCGCTATTCTGCTGAACGACAAGGTTAACGCCGCCGAACTGTTGACCATTTTGCAGGCTTTAAAAGCCAAAGGCGTCCACGCAAAACTGCTCTATTCACGGATGGGTGAAGTAACGGCTGATGACGGTTCAACATTAACTATTGCGGCAACCTTTGCCGGCGCGCCGTCGCTAACGGTCGATGCGGTAATAGTACCGTGCGGCAATATTGCCGATATCGAGAGTTGCGGCGATGCCCGTTACTACCTTCTGGAAGCCTACAAACATCTGAAGCCCATCGCACTGGCTGGCGACGCCCGACGGTTTAAGGCGCTTTTAAACATTGATAGCCAGGGGGAAGAAGGACTTGTTGAGGCAGATAACGTTGACCACCACTTTATGGACACTCTATTGACGTTGATGGCGGCACACCGTGTCTGGTCGCGTGCGGGGAAAATTAACGCGATTCCTGCATAAACGGCAAAAAATGCGGCGCATTCTTGCGCCGCAAACTCAGGAGCTAAATATCAAGAAAACTGCCAGGACGATATCCACGTTCTGCAATCGCTGCCTTGAGTGACACAGACGTCAACACCTCCAGTTCAGTTAAGCGGGGGTAACAATAGGCGCTCTGGCGAATAATGTTGTCCACAAACGCCGGATGACACATCACCTCCAGAGAGGCTTCTCCTCGATGCGCCGAGGCATCCAGAATGCGTAAAAAGCACGCTTCGGTGATCTCCTCGCCGTAAAATTCACTACTAAATCCTTGAGTGCTGCGCAAATCCGACGGCAGATCGTCGGCGTTCAACACCGTCTGGCGGTCAATACGTAACGCAATCCCGCGCTGCGCCGCAAAGCGGGCGACGATGGGGAAAATTTGCGGGAACATATGCACATGATGGTGGCTGTCAAGATGCGTTGGCTCGCGGCCAAATACGTCGATGAAACGCTGATACTGACACGCCAGTTCATGCGCAATTTCATCCAGCGGAAGCGTATCCTCCTCCGCCATTTGCCAGATCCATTTCCCCAACAGGCCGTCTCGCGTCAGGCCCGGCATCTCTGACACCGGTTTGCCTAACGTCAAAACAAAATGCATTCCCACCCCAAGCGCAGGCAGCTCGCGGCTAAGCTGCGCCGCATGGTCAATAGCCTCGCCATTGACCAGCGCCGTCGTGGAGGTCACAACGCCGTTGCGATATGCTTCAACAATGCCGTAATTTTGCCCTTTACTCAGGCCAAAATCATCGGCATTCACAATCAACACGCGTTCCATAGCCTACCTCTGTCAGTGGTGCTTACCTTTAAGCGCTTCGATGCAAGCGGCAAAATTAGGCAGCCATTTTTCATGCGCCAGAATGAGCTCACGCGCCAGGACTTCTGCGTCGCGGTCGGAATGTACCAGCGGACTCAGATTAAGCGCCAGCAGCACATCATTAAAGTCTCCGCTCAGCGCCGCATTGCTGGCCGCGACCTCAAATCCTTTAATCGTGTGGATAAGCCCCAGCACTTTTTCGTCAAAACGGGTGATACGCGGGTGCGGCGTCGCGCCATTGCGTCCCAGAATGCAGGTCATTTCCACCGCCCAGTCCGCCGGGATATTCTCGACATGCCCATGATGTGGAATATTAACGTAATGCTCAGTCTGCTTGTCATTATAAATAGCGTTAATGACTTCACAAGCGGCATCGGAATAATAAGCGCCGCCACGTTGCTCAAGCTCTTTCGGCTTCACGTTTAGCTCAGGATTTTTGTACAAGTCGAAGAGTTGTTTCTCCACTTTCTGTACGACCTGAGCGCGCGCGCCGCCTTTGTAATATTCGCCCATCTCAATCGCCAACATCTCTTTTTGCTTGAAGTAATACAACAAATAAGAGCACGGCAGCATGTTCAGCGAGCGAATCAATCCTTCACTAAACGGCAGATCAAAGATATTTTTTACGGTTGATGCTTTCAACTGACCGGACGCCACGCCATCCAGTAATTCTGCGAACCGTGAGGTGCCATTCACCAGCACATCTTTAATAAAGACCATATGGTTTAGACCAAACAGGTCAATGGAAAGATCGTCATTCTCATTCAGCGCCAGCACGTCATGAATAAACATTTTCATGCCGACAGGAATATTACATACGCCAATGAATTTTTTAAAGTTGGTATGGCGATAAACCGCTTCCGTCACCATCCCCGCCGGGTTAGTAAAGTTAATGACCCACGCATTCGGACATAATTCTTCAACATCTTTAATGATGTCAAAAATAACCGGAATGGTGCGCAACCCTTTAAATAAACCGCCAGCGCCGTTGGTTTCTTGCCCCAGATAGCCGTGGCTAAGCGGGATACGCTCGTCCAGTTCACGGGCTTTGAGTTGACCAACGCGCAGCTGGGTAGTAACAAAATTAGCGTCTTTCAGCGCTTCCCGGCGATCCAGCGTTTTATACAATTTTAGCGGAACGCCTGCTTTATCAATCATTCGCTGGCAGAGATCATAAATAATGCCCAGCTTCTCTTTCCCGCCTTCAACGTCAACCAGCCATAATTCGGTGACAGGTAATTCATGGTAGCGTTTAATAAAGCCTTCAAGTAATTCAGGGGTGTAGCTGCTCCCGCCACCAATAGTGACGACTTTTAATTTCTGGCTCATAATATCTCCCTTCAGTGTATGACACTGATATGTATTACGCTATGCCCGCTTGTAAGAAATAGCGTGACGTTCCCCGCGCTATTGGGGCAAGCGTGAAATGTAACTAATCGAGCAATGTAAACCGTTACTCATTAATTTCCGTCAATCGCTTCCGATAACTATTCGGCGTGAATGAGGTCATCTTCTTAAACGTTTTAATAAACAGACTTGGACTGCTATACCCGGCTTCATAAGCAATATCCGTAACCGAATAGTTGGTCATTTCCAACTGTTTCTTGGCAAAATTAATGCGAATCTCATTAATGATTTGCATCGGCGTTTTGCTGTAATAACGTCGGGTGGCGCGCGTCAGATACTCCTGGGATTTTGCCGACAGGCGCACCATATTTTCCAGCGCATGTTCGCCAAACTGCGTTTTATCATGCATTATCTCCACGGTTGCTTTCAGCCATTGTGGAATATCATCATAAACCTGCTCTTCGCGGTAATGGCGTAAGCGGTTTATAATATAAAATGTCACCACTTCGATAAATTCGTCGAGCCCATTGCCGCGAAAATTCAACGACGCAATCACCGTTTCAATATAGGTAAGGAAGGTGCTATTCGCCCTGTATACCTGCGATGCCACAAAACAAAACGGCAGTAACGGAAGATAATGCTGTTCAAAAAAACGTTTACTAATTCCTACGTTCAGAATACGCGTTGCGCCAAACTCATAGAAACTTTGGTGATTCGACCCCACCGGGATAAAAACAAAATCTCCACGTTCCAGCAGCACACGCTTCCCGTTAATCTCCTGGTAATAACGTCCGGTTAATACCAGGGTAAATTCATAGTAGTCGTGCTGATGCAGCCCGGTGACGCTTTCCGTCTTGTTATAGATAAACACATGGAAATTTTTGCCATTGAAGAGCTGCTGCTCATAAACCGTTTTGATTTCCGTTGCGTTAACCTGTAGCTGCATCATCCGCCCCCTGTTATTTCAGTTTCTCATGGAGCTCAATCAACTCAGCGATCAGTTCACGAGCCAGCATTGAGGTCATCAAATGATCCTGAGCGTGAACCAGGACCAGACTGACTTTCATTTTGCCTTCGCCCTGATCGCCTTCGATGAGTTTTGTCTGCACAAGATGCGCTTCATTGAGCGCTATGCGCGACTGGTCCATCATCGCTTTCGCCGCCTCAAAATCGCCTTCTTTCGCTTTTCTGAGCGCGCCATATGCCAGGCTGCGCGCCTGACCAGAATTGATGATAAGCCCCATAACGACTTCTTCGAGTTCCTCAGCCGCTGTCTGGTTATCTACAACATTTTCAAGATCAAACATAGTCTTTCCTCTGATTCAGCCCGGCATGGCATCCCATGCCGGCGCGGAGTTTAGAATTTCAGTGCGTTAGCGATATCTTCTTCGCTTTCTTCCTGCTCGATGGCGTTCTGCGCTTTGTTAGCCACCACCACGAAGGGGAGATAAATCAGGGTAGCGACCGCCAGGTTAAATAGCGCAACCAGCAACGCGGCGACACTGCCGTTGGTGTTAAAGAACGCCCCCAACCCGGTTGGCATGGTCCACGGCGCAATATTGGTAATCGGCGGAATAATACCCAAATAGTAAGCCACCAGCGTAATCGCCGCCAGAATCGGCTGAACCAGAATGAAGGGGATAAACATCACCGGGTTCATAATAATCGGCAGGCCAAACAGGATGGGTTCGTTAATCTGGAAGATACCTGACGGCAGCGCCAGTTTTGCCACCTGGCGATAGTCCGCGCGACGGGATGCCAGGAAGATAGCGATGATCAGACCCAGCGTTGCGCCGCTACCACCGAGGAAGATATAAGAATCCAGCATCGGTTTCGCCCAGATATGGAACGTTTTACCGGCTTCCAGTGCCGCATCGACGGAGCCATACTGCTGGTAAATAGAGATGTTTTCCAGCGCCCAGGGCGTCATGATGCCGCTATCCAGCGCGGTCAGCGCCAGCGAACCATGAATACCAAAGAACCACAGCAGCGGTACAAAAATGACATATGCCCACCCTACCACGCTACCCAGCGATGCCAGCGGCGTAGAGATAGTGTCCATAATAATCTGATGGAAGTTAGAACCGTAATTAGACAGCGCCCAGGAAATAATCCCCATAATAGAGAGAATAATAAAGCCGGGAATTAATGCTGAGAATGAACGAGACACCGAAGCCGGTACGCTGTCCGGTAGTTTAATCACCCAGTTGCGCCGGACAATAAATGTAAACATCTCCGCGACCACCAGGCCAATAATAATACCGGAGATAATATTCGCGCCGCCCAGCCAGTTAGCGCCTACGGCATAGGCCTCGCCGACACTATACGGCGTTACGGTCATAAATGCCGCCACGGAGAGCAGTCCGGCGGCCAGCGCATCAACCTTGCGCTCTTCCGCCAGCGCCATACCGATAAAAAATGGCGCCATGAGCGACATAATGCCCAATGTGCCGTTATAGACGTTCCCGCCGATGCCTTTCAATCCATTAAGTGTTTCAATGGTTGAGGCATCAAGCCGAATGCCCATGGAATAAAAAAACGACCCCTCCCCAAAGCTCAGGAAAACGTTATTAATTAATACAAACATCGCCCCCGCAAGGGTTAATGGCATTAAACGAATAAAGCCGTTCTTGATTGCATTAACGTGTGGCTGCTTTCCTATTTTTACAGCAAAAGGAAGGAGTACCTTTTCAAGTGAAGCAATGACGTTACTCATAGAAAAATACCCTTAAATACCGCAATAAAATATTGCGGTTAGTGTATGAAATAACTCTTTGACGGGAAAAATTAAAAAATAATTAATTCGCGGCGGCTTTTTTAATTGCCGCTACCGCAGCTTTAAGCACGCCTAAACCATCTACCTTGCCGTACAACATTGAATCAATGACTTCTACCGGTTTACCGGGTAATAAACGCTGAATTTCGGGGAGCATATAAGCAATTTGCGGGCCTAATAACACGACGTCCGCTGCCGGGCCTTTTTCACCGGCCAGGGTTTCAGGGAATGCTTCAATAATCACCGGCACTTCATATTTTTCAGCCTGAGCGCGCATTTTTGATACCAGTAACGATGTTGACATGCCCGCAGAACAAAACAGATAAATGTGTTTCTTTTCCATAAAAACCTTCCTCATGTGCGATTATCTGTCAACCAGATACGCCGCAAGCCTCAACCTGCATCCATACTCTGGGCGACTTGCGTAACCGGATTTACTTTTTTAGGTGGCTGAAATGAGTATACGGGATCGGACCGCCGGATGGTATTTCCTTGACCCACTAAATTGTCTCTCATTGACCTGGCGTTATGACCCCCCTCACATTTCGGGCAAATAATTCGCGATAATAAATAAGGTTATGGCAGGCACAAAAAAACCGGCTCGCAGGCCGGTTTCCTTGAATGTTCAGGCAATGTACAGTTGTTACTGCTTCGGCGCCTGTGGGTCAGTGTCGTACTCCGCACAGGTCTGGTAGCCGGAGTTAATCACGTGCCCGGTATCATCCAGCGCAACAAAGTAGGTTTCCGCTTTACCATCACGTTGACCCAGGATGTAGGTCTGACAGGTACCGCGCGCATGAATCATGCTCACTTCAGATGACGGTTTGCCCGCAATCTGCGCAACCTGTGCCCTGCTCATTCCTTTTTTAACATCTTTAACGACAGGCTCAACAAATTGGTCTTTTGTACGATCATACGCCGTACAGCCTGCCAGCATAGTCATTACCGCCGCTGCGCTTAAAATTCCTGCTACGTTCTTGTTCATTTTCCGTCCTCTTGTTTATCAGCGTGTTATGTAAGCCTGGAATACATCAGAATATTTTTCAAGCCGCGACCCGCCACAAAAAGCCTTTCGGAAAATTCTCTAACGCGGCGATATGTTGTTTTAAACACCGCTTAGCCCGCCAAACCTTGTCGTTTCAGCGGCGAAGGGTTAGCTTTAACAGGGTAAAGATTCATTTTTTTAATGTCGAAGGGGGTTAAATGACTCTGCAGCAAGAGATAATCCAGGCGCTTGGCGCGAAACCGCATATCAACCCTGAAGAAGAAATTCGCCGCAGCGTGGATTTTCTTAAAGCGTACCTGAAAACCTATCCCTTTTTGAAATCACTGGTGTTAGGCATCAGCGGCGGGCAGGATTCGACGCTGGCCGGGAAACTTAGCCAGATGGCTATCGCCGAATTGCGGGAAGAGACTGGTGATAATGCGCTGCAGTTTATCGCCGTTCGTCTGCCTTATGGCGTGCAGGCCGATGAACAGGATTGCCAGGACGCCATTGCTTTTATTCAGCCGGACAGAGTACTCACCGTCAATATTAAAGGCGCCGTCCTCGCCAGCGAACAGGCGCTGCGCGAAGCGGGAATTGAGCTGAGCGATTTTGTTCGCGGCAATGAAAAAGCGCGTGAGCGAATGAAAGCGCAATATAGCATCGCCGGTATGACTCACGGCGTCGTGGTGGGCACCGACCATGCGGCGGAAGCGATAACCGGGTTCTTCACCAAATATGGCGATGGCGGTACCGATATTAACCCGCTTCATCGCCTTAACAAACGCCAGGGCAAACAGCTTCTCGCAGCGCTGGGCTGTCCTGAGCATCTGTATAAAAAAGTCCCCACCGCCGATTTGGAAGACGACCGCCCTTCACTGCCTGATGAAGCCGCGCTGGGCGTAACGTATGACAATATTGACGATTACCTGGAAGGCAAAACGCTGGACTCCGCCATCGCTAAAACTATCGAAGGCTGGTATGTAAAAACTGAACATAAGCGCCGTTTGCCGATTACGGTATTCGACGACTTTTGGAAAAAGTAAGCGTACTTCTACTGTTGTGCCGGATATCGCTCGTCTATCCGGCCGCCTCTCTTCCCAGCCTCTTTTTTAATCACCCATCCGCTGTTATACTGGATGAATAACCAGTTAACGGAGATCACTGTGGTACGGCGTCAATCAGCCCCCCGCCTTGAGTTTGAAGCGGCGGCCATTTACGAATATCCAGAACATTTACGTCCTTTCCTCAGCGAAGCGCCAGCCTTACCGGGTGTCTATATATTTCATAGCGAAAGCGATACGCTGCCGCTTTATATCGGTAAAAGCGTGAATATTCGCAGCCGGGTGCTCTCACATCTGCGAACGCCTGACGAGGCCGCTATGCTGCGACAGGCGCGGCGGATAAGCTGGATCTGCACCGCTGGGGAAATGGGCGCGTTGCTGCTGGAGGCGCGGCTGATCAAAGAACAACAGCCGCTGTTTAACAAGCGGTTACGGCGTAATCGCCAGCTTTGCTCTCTACAGTTGAGCGAACAAAAGATTGAGGTCGTTTCCGCCCGCAGCGTCGATTTTTCCCATGAGCCGAACCTGTTTGGGCTCTTCGCCAACCGTCGGGCGGCGCTGCAAAGCTTGCAGAACCTCGCCGATGAACAAAAATTGTGTTATGGCCTGCTGGGGCTTGAACCGGTAAGCCGTGGGCGCGCCTGTTTTCGTTTCGCTCTGAAGCGCTGCGCTGGCGCGTGCTGTGGGCAAGAAACCCCGCAGGCGCATTTTCTTCGTCTGCAGGCCTCGCTGGAACGGTTACGTGTGGTTTGCTGGCCCTGGAAAGGCGCTATCGCGTTAAAAGAGAGCCGCCCACAAATGACCCAGTTCCACATTATCAACAACTGGTTATGGCTGGGGGCGGTCCCCTCGCTGGATGAGGCCGCCACCCTGGTGCGCACCCCTGCGGGCTTTGATCAGGATGGCTATAAAATTCTCTGTAAGCCACTAATGTCAGGTCAATATGAGATCATTGAACTGCACACCGACTGTCGCCAGTCATAAAGAAAACCGCCGATCCTGTCCACCTCAACGATTGTGTTGTCGACAAGACCGGCGGTCTTAAATTATGCGGAAAGTTATTCTGCCGCAGCAGGCATTTTACCTTCTTGCGCCGGGCGTTCTGTCAGACGCTTCTCAAAATTAGCGTTATATTGCTTTTTCTGCTCCGGTGTCAGAACGTTATAAATTTTATTCTGGGTTTCCATATGCGCCAGCATATTGGCCTTGCGCTGCGCTTCCATTTTCGTAATTTGCGCTTCGGCTTTGGCTTTATCGAAGGTATCGCTGGCAATAATATCATGCATGGCGCGACGCTCTTCCAGCGGCGGACGTTTCATTTGCTCGCGCTGCGCTTTCATAATGTCGCGAATTTGTTGCTTCTGTGCGTCCGTCAGGTTCAGGTTTTTAAACATCATATCGTGATGTGGGCCAAATTTACCTTTATGCTGCATCATTGGCTTCGCATCCGCTGGCGCGGCGGTGGTAGTCTCAGCGGCATGAGCCAGATTCGCAGCACCCATCGCCAGGGTAGAGGCAACAAATAGAGCAGTCAGTTTACGCATATTTCCATCCTTCCTTTCAGTTATTTTTACGGCATATTTAAAACAGCGCCGTGTTGTCGTGATTAACTTTAACCGTCTTAGCGTCAATTAGTCATAACAACGGTAAAACAATGAAAGTATAAAAAACACTTTTTCGCCAATTGTGAAGAAAAAAAGAATAAATTGCGCAGAGTTGAAAGAGAAATATACAACAGCATGATATAGCAGAAATTATGCAGAACTATAACGCAGCAACGCTTATTAATAAAGCAATTCTCCAGGAATAATCCGTAATAGCATGAAACTGTGTCCCAAATCATCCCTGTAATCCTAACGTGAGCTTACAGGGACATTTATCAGGGAAGTCTTTCCAGCATTAATCCAGCACGCAATCCGCAGGCGACAGAGGGATTAGGAAAGAGAACATATTCAACGTCATGCGTCACCGTCACGCGCTTATCCCCCTCCTCGGCCAGCAACGTTCCCTTCGCAAAGGCAGTAAAATTCAGCGTTTGCGCATCCATATAAAGCGCGAACTTGTCGCTGTGACGCGTGATTTGCGACACCACCCGATAGCGTAGCGGCGGCGAAAACGAGGTTGACGTTTCGACACCGCTCAGCAACGCCGACAACGCCTGCGAGGTTACGTTGAACTGCGTCAGATCGTTTTGCCTAAACGGCAACGCCTTTCCCAACTCCAGCGTACAGGAAAGCGCGCCGAAATGTTCAGAGCTAAAGTGCGTAAACGTACCGCCGGGCGCCTGATGAAATACCAACGCCTCTAGTCCTGCCGCGCCCAGCCACGCCAGAAAATCTGTCTCCCACGGGCGGTCGCGCTGCGGCAATACGCCAAAACGCAAATGATGCGAGCCACGAATGGCGGTATGCAGATCCAGATGCCAGCGTACCCGCGCATGGCCAGATGAAAAGAAGGTCTCCAGACTGAGCTCCAGCTCACGCGCCCGCCGCGTTTCATCGCTTTCGGCAAAGGTCTGCCAACGCCCGCCAAACATACGGTTCATATCGCTGTGACAATAGCGTATTCCCGCCGCCAGCGCCTGCGGATTGCCGAGTACCACCAGCACTCGCCACGTTAACGTCAAGCTGCCTGAAAACAGCGCCGACAGCAGCCTATCCAGCATCTCTACCGGCGCGGTTTCATTACCGTGTATCCCCGCAGAAAGAATTAACGCGCGGTCGACCGGCGCATCGGGCGTGAGTTCAAGCAGACCATGGCCTAACCAGCGCCAGCGAAAACCCGCGCCCTTCCCCTGCCTCACCCGTGGTGTCGTGCCGCTTAGCGTCAACGCCAGAAAGTTATCCATCAGCCGCCCCCGTTTGCTGGAAAGGATAAACCGACCCCAAATCCAGCAGACGCGTTAACACATCCAGCGCCTCCCGGCCTTCTCGCAATAATAACGGATCGGCCAGATCGGCAGCGGTCAGGCGATCGCGATAATAACGATCCGCCCACGCGTTAAGGGCCGTAAACAGAGCGTCATTCATCATTACCGCTGGATTCACCGCCCGTCGTTCTTCTTCTGTTAACACCACGCGTAATCGCAGACAGGCCGGGCCGCCGCCGTTGGCCATACTTTCTCGCAAATCAAACACCTGCATCGCGCTGATGGGGTTATCCTCCGCCACCAGCTTATTCAGATAGCGCCAGACGCCGGCATGGTCCTGACATTCCCGCGGCAACACTAACAGCATTGAGCCGTCGTTACGGCTTAGCAACTGACTATTAAACAGGTAGGTCGCCACAGCATCTGATACAGAAACCTCGCCGGCGGGCACCTCTATCGCCATAAAACCGTCAACGCGCGTACGCAACTGATTAATGAGCACTTTCTGCCGGGCAAACGCTGCTTCGTGACAAAACAATACCTGTCGATTCGAAACGGCGATGACATCATTATGGAATACGCCTTGATCGATGACCTCCGGGTTCTGCTGAGCGAAGATAACCTGTTGCGGATTCACCTGATTAAGACGCGCCACGGCCTCGCTGGCTTCGCGGCTCTGGCGCGCCGGATAACGAGCGGGTCGTATTTCATTCTCCTCTTCGCGCCCATAGACAAAAAGCTGCACGCCTGCCGAACCATACTCGCCGCCAAGACGGTTATGATTCGCCGCGCCTTCATCTCCCAATAATGCGACCTGCGGTAACGCGCTATGCACTGAAAACTGACTTTCATCGCGAAATATGGCGCGTAGCAGCGCTTCGGTAACAGGCGCCTCAAGAGCGCGATGAAATTTATTGTTTAAATTCGCCACCGTCAGGTGAACTTTCCCGTCCAGCGCGTCTGCCGATGGGCAAACCGTCGCCGCATTCGCAACCCACATTGGCGACGCGGAACTCACGCTGGAAAGCCAGCGTGGCGCCTGACGCGCAACCTTATCCAGAATCTGCTCATCGCTACCCGTGAAGCCGAGCTGACGCAACGCCGGAATAAAAGGTCGCTCATGCGGCGGGATCACCGCCTGGGGAAAGCCGGCATCCGCCAGAGCTTTCATCTTTAGCAGCCCCTGTTTTACCGCCAGACGAGGATTCGACACCTGAAAACGGTGGCGGGTCGATGCCTCATTGCCGAAGGATAGCCCGGCATAATGGTGCGTAAGCCCCACCAGACCGTCAAAATTAACTTCATGCGCCGTCATACCGCCTCCCTGCGAGAAAAGTCGAGGCCGGGGCTTAATGTCGCAGGCAACGTCAGTTCGGGAGATTCCAGACTGGCCATCGGCCAGGCGCAATAATCGGCGGCATACCAGGCGCTGGGTCGATGGTTGCCAGACGCGCCGACACCACCAAACGGCGCAGTACTCGCTGCCCCGGTGAGCGGTTTATTCCAGTTAACGATCCCTGCCCGTGCCTCCAGCAAGAGCTGTTCGAACTGCGCGCGATCCGTCGACACCAGCCCACACGACAGACCAAAACGGGTATTATTCGCCAGACGAATCGCCTCATCGAAATGCGCATAACGCCAGACGTTCAGCAGCGGACCAAACACCTCTTCATCCGGCACATCCGCGACGCCGGTCAGCTCAATGATGCCAGGCGTCAGCAGAGAGGTTCCCTCTTTGACCTTCCGCGGCGCCAGTAGCGTGCGACCGCCTAATGCCTCTCGTTGACGCCAGGCCTCCATCACATGCTGTGCCGCCTGCGCTGAAATCAGTCCGCCGATAAACGGCTGCGGATCGTCGTCCCATCTGCCGGGCTGCAGACGTCCGGCGACGTCAACCAGCCGCGCCAGAAATGCATCTCCCTGCGCACCCTGTTTTACCAGAAGGCGTCGCGCGCAGGTACAGCGCTGTCCGGCGGTAATAAACGCCGATTGCAGCGTCAGATGTACCGCCGCATCTATATTTGCCACATCCTCAATAATGAGCGGGTTGTTTCCGCCCATTTCAAGGGCCAGGATTTTTTCCGGCTGGCCGGATAGCTGGCGATGAAGCTGATATCCGGTACTGGCGCTGCCGGTAAACAGCAGTCCGTCGAGAGCGTCGAGCGAACTCAGCGCTTGTCCGGTCTCCCGGCCGCCCTGCACCAGATTAAGAACGCCTGCCGGTAGCCCCGCCCGTTCCCAGAGTTTTATTACCGTTTCCCCGGTCCATGGCGTTAGCTCGCTAGGTTTGAAGATCAGCGTATTGCCTGCCAGCAACGCGGGCACAATATGGCCATTCGGTAAATGGCCGGGAAAGTTATAAGGGCCGAATACCGCCAGCACACCGTGAGGACGATGGCGCAACGTCGCGGCGCCATCGACAAGTTCGCTTTTTTGTTCGCCTGTTCTGGCGTGGTAAGCCTTAATCGAGATGGCAATCTTATTGATCATCGCCGTCACTTCCGTTGCCGCCTCCCAGCGCGGTTTACCGGTTTCACGCGCGATGACCTCCGTGAGATCGGCTTTATGCGCCTCCAGCAGGGCGGCAAATTTCTCTACGATAGCCTGTCGTGCCGTAAAAGGCTGTCTGGCCCAACGAGGAAACGCCGCACGCGCCGCCTGACAGGCCTCGGCGACCTGTGCCGCATTAGCGTCATTCCCCTGCCAAAGTATCTCCGCGCTCACCGGGTTCGTTTTGCGGCGGCGTTCGCCCTGACCGGTTATCCAGTCGCCGTTTATCCATAGCGTCATACGGTTTTCTCCTCAGCGCAAAGGCGTACCAGCCGAACGTGGTCGCCCGCGCGACATTTCAGCGCATCCAACTGCGCGGCGGTAAGTACAAGTCGTGAAGTCTGCGGATCGGCACGCACCAGCGCGGCCCGAAAGTGGTGATAGTTTTCATTGGCGACCAGACATGCCGGATAGTCGCCAGGCGCGGGTTGCCCTTCCGCGACTTCCACCAGCCGGCTTTTACGAATGGCCCGCACGCGGTCAATATCACACTCCAGCGTCGGCCCGCCGTCGAAGATGTCGATATAGTGGCGATAGCGAAAGCCTTCCTTTTCCAGCACCGCGCGGGCTGGCGCCGTTTGCGGGTGGACTTCGCCAATCACGGCCTGTGCCTCTTCAGATAAGAAGTGGGTATAAATAGGATGTTTGGGCATCAGCTCGGCGATAAACGCTTTTTGCCCGGTACCGCATAAGAAATCCGCCCGGCTGAAATCCATAGAAAAAAAGCGTTTGCCGAGACTTTGCCAGAAGGGAGAATAACCGTGCTCGTCAATGACGCCGCGCATTTCCGCCACCACTTTCTCATTGAATTTATCGCGAAACGCGGCCATAAACATAAAGCGCGATTTTGACAACAGGTAGCCGTTACCCTCTTTACGCCATTCGGGATCGAGAAACAGCGTGCAAAGCTCACTGCTGCCAGTGTGATCATTACTCAGGAATAATGTTGGCAACGCGTTATATACATTCAGCTCTTTGGAGGCATGAACCAGCGTACCGACACGATAGTTATACCAGGGGGCGTTAAGACCGACCGCGACCTCAATGGCGCAGATCCCGCCGACCTCACCCGTTTCACTGTCCTCGAGAACGAATACATACCCTTGTTCGCCTTTTGGCAGCTCGTCGGACCAGGTTTTTAGCGCGCGTTCAATGCGGGCCGCCAGCGTCGCTTCATTTGCCGGTAGCGAGGTTAAGCCGCCGCCCGTTTTGCCTGCAAGCTGCATCAGCGCGGCGATATCCGCATGTTCGACAGGACGAATCACCCGCATGATGCGCCTCCCGTCTGAAGGCGTTCGCACGCCAGGGCAAAACGATCAAGCCCGGTGGCTATCTCCTCGTCGCTCACATTTAACGCTGGCGCAAAACGCACCACGTCGCCGCCGGCGATGAGCACCATTACGCCTGCTTTTGCCGCTTCCTGGGCGATGAGTTTAGCTTTTCCGGCAAACTCCGTCTGTAGCACACAGCCAAGCAGTAGCCCCAGCCCGCGAATTTCACTGAACATGCCAAAACGTACATTAAGGGTATTTAGACGTTCAATAAACGCATCGTGGCGCTGTCTGACGCCGTTTTGCATCTCCGGCGTATTGATGATATCCAGTACTTTTCCGGCAACTGCCGTCGCCAGCGGATTACCGCCGTAGGTGGTGCCATGGGTGCCTGGCGTCATGACGCTGGCATAGTCTTGCGTGGTCAGCATCGCGCCGATCGGGAAGCCGCCGCCCAACGCTTTAGCAGTCGTCAGGATATCGGGCGTAACGCCATAATGCATATATGCATACAGTTCGCCGGTACGTCCGACGCCCGTCTGCACCTCATCAAAAATCAGTAACGCCTGATGCCGGTCGCACAATTCACGCAGCCCCTGCAAAAAAGCTTTCGTGGCGGGGATCACGCCGCCCTCGCCCTGCACAGGTTCTACGATCACGGCGCAGGTATTGTCATCAATTAGCGCACTGGCGGAATTCAGATCGTTATAGGCTGCATGACGAATATCCGGCGGCAGCGGCGCAAAGTCCTGTGAATAGGTGGGTTGACCGCCAGCGCTGACGGTAAAGAGCGTGCGACCATGGAACGCGTTTTTAAAGGCCACAATGCCGCTTTTATGATTGCCGGCACGATCGTGGGCATATTTGCGCGCCAGTTTTAATGCTGCTTCATTTGCTTCAGCGCCTGAATTACAAAAGAAAACGCGTTCGGCGAAGGTCGCGTCGATCAGTTTTTTCGCCAGTCGCAGCGCCGGCTCATTGGTGTAACCGTTCCCGGTATGCCAGAAGCGATTCGCCTGTTCATTTAACGCCTCGCGCAGCGCCGGATGCGCATGTCCCAAGGCGTTGACCGCGATCCCGCCAGCAAAATCAATGTACTCTTTCCCCTGCTGATCCCACAGGCGTGAGCCTTCTCCGCGTACAGGAATAAAAGGCGCGGGAACATATACCGGCACCATCCATTCATCAAAGTTTTCACGCGTAACTGACAGAGACATAGCGACCTCTTTTGGTAAAAATAAAGTTATTTATATGTTAATTAATATGAGTGTTTGCGCTGTAAATGTAGATTGCAGCATTCGTGCCAGCCAGCGTTAACATTGCATAAACAGAAGTGATAAACGGTAAATCAATGGGTTACAGCGTAGCGATATTCATTTTTACTGCATGAAAAGTGAATATTCCCGCATAATCGGTGGCTAAAAAGAGGAAAAAGCGAAATATTATTCAGTTGCCAAATATAATTCTGGAATTGTGATCTTATACGAAATTTACTGGAAATTACCGCCCCGTTCTGGCGCATCTGCACGCAAACCGTGCCATTTTCGCGCTATAGAAAACACCATACGCTTCCATTGGCCGAATCTGACGATGAGTGGCAGTCACCCGGTAAAATTTCTGCTACCATCCCAACACGATTCACCTTGCAAAGTGGCAGTGACTATGAAATTTGTCTCTTTTAATATCAACGGCCTGCGCGCCCGTCCCCATCAGCTTGAAGCGATTGTCGAAAAACACCAGCCCGATGTGATCGGTCTACAGGAGACAAAAGTCCACGACGAAATGTTCCCGCTCGAAGAGGTCGCGAAGCTGGGCTATAACGTTTTCTATCATGGACAAAAGGGCCATTACGGCGTCGCGCTGCTAACAAAAGCCACGCCCATTTCCGTCAGACGCGGTTTCCCGGATGATGGCGAAGAGGCGCAACGCCGCATTATCATGGCGGAAATCCCCTCGCCGCTGGGTAATATCACCGTCATTAACGGCTATTTCCCGCAGGGGGAAAGCCGGGATCATCCGTTGAAGTTCCCCGCAAAAGCGCAGTTTTACCAGAACTTGCAAAACTATCTTGAAACGGAACTCAAGTGCGATAATCCGGTATTAATTATGGGCGACATGAATATCAGCCCGACCGATCTGGATATTGGCATCGGCGAAGAGAACCGCAAACGCTGGCTGCGTACCGGTAAATGCTCCTTCCTGCCGGAGGAGCGTGAATGGATGTCGCGGTTACTGAAGTGGGGATTAGTGGACACGTTCCGTCAGGCGAATCCGCAAACGATGGATAAATTTTCGTGGTTTGATTACCGCTCAAAAGGTTTCGTGGATAATCGCGGACTGCGTATCGACCTCTTGCTGGCAAGCGCTCCGCTGGCGGAATGTTGCGCAGAAACCGGTATAGACTACGACATTCGCAGTATGGAAAAACCCTCCGACCATGCGCCGGTCTGGGCGACGTTTCGTGTTTGATTCCGCTTTCTGATTAACCGTAAGGCCGGGATAGCGCGACGCTTCCCGGCAGGAATAACGACCTTAACGACAATGATAAAAAAACTCGATGTTGTTGCCGCCATCATTGAACGCGACGGCAAAATTCTGCTGGCCCAGCGCCCAGCTCATGCGGATCAAGCCGGTTTATGGGAGTTTGCCGGCGGTAAAGTCGAACCCGGCGAAACCCAGCCGCAGGCGCTTATCCGCGAGCTACGCGAAGAGTTAGGGATTGACGCCACGCCCGGCGTCTATATCGCCAGTCATCAACGCGACGTGTCTGGCCGACGAATTCATTTGCACGCCTGGCATGTGCCTGCGTTTAACGGTCTGATACGTGCGCTGGAACATCAGGCATTAGCCTGGTGTACGCCGGAAGAGGCGCTGGAGTACCCCCTCGCCCCGGCGGATATTCCGCTATTGCAGGCGTTTATGGCTTTACGCGACGCCAGACTAACGGATTCGTGCTGATGGTTTTTTCGTCACGCTGGCACTGGAGCAAGACGCCTTCCACTTTTATTACCGCGCCTTCGGAGTAATTCTGATCCTGGTAAACGCAGCACTGAATGCAGGGCTGGGACGACTGACCGCGCGTGCTGAAAACTTCCGGCGGGACATTCACCTGAATATCAGGACGACTGTTCTGGTTTGCCAGCCCGACCATTGGCATTATCGCCATCACGGCGACCACGAGGCTTCGGCACATAGGATTTCCTTATTTTTCTAAGTATATTCTCAGTATAACGGTAAGCCGCCGTGAAAACTTTAATCCTCTTTTGTCATCGCTTTTAGTTATGACCCTCGCCCCGTTATGAATTTACTTAGCAGCGTCATTTTTTTCTTGCTTACCGTCACATTGCTGATGGTATAGTCGAAAACTGCAAATACATATTCTGATAAAACGCAAATACAACCACATTAATATATAAGAGGTTTTTATATCTATGGATCAGACATGTTCTCTGGAATCGTTCCTCAACCATGTACAAAAGCGCGACCCGCATCAAACCGAGTTCGCGCAAGCCGTCCGTGAAGTCATGACCACCCTGTGGCCGTTTCTTGAACAAAACCCCCGTTACCGCCACATGTCTTTACTGGAACGTTTGGTTGAACCAGAGCGCGTAATTCAGTTTCGCGTAGTGTGGCTGGACGACAAAAACCAGGTGCAGGTAAATCGCGCCTGGCGCGTGCAGTTCAACTCTGCTATTGGCCCCTATAAAGGCGGTATGCGCTTTCATCCTTCGGTAAACCTTTCCATCCTTAAGTTCCTCGGCTTTGAGCAAACCTTTAAAAATGCCCTCACCACGTTGCCGATGGGCGGCGGTAAAGGCGGCAGCGATTTCGATCCGAAAGGGAAAAGCGAAGGCGAAGTGATGCGTTTCTGCCAGGCGCTGATGACTGAACTGTATCGCCATTTAGGGCCGGATACCGACGTGCCTGCCGGGGATATCGGCGTGGGCGGGCGCGAAGTGGGCTTTATGGCGGGAATGATGCGCAAGCTTTCCAATAACAGCGCCTGCGTCTTCACCGGCAAAGGCCTTTCCTTCGGCGGCAGCCTGATTCGTCCGGAGGCGACGGGCTATGGCCTGGTCTACTTCACCGAAGCGATGCTTAAACGTCATGGTCTCGGTTTCGAAGGGATGCGCGTCGCCGTGTCCGGTTCCGGCAACGTAGCGCAATACGCCATTGAGAAAGCGATGGCCTTTGGCGCGCGCGTGGTTACCGCGTCGGATTCGAGCGGGACGGTGGTCGATGAAAGTGGCTTCACGCCAGAGAAGCTGGCGCGTCTGTGTGAAATTAAAGCCAGCCGTGACGGTCGCGTCGCTGACTACGCCCGTGAGTTTGGCTTAACCTATCTGGAAGGCCAGCAGCCCTGGAGCGTACCGGTGGATATCGCCCTGCCATGCGCGACGCAGAACGAACTGGACGTTGACGCCGCGCGCGTACTGATTGCCAATGGCGTAAAAGCCGTGGCGGAAGGGGCAAATATGCCAACCACGATTGAAGCGACCGATCTCTTCCTTGAGGCAGGCGTACTGTTTGCGCCGGGTAAAGCCGCCAACGCGGGCGGCGTGGCGACATCAGGTCTGGAAATGGCGCAGAACGCCGCGCGGTTGAGCTGGAAAGCCGAGAAAGTGGACGCCCGTCTGCATCACATTATGCTGGATATCCACCACGCCTGTGTCGAGTACGGCGGCGACAATAAGCATACCAACTACGTTCAGGGCGCCAACATCGCCGGTTTCGTGAAAGTCGCCGACGCCATGCTGGCGCAGGGCGTCATTTAATCCCGTCGTCAGGCCAGATAGCTTTACGCTTATTCGGTCTGACGGCCTGTCTCCTCAGCAGGCGGGCTTTTTTTGCCCGCTCGCTTACGCGGCGCGCTCTTTTTCTTTTCTCCGCCGCCTGGCGCGACTATCCCTCTGAAGCGCTTCACCGGCGTGCGCTTAGCCTGCTCGATCAGCTGATATAACGTGCCGACCAGCGGTTGCATAAAATCCTGGTAACGGCACTGCTTTTCGCTGATTTGCGTCAAAACAGATTCCCAGTGCGCGGTCATATCTGGACGGGCCGCCATTTCCGGCAGCGAATGTATTAACGCTTTGCCAGCATCGGTAGAATGAATGTAGCGCCCTTTTTTGGTCAGAAAGCTACGTTTGAACAGCAGTTCGATAATCCCGGCGCGCGTGGCTTCCGTCCCCAGCCCATCGGTCGCGCGCAGGATCTTTTTCAGATCTTTATCCTGCACGAAGCGGGCAATTCCGGTCATCGCGGAAAGCAATGTCGCATCGGTGAAATGACGCGGCGGCTGGGTTTGGCGCTCGACCACTTCCCCCTTTTCACACAGCAACTCATCACCTTTGGCGACAACCGGCAGCGGCGTACCGTCGTTTTCCTCGTCGCGCTCTTTACTGCCCAATAACGTCCGCCAACCGGCCTCCGCCAGAAAACGCGCTTTGGCGACAAATTTTCCTTTGGCGATTTCCAGTTCAATAACGCATTTACGAAACACCGCGTCCGGGCAGAACTGCATCAGATACTGACGCGCAATCAGGGTGTACACTTTCGCTTCGTTTTCCGTCAGATGGACAGAAGAACTGCGCGCCGTCGGGATAATCGCGTGGTGCGCATCCACTTTTTTGTCATCCCAGCAGCGATTGCGCGTATCAGGATTAACCACAGACTGCGGCAGTAAATCCGGGGCGTGGACGCTAATCGCGTTCATGACCGCCTGCCGTCCGGCAAAGTGTTCTTCCGGCAGATAACGGCAGTCGGAACGCGGATAGGTAATCAGTTTGTGGGTTTCATATAGCTTCTGACAAATATCAAGCACGTTTTGCGCGCTCAGGCCAAAGCGTTTAGCGGCTTCAATCTGTAGCGTCGAGAGCGAAAACGGCAGCGGCGCGGATTCTGATTCCCGTTTATCATTATAACTGGTTACCAGCGCGGGCTGACCGTTGATTCGGTTCACTACATGCTCAGCCAGCGGACGATGAAGCAAGCGCCCCTCTTCATCCTGATAAGGTTCGCACGCCTCGCTCGGCTGCCAGATAGCGGTAAAACGCTCGTCGGCAGGCGTAACGATGTGCGCCTTCACTTCAAAGAAGTCTTTGGCGACGAAGTTCTCAATCTCTTCGTCTCGCCGCACCACCAGCCCCAGTACCGGCGTCTGCACGCGTCCCACGGATAACACGCCCTGATAGCCGGCATTACGGCCCAGGATCGTGTAAGCGCGGGTCATATTAATGCCATACAGCCAGTCCGCTCGCGCTCGCGCCAGCGCGGAGACGCACAGCGGCACGAAGTCGCTGTTCGCTCGCAGCCTGTCAATAGCACGCTCGACCGCCTGCGGGTTAAGGTCGTTTATCAGACAACGCCGCACCTGCTGGCGCTTTTCGGCAGGAAGCTGGAGATAATCCAGCACTTCATCAACCAGAAGCTGCCCTTCGCGATCCGGGTCGCCGGCGTGAATAATTTCACCGGCTTGATGCAAAAAGCGCTTAATCACATTGAGCTGTTTGGTGACGGACGGACGAGGCTGAAGCTGCCATTTTTCCGGCACGATAGGCAGGTCAGCCAGATTCCAGCGCGCATAACGGCTGTCATACACATCCGGCTGCGCCTGTTCCAGCAAATGACCAATACACCAGGTGACGACCTGCCCATTTCCGCACTCAATAAAACCATCGCCTTTACGGTGCGGTTTTGGCAGCACATCCGCAATGGCGCGCCCCAGACTCGGTTTTTCGGCAATAAACAACCGCATCAGGTTAACGAATCTCAACCATAGCGCGACCGCCGCGGGCCTCGACCAGTTCGCCAATCGCGGTCAGATCGATACCAAATTCCGCCGCGGTGGCTTTAACATCGTCTTCGGCGTCCGGCGTTACCGCCAACAACAGACCGCCTGACGTTTGCGGATCGCACAGCAGGCTACGAACTTCACGCGACATGTCGCCCATCAAATGACCATAGCTGGCGAAGTTGCGCTCTGTGCCGCCCGGTACGGCGCCCAGAGCAATATACTCTTCCACGCCCGGCAGTTTAGGGATGTCCTGATAGCAAAGCAGCGCCTGCACGCCTGCGCCCTGGCACATCTCGCTCAGGTGCCCCAGCAGGCCAAAACCGGTAACGTCAGTCATAGCTTTTACGCCGTCGATATTGGCAAACGCCGCGCCAGCAACGTTCATCCGACACATGACTTCCGTCGCCAGCCCCTGATGTTCAGGTTTAAGCAGCGATTTTTTCTCGGCGGTGGTCAACACGCCAATCCCCAACGGTTTGGTCAGAAAGAGTTTGCATCCCGCCTGCGCGGTACTGTTTTTCTTCACCCGTTCGGTCGGCACTACGCCTGTGACCGCGAGACCAAAGATCGGCTCCGGGGCGTCAATCGAGTGTCCGCCCGCCAGCGCGATACCGGCCTGACGGCAGGCAAAACGCCCCCCCTCGGTCACTTCACGCGCAATATCGGGCGACAGGGTATTAATCGGCCAGCCAAGGATCGCGATCGCCATAATCGGTTTGCCGCCCATCGCAAAAATATCGCTGATGGCGTTTGTTGCCGCAATGCGGCCAAAATCAAACGGGTTGTCGACTATCGGCATAAAGAAGTCGGTGGTGCTGATAATACTGGTGCCATTACCCAGATCGTAAACCGCCGCATCATCGCGGGTTTCATTACCCACCAGCAGGTTCGGGTCGACGAACTTCGCCTGCTCGCTATGCAGGATAGTCTCCAGCACTTTAGGGGAAATTTTACAACCGCAACCAGCGCCGTGGCTGTATTGCGTTAAACGAATGGCTTGCTCGCTCATGGACATCTCCTGTCATTGCATTCGCGCTATGGTAGCGCTCATTCCCTGATGTGGTAAGTATCACTGTCTGAATTACCGCGCCTTTGCTCAGAATCCAGACAGTTTTATCCCTCAGCGTCAGAAATAACGCACAAACGGCGTGGGGTCGGGGGTACTGATCGTCGTTGACGCTTTGAGCTGCGGCGTGCCGAGATAGAGAAAACCAACAATTTTATCCTGAGGGCGGCACTCAAAGGCTTCCCGCACGATAGCGCTCTCCGTTAATGCACCGCTACGCCAGATACCATTAAACCCTTGCGCAATCGCCGCCATTTGCATCGCCATTACCGCACATCCGGCAGACATCTCCTGTTCCCACACCGGAACCTTATGGTTTTCTTCGCATTTCGCCACCACGGTAATGATCAGCGGCGCGCGAAACGGCGCATTACGCGCTTTTTCGATCGCTTTCTCATCGCCCCCGGCAGCGACAGCGCCTTGTTCAAGCACGGCGCTGAAGCGGTCGCGCCCCTCTCCTTCAATCACAAAAAAACGCCACGGCTGTAGAGATTTATGATCGGGAACACGCATTCCCGCCCGCAGAATGTTCTGTAATTGCTCTCCGACAGGCGCCGGTTCTGCGAGACGAGAGGCGCTACGACGGTTGACCAGCAGTTCTAGTGCATCCATTTGATTAACTCCAGTAATGATATTTATTCACAAAATTAACACGGGAGCGGATTTTGTTACAGCGCAGGCAGTGATTCCTGCTGACAACTGCCTGATGGGTCATTACGATAGCCACATCTTAATGCTTTATCCTCACCAAGGTATAAGCGTTGTTACTCAGATAGGGAGAATACATGCGAACCCTGTGGCGATTTATTGCCGGATTTTTTAAATGGACGTGGCGAGTGTTGAACCTCGTCCGTGAAATGGTACTCAACCTGTTCTTTATTTTTTTGGTTCTGGTGGGCGTTGGGATCTGGATGCAGATCGGTAACGGCAGCAACAGTGAGCAAACGGCGCGCGGCGCTTTGCTGCTGGATATTTCCGGCGTCATTGTGGATAAACCCTCCACCAATCACCGTCTGGGCGCGCTGGGACGCCAGTTATTTGGCGCCAGCTCCGACCGTCTGCAGGAAAACTCCCTGTTTGACATCGTCAACGCTATTCGTCAGGCGAAAGATGACCGTAACATCACGGGTATCGTTCTGGATCTGAAAAACTTCACCGGCGCCGATCAGCCGTCAATGCGCTATATCGGTAAAGCGCTGCGCGAATTCCGCGATAGCGGCAAACCGGTTTTCGCCGTGGGTGAAAACTACAGCCAGGGTCAGTATTACCTCGCCAGTTTCGCCAATAAAATTTGGCTTTCCCCACAGGGTCAGGTAGATCTTCACGGCTTCGCTACGAATGGCCTGTACTACAAAACGCTGCTGGATAAACTGAAAGTCTCTACCCACGTTTTCCGGGTCGGCACCTATAAATCCGCCGTCGAGCCGTTTATCCGCGACGATATGTCGCCCGCCGCCCGCGAGGCCGACAGCCGCTGGATAGGCGAACTGTGGCAGAACTACCTGCATACCGTTTCCGCCAATCGCCAGATTTCGCCGCAACAACTCTTCCCCGGCGCGCAGGCTATTATCGACGGGTTAACCAGCGTGGGCGGCGACACCGCCAAATATGCGCTCAACCATAAACTGGTGGACGCCCTCGCCTCCAGCGCAGATGTTGAAAAAGCGCTGACGAAGCAGTTTGGCTGGAGTAAAACCGAAAATAACTATCGCGCGATCAGCTATTACGATTATTCGCTGAAAACGCCTGCGGATACCGGCGGTACTATTGCGGTTATTTTCGCCAATGGCGCGATTATGGATGGCGAAGAAACGCCAGGGAATGTCGGCGGCGACACTACGGCATCGCAGATCCGCGACGCACGCCTTGATCCTAAAGTGAAAGCGATTGTGCTGCGCGTCAATAGCCCAGGCGGGAGCGTCAACGCCTCCGAAGTTATCCGCGCCGAACTGGCGGCGGCAAGAGCGGCTGGCAAACCGGTGGTGGTCTCAATGGGCGGTATGGCGGCCTCCGGCGGTTACTGGATCTCTACGCCGGCAAACTATATCGTGGCCAGCCCCAGCACGCTGACGGGTTCAATTGGCATCTTCGGCGTCATCAATACGGTAGAAAACAGCCTGTCGTCGATTGGCGTACACAGCGACGGCGTTTCCACCTCGCCACTGGCGGATATTTCGATGACCAAAGCGCTGTCACCGGAAGTGCAGCAGATGATGCAACTCAGTATTGAGTACGGCTACAAACGCTTTATCACACTGGTGGCAGACGCGCGTAAGCGTACGCCGGAGCAGATTGATAAAATCGCACAAGGCCATGTCTGGACCGGAGAAGACGCGAAAGCCAATGGTCTGGTGGACAGTCTCGGCGACTTTGACGACGCCGTCGCCAAAGCGGCGGAGCTGGCGAAACTGAAACAGTGGCATCTTGATTACTATCAGGACGAACCGACGGTCCTTGATATGGTCATGGACAGTATGACCGGATCAGTACGCGCCATGCTGCCGGAGGCCATTCAGGCGATGCTCCCGGCGCCGCTCGTTTCCGCCGCCAACACGGTGAAGGCCGAGGGGGATAAACTGGCGGCATTTAACGATCCGCAAAACCGTTATGCGTTCTGTTTGACTTGCGCGAACGTTCGCTAATGCTTCATCAATAGCCATACCGGATGGCGGCGTCTGCTCATAGCCGCCATCCGATAATCATTAATACGTCCTTCGCGACACGACTGAACATTATCATGCAAAAGAAATCAATTTACGTTGCCTATACCGGCGGTACTATCGGTATGCAGCGCTCAGATAAAGGGTATATCCCGGTGTCCGGGCACCTTCAGCGCCAGCTGGCGCTGATGCCGGAATTCCACCGCCCGGAGATGCCGGATTTTACCATCCATGAATATGCCCCGCTGATGGATTCATCAGATATGACGCCGGAAGACTGGCAGCATATCGCTGCAGATATCAAAGCGCACTACGATGAGTATGACGGTTTTGTTATTCTGCACGGCACCGACACGATGGCGTTTACCGCATCGGCGCTCTCTTTCATGCTGGAAAATCTGGGTAAACCGGTTATTGTGACAGGGTCACAAATTCCGCTGGCTGAGCTGCGTTCCGACGGGCAAATTAATTTGCTGAATGCGCTTTATGTCGCCGCCAACTACCCTATTAATGAAGTAACGCTGTTTTTTAATAATCGTCTGTTCCGCGGCAATCGCACGACCAAAGCCCATGCGGATGGTTTTGACGCTTTTGCCTCTCCTAATCTGCCGCCCTTGCTGGAAGCAGGAATTCACATTCGCCGTTTAAATACGCCTCCCGCGCCCTACGGTTCTGGTGAATTAATCGTTCACCCTATTACGCCGCAGCCGATAGGCGTAGTGACGATTTATCCGGGGATTTCCGCCGAGGTAGTACGTAACTTTCTGCGTCAGCCGGTAAAAGCGCTGATTCTGCGCTCTTATGGCGTAGGCAACGCGCCGCAAAATAAAGCGTTTTTACAGGAGCTGAAAGAGGCCAGTTCGCGTGGCATCGTGGTGGTTAACCTGACGCAATGCATGTCAGGGCGAGTCAATATGGGCGGGTACGCTACCGGTAATGCGCTGGCGCACGCTGGCGTGATTGGCGGTGCCGATATGACCGTCGAAGCCACCTTAACCAAACTGCATTATTTGTTAAGCCAGGGTCTGGACACTCAGGCGATTCGTAGCGCGATGGCGCAAAACTTGCGTGGTGAATTGACGCCGGATGATTAAAAAATCCCGACGACAAGGAGAAGATAATGACAAACCGGGCCTTATTACTGGTCGACTTGCAAAATGACTTTTGCGCCGGCGGCGCGCTGGCTGTAGCGGAAGGCGACAGCACCATCGACATCGCCAACGCTCTTATTGACTGGTGCCAGCCCCGGCAGATTCCGGTGCTGGCCAGCCAGGACTGGCATCCCGCGCAGCATGGCAGCTTCGCCAGCCAGCATCAGGCGGAACCCTATAGTCAGGGAAAGCTGGACGGGCTGCCGCAAACGCTCTGGCCGGATCACTGCGTTCAACATACCGACGGCGCGGCGTTACATCCCCTGCTTAACCAACATGCGATTGACGCCTGCATCTATAAGGGTGAAAACCCGCTGATTGATAGCTACAGCGCGTTTTTTGACAACGAACATCGGCAGAAAACTACCCTTGATACCTGGCTTCGCGAGCATGACGTTACCGAGCTTATCGTGATGGGGTTGGCGACCGATTACTGCGTAAAATTTACGGTGCTGGATGCGCTAGAGTTGGGCTATGCCGTTAACGTTATCACCGATGGCTGTCGCGGCGTGAATATTCACCCGCAGGATAGCGCACACGCGTTTATGGAGATGGCGGCAGCAGGCGCGACGCTGTATACGCTGGCAGACTGGGAAGAGACGCAGGGCCAGGCTGTCGCCAGGTAGCGGAGCAGGTATCGTATCCGGTCAATACATCACGCAACGGTGAGACCATTGCATAGATCTTTGGGCCGGATACGTCACGTCAGCGTCGCTACCAGGCAAAGCTCAACGCAGGCTGGAGAGCGCTTCTAACAAAACAGATTAAAAAGCGCGGGCTGGCTGGCGCAATGTTCTGGGAATAGGCCGCCGATGACAATAATCAGTTAGCGAAACAGCTGGCGGACTCGCTGGACATTAAGCGTTATTCGTAAAAATATGGCGGGCCTGTGTCTGGCAGCAATGAGCAGGCCCGGTAAGCACAACGCATTGGCAATGAAACCGCCGGATGGCGGCTACCTCTTATCCGGCTGCCGTTACTGCATTTTCAATGTCGCAATCGGCTTTGACGTAATACCGAAATCCGCTTTAAGCTGCTGCTTGCTTTTCATCACCATCTGACCGTGAGTATCGATCGTCATATGTTGCGCTTCGGTATTGTGCCGCGCCTGCCATAGCATCACCAGCTGTAGGCTGTTTTCTTTCTGTTCCGGCGTCAACGCCACGCCATCCGGCCATTTACCCAGCTCAACGGCGGTGGATAAACGTTGATACACTTCCGGCGTCATGCTGTTAATGATCTCATCAAGATTCATGATGTGTCCGCTCCTGTGGAATAATTTGCTGAATCGTTTTTTCAGCCTTTCAGTTGATCGCCGTTTTTCTCGTCAGAAAAGGCCAGCGAGGCCGAGTTAACGCAATAGCGCTCACCGGTTGGCTGCGGCCCGTCCGGGAAAACGTGTCCGAGATGCGCATCGCAGTTACCGCAACGAATTTCGACACGCTGCATGCCATGGGAAAAATCGTCTATGTAACGAATCGCCTCTTCGCTGACAGGCTGGTAAAAGCTAGGCCAGCCGCAGCCTGAATCGTATTTGGTGTGGGAGTGAAAAAGCGGCGTATCACAGACCAGGCAGTGATAAACCCCATCACGTTTATTATGTAGCAGGCGTCCGGTAAATGGCGGTTCTGTGCCACGATCCTGCGTCACATAGAATTGCATTTCGGACAATTTTTTCTTGAGTTCTTCTGCTGAAGGTTGGTTAGCCATTTGCTCACATCTCACTTTAAACGTGCTCACATTGCCTGACCGATTCTAACAAAACATTAACACCTCAGTACCAACTTTTGTTCTAAACTTGATCATTGCGAAATGGCGGCTCACGAATCGTGACTGATGTCACATTATTATCTCGGTTGCCCTTTAAAATTCGGGGCGGCGCCCCCATGTGGTTTCAAGCCGAAAGGAAGAGTGAGGCGAATCAGCCGCGCAAAGGTTGTGCAGAGGATTGATTTGTCGCAATGATTGACACGATTCCGCTTGACGCTGCGTAAGGTTTTTGTAATTTTACAGGCAACCTTTTATTCACTAACAAATAGCTGGTGGAATATATGACTATCAAAGTAGGTATCAACGGTTTTGGCCGTATCGGTCGCATTGTTTTCCGTGCTGCTCAGAAACGTTCTGACATCGAGATCGTTGCAATCAACGACCTGTTAGACGCAGAGTACATGGCATACATGCTGAAATATGACTCCACTCACGGCCGTTTCGACGGTACTGTTGAAGTGAAAGACGGTCATCTGATCGTTAACGGTAAAAAAATCCGTGTTACCGCTGAACGCGATCCGGCTAACCTGAAATGGGACGAAGTTGGTGTTGACGTAGTGGCTGAAGCTACCGGTATCTTCCTGACTGACGAAACCGCGCGTAAACACATCACCGCTGGCGCGAAAAAAGTGGTTCTGACGGGTCCGTCTAAAGACAACACCCCAATGTTTGTTAAAGGCGCTAACTTTGACAAATACGAAGGCCAGGACATCGTTTCCAACGCTTCCTGCACCACCAACTGCCTGGCACCGCTGGCTAAAGTTATCAACGACAACTTCGGCATCATCGAAGGTCTGATGACCACTGTTCACGCGACTACCGCAACCCAGAAAACCGTTGACGGCCCGTCTCACAAAGACTGGCGCGGCGGCCGCGGCGCATCTCAGAACATCATCCCGTCCTCTACTGGCGCTGCTAAAGCGGTAGGTAAAGTACTGCCTGAACTGAATGGCAAACTGACCGGTATGGCGTTCCGCGTTCCGACTCCGAACGTATCCGTTGTTGACCTGACCGTTCGTCTGGAAAAAGCGGCTACCTACGAGCAGATCAAAGCTGCTGTTAAAGCTGCTGCCGAAGGCGAAATGAAAGGCGTTCTGGGTTACACCGAAGACGACGTTGTATCTACCGATTTCAACGGCGAAGTATGCACTTCCGTGTTCGATGCTAAAGCAGGCATCGCGCTGAACGACAACTTCGTGAAACTGGTCTCCTGGTACGATAACGAAACCGGTTACTCCAACAAAGTACTGGACCTGATTGCTCACATCTCCAAATAAGTTGAGATGACACAGTCATTGGTAAGAGCGACTCAGGTCGCTCTTTTTTTTGCTTAAAGATATACCCGTCATACTTCAAGTTGCAGGTGTGTTGGCTATGCTTTCTCACCCGAATCACTGACGGAAGTCGAACTTATCGGGATGAATCAGGGATGTCCCTGGCCGTAGGTTACCTACGGTTGTTCAAATTCGTTCCCGATGAATTTGTCGTTCACTTGCCGCGTTACTCGGCCTGCGGCCCCGCCTCTACGGGCCAGCGCAAGCACTGGTCAAGGCACAAGCGCCTTGTCATGCAACTCGAATTATTTAGGGTTAAGAGGATTGCGTAATGATTAATAAAATTTTTGCCCTCCCGGTTATCGAACAGCTTACCCCTGTCCTTTCCCGTCGTCAGCTTGATGACCTGGATCTGATCGTCGTTGACCATCCGCAGGTTAAAGCCTCTTTTGCATTACAGGGCGCGCACCTTCTCTCCTGGAAACCCGTTGGCGAGGAAGAGGTATTATGGCTCAGTAATAATACGCCTTTCAAAACCGGCGTGGCGCTACGCGGCGGCGTACCGATCTGCTGGCCCTGGTTTGGACCTGCGGCTCAACAGGGTCTGCCGTCACACGGCTTTGCGCGTAATCTACCGTGGGCGCTAAAAGCGCATAATGAAGATGATAATGGCGTAATGCTGACATTTGAGCTGCAAAGCAGTGAGGCCACCCGGAAATACTGGCCGCACGATTTCACGCTGCTGGCACGTTTTAAAGTGGGCAAAACCTGTGAAATTGAACTGGAAGCGCATGGCGAGTTTGCAACCACATCCGCGCTCCACAGCTATTTTAACGTTGGCGACATCGCCAACGTTAAGGTCAGCGGACTCGGCGATCGGTTTATTGATAAAGTTAACGACGCTAAAGAAGATGTCCTGGCCGACGGTATACAAACCTTTCCGGACCGTACCGATCGCGTTTACCTCAATCCTGAAGCATGTAGCGTGATCCACGATGCGACATTAAACCGCACGATTGATGTGGTCCACCACCATCACCTTAACGTCGTAGGCTGGAACCCTGGCCCGGCGTTATCCGTCAGCATGGGCGACATGCCGGATGACGGCTATAAAACGTTTGTCTGCGTTGAAACGGTTTACGCTACTGCGCCGCAACAAGCCACAGAAGAAAAACCCTCTCGTCTGGCGCAGACTATCTGCGTCGCTAAACGCTAAAAGTGAATGGATAACGGCGTTGCTATAGACTCTGGAAGGCGTCAGCCGCCATCAGGCATGACTTGCCGGATGGCGGCGCTTACACATTTTATCCGGCGTCACACCATATCCAACGCGGTTTTCCCTTTTGGCGCAGGCCAGGCGTTGTCCAGTAAGGCAAGTTCGTTTGCTGACAAGGCGATCTCAAGCGCCGCCGCATTTTGCTTCACGTGTTCTGTACTTCCGGCTTTCGGGATCGCCATTACGCCCGGATGCGCAATCACCCACGTCAGTAAGATTTGCGCCGCCGTAGCGTTATGCGCTTGCGCAATTTCATTCACCACCGGATGATTCAGTAAACCGCTACGTAACCGGCCAGCCTGCGCCAGCGGGCTATAGGCCATCACTGGCATTCGCTGTTGTTGACACCACGGCAATAAATCATACTCAATACCGCGTGACGCCAGATGATAGAGCACCTGATTTGTCGCGCATTGCTGTCCCCCAGGGATGCGCCACAGCGCCTGCATATCGTCATAAGCAAGATTAGAGACTCCCCAACGGCGAATTTTCCCCTGCGCGATTAGCCGCTCCATACCTTCAACGGTCTCTTCGAATGAAAAGTTTCCGGCCCAGTGCAATAGATAGAGATCGAGATAATCTGTTTTCAGACGACGCAGGCTTTCCTCACAGGCGGCAACTATCTTCTGGCCGCCAGCGTTCCACGGGTACACTTTTGACACCAGAAATGCCTCATCGCGTCGCCCTGCCAGCGCCTCGCCCACGACCTTTTCCGCCCCGCCGTCGGCATACATTTCCGCCGTATCAATAAGGCGCAACCCCAAATCCAGCCCCGCACGCAGCGCCGAAACCTCGCGCTGACGTTGATCCGCGCGCTCGCCCATATACCATGTTCCCTGTCCGATGGCAGGAAGCGTCACCTGCCCGCAAAACGTTACGTTTTTCACTGATTTCATTTCCTTTTCAATGTCACTCGACGGTAAAACAATACAGGACTCTTAGACCCTACGGTAATGTCCGGCATCATACCGCGCAAGGGGGCGATTTTCTTGTCACTGACGAACGTCATCCGCAATCATGTCGACGATGCGGGTAATATGCGCGGCGGGTCGCTGATTCAGTAATAATTGACGCATCACATTCATATAGGGCGTCACATGTTGAAAGAACTCCAGATATCCTTTACAGAGATAATTTTGCCGTTCGCCGCCGTCCATGCAAATTCGATGTTTCGGACAACCGCCGTGACAGGCAAAGCGCCACGTACAGTTCTGGCAGCGTGAGGAAAGGTTTGCTTTAGCCGCGCCAAACTGCTGCTGAAAAGAAGAAGCCGCCATTTCTTCTAAAGAGTGTTGCTGCAGATTGCCCAGTTTATAGGCGGGAAAAACAAAATGGTCACAGCTAAACACGTCGCCATTCTGCTCCACCAGCAAACTTTGCCCGCAGGTCGACTGCATCGTACAAAGCGTGGCGGGCTCCCCCATCCAGACGCCAAGTAAGTTGTCAAAAAGCTGTACGAATATGCGTCCGACATCGTGACGTATCCATTGATCAAAAACATCGCACATAAAGGCGCCCCACCCTTCAGGCGTGACGGAAAAGGGCATCAGCGAAGGCGAATCCTCATTGTCAGATAACGTCAAAGAACGCTGCGTTTTTTGCGCGAGCGGCTCAACAATGGGAATAAATTGCAGGTGTTTACTTTCCAATTCCTGCGTCAAAAAATGATAAATAGCGTTGCCATGACGGCATGACACATCATTCACGACAGTGAGCGTGTTGAACTCGACATCATTTGCCTGCAGAAGGCGGATAGCATTAACGACACGGGAAAAAGACGCCCGCCCTGACGGCGTTTTCCGGTAATTATCATGAACGACTTGCGGCCCATCAATCGATATACCAATCAGGAACTGGTGCTGCGCAAAGAAAGCCGCCCATTCTTCATTGATTAATACGCCATTGGTTTGCAGACTGTTGTAAATAGTTTTGCCGTTGGCATAGCGTTGCTGCAAGCGCACCACTTTTTGGTAAAAAGAAAGACCGCATAGCGTCGGCTCTCCCCCCTGCCAACAAAACGAGACCTCTGAGGATGGCGTATCATCAATTACCCGGCGGATATACGTCTCCAGCACATCGTCAGACATGACGCGCTGGCCCCGGGGTTTATCAAGATAGAAACAGTACTTGCACGATAAGTTACACAGACTGCCGCTGGGCTTGGCTACGGTATTGAATACTATGCTCATTCGTCTTACTCGCTGTGAAGAATGGGTATAGCATAAGCGGGACGTGACAGGGCGATATCAGCCAGCATTGCAACAATTATTACGCTAATTGTTAGCGCAGTTGTAATCACCTGGATTTTTCATATAAAAGGCTAGTTTTTTAAATTGATGTAACAAAGTATAAATCACATAAGGCTGCGCCATACCCGGTCAACAGCGCATTTATGCAAGCCGCCATGTTCGCGTTTCAGACAGCACAAAGCCTGCATAACGCAGGCTTTGTCATGGTTTTTCTGGCAAATTCAATCAATCAGAATCTATAGGTCACGCCAGTAGAAAGGATACCGGTCCAGGATTTATCCACCATCGGGCTATCGGTAATTTCATCCGACAGACGGGTGTAGCGCGCAGTACCATATACGCTCCAGTTACCGGCGAAATTATAGTTAGCGCTCAGTTCAAGATACGGGTTCCAGCTATCGTTCGGGTTATAGCCGCGCAGGCCGCTACGCGAAGATTCTTTACGTGATACGCCGTAATAGTAATCGTTCTGGTTCTCGCTATTCCATTCAACCCCGATACCTGGCGTTAAGGTCAGCCCGCCATTGGTATACCGATAAAGCCAGGCCAGATCCCAGACAATACCGTTACTGTTATCCAACGTATCCCCTGCCAGTGAGGTACGCAGGAATCCATACTGGGTGTGATGCGCGTAAGAAACGCCCGCCATCATAGTACTTTTACGCCTGTCCAGACGACGCAACTGATGATCATCGCTGTCGCCCGGTTTGAAGTACATCGGGGACCAGTATGCCATGATTGACAACTTATCGGCATTGTCATTCCACAAGTAATACCCGCCGCCCAGACCACGGAACCAGAAGTTTTCGCTTTCATAAGCGATGACCGGTATCGGATAAACATCGCTATCGTAATCTTTATAAGGGTGTTCAACCACACCAACGCCTGCGCCCAACGTCAGGTTGCTTTCAGCGTGCGCAACGCTGGCGGATGTTGCAATAAACACGCCAAGAGCCAGAAGTTTAAGTTTGGTCACAATCCATAATTCCTTATTCAAATGTTCTGCGGCAAAAGTGTAACCGCCAATACCTGTAAGCCCAACTATTTTACACAATGTAACCGTTTAATATCACCATCACCGATTATTTTCAGATGATCGGCTGATGATCGTTATGTGACCGGGAACGCTTTTTCTGATATCCACCAGCCTTTTCTACCTGATGAGTTATTGATATGTCATCGAAATCCACTGACGCGTACAGGCAAGTTTTGCAAATGCCATCTACGCTTAATGTTAAGAAGGTGTATCACCGGACACGTTGATCTTCTGACCAATAAAATGGCATGAGAGTTGCTTTTTTTGCTTAGCAGAGACGGCGTTCAGTCTACCTCTTCCGGGAGCCTCTACTATTCATATGAACGGCTCTTAACATGTGCGAAAAAACGAAAGGATGGCATATCATGAATATATTCGATCACTATCGCCAGCGTTACGAAGCTGCCAAGGACGAAGAGTTCACACTGCAGGATTTTCTTACCATTTGTCGGCAAGATCGCAGTGCTTATGCCAACGCGGCAGAGCGGCTATTAATGGCTATCGGCGAGCCTAATATGGTCGACACTGCCCAGGAACCCCGACTTTCCCGACTCTTCTCCAACCGGGTTATTGCTCGCTATCCTGCGTTTGAAGAGTTTTACGGCATGGAAGACGCGATTGAACAGATTGTCTCTTATCTGAAACATGCGGCGCAAGGGCTGGAAGAGAAGAAGCAAATTCTCTATTTGCTGGGACCTGTGGGGGGTGGCAAATCATCGCTCGCTGAACGGCTGAAATCGCTAATGCAGCGCGTGCCAATTTATGTTTTAAGCGCCAACGGCGAGCGTAGTCCGGTCAACGATCATCCGTTATGCCTGTTTAATCCGCAGGAAGACGCGCAGATTCTGGAAAAAGAGTACGGTATTCCGCGCCGCTATCTCGGTACGATTATGTCCCCGTGGGCGGCCAAACGCCTGCATGAGTTTGGCGGCGATATTACTAAATTCCGCGTGGTGAAAGTCTGGCCCTCCATTCTGGAGCAGATTGCCATCGCCAAAACGGAACCCGGCGATGAAAACAACCAGGATATTTCGGCGCTGGTCGGCAAGGTGGATATTCGTAAACTCGAACATCACGCCCAGAACGATCCGGATGCGTATGGTTACTCTGGCGCGCTGTGCCGCGCTAACCAGGGGATCATGGAGTTCGTCGAGATGTTTAAAGCGCCTATTAAGGTGCTGCACCCCTTGCTGACCGCAACTCAGGAAGGTAACTACAATGGTACGGAAGGTATTTCTGCTCTGCCCTTTAATGGCATCATACTTGCCCACTCAAACGAATCTGAATGGGTGACTTTCCGTAACAATAAAAATAACGAAGCGTTCCTTGACCGTGTCTATATTGTGAAGGTGCCTTATTGCCTGCGAATCTCCGAAGAGATCAAAATCTACGAGAAACTACTTAATCATAGCGAGCTGACTCATGCGCCCTGCGCGCCGGGCACGTTGGAAACGCTTTCGCGTTTCTCGATCCTTTCCCGCCTGAAAGAGCCGGAAAATTCCAGTATTTACTCGAAAATGCGCGTTTATGACGGTGAAAGCCTGAAAGATACCGACCCCAAAGCCAAATCGTACCAGGAGTATCGCGACTATGCGGGCGTGGACGAAGGGATGAACGGTCTCTCCACCCGATTCGCCTTTAAGATCCTCTCCCGCGTATTCAACTTCGACCATGCGGAAGTGGCGGCAAACCCGGTACATCTGTTCTACGTTCTGGAACAACAAATCGAGCGTGAGCAGTTCCCGCAGGAGCAGGCTGAACGTTATCTGGAGTTCCTGAAAGGCTATCTGATCCCGAAATACGCCGAATTTATCGGCAAGGAGATCCAGACGGCCTATCTCGAATCTTATTCTGAGTACGGGCAAAACATTTTTGATCGTTACGTGACTTATGCGGATTTCTGGATTCAGGATCAGGAGTATCGCGACCCGGATACCGGTCAACTGTTCGATCGCGAGTCGCTGAACGCCGAACTGGAAAAAATTGAAAAACCAGCGGGTATCAGTAACCCGAAAGATTTCCGTAATGAGATAGTAAACTTTGTCCTGCGCGCCAGAGCCAACAATAGCGGCCGTAATCCAAACTGGACCAGTTACGAGAAGCTGCGCACGGTGATTGAGAAAAAAATGTTCTCTAATACTGAAGAGCTGTTGCCGGTCATTTCTTTTAACGCCAAAACGTCGACTGACGAGCAGAAAAAGCATGACGACTTTGTCGATCGGATGATGGAGAAAGGGTATACCCGTAAGCAGGTTCGTTTGCTGTGCGAGTGGTACCTGCGCGTGCGTAAATCGTCGTGATATTAATGCCCGGTGGCGCTTGCGCTTACCGGGCCTACAAAGTAATGTTCTGTAGACTGGCTAAGCGTTAGCGCTATCCGGCACTGACAGAACAGGCGCTCAGTTGGCAGTACGGGGGGCATATGACCTGGTTCATAGACCGACGTCTTAACGGCAAAAATAAAAGCACGGTGAATCGCCAGCGCTTTTTGCGTCGTTATAAAGCACAAATTAAGCAGTCGATTTCCGAAGCGATTAATAAACGCTCTGTGACCGATGTCGACAGCGGAGAGTCCGTCTCTATTCCAACCGATGATATTAGCGAACCGATGTTTCATCAGGGGCGCGGCGGTCTGCGCCATCGCGTCCATCCAGGTAACGATCACTTTATCCAGAATGATCGCATTGAGCGTCCGCAAGGTGGTGGCGGCGGCGGTTCCGGCAGCGGTCAAGGTCAGGCCAGCCAGGACGGCGAAGGCCAGGATGAGTTTGTTTTTCAGATTTCAAAAGATGAGTATCTGGATCTGCTCTTTGAAGATTTAGCGCTGCCTAATCTGAAAAAAAACCAGCATCGCCAGCTTAACGAGTATAAAACTCACCGCGCCGGTTTCACCTCAAACGGCGTACCGGCCAATATCAGCGTGGTACGTTCGCTACAAAACTCTCTGGCGCGCCGTACAGCAATGACGGCAGGAAAACGCCGCGAACTGCACGCCCTGGAAACGGAACTGGAGACCATCAGCCACAGCGAACCAGCGCAACTGCTTGAAGAGGAGCGGTTACGTCGGGAGATTGCCGAACTACGGGCTAAAATCGAGCGAGTGCCGTTTATCGACACTTTTGATTTACGCTATAAAAATTATGAAAAACGACCTGAGTCCTCCAGCCAGGCGGTGATGTTCTGTCTGATGGACGTCTCGGGTTCGATGGACCAGGCAACCAAAGATATGGCCAAGCGTTTTTACATTCTGCTTTATCTGTTTTTGAGCCGAACGTATAAGAACGTAGAAGTGGTTTATATCCGCCACCATACCCAGGCGAAGGAAGTGGATGAACATGAGTTCTTTTATTCGCAAGAGACCGGGGGGACGATTGTCTCCAGCGCGCTTAAACTCATGGACGAAGTAGTTAAAGAGCGCTACGACCCCGGTCAGTGGAACATCTATGCGGCGCAAGCGTCAGACGGTGATAACTGGGCCGACGATTCACCGCTGTGTCATGAGATTCTGGCGAAAAAGCTGCTGCCGGTAGTGCGCTATTACAGCTATATTGAGATTACCCGCCGCGCCCACCAGACCTTATGGCGCGAGTATGAACATCTGCAGGCGACGTTCGATAACTTCGCCATGCAGCATATTCGCGATCAGGAGGATATTTATCCGGTATTCCGCGAATTGTTTCAGAAACAGAGCGCCAATCAAAACGTATAAATAAATATCCTCCGGCATAGCCGGAGGTTTTTCTGATGCGCCTGTAAGGCTCTCTTACCAGCCGCGCCCTAACAGGCGCATACGATCTGACATTTGCATCAAACTTCGTTA